>NZ_CP066362.1:2400000-3007151 GCF_030323865.1 Pseudarthrobacter defluvii | reverse complement strand
CAAGGGCAGGACGGACCAGGCATCCCGGCAGGCCATGGCCCAGGAACAGATGGCCCTGTACAAAAAGCACGGCACCAACCCGTTCTCCGCCTGCCTGCCGCTGCTGATCCAGGCGCCGTTCTTCCTGGCCCTGTTTCAGGTCCTGTCCGGAATCTCCAACGCCGCGCCGCAGGGCCAAGGTATCGGCGCGCTGGGCCGGGACCAGGCGGTCCAGTTCGATTCCGCCAGCATTTTTGGCGCGCCGCTGTCCGCCTCGCTGCTGCACGGCGGCGGCGACCCCACCGCCGTGGCCGTCCTCGCCGTCGTTATGATCCTGGTGATGATTGCCTGCCAGTTCCTGACGCAGAAACTGGTGTCCTCACGAAGCATGGCCGGGCAGGACAGCGAAAGCCCCCTGATGCGCCAGCAGAAGATACTCCTCTACGTCCTGCCGCTGGTATTCGGTGTGGGCGGGATCTTTTTTCCGATAGGCGTCCTGGTCTATTGGACGGTCTCCAACCTTTGGACCCTGGGGCAGCAGTTCCTGGTGTTCCGAAAGGGCTGATTACCTCGCGGGCCGGGCCATTGCCCGTGCCTGTTCTTCCAGGAAGTCCGTCACAGGCTTCGGGTTGATCCCGCGTTGGCGGAGCGGCATGTCGTCCCAAGTGGCCACGTTGAGGTCCGACGTCAGGCCCGCCCCCAGCGCGGAGGCGAGGCCGTCGTTACGGCCTGACAGCAGGCGGACAGCGAGGCGCGCTACGGGGCGCGGCATATGCCGGACTTTCATCCTTCGGTGCATTAATTTCCCTGCCACGGCGCTGGCTTCGTTCTTCGTGAGCGATTCGGGGCCGCCGAACTCCACCAGCCGCGGCGGTTCCGGCTCGATCGCCACGGCACAGAGAAGCGCCGCGACGTCATCCTCAGCCACCCACCGGGCTTTGGTGTCGCCCTTGCCGATGACCGACACTTTGCCGGCTCCCATGTCGAAGCGGCTGAGGGGAGAGAAATGCACTTCCTGGAATGCGTCCGACCTCACGATGACCGTTTGCATGGCCGAGGCCGCGAGCCGCCTCTCGATGGCCAGCTTGGCGTGCTGCAGGGGTGTCTCCACTGCTGTTGCAACGCCGGTGAAGGAGAGGTAGACGAAGCGGCTCACGCCGGCTGCCTCCGCTGCCTCGATAAGGTGGCCCATGCCCACCTCGTCGACATCGTGGATGCTGGCCGTGCTTTGCCCCTGCAGCCTCCGGCTGATCGCCGTGGCGGTGGCGATCACGGTAGCTGCTCCCTGACAAGCGGGGAGCAGCGTGTCGCGCTCAGTGAGGTCGCCGTGGACAACCTCCGCTCCAATGGCCAGCAGGCCCGAAGCGTCAGTGGTGCTCCTGACCAGGCAGCGGACATCCTGCCCGGATTCACGCAACCGCCTCGCGATTCTTCCGCCCAGATCACCGGTGGCCCCCACCAGGAGTATCATCTCAAGGCTCCTTCTGAGCCGGTCCCGGCGATCGCCCGGACCGCGGCATTGACGTCCCCGGCGTCCTGATCCACTGGCTCCAGGTAGAACCTTACGGCTGCGACCTGGTTGCCACGAAGGCTGAAGATACCCACTCCCGCCTGCTCGACGGCGGTGCCGTCGCGGCGGGTGCCATGGGATCCCCACTCAACCCAGACTTTGCCGTCGGTTCCGGTCGCGGCATCGGACACCTCCACGCTTAGGTCGGGGATGCCCGCGAAAAGCGCAGACCAGTTGGACCGCACCTGGGCGCTTCCGGTGAAGCTGCGGGAGGGGTGGTTGGGAGTGGTATTGACGTAGTCGTCGGCAAATTCGGCCATCATGGCGTCGAGGTTGTGTTGCCCGGCTGCGTTGAAAATGCGGCGAACAGGGCCGTCGGGGAGGCGGTCCACGCCGTTCGGCGTGTCCATGGAAAACTCCTTGGTGCCCGCGGAAGCGGGGCTGTGACCTGTTAGATTAAATTCAATACAGTGAACTGTATTGATTGGAGTTTAGGACCGCATGCAGAACGCCGTCAATGCCCCCGGGAAGCACACCTCCAGGCGCAGCTATGACGCACGGCGGCGTCGGCAGCTCGCCGAGGAGTCACTGCGAACGGTCCGCGCCCGCGCCCGCGAGTTGTTCCTGGCCAAGGGATTCGGCGCCACCACCATCGCCGGGATTGCCGAGGCTGCCGGAGTGTCGGCCGAGACCGTCTACAAGAACTTCGGCGGCAAACCGGGGCTGGTGCGGGCCATCTACGAGGACAGCCTCCTGGGCGCGGGTGGGCCGCCGGCCGAGGAACGGTCTGATCTTGCCCAGCTGACCAGCACTGATCCTGCAGCCCTCATGGAGCAGTTCGGCCGCTTCACCACCGAGGTGAGCCCGCTTGGGGCTCCGGTGTTCCTGCTCATCCGCGAGGCTGCCGCCGGCGGCGATGCCACCATGGCTGCCTTGCTGAACGAAGTGGAGGAGGCGCGGTACCGGCGGATGCTGCACAACGCGCGGCAGTTGGTGGGCCGGGGACTCCTCCGGCCGGGCCTCAGTGCCAGGGAGGCCGCGGACGTCATGTTTACCTGCACCGCGGCTGAGCTTTACGAGACGCTGGTCCTGAAACGCGGCTGGTCTGCTGAGCGGTACGGGACGTTCGTCGGCAGGACCCTGGCAGCGAACCTGCTTTGAATTGCGTGCGGGATCTGCCCAACACCGGCAGAATGGGCCCATGGCGCAGCTGATCTACTCCGCAATCATGTCCCTGGACGGCTACACGGCAGACCCCAACGGCAACTTCTCCTGGTCCATGCCGGACGAGGAAATCCACGCCTTCATCAACGACCTGGAGCGGGATGTGGGTACCTACCTCCTGGGCCGCCGCATGTATGAGGTGATGTCGGTGTGGGAGACCATGGGCACGCCCGAAGAGCCGCCGGTGATCCAGGACTATGCCCGCGTCTGGCAGGCGGCGGACAAAGTGGTGTATTCGACGTCCCTGGACACCGTCGCCACGCCACGGACCCGGCTGGAGCGGCAGTTCACTCCGGAGGCGGTGCAGGAGCTGAAATCCACCAGCGACAGGAACATCAGCATCGGGGGCCCAACCCTCGCCGCGCACGCCCTGAAGGCCGGCCTGGTGGACGAGTGCCAGCTGTTCATCAATCCGGTTACGGTGGGCGGCGGCCTGCGCTTCCTGCCGGACGGATTGGCGGCGCGGCTGGAACTGCTGGAGGAGCGCCGGTTCGGCAATGGCGTGGTGTACCTGCGTTACCGCGCCCTCTGAACCGCTGCGGTGCCGGCCCTGTGCTGGACCGCGAAGAGGGTGAACACCAGGGCCACCAGAGCGGTGACCACCAGCAGGAGCAGGCCGATCGAATAGCTGCGGGTCGCGGCGTCGTACGTTGCGCCCATGACCAGCGGGGGGAAGTAGCCGCCCAGGCCACCCGCGGCGCTCACGATGCCGCTGATGCTGCCCACCTTCCCTGCCGGCGAAAGGACACCCACCCAGGCAAACACCCCACCCGTCCCCAAACCCAGCGCAGCGGCCATGGCAACGAACGTGGCACCCGCCGGGACCTCGCCGTCGGGCCGCAGGTTCACCACCCAGCCCAGGACGGCAACGGCCCCAAGGGCCACCAGGACCACCGGCCTGGGGCCCACCTTGTCCGCGAGCACGCCGCCCACCGGACGGGCCAGGACGGCGGCGAGGGCAAACCCGGCGGTCCGGGCGCCCGCTCCGGCGGGGTCGAAGCTGTAGACGTCGCGAAGGTAGGTGGGCAGGTAGGTGGCAAAGGACACGAAGCCGCCGAAGACCACGGCGTACAGGAAGCACATCTTCCAGGTGACGGCTGTCCTGGCGGCATCCAGGAGCTTGGGCAGCACCGGTGCGTGATTGGGTGCCCAGCCGGGGGACTCCTTCATGAGGAACCAGACCAGCGCCGCCATGACGGCCAGGACACCGGCGATCAGCAGGTGCGTCGGGAAGTAGCCGATTCCTGCCACCAGCCGGGGATTCAGGAAGGCCGCCAGCGCCGTCCCGCCCATGCCGGCACCGAAGACGCCGGTGGCGAACCCTCGGCGGGCCGGCTCGTACCAGGCGCTGACGAAGGGAATCCCAACGGCAAATACTGTTCCGGCCACGCCCAGCAGCAGCCCGGCGCCCAGCACCAGCGCGAACGAACTAATGAGGCCGCCCAGGGATACCAGGAGGATGGGAGGGATGGCGGCCAGCAGCACGAACGTGAACATGGCCCTGCCGCCGTACTTGTCCGTCAGGGTGCCCACCACGATCCGTCCCAGCGACCCAACGAACACCGGCATGGCCACCAGGACCCCCGTGGCGGCCGGTGTCAGCGCCAGGTCCTGCGTGTAGAAGGCACCCAGCGTAGCTACCGAGTTCCACGCCCAGAAACCTGCCACGGAGGCCGCCGTCGCGAGCGCAAGGTTCAGCGCCCTTCCGGTAAGTGGCGTTGGGGTTGTTCCGGCCACTGCTAGCTCCTCAGCTCTTTGCCTAAAACGCACCGCCGGTCAGCGGTTGCGGGTGTCCCGGTCCGGCGTGCCCACGGCAGACCAGCCCCGGCCCTTCGTCTCCCTGTCCCGGGATCGGTAGACGATGTACGGGCGGAACAGATAGTGCAGCGGCGCGGTAAAGGCGTGCACCAGCCGCGTGAACGGCCAGATGACGAACAGTGCCATCCCCACCAGGGTGTGCAGGTGGAAGGAGAACGGCGCCGCGGCCATCGCCGCGATGTCCGGCTGGAAAATGAAGAGCGAACGGAACCACGGCGCCACGGTTTCGCGGTAGTTGTGCCCGTGTTCGCCTTCGAAAACGCTGGCAAGAGTGGTCCACAGCCCGAACACGATGGCAGCGGTCAGCACCACGTACATGGTCTTGTCGTTTTTGGTGGTGGCCATGAACACCGGCCCGGTGGTGCGGCGGCGGTAGATCAGCAGTGCGATTCCGCCCAGCGTCGCAACCCCGGCGATGCCGCCAACCAGCAGGGCATTGAAATGGTAGAACTCCTGGCTCATCCCCACCGCCTGCGTCCAAGCCATCGGGATCACCAGGCCGAAGAAGTGCCCGGCGATGACAGCCAGCAGCCCAAAGTGGAACAGCGGGGAGGCAATCCGCAGCAGCCTGGATTCGTACAGCTGGGAGGACCTGGTGGTCCAGCCGAACTGGTCGTACCGGTAGCGCCACACCAGTCCTCCCACCAGCACCACAACCATGACATAGGGCAGGACGCCCCACAGCACGGTGTCCCAGGTGTTAAGCACGGCGGCGGGTCCCGGCTCCGCAGCCAGCGCCTCGTTGAGTGCCGCCATGGTCAGGCCCTCCCAATTGGCAGCAGCCGCGGGTCGTAGGGGTCCAGCCCCACGCTCTCGGCGGGTGGACCGTAGCCGGCCATGCGCATCACTTCCTGCTCGTCCTGCGGTGACTTCCCTGGCAAGGTGGCGCAGATGGCCGCCAGGATCCGGGCGTGCGGCAGGTTGTCCCGCAGCAGCCCGAGCCGGAGCATTTCCAGGCTGGCGCGGTAGCGCTTCAGCAGTTCCCGCCCTGCCTCGCCATCCACCCGGGCGGCGAATTCCAGCACCATGGGCAGGTAGTCGGGAAGTTCCCCGTCCAGGTCCACCAGTACCCCGCTGTGCCGGTAGGCCTCCTTGAAAAGGGCCAGCACCTCACCGCGCCGGCGGGTGTCGCCGTCCGTCCAGTAGCTCAGGTGCAGGGCGTGCCGCCTGCCCAGGTCGAATTCGCGGACGTACTGGGCCTGCAGATCCATGGGCTGGGTGGTTTCCAGGAGGTCCAGCACCGGCGCGAACCCCGGCAGTGTCCCGGGAAACTCGGCCAGCGCGGCCCGGACCAGGGGTACGCGTTCCACCAGTTCCCCGTCCGGATAGGACAGGCACCAGGCCGCGGCGAGGTACACCACCTGGTCGCGGCGGCTAATTGCTGGCGCGTTGACGGCTGGCCGGTTCACGGCTGGTCCCCGGCCGCCGCCAGAGTGTCCGGCTCCGGTCCCTCGTTCGGGGAAAGCTTGTTCGGGAACAGTCCCGGCGGGGCGCCGCGGCCGTCCCAGTTCAGCAGGTTCACCCGGCCGTGCAGGCTGGAGCCGGCCGCAATGGTGTCGGTGCTCTGCCGGTCCCGCAGCGCGTGGAAGGTATCCACGGCCACCGGGACGGGCCTGCCGCTCGCCTCACCGAACGGTGCCGAATCCTGCATGCCCGGTCCGCCGTCGAAATCCAGCGAACAGCCCAGTTCCTCCAGGTCATGCGCCTGCTCCAGGTGTGCCGTGGGGATGACGTAGCGCTCGCTGTATTTGGCGATCGCCATCAGCCGGTACATGTCGTACATGCTTTGTCCGTCCATGCCCACGGACTCCGGGATGGCCTCGTCCGGGTCGTCGCCCATGCTGATGCCACGCATGAAGGAACGCATGGCAGCCAGCTTTCGCAGGACTGCGGTGACCCGTTCCGTATCCCCGGCGGCGAAGAGTTCGGCCAGGTACTCCACCGGGATCCGCAGCGCGTCGATGGCGCCGAACAGGTTGCCGGCATCCTCGCCGTCGTGCCCCTGGTCGCGCAGCAGATCCACCACGGGGGAGAGCGGCGGCACGTACCAGACCATCGGCATGGTGCGGTACTCCGGGTGCAGCGGCAGGGCAACCTTGTACACCTTGGCCAGCGCGTAGACGGGGGAGCGGCGGGCGGCGTCGAGCCAGTCCTCCGGAATGCCCTGCGCCCGCGCCTCGGCCTGGACGCGGGGGTCGTGCGGATCCAGCAGCACGTCCATCTGGGCGTCGTAGAGGTCCTGCGGGTCGGTGACGGACGCCGCCGCGGTGACGGCATCGGCGTCGTACAAAAACAACCCAAGGTACCGCAGCCGCCCCACGCACGTCTCGGAGCAGACGGTGGGCAGGCCAACCTCCACGCGGGGGTAGCAGAAGGTGCACTTCTCGGCCTTGCCGGTCTTGTGGTTGAAGTAGATCTTCTTGTACGGGCAGCCGGTGATGCACTGCCGCCAACCGCGGCACCGGTCCTGGTCCACCAGTACGATGCCGTCCTCCACCCGCTTGTAGATCGCGCCCGACGGGCAGGATGCCATGCAGGAGGGGTTCAGGCAGTGCTCGCAGATCCGGGGCAGGTAGAACATGAAGGTCTGCTCGTAGGCGAACTTGATCTTGTCCTCGGACTCGCGCCGGACCTTCTCCACCAGCGGGTCCAGGTGGCCGTGGTCCTGCGAGCCGCCCAGGTTGTCGTCCCAGTTGGCGGACCAGGTGATCCTGGTGTCCTCCCCGGTGATCAGGGACTTGGGCCTCGCCACCGGGAAGTCGTCGCCCAGGGGCGCGTCCACCAGGGTCTTGTAGTCGTAGGTCCACGGCTCGTAGTAGTCCTTGAGCTCCGGCTGGACGGGGCTGGCAAAGATGCCGAACAGCTTCTTCACCCGGCCGCCGGCCTTCAGCACCAGCCTGCCGCGCCGGTTCAGGGTCCAGCCGCCGTACCAGCGCTCCTGGTCCTCGTACCGCCGCGGGTAGCCCTGCCCGGGCCTGGTCTCCACGTTGTTGAACCACACGTATTCGGTGCCGGCCCGGTTGGTCCACGCCTGCTTGCAGGTCACGGAGCAGGTATGGCAGCCGATGCACTTGTCCAGGTTCATCACCATGCCCATTTGGGCCATCACGCGCATCAGTACTGCACCTCCTGCGAGCGGCGGCGCACCGTGGCCACCATGTCGCGCTGGTTTCCGGTGGGGCCGAGGTAGTTAAAGGCGTATGCCAGTTGGGCGTAGCCGCCGGCCAGGTGCGAGGGTTTCACCAGCAACCGGGTCACTGAGTTGTGGATGCCGCCGCGGCGGCCGGTGGCCTCCGATTTCGGCACGTCGATGGTGCGCTCCTGGGCGTGGTGGACGTACACAACTCCTGAAGGCATGCGGTGGCTGACAATCGCGCGGGCCACCAGCACGCCGTTGACGTTGGTGCACTCCACCCAGTCGTTGTCCCGGACCTGGATCGCATCGGCGTCGGCGGGGCTCATCCAGACGGTCGGCCCGCCGCGGGACAGGGAGAGCATCAGCAGGTTGTCCTGGTACTCGGAATGGATGGACCACTTCGAGTGCGGTGTCAGGTACCTGACCGTCACCTCCATGGCGCCGTCGGTGCCGAGCCGCGGTTCGCCGAACAGCCGGTGCATGTCCAGCGGCGGCCGGTAGATAGGCAGGGCCTCGCCGATGTCGGTCATCCAGTCGTGGTCCAGGAAGAAGTGCATCCGGCCGGTGAGGGTGTGGAACGGCTTGAGCCGTTCGATGTTGATGGTGAACGGGGCGTACCGCCGTCCACCGGTTTCGGAGCCGGACCATTCCGGCGAGGTGATGACCGGCACCGGACCTGCCTGGGTCTGGGCGAAGGTGATGAACTTTTCCTCGGAACCCTCCGCCAGGTCCGCCAGCTTCTGGCCGGTGCGGACTTCCAGGTCCTTGAAACCCTGGACGGACAGGGCGCCGTTGGTGGTCCCCGAGAATGCCAGGATTGCCTCCGCCATCTTCGAATCGGTGTCCATGGCCGGCCGGCCGTCCGCAGCCCCGCCCAGCATCACGCCGTTGGCGTGGCTGAGCCGGGCCAGCGGCTCCGCCATCTTGTACGTGACGTTCTTGACGGTGAAACCCAGCTTGTCCGCCAGCGGTCCGACGGCGGCGAGCTTGTCCGCGATGGCTGTGTAGTCCCGCTCCACGACCGAAAAGACGGGCATGTTTTGCCCCGGCACGGCAGGGATGTCCGGGTCCCGCCAGTCCCGGACCCGACCGCCGGGCTGGGCGAGCTGCCCCGGGGTGTCGTGCTGCAGCGGGATGCTGACGAGGTCGCGGCGGACGCCCAGGTGGGTCTGTGCCTGCCGGGAGAATTCCCGCGCCAGCAGGTGGAAGGTCTCGAAGTCCGTCTTGGTTTCCCATGGCGGATTGATCGCGGGGCTGAAGGCGTGCACGAACGGGTGCATGTCCGTGGAGGAAAGGTCATGCTTTTCGTACCAGGTGGCGGCCGGAAACACGACGTCGGACAGCAGCGTGGTGGACGTCATGCGGAAGTCGGCGGAGACCAGGAGGTCCAGCTTCCCCTGCGGCGCCTCCGGGTGCCACGCCACGTCCCGGGGCTTGAGTTCCTCTGCGCTGTCCCCGCCCAGGACGTTGTTGTGGGTTCCCAGCAGGTTGCGGAGGAAGTACTCGTTGCCCTTGGCGGAGGAACCGAACAGGTTGGACCGCCACAGCACCAGGGTCCGCGGCCAGTTGGCCGGGGCGTCCACGTCCTCGATGGCAGGGTTGAGCGAGCGGTTCTTCAGCGACTCGGCGATGTAGGAGGGTGTGTCAGCGGCGCTCCCGGCGGCCACGGCGGCCTCCGCCTCATCGGCCACGTCCAGGGGATTGCGGTCGAACTGCGGATAGAACGGCATCCAGCCCAGCCGGGCGGACTGGGCGATGGCGTCCGCCGTGTGCATGCCGTCCAGCTTGCCGGTGGACAGGGGTGACTTGAGGGCGTCGGCGGAGTACCCGTCCTGCCGCCACTGGTCCGTGTGCATGTACCAGTAGCTGGTGCCGGTCATGGTCCGCGGCGGCCGCGACCAGTCCAGGGCGTTGGCCAGGGACACCCAGCCGGTGATGGGCCGGGTCTTTTCCTGGCCCACATAATGCGCCCAGCCCCCTCCATTGCGGCCCATGCAGCCGGTGAGCATCACCAGGGCCAGCACCGCCCGGTAGGTGGTGTCGCCGTGGAACCACTGGCAGATGCCTGCCCCCATGATGATCATGGAGCGGCCGTTGGACTGCTCGGCATTGCGGGCGAACTCGCGCGCCACCCGGATGCAGGCCTGCGCGGGGACGCTGGTGATCTCCTCCTGCCACGCCGGTGTGTACGGGCTGGCGGCGTCGTCGTAGCCGGTCGCCCACTCGCCGGGCAGGCCGTCCCGTCCCACTCCGTATTGAGCCAGCATGAGGTCGAACACGGTGGTCACCAGCTGGCCGCCCACCTCCATCACCGGGACGCCCCTGCGCAGGATGCTGCCTTCGCCGCCTGCGTCCTCGAAGCAGGGGAGCAGGATTTCGGCGCTTTCCCCGGATACTTCCCGGAGGGACAACGCAGGTTCGATTCCCTCGAGGTCCAGGTTCCACTTGCCTTCACCACTGCCGGAATAGCGGAAGCCCATGGACCCGTTGGGGACCGCGGGGCGCCCGGCGGCCCTGTCAAACAGGACGGTGCGGAACGCTGCGTCCTCAGCCCCGGACTCGCCGGGGACGTCCAGGGCGGTGAGGAATTTCGACGGCGTCAGGGCGCCGTCGTCGTTCTCCTCCAGCCTGACCAGGAAGGGAAGGTCCGTGTACCGCTTCACGTAGTCGGTGAAGAACGGCACGTCCCTGTCCACGAAGAATTCCTTGAGCATGACGTGCCCCATGGCCATGGCCAAGGCGGCATCTGTTCCGGCCTGCGCCGGAAGCCATTCGTCGGCGAACTTGGTGTTGTCCGCATAGTCCGGGCTGACGGTGACCACCTTGGTGCCGCGGTACCGGACCTCGGTCATCCAGTGCGCGTCCGGCGTGCGCGTCACGGGAACATTGGAGCCCCACATCATGAGGTAGCGTGCGTCCCACCAGTCCCCGGATTCGGGAACGTCGGTCTGGTCCCCGAACACCTGGGGACTGGCGACGGGCAGGTCGGCGTACCAGTCGTAGAAGGACGTCATCACCCCGCCGATGAGCTGGATGAAGCGCGTCCCCACCGCATGGGACACCATGGACATGGCCGGGATGGGCGAAAAGCCGGCGCAGCGGTCAGGGCCATACGTCTTGATGGTGTTGACGTGCCCGGCGGCGGCGATCTCGATGGCTTCCTGCCAGGACACCCGCACCAGTCCGCCCTTGCCCCGGGCCTGCTGGTAGCGCCGGCGCTTCTCGGGGTCCGCCGCGATCTCCGCGAAGGCGAGGACCGGATCGCCCAGCCGCGCCCTGGCTTCCCGGTACATCTCCACCAGGACGCCCCGGGCGTACGGAAACCGCACCCGGGTGGGGGAGTAGGTGTACCAGGAAAAGGCCGCCCCGCGGGGGCAGCCTCTTGGTTCGTACTCCGGACTGTCGGCCCCCACGGAAGGGTAGTCCGTCTGCTGCGATTCCCAGGTGATGATGCCGTCCTTGACATACACCTTCCAGGAGCACGAACCAGTGCAGTTCACCCCATGCGTGGAGCGCACCACCTTGTCGTGGCTCCACCGATCGCGGTAGAAGGTGTCACCCTTGCGGCCGCCCTCGCGGAACACCGCCCTGCCGTCCTCTGTCTGGTCCCACTTCGTGAAGAAACGGCCCAGCTTCAACATCGCTTCTGATGCGGGTCCATCTAACCCCGCATGGGGTCCGGCAGCCATTCCCCCAAGCTAGGTGGGTGCCGGAAACGTGGAACAGGGCACAAAGTCCCTGTTCAGGGCCATGTTGCTTCTGCGGGCAGGTGCCTGGCAGGCAGAATGGGTGCATGACACGTATCGCCATCATTGGCGGCCACGGGAAAGTGGCCCTCCTCCTGTCCGAACTGCTCACCGGCGAGGGACACTCCGTGACCTCGTTCATCCGAAACCCGGATCATGCCGGCGACGTCACTGCCACCGGCGCCACGCCGTCCGTCCTGGACGTGGAAAATTCCACGACGGCGGCCATCGCCGAGGCGCTCGCCGGGCACGACGCCGTGGTCTGGTCGGCAGGCGCCGGCGGCGGCAACCCGGACCGCACCTACGCCGTGGATAAAGATGCTGCCATCCGGTCCATGGATGCCGCTGCCCAGGCCGGGGTGAACCGTTACGTCATGGTGTCCTACTTCGGCGCCGGCAAGGACCACGGCGTGCCGGAGGACAGCAGCTTCTTTGCCTACGCCGAAGCCAAGGCAGCTGCGGACGAGTACCTGCGCGGCACCGGGCTGGCGTGGACCATCCTGGGGCCCGGCGCGCTGACGGACAACCCTGGAACGGGACGGATCGACGTCGACCCCTCGCCGGAAGGGGAACGGGAAACCTCCCGGGCCAATGTGGCGATCGTGGCGGCGGCGGTGCTGGACCTGCCGCAGACCGCAGGCCGGACCATCGAGTTCCGCGACGGCACCCTGCCGGTGGCCGCTGCCCTGGAACCGCGCCCGTAGACGCCGGCAGGGAAGAGGCTTATGGATCAGCTCGCACTAATAGTCGGACTGCTGCTTGCCACGGTGGTGGCCGTGGGCCTGGGGGACAGGTTGCGGTTGCCGTACCCGGTCCTGATGCTCCTCCTGGCGGTGGCCCTCACGTTCATACCGGGTTTCCCGGACCTGGAGATTGAACCCGAGCTGATCCTGCCCATCTTCCTGCCGCCGCTGCTGTTCGCCACCGCCCAGCGAAGCTCGTGGGCCGTGTTCCGCGTCCGGTGGCGGACCCTGATTATGCTGGCCGTTGCCCTGGTGGTGATCAGCACCGCCGTGGTGGCCGGCGCCGCCTGGCTGATGATCCCCGGCATCGGAATACCCGCCGCCATCGCCCTCGGGGCCATGGTGGCCCCGCCGGATCCGGTGGCCGTGGAATCCGTGGCGGGCCGGGTGCACATGCCGCGCCGCCTGATCACCGTCCTGCAGAGCGAGGGCCTGTTCAACGACGCTGCCGCCATCGTCATTTTCCAGGCAGCTGTGGCCGCTGCCGTGGGCGGCACCAAGATAGGGCCCGACGTCGTCCTGCAGTTCCTGGTGGGAGCGGCGCTTGCCGTCGTGGTCGGCGTCGCCATGGGCTGGCTGATCGCGCTCATCACCCGGCTGGTCACGTCCATGGTGGCCCGGAGTGCCGTGACCCTGGTGGTGCCGTTCGCCGCCTACATCCTGGCGGAGGAGGTGCATGCCTCCGGCGTCATCGCCGTGGTGGTCACCGCCCTGGAAATGCAGCGCCACGCCCGCCCGCAGGATGCCGCCGAGCGGGTCACCCGGAACGCCTTCTGGGATGTGGTGGAGCTGCTGGCCACCGGGCTGGCGTTCGGTTTGGTGGGGCTTGAAATCCGCCATGTCATCCGGGACGAGGGAACGGAAATTTTCGGCATGACCGGGGCTTCCCTTGTGGTCTGTGTCCTGGTCTTCGCGGTCCGGTTCCTGTGGCTTGGCGTCCTGGCCCTGGGCGCCAGGAAACGCAGGAACCTGCTGCAGCCCACATCCCTGAAGGAAGTCCTCATCCTGACGTGGTGCGGCATGCGCGGCCTGGCCACCCTGGCGCTGGCCCTGGCGCTGCCGCTGACCCTGGCCGATGGCACGCCGTTCCCCGGCAGGGACTATCTGCTGGTCATCGCCTGCGCGGTGCTCCTTGCCACGCTGGTCCTACCGGGCCTGACGCTGCCATGGCTCATGCGGGTCCTCAACGCCTCCGAGGACGGAACGGCCGAGCGCGACGCCGTCCGGCTGCTGGCCACCAGGGCCCAGGCGGCCGCGGTGGCGGCCCTGAAACAGCACGACCTGATGACGGACCTGCCGCCGGAGAAAGTGGCGCTGGTCAAGGACAGGATGCGGCGCCTGCACGCGGAACTGACGGACGGCAGCCTGCGGAACGAGCCCTTGGCCGAGAAGCGCCAGCGCGGACGCGAACTGGCCATCGCCGTGCAGACCATCGCACTGGACGCAGCCCGGCAGGAAGTGGTGGCGGCGCGGAACGAACCGGACATGGATCCCGAGGTGGCGGACAGGGTGCTGCGGCAGCTGGACCTGCGCACCATGGTCATGCCGGAGTAGCCGGCCCTGGACTGGAGCAGCGAATGCTAGGCCGGAGCAGCGAATGCTAGGCCGGAGCAGCGGGCGCCGCCAGCTCCAAGTCCAGGGAGTTCTTCTCCACGTAGTCCAGCGCGCACCGTACCGCGCCCACCGTCACGATGGAGTCACCCAGCGGCGACACCGCCACGCGTGCGGGGGTGGCAGTGAACTCCTTCAGGCGCTCGCTGATCGGCGCCAGGAGGACGTCCGCTGAATCGGCCACACCGCCGCCGATCACCACCAGTTCGGGGTTGAGCAGGGTTGCCACAGTGCCCACCACCCGTGCCATCCTGTCCGCCAGCCGGTCCAGGATGCCCAGGGCCACAGAATCACCTCGGGCCGCTGCGGCGAAGACCTGCTCGGCCTCCACCCGCCCTGGCCGGAAGTCGCGGAGGGCAGTGGGCCTGTCCGTGGCCAGTGCCTCGGCTGCCCACGTCCGGGCCAGGTGGGCGATGCCGTAGGTGTCACCTACGCCTTCCACCAGGTCCAGGTAGGCGAGCTCCCCGGCGCTGCCGCGGCTTCCGTGCACCAGCCGGCCGCCCTCCACGATGCCTGACCCCAGCCGTTCGCTGGCCAGGATCACCACAACGTCGTCCACGCCGGCAGCCGCCCCCTGCCACCGATCGCCAAGGGCGGCAAGGTTGGCATCGTTCTCCAGCAGCACTGTCCACCCGCGGGTCTCCTTGAGGGCCGGCGCCAACCCCAGGTCGAACAATCCCCAGAACTTTTGCGTGGCCACCACATCACCGTGCCGGTCCACGGGCGCCGCCACCCCGGCGCAGACGGCCAGCACCTGTTCAGACCCGGTCTCCGCGGAGCGCAGCGCCGCCATGGCCACGCCGTCAATATAGGCGATGCGTTCCTTCGAGCCCACGTCGCCGGCCTGGAACGGTTGGCTGGAACGGCCAAGGGTCCTGCCCCGTAGATCGGAGACCACCACGGTGACCTTGGAGTAGCCGATGTCCATTCCCAGGACCACGCCCGCCTGCCCGTTGAGCTCGAACCGCCTGGCGGGGCGGCCCTTCTGGTACCCGCCAAACTCGCGTTGGTTCTCCAGCTCCAGGAGCCAGCCGCGCCGCACCAGGTCCTCGCAGACGGCGATGGTGGTAGCGCGGGTCAGCCCGGTGGCAGCCATGACGTCCGTGACCGTCACCGCAGCCGCGGTGCGCATGAATTCCAGTACCGCGCCGGCACTGACGCGCCGCAGCAACTGGGGAGTTGCCGGAACCGGTTCGGGCATGGTGTTGACCTTCCTGTACAAAGCACCAGATAATACTTGAGGAAGTAAATTTAGGCTCAATATAAATATAACCGCACTGAAGAAGAGGGTTAGTCCTTGTCCACCACTGCCACGCTGGCAACCCTGTCCGACTCTGACCGTCTGGCCGACCCCAACTGGTGGCGCCAGGCCTCCGTCTACCAGATCTACCCCCGCAGTTTCGCCGACTCCAACGGCGATGGCATCGGCGACCTCAAGGGCATCACCGCCAAGGTCCCGTACCTGAAGTCGCTGGGAATCGACGCCGTCTGGCTGAGCCCGTTCTACCCGTCAGCGCTCGCCGACGGCGGTTATGACGTTGACGACTACCGCGACGTCGACCCCAAGCTGGGCACGTTGGCCGACTTCGACGAGATGGCCAAGACCCTGCACGGCGCCGGCATCAAGCTGATTGCCGACATCGTCCCCAACCACTCCTCGGACCGGCACCAGTGGTTCCAGGAAGCGCTGGCCTCGCCGAAGGGCTCCGCCGCCCGCGACCGCTACATCTTCCGGGACGGCAAAGGCCCCAACGGCGAGTTCCCGCCGTCGGACTGGGACTCCGTCTTCGGGGGGCCGGCATGGGAGCGCATCACCGAACCGGACGGCACCCCCGGCCAGTGGTACATGCACATCTTCGCGAAGGAGCAGCCGGACCTGAACTGGTCCAACCGCGAAATCCGCGACGACTTCCTCAAGACCCTCCGCTTCTGGTCCGACCGGGGCGTTGACGGTTTCCGCGTGGACGTGGCACACGCCCTCACCAAGGACCTCACCGAACCGCTGCTGTCCAAGCTGGAACTGAGCGCCGCCAACACCGGCGTGGACGGCTTCGATGACGGCACGCACCCTTTCTGGGACCGCGACGAAGTGCACGAGATCTACGCCGAATGGCGCGAGGTGTTCAACGAGTACAACCCGCCCCGCACTGCCGTGGCCGAGGCCTGGGTGCACGCCACCCGCCGCGCCCGCTACGCCAGCCCCCAGGGACTGGGCCAGGCCTTCAACTTCGACCTGCTGCAGGCCGACTTCGATGCCGCCGAATACAAGGAGATCATCACCCGCAACCTTGCCGAGGCAGCTGCCACCGGCGCCTCCTCCACCTGGGTGTTCTCCAACCACGACGTGGTGCGGCACGCCACCCGCTACGGCCTGCCCCAGGTGGCCAAGGAAAAGGCCGGCGCCAAGGGCCAGGACGGCAAGGACTGGCTCCTCGCCGGCGGCCCCAAGGACCAGCTGGACGTTGCACTCGGCGAACGCCGTGCCCGCGCAGCCACCCTGCTGATGCTTGCCGTGCCCGGATCCGCCTACCTGTACCAGGGTGAGGAACTGGGGCTGCAGGAAGTGGCCGAGATTCCGGAATCGGAGCGGCAGGACCCGTCCTTCTTCCGCAACAAGGGCGTGGAGATCGGCCGCGACGGCTGCCGCGTGCCGCTGCCCTGGAAGGTGGAAGGCACCTCCTTCGGCTTTGGCGACGGCGGCTCCCACCTGCCGCAGCCGGATTGGTTCAGCAAGTACGCCGTCGAGGCCCAGGACGGCACCGACGGTTCCACGCTGGAGCTCTACCGCAAAGCCCTGAAGCTCCGCCGGGAACTGCTGACGGACGAGGACCTCGAATGGGTTGAAAACGGCAACGCGGACGTCCTGCACTTCAAGCGCCCCAACGGCTGGCACTCCGTGACCAACTTCGGCACCACCACCGTGGACCTTCCCGCGGGCCAGGTGCTGGTCAGCAGCGCTCCGCTGGAGGACGGCAAGCTGCCGGCCAACACCACCGCCTGGCTGCGGGACTGATGCAGGAAGTCATTTACGGCTGCATGGGCCTGGGCGGCAGCTGGTCTGATGAGCCGCATGGCACGCACCATGTGGACCAGGCTGCTGCTGCCGTCCAGGCAGCCCTGGATGCCGGCATCACGCTGTTCGACCACGCGGATATTTACCGCAGCGGCAAGTCCGAGGCGGTGTTCGGCGAGGTGCTGGCCGGCACGCCCGGCCTGCGGGAGCGGATCCGGCTGCAGACCAAATGTGGCATCCGGCTGAACGAACGCGGCCTGCAGACCCACTACGACCTGAGCCGGGACGCCATCCTGGAGCGGGTCAACGGCAGCCTTCAACGGCTCCGGACCGACTACGTGGACGTCCTCCTGCTGCACCGCCCGGACCCCTTGGCGGACCCTGCGGAGGTGGCATCCGCCGTCGGTCAGCTCATGGCCGAAGGGAAGGTCCGGCAACTGGGCGTGTCCAACATGTCCGCGGCGCAAATCGAGGTGCTGCAGGACAAGCTGGAGACGCCCGTCGTGGCCAACCAGCTGGAGATGAGCCTGCTCAAGCGGGCGTGGCTGGAAAGCCAGGTCCTGGTCAACCACCCGGAACACCTGGACTACAGCTTCCCCCACGGCACCGTGGAGTACTGCACCCGCAACAACATCACTTTGCAGGCCTACGGCTCGCTGGCCAAGGGCGTTTTCACCGGCGCCGAGCAGGAGAGCCCCACGTCTGCGGAGGCAGCCACCGCCGAACTCGTGGCCCAGCTGGCCGGGGAGTATGGCACCTCCGGCGAGGCCGTCCTCCTGGGGTGGCTGATGAAGCATCCGGCCGGGATCGCGCCGGTGATCGGCACGGTGAACCCGGACCGGATCCGGGCCTGCGGCGATGCCGCCCGCGTGGCCGGTGCCCTCACCCGCCCAGACTGGTACAAACTCTGGGTCACCGCGCGGGGCAGCAACATCCCCTGACCCTCCCAACTGACTGGCAGTAGTTGTCGTTTTGAAGCTCCAAAACGGCAACAACTGCCAGCTGGTTTCCCCACCAAGCCAGTCACATCGCGTTTAGTTCGTATTGAACCTCACAAGCTGGCCGTTTTCTTCGCCGTGCCGCTTCCGGGCCGGATACTGTAGAAAGCATGACGTCTACCATCGCCGCCGAAACTGTTAGGCCGGAACGCAATATCCCCGCAGAGATCGCCCGCTCTTGGCTGCTGGTCAATGCGATGAAGCCGGAACTCTTCGACCAGTCGGCCGTGTCCCGCGCCGACTCGATCATCCTGGATATTGAAGACGCCGTGGACCCGTCCCAGAAAGACCAGGCCCGGGACAACGTCATCAACTGGCTGACCGCCGGCGGCAAGGCCTGGGTCCGGATCAACGACGCCACCAGCCCCTTCTGGGCCGATGACCTTGCCGGCCTTCGCGGCACCCCCGGCCTGCTGGGCGTCATGCTCGCCAAGACCGAATCCGCGGACCAGGTCACCGAAAGCTTCCACCGCATGGACGGCAAGACCCCCGTCATCCCACTGGTGGAATCCGCCCTCGGCATCGAGGAAGCCAACCACATCGCCAAGGCCCAGGGCGCGTTCCGCCTGGCCTTCGGCTCCGGCGACTTCCGCCGCGACACCGGCATGGCCGCCACCCCTGAAGCCATGGCCTATCCCCGCGCCAAGCTAGTGGTCGCCAGCCGCGTTGGCAACCTGCCGGGCCCCATCGACGGCCCCACGGTGGGCACCAACCACCCCATCCTGCGCGAGCAGACCGGCATCACCGTGATGATGGGCATGACCGGCAAGCTCTGCCTGGCCATCGACCAGACCCCGGTGATCAACGAGGTCATCAGCCCCACGCCGTCCGACGTCGCCTGGGCCACGGACTTCATGAACGACTTCGAGGCCAACGGCCGCGTCATCCGTGACGGCTCCGACCTGCCGCGCCTGGGCCGCGCCGAGAAGATCATGAAGCTCGCGGTAGCCTTTGGGGTGCAGCCGGCGCTGTAGCGCCACCCACCACGTCAGGAGACCCCGTTGACCGATACACGCTATCTGGTCCACGGGGTCTTTTGGGATGGGCGGCCGGACGACGGCGGACGCCCGGTTCTGCGCCTCCAGTCACCGGAGGGGGAGTTCCGGGAGATCGCCCTCAGCCGGGGCCAACGGCTCGGCTTCGAGGTGGTGGAGCCAGGCAGGTTCTGCCTGGGGCATGTACAGATGCAGCAGGCCGGCTCGCGTAGCCACGTCCTCTGTGCCTCCGGGGCTCCCGCCATCCGGGGAAAGCAGTGCGAGCGGTGCTTCGTGCTGGACGAGTCGCGGCTGATGCATGACTTCCATCGCGGCGGCCGCACCACTCCCGGCCTGCGGGACTACCTGATGCAGGAACACTGGCTCTATGTGGCGACCTTCGCCGGCGGCGCCACCAAGGTGGGAACGGCGTCCGGCCCGCGGAAGTGGAACCGGCTCGCGGAGCAGGGGGCCGCGGTGGCCCGTTATGTTGCCCGGGCTCAGGACGGCCGGGTGGTGCGGATCCTTGAGGACCTGGTGACTGCCGACGTCGGGCTGACGCAGCAGGTGCGCTCGGCGGCCAAGGCGGACGCGCTGCTGCAGCCGCGCCTGGCCACGGCGTTGGACACCGTCAATGCCTGCGCCGCCGCTAACGTTCGCGGGCTCCTGGCGCGCACCGCTGTCGACGGTTTTGAAACTGTGGAGGAGCAGTGGGCCAGACCGGCCCATGCTGACGCCCTGTACGGGAATGCCCTTTACGGCAACAAGCCCCGCCACGCGTACCCGCACGCCCTCGAGGCGGGTCGGCACGGGTTCGGCATTGCCGCGATGAGCGGCGCGAACGCCCTGGCCCGGCTGGACGGCTCGGATACCGATTTCGTGGTCAACCTGTCCCAACTGGCCGCCCGGACGATTGTCCTGGGCGACTTCGCCTCCGACGTCCCCGCCGTGCAGGAAGCCCTGTTCTGACCCTGCCAGGGGCCAAGCCGGCCGCGGCCGGTAGACTTGGATCGTGCTGAACGAATTCTGGGCCACCGCGCCAACCCGCTACAAAGTCCTGGTTTTCAGCGCGATGGGCCTCATCGCCGTCGGCATCATCCTCACCCTCATCGGCAACACCAGCGGCAACCAGGGACTGGCCATGGCCTCCCTGCCGCTGATCGGACTCGGCCTGGTCCTGCACGTCGTCGGCCTCGTGGTCCGCGGCCAGGCCATCCGCAGGAACCTCCGCCGGTAGCGGGAGACAGCAACCGCGGCGGGCCTTTTCTCCCCGCCAACAAGCGGGCGATAGGCTGGAATCCATGACTATCAATCCGGATCTGCAGGGCCGAAGCTACCCTGCCGCAGAGGTGTATGACGTTGGCCGCGAGAAAATCCGCGAATTCGCCCGCGCCGTGAAGGCCACCCACCCTGCACACTTCGACATCGAGGCCGCCAGGGCCCTGGGCCACAGTGACCTGGTGGCGCCCCCCACCTTCGCCATCATCATCGCCCAGCGCGCCGACGCCCAGCTCATCCAGGATCCGGAAGCGGGCATCGACTTCTCCCGCGTGGTCCACGCCGACCAGCGCTTCATCCACCACCGGCCCATCGTTGCCGGCGACCGCCTCGTGGCGGAACTGCACGTGGACGGCGTCCGGGCCATGGGCGGCGGTGCCATGATCACCACCCGTTCGGAGATCTTCGCCTTGGGCACCGGCGACTCCCGGGAACCCGTCACCACCACCACGTCATCCATCCTGGTCCGCGGAGAGGGACAGTAGCCATGAGCCTCAGCATCCATGAACTCAGCCCCGGCCAGGAGATCGGCAGCCGCACCATCGAGGTGACCCGGACAGACCTGGTGAAGTATGCCGGCGCTTCCGGAGACTTTAACCCCATCCACTGGAACGAAGCCTTCGCCACCAGCGTGGAACTGCCCGGCGTGATCGCCCACGGCATGTTCACCATGGGCTCAGCCGTCCAATTGGTGACCGACTGGGCAGGCGACCCCGCCGCCGTTGTCGATTTCCAGACCCGCTTCACCAAGCCCGTCCTGGTCACCGACACCACCGGCACGGACCAGCCTGGAGCCAGCATTGAAGTCAGCGGCATTATTGGAAAGCTCGACGCCGAAGCCAACACGGCGCGCATCGACCTCACGGTGGTTTCCGCCGGGCAGAAGGTCCTGATGAAGGCCCAGGCACTCGTCAAGCTGTCCTGAGTGTTCCTGACGACGAGCTGCACCCCTTGACCACTCCTGCAGGAACCACCGCCTCGGCTGCCCAGGTCACTGCCTGGCGCAACGCCGTCGTCGTTGCCTACGGCGCCAGCGGACTTGCCTTTGCCTCCTGGGTCTCCCGGTTGCCGGCCATCCGGGACGCGCTGGATCTTACCCCGGGCAACGTGGGCGTCATCCTGCTGTGCATGACGCTGGGTTCGTTCGCGTCCGTTTCCATGTCAGGACTGATCGTGCTGCGGCTGGGCTCCAAGCGGACCATCCGCACCGGCAGCATCATGGTGGGTGCCGGGCTGCTGACCACGGGTTTTGGCACGACTGTGCTGGCAAACCCCGTAGCAACAGCCATAGGTCTGGCCATCATCGGCCTGGGCACCGGGAGTTGGAACACTGCCTCCAATGTGGAGGGCGCGGCGGTGGAACGGGCCGTTGGCCGGCACATCATGCCCCGGCTCCACGGCGCGTTCAGCCTTGGAACCGTGGCCGGTGCCGGACTGGGTGCCCTTGCTGCGGCCGTGTCCCTGCCCGTGTTCTGGCACCTGGCAGCAGCAGGGGCGGTGGTTGCTGTTTCGGTGGCGACGGCGGCGTCCTGGTTCCGTGCCGATGCCATCCCGGTGCCGGGGGAGCGCAGCTACTCCCCGGACAACTTCGAGGACCCCACCACAGGGCCCGTTCCCGTGATCCCTGCCGTGGGCGCGGCGGAGGCGCCGCTGGACAACAAGCGAAGGATCGCCCAGGCCTGGCGGGAGCGGCGGACCCTGCTGCTGGGCATCCTGGTGCTGGGGCTCGCCCTGGCGGAGGGTGCCGCGGGGGACTGGGTGGCCCTGGCCCTGGCGGACGGCCACGGGCAAAGCGACGCCGCAGGTGCTGCCGGGTATGGCCTCTTTGTCACGTTCATGACCATCGGGCGGTTCGCCGGAACGCCGCTGCTGGACCGGTTCGGACGGGTACCGGTCATGCGCTGGTGCGCTGCCGCCGCCGTCCTGGGCCTGGCCGTGTTTGTCTTCGCCCCGGTGCCGTGGCTCGCGTACGTTGGGCTGGCGGCATGGGGCCTGGGCGCCTCCCTGGGCTTCCCGGTGGGCATGTCCGCTGCGGCCGACGACCCCGCCAAGGCCGCGGCCCGGGTATCGGTGGTGTCCACCATCGGGTACGGCGCATTCCTGTGCGGGCCGCCGCTGCTTGGCCTGCTCGCCGAACACGTGGGCATCCTGCACTCACTCCTGGCCGTGATGGTGATGCTGGCCGTGAGCTTCGTGCTGTCGCCGGTGGCCCGGAAGGCCGCATAGGTTTCCCTAGTATTGTTGACGGGTGACTCCCACCCTGCTTTCCTCCCTGACCACGTCCGCCGTCGGCGGCCCCGCCGGAACGTTCATCGAGGCGCGGACCGAGGCGGAGATCATCGAGGCCGTCCGTTCCGCGGACGCGGCCGGTGAACAGGTCCTGATCATCAGCGGCGGATCCAACCTCCTGGTGTCCGACGACGGGTTCCCCGGCACCGTCATCAAGATCGCTTCCGAGGGGTTCACGGTCAACGCGGAGGATTCCTGCGGGGGAGTGGCCGTGGTGGTGCAGGCCGGCCATAACTGGGACAAGTTGGTGGAGCACGCCGTCCGTCATGCCTGGTCCGGCATCGAAGCGCTCTCCGGCATCCCAGGCTCAACCGGCGCCACTCCCGTCCAGAACGTGGGCGCCTACGGTGCGGAAGTTTCCCAGACCATCGCCGCCGTCCGCACCTGGGACCGGCAGCGGAATGCCGTGCAGACCTTCACCAACTCGGAGCTGAAGTTCGGCTACCGGGACTCCATCCTCAAGCAGACCACCGTCAACGGCTCGCCCCGGTACGTGGTCCTCACTGTGGAATTCCAGCTGCCGCTGGGGCGGATGAGCGCCCCCATCCGCTACGCCGAACTGGCCCGCGCCCTCGGCGTGGAGGTAGGCAAGCGTGCCTACGCCAACGATGTCCGCCGTGAAGTGCTCCGGCTGCGGGGCTCCAAGGGCATGGTGTGGGACTCCGCGGACAGGGACACCTACTCCACCGGCTCGTTCTTTACCAACCCCATCGTTCCGGCTGAGGTTGCGGACACGCTCCCTGAGACGGCGCCCCGCTACCCCGCCGGGCAGGACGGGCTGGTGAAACTGTCGGCAGCTTGGCTGATCGACCAGGCAGGGTTCGGCAAGGGCTTTGGTTTGGGTCAGGAAGGCGTGGCCGGTGGCCGCGCCTCGCTGTCCACCAAGCACACCCTGGCCATTACCAACCGCGGCTCCGCCAGCGCCGCTGACATGGTGGCCGTTGCGCGGGAGGTGCGGGCCGGCGTCGAACGCCGCTTTGCCATTTCGCTCCATCCGGAGCCGCTGCTGATCGGCCTGGAGCTCTAACCACTCAGCGTGTTCCCACCGCCGTCAGCGGGCCTAGGATGGGCGCATGGCTGCACAGGGTGTTCTCCGCGACCGCAGGGTGGTGGGGCGGCTGAGGCTCGCGTCCCAACGACTTGGCGATACAACCCGACCACCACTGCGGCCGTCCACAAGCACTACGCCACCCAGCGCAACACCGATGACGGTTTCAATGCCCAACCCGGGTTCAACCCGTACAACATCCTCGTCCAGAACGTCGATTCCAGCACCACCACCGCCACGGTTCAGCGCTGGATCAATACCGCCAAAGCAAGCAACACATGGCTGGTATTGGTTTACCACGAGGTCGGAGCGAGCGTAGGCCAGGACATTTACCATACGGGCACTGCCGTACTTGATTCCCATATGGGGGCAGTGAAGAACAGCGGGTTGCCAATGGTTACTGTCCGCCAGGGTGCCAGCGCCCAGACCTCGCCGAATGCAGCACCGCCGGCCAGCACCGCCGCCCGTCACCAATAAGTTGCCACAAAGAGGCCCGGCCCGCACAAGCATGCTTTGTGCAGGCCGGGCCCCTTATTCGGCTGTAACTGCTACAGGTTGCCGGTGGCGATGTTGAGCATGCGGCGCAGTGGCTCGGCAGCGCCCCAGAGGAGTTGGTCACCAACGGTGAACGCGCTGATGTACTGCGGGCCCATCTCCATCTTGCGGATGCGGCCCACCGGAATGTCCAGGGTGCCGGAGGCAGCCACCGGGGTCAGCTCGGCCATGGAGGATTCCTTGTTGTTGGGAACCACTTTGGCCCACTGGTTGTCCTCGTCCAGCAGCTTCTCGATCTCGGCGATGGACAGGTCATCGCGGAGCTTCAGGGTCAGGGCCTGGGAGTGGGAGCGCATGGCACCGATCCGGACGCAGAGGCCGTCCATGATCACGCGGCTTTCCTCGGAGGTGCCCAGGATCTTGTTGGTCTCAACCCCGGCCTTCCACTCTTCCTTGGACTGCCCGTTGCCCAGGTCCGCGTCAATCCAGGGGATCAGGGAGCCGGCCAAGGGGACGCCGAACTGGGTGGCGTCGATGTCGGTGCGCTGGTGTGCCAGGACCTTGCGGTCGATGTCCAGGATGGCCGATGCCGGGTCATCCAGTTCCGTGCTGACCTCGGCGTTGAGCGTGCCGAACTGGCTGAGGAGCTCACGCATGTGTCGGGCGCCGCCGCCGGAGGCAGCCTGGTAGGTCATGGAGGTTCCCCACTCGACCAGGTTGTTCTTGAACAGGCCGCCGAGGCCCATGAGCATGCAGGAGACGGTGCAGTTGCCGCCGATGAAGTCCTTGGTGCCGTTAACCAGGCCTTTGTCGATGACGTCCCGGTTGATGGGGTCCAGCACGATGATCGAGTCATCGTTCATGCGCAGGGTGGAGGCGGCGTCGATCCAGAGGCCGTCCCAGCCGCGGCTGCGCAGTTCGCCATGGACCTGCTTGGTGTAGTCGCCGCCCTGCGCGGTGACGATAATGGGCAGCTTTGCCAGGGTGTCGAGGTCGAACGCGCTCTCGAGCTTGCCGGCGCCGTCAGCGAAGGACGGCGCGGCACCTCCCGCGTTGGAGGTGGAGAAGAACACCGGGTTGATGTTGGCGAAGTCGCCCTCGTCCTGCATGCGCTGCATCAGGACGGAACCGACCATGCCGCGCCATCCGACCAGGCCGACGGAAGGGGTAGCTGCTGTAGTCATTGGTCCAGTTTAGACTTCGCATCCGGCAGGGCGCAGTCGGTTACGTCACGCCCCGCGCCGGGGTTCGGTCATAAAGTACGACGGCGTTAGGCGGGTTTGCGCTGTCAGCTGCCGTTACCAGTCCGGCCGGCTTGAGCGGCGGGTAGGAGGTTCAAGGGTCTTCCCGGCCGCCTTCCGGAGGCGTGCAGCCTTGCGCTCCTTGAAGTAGTAAGCCCATGAGGTGGGCACCAGGACGATGACAATGGCGCAGCCGACGACGAATTGCACCCAGTTGGTGACCCCTTCGCCAGTGAGCAGAATGATGGCCGCTCCAGAGACAACAGCCGAAAACACTGAGATCAAAATAGCAAGAAACAGTAGGCCGCCAGCTGAATTGATGGGCCTGATGGCGCTGCCGGTTGAGCCCTTGTAGACCCCATATTCCTCGGGCGTCAGCCCCTGCCTCTCGGCTTCCACCTCCACCTGCTGCCGGTAGTAACCGTTTCGGCAGCGCGGCCCTGTCGGTCCAGAAACGGAGTTGTCCATCAATTTCCGCGCTTCATCGGGAAGCCGCAGGCGGTCGGAGCCTGTGCGGAGAATCACTGGTTGACATGTCCTGCTCCAGGTTCCGGTGCATTTCGTTCCTTGCGCAGCTTCTTGGCTCGGTACTCGTCCCTTGCCAAGCCAAAGGTGAACCAAGCCCCGAAGCCACACAGGCCGATTGCGAACAGCGCGCCCCACTCGGGGCTCGTGCCCTGCCTGAACGAGGCGAGGAACAGCACCATGGAGCCAACGAACATGAGCCCCAGAAAGGCGGACACAATACCCATGCCCCACCAGCTCCGGACCTGTGCCTGGCCACGGCCCGGAGAAAAACCGATCTCGTCCCCGGGATAGCTGTGCAGTTCACCCGTATTTGTCCTGCGCAGAACGCGCTTCTCGCCCCGTGCCAGCGCTGCCTTGTGTTCGGAATACACTTCGTCGTTGCGGCGTTCACGGTCTCGGTCGAAGGTCACAGTCAGTCCTGACGGATGGCGCGGATCTGGTCAAGAAGGAAAGCCTCATTGACGTCCTTGGTTTCAGCAATGTTCTCTTGCCGGGAGTCGGCCGTGCCGGTTGTCCATGTTCCGTGTCCACCCTTCTTCACGTAAAGGGTCTGTCCGGTGGGATCCTCGCGGCGGCGAAGAGTGGCGCCGCCCCCGGGGTTGCTGTCCAGGTGCTGCTTGATAACCATGAGGTTGGCCTCGGGTGCGGTAACGTCCGGTCGCTGAGCCATTGCCCACCACGTGAAGTAGGCTCGGGGCTGAAACAGCAGATGGATGTCATCATTTTCCATGAAGACTACGCTGTCGCCCCCTTCGGCCGTCAGCAGCGAGATCTCAATGCGACGGATGGCGGAGGAGAGCAGGGCAGCCACGGCGGCAGTGGGACCTGATACGGAAAGGAGCCCGTCGTTTTCGGCTTTGGCCAGGCCTCGGGCCACCAGAGACGACGCGCCTGCGCTCACCATGTCCGTGTTGTCCAGATAGCCGTCCACCCTCAGTGCTTCAGCGCTGAGGACCGCGGCTTCCCCACCCTCAAGGCTTGCGAGAGTAACCATCTCGGCAAAGCCGTATCCGATTGCATCGGGGATGGTGGCGGCTTCCGTCGTTATCTCAGTCATCGTCGATACCTCTCGTTTTGGGCTCAGAATCCAAAGAAGTCGCCGACTTTTTCGGCGGCGTCCCCAGCGCCTTCCCAGACTTCCTTGGCGCCGTCAGCTATGGACCCCCCAATGGCATTGACGGTTTCCTTAACTATCGGCACGTTGTCATAGATGGCCAACGCTCCGGATGCAACCATGGCAACGGTCCCAACTGGTGGTGGGATGAAGCCGGCCGCGCCCAGGCCTGCCTTGACCACCGAATACCAGGCTTGGCCGTTGTCGTCGGGGTTTCCATTGGCGAAGTTGTTTATAGCGTCGAGGGCATCGAGGCCAGCCCCTATTCCGCCCAAGGCTTTACCGCCGAACTCGAAGAACTTGGCCGCCTTGCCGCCCTCGGCAAGGTTCAAGGCCGTGTCCCACCTGCCGTCGAACAGCTCAGAAGAGGTGTTGAAATACTGGCTCAGGATGTTCGAGTCCTGGAACGCCTTCGCCACGCTCCGGAAGTCCCTGGAGAAGAGGAACTCGCCGAGGTTGTCTGCCTTGCTGATGAAATGGGGAAGATCGAACAACCCTGCACGCAGGTTCGGCAGGGCTTTGGTCAAACCATAAATGTCCCAGCCGTCCCGGAACGGCGAATCCGGATCAGCGAGCCAGTCCGGGCCCCAGGGATCGTTGCTGCCCTGCCCCGGGCTTGGCGGGAGCGGACCGTTGTTGCCGGCGGGCGAACCGGCGCCCGAGCCCGTGGTACTGGCCTTCTCCTGCTCATCTGCGTTCTTGAGCAACACCTTTGATTCCTGCTTCAGCCGCGAGACGGTCTGCTGGAGAAGGGTGCGGTGGCTGGCGTTCCAGTCAGAGCGGAACCGCTGGGCATCTGCGCCCTTCCAGGCCGGATTGTTGTTGATCTGGCTGCTCAGCTGCGTCGACTGCTGCTGCAGCAGATCCGCCGTCTTGTTGAACTGCTGCGCGAGGGCCCGCAGTTGCTCGACGTCGGCGCCCCACAAAGTTCCTGCCACCAGGATTCCCCCCAATATTCATTCAACAGCCCCCAGAGTGCTGCGTGCCCCAGCCTAGGCCAGGACACAGCCAGCCGCGATGGGGTGGCCTCCCCATGCAACCTACACACCGGCCGCAGCTAGCCTTGGTCGGACTGCTCCAGCACGGCTGCCTTCCGGGCGCGCAGCGCGAAGAACGCGCCGAAGGTGAAGACCTGCGTGACCACTACGAGCACGATGGCGCCGGCGATCTTGTTGCCGCCCAGGATCATGGTCAGCCCCACGATCGCGGACAGCAGCGCCAGCAGGGGCAGCAGCATGTAGCCCAGGACGAACAGGGTTTCCGGTTTCTTCAGCATGTTCCTAGCCCTCGGTCCGTGACCATTTGGTGAATCGGTAGCGTGTGCCGTTGGCGGCCGTGAGCCATCCGTCCGGCGGGACGGAGGCGGACGCCTCCCAACTGGGGCCAAGCTCGGGAGCGAACGTGTCGCCGTCGGCCTTCACATCGATGGTGGTGACCACCGCGACGTTGGCGAGCTCGGTGGACTGGCGGAAAACCTCGCCGCCGCCCAGTATCCACACCGTCTCGCCGCCGTCGACAAACTGCGACTCAAGGAGCGCATCATCCAGCGAGGGAACCACGACGGCGCCCTCCGCCTCAGGCGTGTCGGCCCAGCTCTTCTGCCGGGTGATCACAATATTGGTGCGGCCGGGCAGGGGACGGTACTTGTCCGGGAAGGACAGCCAGGTCTTGCGTCCCATGATGACAGGATGCCCGGTGGTAAGACGGGTGAAGTGCTTGAGATCCTCGGGCAGGTGCCAGGGCATGTCCCCGTCCTTGCCGATCACGCCGTCGGAGGTCTGCGCCCAGATCAGCCCGACGCCTGTGATCGACGCCGCGAGCTCCTCGGTGAAGGACTGGGGATCCGTGTAGTTTTCGGTGCTCATACGGCGATCGGTGCCTTGATTGTGGGGTGGTGCTTGTAGCCCACCACTTCGAAGTCCTCCAGCGTGTAGTCAAAGATCGACGCCGGCTTGCGGGTGATCTTCAGCTGCGGGTATTCGTAGGGCTCGCGTTCCAGCTGCTTGAGGACCTGGTCCATGTGGTTCTCGTAGATGTGCACATCCCCGCCGGTCCACACGAACTCGCCCGGTTCCAGGCCCAACTGCTGCGCGATCATGCAGGTGAGCAGCGCGTAGGAGGCGATGTTGAAGGGCACGCCCAGGAACATGTCCGCGGAGCGCTGGTAGAGCTGGCAGGAGAGCTTGCCGTTGGCCACGTAGAACTGGAAGAACGCGTGGCAGGGAGGGAGCGCCATGTCGTTCAGTTCGGAGACGTTCCACGCGGACACGATGTGCCGGCGCGAGTCCGGATTGGACTTCAGGTTCTCCATGAGTTCGGCGATCTGGTCGATGTGGCCGCCGTCCGGGGTGGGCCAGCTGCGCCACTGCACGCCGTACACCGGGCCCAGGTCGCCGTCCTCATCGGCCCACTCGTTCCAGATGGTGACGCCCTGGTCCGTCATCCACTTGATGTTGGTTTCGCCGCGCAGGAACCACAGGAGTTCCACCGCCACGGACTTGAAGTGGACGCGCTTGGTGGTGATCAGCGGGAAGCTCTTGGAAAGGTCAAAGCGGATCTGGCGCCCGAAAACGCTGGTGGTTCCGGTGCCCGTGCGGTCCGATTTATGGGTGCCGTTGGCCAGGACATCGCGCAGGAGGTCTTCATAAGGCGTTGGGATGCTCACGCCTCAAGTCTACTTGCTGGGGTTTGCTCGCCGGCGGAACTGGCGCGTCTCCGCGGGAGCGAACTCCTGCAACTGGGATCACCGCGATCACCACTGCCGCCGTGGCCAGAAGAACCCCGACGGCAGGGGCCGCCTGCCACACGACGTCCCACGGTTCCGGACCAATTGGCGATGCCCGGTGCAGCTTTGGACCTGCGGTCATCAGAAGCACCCCTGCCTGGGCGGCGAAGGACGCGGCAACAGTCCGGACCACACGGTGCGTGGTGATCGCGCGGAGTGCGCTGTCGAGCCCCTGGAGCGGTCCCGGAACACTTCCGCGCCGGCGGGCCAGCACCAGGGGAAGCCCGGATACGAGCGCAATGACCGTGCTGGTCCAGGCAGTCATTTCCCACGACTGCTCCGCTTCCAACTCAACTTGTCGCCAGGCCACAACGGAAATGACAGCCACAAGAATGGCCACAGCAATAACGAAAGTGCCGGTCATGGTGCGCGAAACCGTTTGGCGCGGCCAGTGGCGGGGCTCGCGTGCGGTCCCGTAATTCCGGTGCATCAGTAGCTCGCCGAGGGATACAACCGCCAGGACCGAGGTAGCTGAAGCGGCCACTAAAAGGGCGGGATGCCCGGTTGCCGCTCCCGGGACAAAGATTGCTGCGGGTACAGGCAGGAATGCGGCCAGTCCCATGACCGCACCTACGGAGACAGTCAGTTTCGTGGCCGGCTGCGACCCGGCGCCGCCATGTCTCCGGGCCGGCGATATCCCGGAAAGATTGGGCGGGGCCCATGACAGCATCAACAGCAGGACGGCCAGGTTCAGGGCCCCGGCAGGGTTGAACCAGTTAGCCGGTCCGGTGGCAGGATCGGGGCGGGCTGAATGGTTGCCCGCGATGGCCGCCAGGCCTGCAGCAACTGTTGCGACCGTCCGCAGGAGCCGGTTCATGGAAATGGTTCTAAGCAGCCCATCAGCATGGGCGGCCAGTCCAGCCAACGGCGGCCGGCGGGCGATCAGTGCCAGCACAGCCAAGGTTCCAGCGGCCAGCACCAGCAGCGCCCCGCCAAGGTAGGCCGCGAGTTCGACGCCGGGAATCCGGCCTTCCCCGCCGAAGGTGACATAGCCACCGGAACCGTCCGGACGTGAGCCGTAGCGATGGGCGGCGAAGCCGGACAGCGTGGATGTCCATCCGATTTGCGCGGCGGAAAGCATGAAGATGGCCGTAACGGTCCAAAACAGGCGGCGGGGCAGGAATTGCCGGATGCCTCGGCCAGCCCCAGGCCGCACGGGCATCAACTGGGCCCTGGGGTAGCTCAGTTGGCCGAGGATGTGCACAATCAGGCAACCGAGAACCGGCCACGCAAGCGCCGGCAAAGTCTCAACCGGTCGATTGGCGGTTCCCGGGACGGGAAGAATCCCCGCGTTGGCCGCCGGGAGCAGTGAACTAACCAGCCAGCCAATCAGTCCGACGCAGAACGCATGCCGGGATACCGCCGTGGTGACATCATGGCCGCGTGTACCGCGAATCAGGTAACGGAGCAGGAGGAAGACGGCACCGCTGAGCAGGAACGGCCAGAAAAGGGCCACTGGCGGAATATCCTGGAAAACTAAGGTCGTGGCAGCCTGCACTTTTCCCCCAAAAGTGTGCGTCGTTTACTAAGTCAAGGCTGGCAGAACCGTTAGGTCAACCCGGACCGGCAGGACCTAGTCATCGAAGGGCTTGAACTGTTCCACTGCCACAACACGTTTCCTGCCGCCCAAGGCCACGTGGCACACCACCACTTCGCCGGGTGACAAGTACGGCTCGTGCGCCGGCAGCAGCTTTGCGAGGTGCGACGGCATGTGTTCCGCCAGTTGCTTGAGCACGGTCGGCAGGGCAGGCCGGTGCGTGCAGGCCACCACCGGGCGCTGCTTGTCGAACAGGGACTCAATGACGGCGGCCGTCTTCTTCGGACTGCGTTGGTGCTTGTGCTCGGTCAGGCCTTCGGCCAGCTTCACCTTGGCACCCGTGGCCCGTGCGTACGGAGCAACGGTGGCGACGCAGCGCAGCCACGGGCTGGTGACCACCCGCATCGGCTTCCACGCCTGCAGGAGCCTGCCGACAGCCTGCGCCTGCCGGGTGCCGGTGGCTGCGAGCGGACGCTCGCCCTCGGCCTTGCTCCAGGATGAGCGCGGTTTGGCCTTTGCATGCCGCAGAACCAGCAGCGGCCAGGTGTCCAGCGCGCCCCGTTCGTGTGCGTCCCGCAGGTATTCAAGGGGGACGACGTCGGACGGGTTGGACAGCAGGCGGGCGGCCTTTTCGGGGGCGCACCACATGACGCTGTCCACCTCCTTGCCGTCCGGCACCAGGGTGGTGCCGTTGACCTTGACCGCCCAGTAGTGGACCACCTTGAGGCCCGACGTAACGTGGTAGTGGATGGGCGGCAGCGGTATGCCCAGCGGCGCCCGGAGGCCGATTTCCTCCCATACTTCACGGACAGCGCATTCAGGGACCGTCTCGCCGGCGTCGATCTTTCCCTTGGGCCAGGACCAATCGTCGTAGCGGGGCCGGTGGATCAGCAGGACTTCAAGGCGGTCCTTGTTGATCCGCCACGGGATGGCCCCCGCAGCGGTGACGGCTACAGGTTCCCCCGGGTGGTCAGTTTGGTCAGCTACGAGTGCATCGCTCGACACGCGGCTGCCTATCGCCGGCTCAGGCTGCGTTGCCGCGGCCGGGATGCCAGCAGCCAGGACTGGACGTCTTCAAGCGGTTTGCCGTCCTCGGACAGGTGGTGCCGGGTCCAGTGGCCCTCGTTGTCCAGGTGCCAGCTGGAGGTTTCCGGGTCCATGTAGCGCCGCATGAGGTCAAGGACGTAGGTGATGTCGTCCGGGCTTGCCAACTGGACCAGAGCCTCCACCCGGCGGTCCAGGTTCCGGTGCATCATGTCAGCGGAGCCGATGTACACCACCGGGTCACCACCGTTGGCGAAGGCGAACACCCGCGAGTGCTCCAGGAACCGGCCCAGGATGGAACGGACCGTGATGTTCTCGCTCAGGCCGGGAACGCCGGGGCGCAGGGAGCAGATGCCGCGGACCACCACGTCCACCTTCACCCCCGCCTGCGACGCGCGGTAGAGCGAGTCGATGATGGCTTCGTCCACCATGGAGTTCACCTTGATCTGCACGTGCCCCGGCACTCCCGCATGGGCGTTGCGGATCTCGGTCTCGATCCGGTCGATGAGTCCCGACCGGACGGAACGGGGGGCCACCAGGAGCCGCTTGAAGGTGGACTTCGGTGCGTAGCCGGAGAGCTGGTTGAACAACTTGGAGAGGTCCTCGCCCACCTGCTCGTTGGCGGTCAGCAGGCCCAGGTCCTCGTAGTACCGCGCCGTGCGGGGATGGTAGTTGCCCGTGCCGATGTGGCAGTAGCGGCGCAGCCCGTCCACTTCCTGGCGGACCACCAGCGACAGCTTGCAGTGTGTCTTCAGGCCCACGATGCCGTACACAACGTGCACGCCGGCCTGCTCCAGCTTGCGGGCCCAGGAGATGTTGGCCTGCTCATCAAAGCGCGCCTTGATCTCCACCAGGGCCAGGACCTGTTTGCCGGCCTCGGCGGCGTCGATCAGGGCATCAACGATGGGGGAGTCGCCGGACGTGCGGTACAGGGTCTGCTTGATGGCCTGGACCTTCGGGTCCGCCGCAGCCTGTTCCAGGAACGCCTGCACCGAGGTGGAAAACGAGTCGTAGGGGTGGTGCAGCAGGATGTCCCGGCGCCTCATGGCGGCGAACACGTTCGCGGCCTTGGAGGTCTCGGACTCGTTCAGGTACCTGGAGGTGTGCGGGACGTGCTTGGGGTAGTGCAGGTCGGCCCGGTCGATGCCGGCAATGACCGACAATCCCCGGAGGTCCAGCGGAGCTGGCACCGAGTACACCTCGGATTCCTCCACGCCCAGTTCCCGGATCAGGAGCGCCCGGATGTTGGGGTTGATGTCATTGGTGACTTCAAGCCGAACCGGCGGCCCGAAGCGGCGGCGCAGGAGTTCCTTCTCCAGTGCCTGCAGGAGGTTTTCGGCGTCGTCCTCTTCCACCTCCACGTCCTCGTTGCGGGTGACGCGGAAGGTGTGATGCTCCAGGACCTCCATGCCCGGGAACAGCTTGTCCAGGTGGACGGCAATGACTTCCTCAAGCGCAATAAACCGGGCAACCCGGCCGGGCACCGCACCGGCGCGGGGACCATCGATGGAGATCAGCCGCGGCAGCTGGTCCGGGACCTTGACACGGGCAAAGAGTTCCTTGTCGCTGACGGGGTTCCGGACCACCACGGCCAGGTTCAGCGACAGGCCCGAAATGTAAGGGAAGGGATGTGCCGGGTCAACGGCCAGGGGGGTGAGGATGGGGAAGACTTTTTCCGCGAACATGGCGCTGAGCTGCTGCTGGGCGGCACCGTCCAGTTCGCCCCACTGCATGAGGTGGATGTGCTCGTACGCCAGCGCTGGCCGGATCTGGTCCGCATAGACCTGGGCGTGCCGCGCCTGGAGCCGGTGGGCTTCCTCGCTGATGCTCTCCAGTACCTCGACGGGGCTCAGCCCGGCCGGGGAGGGGACGGCGAGCCCGGTGGCGATGCGGCGCTTGAGGCCGGCCACGCGGACCATGAAGAACTCGTCCAGGTTGGAGGCGAAGATGGACAGGAAATTGACGCGCTCCAGCAGGTGCAGGGTGGGGTCCTCGGCCAGCTCCAGCACCCGGGAATTGAAGGCGAGCCAGCTCAGCTCCCGGTCCAGGAACCGGTCCGGGCGGATGTCACCCTCCGGCTGCAGGTTCGGCGCGAACTCCGGGATGTCGATCCGGTCCTGGGTTGCCCTGGATGCCGGTACCTCGGAGGAGCCGAAGCGTGCCCTGACAGGCACCGCAACATCCTGGGACGTGGCTGTTCCGGAAGGTTCCGGGTTCATGGCTGCTCCTTTTGCTGGCGCTCTGGTGCCGGCGCTTCCGCCCCGCGCGGCTCCCTTTCAACCTTACAAGCATTCACTGGCGCCACGGCCCTTGTTTTGCGCGGTGACGGCGTCAGTCGGGGCCGCCCTCTTCAGCCCGCCGCCGGGCCGTACATGACGTCCATGTCCCACCGGGTGAAACCCAGCCGCCGGTACAGGGCCACCGCCGCGGCGTTGTCCGCATCGACGTAGAGCATGACGGCATTCAATCCCGTGTCGCGGAGGTGCTTGATGCCTGCAATCGTCAGGGCCTTGCCCAGGCCCATGCCCTGCGCCTGCGGTGTCACTCCCACCACATACACCTCGCCGATGGCCGGATGCGCACCATGCCGCGGGTGGACCTTCGTCCAGTGGTAGCCCAGCAGCCGGCCATCCCGGTCCTCGGCCAGGAAGAACCCGGCGGGATCAAACCAGTCTTCCGCCATGCGCGCCTCGAGGTCGGCCCTGGTCAGGTTGCCCTGTTCCGGGTGGTGGGCAAACGCCGCCCGGTTGGCGGCCAGCCAGGAATCCTCATCCTTGCCCGGCGCGAAGGTGCGGATGGCCACACCCTCCGGCAGGCCGGCGTCGGGCAGGTCCGCTCCCGCCGTCGTCATCCGCATCTTCCACAACTCGCGCACGGGCGCGTAACCGTAGCGGGAGGCAAGGTCGGCAGCGGCCTCATGGTTCCCATGGGACCAGGCTTTCAGCCCGTCGAAGCCGCGCACTTCCTTGAGCGCGCCCACCAGCCGGTCCGCCACTCCCTGGTTCCGGTAGGAGGGGTGGACGGCAATTTCCAGGATGCCGTTGCCGTCCGGCTCTTCGACCACCACAGCGAAACCTGCCAGGTCCTGTGCGGTGGCGGGATCGGAGTCCTCGTCCGGCGCGTACAGGGCCAGTGTCAGCAGCGTGTGCTCCGCGGAATCCCCGGCACGCATGGTCACCAGGGTCTGCTCGGAAATGGAGGGGTTGCCGTCCGATTCCTCGGCGGCGGCCAGGAGATCCCGGCAGTCTTTCAGGAGTTGCTGGTCAACACCGCCACGGACAACATGGACGGGCCACTTCTGCGGATGCGCTGGAGTCATGAGCCAAGGCTATACGTCGACGCGGGCCGCGGCTCAGGCTTCGGTGAGTTCGTCTTCCTGCTGCCGGACCAGAGTGAGCCGGTAGCCGACGTTCCTTACAGTGCTGATGAGGTTCTCGTGATCCGCCCCAAGCTTGGCCCGCAGGCGCCGGACGTGGACGTCCACGGTGCGGGTGCCGCCGTAGTAGTCGTAGCCCCAGACTTCGGTGAGCAACTGCTGGCGGGTGAAGACGCGGCCGGGGTGCTGCGCAAGGTACTTCAGGAGCTCGAACTCCTTGAAGGTCAGGTTCAGTGGCGCCCCATTCACACGGGCGGTGTAGCTGGCTTCGTCGATGATGACGCCGGCGGCGCGGATTTCGCTTGGAGCGTCTTCCTGTTCCGGGACGGCACGGGCAACGGACAGCCGGATGCGGGCCTCCACCTCGGCGGGACCGGCGGAATCAAGGACGATATCGTCAACAGCCCAGGCTGAGGAGACTGCGGCCATGCCGCCTTCGGTCAGGATCAGCACCAACGGGGCGCTGAGGCCGGTGGCTTTGAGGAGTTGGGTGAGGGAACGGGCGCCCACCAGGTCCTTGCGGGCGTCCAGCAGGACGATGTCGCAGGGGTCCGTTTCCAGCAGGGCAGTGGGTTCGGCGGGCAGGATATGGACCCGGTGGTTCAGCAGTTCGAGGGCAGGCAGGATGTCCACCGAAGAGCCGGTGCTGTTGGTCAGTAACAGGATGTGCGACATTGTTCCTCCAAGGGCCGTCCGCGCATCATTGGGCGACTGAACCGGTTTCTCACCGGCCGGTACTGGCTTCCTGCAGGAGGTTTTTGGACCGTCAGCACGCCGCCGGCCAGCCACCTCAGCAGGGAGCGTAGCTGATCCTTGAGTATACCCGGCGGGTCCCTTCCGGCCACAGATTGCGGCCATGAACAGGCTCGATTTGCGACATATCCGGTTCACATAAGGCAGGATTGAACCAGGGCTGACCAGCCCTGCCATGAGGGGGCGGACCAGCCTTCCGGCCGAACGCCAGGATGGGAAACCAGCGCAGTGAGTGCACCGACGAAGCACAGGCCGGGCCGCGCATGACGGCTGAATTGCAGGCACCCGCGCGTTCGCTTGGTTCATGGACCGTCGGCGTCGTTGGGATCGCCGGGCTCATCGCCATCATCGCCGGGGTCTATGCCTCACCGGAGGCGCTCGTGGCCGTCGGCATCCTGATCGCCGCGGCTGTGGGTATTGGCTGGCCGCACTTCCTGCGCATCCCCGCCAAGAAGACCCTTGCCGCCGTGATCGCCCTGCCCGGCGCGGCCTCGGCAGTAGCCGCCGGCCTGGCCCCGGCCCCGGGGTACCTGGACTGGACACCGACATTTGTGGCGCTGGGGATGATGGCCGTCTTCGTAGTGCAGTTGATCCGCGGCACCGGCCAGGCGCAGCGGCTGGAATCCACCCTCGGATGCTGCGCAGGCGTCCTGCTGTCCTGCCTGGGAGCGGGCTGGATCGCCGGCGCCCGCTTTAACGGCGTCCGCGAGATGCTCCTGGTGGCGGCGATCAGCGCGGCCGTGGCCCTGCTTGCCGGGCTCATCCGCTGGCCGGACAGCATCGTGGCGCCGCTGGGAGTGGTGCTGGCCGGACTGGCAGGTCCGCTGGCCGGACTGGTCCTGTCCGATATCGCCGTCCTGCCGGCCGCCGTCTTCGGCGTGGTGGTCGGCGCGGTCCTGGCCAGCTTCCGCCGCCTTGCCACACTCCGCGGCGCCCCACTGAACATCCCCGCCGCACTGAGCATGGGCCTTGCCCCGGTTTCGGCCGTGGGGTCCCTCGCCTACTTCATCGACAAACTACTCATCTACTAACGGGTTAGGATGGCACCATGTCCGTACTTGCTTTTGAAATCTTCTTCCTTGTCCTGCTCGGCATCGCGAGCCTGTCCATGGCCTGGTTCGCCGGTTTCGTGGTCTACCGCCTCTTCAAGGGCCAGAAGTAGCCACCCCCTTTCCGGAGCCAGCCGCATCTGGAGGTAAGACCAATGCCTATTGAGATTCCTACAGACCTGACCCCAGAACTCGTCCCCCTTTCCTGGCTCATTGGTGAGTGGGAGGGCCGCGGCCGCCTCGGCAGCGGCGACGAGGATTCCGAACACTTCCTGCAGCACGTTTCGTTTACCCATAACGGCCTGCCGTACCTTCAGTACCGCGCCGAAAGCTGGCTGACCGACGACGAAGGGACGCGGCTGCGGCCGCTGACCGTCGAGACAGGTTTCTGGGCACTGGAGCGCAAGCAGTTGGATGCCGACGGCGGTCCCGGCCTGGTGCCGGCAGACATCGTGCCGGTGTTGAAGAGCGCCGACGAAGTGGAAGCGCTGCGGAACAAGGACGGCGGCTTCGACATCTCCGTGTCAATTTCGCACCCGGGCGGGATCTCGGAGCTGTACTACGGGCAGATCAAGGGCCCGCAGATCCAGCTGACCACCGACATGGTGATGCGCGGCAGCCACTCCAAGGACTACAGCGCGGCCACCCGGATCTTCGGGCTGGTGGACGGCAACCTGTTGTGGCGGTGGGACGTTGCCACCGGCGGTGAAGCCGGTAAGGGGTTGGAGGCCCACGCCTCCGCGTTCCTGCACCGCGTTTCCTGAGCAGGGTTCCACCCTAATTCCAGGGAACCCGGAATACCGCAGACCCGTGAGGACTTCTACTTCATATGACTACGCCCAGCCCTTTGTTGTCGCGACCCGGCGCCGTCGAGGCCGCCGGCCCTGACGCCGGTGTCGCCGCCCACTACGGTGAGCCGCTGCGCGAGCAGCGCGCCCTCGCAGCCGGATCCGCCGTCGTCGACCTTTCCCACCGCGGCGTGGTTACCGTCACCGGACCGGACCGGCTGAGCTGGCTCAACACCCTGTCCTCCCAGCAGGTGGCAGCCCTCAAGCCCGGCGAGTCCAGCGAGCTGCTGCTCCTGAGCGTCCAGGGCCGCATCGACTTCGACGCCCGGGTGGTTGACGACGGCGGGACCACCTGGCTGATCGTGGAGGCCGCCGAGGCCGCGCCGCTGGCTGAGTACCTCAACCGCATGAAGTTCATGCTGCGGGTGGAGATCGCCGACGTTTCGGCGGACTGGGCCGTTGTGGGCAGCACCCGTGCCGTGCCCGAATGGTCCGGCCACCTCGCCTGGCAGGACCCGTGGCCGCACGTGGGCGCCGGCGGCTACTCTTACGCAACTGTTTCCGAAGAGAACCATCCAGGCGTGGACCGGCCCTGGTTCGAGTACCTCGTCCCTGCCGCCGAACTGGAGGACGCCGTTGCCAGCCGCCCGCTGGCAGGCGTGCTCGCCGCCGAGGCCCTGCGCATCGCCGCCTGGCGCCCCCGGATCGGCGCCGAAACCGATGACAAGACCATTCCGCACGAACTGGACCTGCTGCGCACCGCCGTGCATCTGGCCAAGGGCTGCTACAAGGGGCAGGAAACCATCGCCCGCGTCCACAACCTGGGCCATCCACCGCGCCGGTTGGTCTTCCTGCAGCTGGACGGCTCGCAGCACACCCTGCCCGCCGCCGGCAGCCCGGTCCTGGCGGGGGAGCGGAAAGTAGGGACCGTGACTTCCGTGGTGCAGCACTACGAGATGGGGCCCGTGGCCCTGGCGGTCATAAAGCGTTCCGTTGCCCCCGATGAGATACTGACGGTCCTGGACGGCGACGAGCCGTATCCAGCCGCCCAGGAACTCATCGTCGGCCCCGACGCCGGCCAGGTTGTGGGGCGCCAGACCGGATTCCTGAGGGGGCCACGCTGATGACCGAAAACACCACGCCCGTCCACGTTGGGACAGAGGCAGCGGAAAGGCCCGACGACGACGCGCTGGCTTTGGCGCATGCGCTCTTCCAGGCTGCGCGGGAGGGCAACAGTGCGCTGCTGGGTGCCTACCTGGACGCCGGCGCCCCCGCCACCATGACGAACGCTGCGGGGGATTCCCTGCTGATGCTGGCCGCGTACCATGGCCACGCCGGCACCGTTGAGCTGCTCCTGCAGCACGGGGCCGACGCCAACACCGCCAACGACCGGGGGCAGACACCCCTCGCCGGTGCGGCATTCAAGGGTTACACGGACGTGGCCCGGGTCCTGCTGGGCGCCGGAGCGGATCCGGACGCCGGTGCGCCGTCGGCCCGTGCCGCCGCGCAAATGTTTGCCCGCACGGAGATCCTGGACCTGCTGGGCTAGCCTCACCCCGTGCCCCCCGCGGCACAGCCACAACTTCAAAAGGATGACCGAGTGGAAAACGTAGAAAAGCCCTGGCCGGCGTTGTGGTCCCTGGTGATCGGGTTCTTCATGATCCTGATCGACACCACCATCGTGTCCGTGGCCAACCCCCGCATTATGGAAGGCCTGCACGCCGACATCAACGCGGTGATCTGGGTGACCAGCGCCTATCTGCTGGCATACGCCGTCCCGCTGCTGATCACCGGCCGCCTGGGCGATAGGTTCGGTCCGAAGAAGCTCTACCTCACCGGCCTGGTTGTCTTCACCCTCGCTTCACTGTGGTGTGGCCTGTCCGGTGATGTCCGGATCCTGATTGCCGCCCGCGTCCTGCAAGGCCTTGGCGCGGCGATGATGACCCCGCAGACCATGGCCGTCATCACCCGGATCTTCCCGCCGGACCGCCGCGGTTCAGCCATGGCCGTCTGGGGCGCAACTGCCGGCATGGCCACCCTGGTGGGCCCCATCCTCGGCGGTGTCCTGGTGGACGGCCTTGGCTGGGAGTGGATCTTCTTCATCAACGTTCCCGTCGGCGTCGTGGGCTTCATCCTGGCGCTGCGCAACGTGCCGGCCCTCAGCACCCACCCGCACCGGTTCGATATCCCCGGCGTACTGCTCAGCGCCGTCGGGCTGTTCCTGCTGGTGTTCGGCATCCAGGAGGGCGAAACCTACAACTGGGGCACCATCGCCGGTCCCATCAGCGTGTGGGGCCTGATCATTGCCGGCATCGTGGTGCTGGCCGCCTTCGTCGCATGGCAGCGGTTCAACAAGGGCGAGCCGCTGCTGCCGCTGGGCCTGTTCCGGGACCGGAACTTCTCCCTCGCCAACATCGGCATCACCACCGTGGGCTTCACGGTGACGGCCTTCAGCCTGCCGCTGATCTTCTACTACCAGCTGGTCCGTGGCCTCACCCCCACGCAATCGGCCCTCATGATGGTGCCCATGGCGCTGATCTCCGGCGGACTTGCCCCGGTGGTGGGCAAGCTGGTGGACCGGGTCAACCCGAAATTCATTACGGCCACCGGCCTGGTGCTGATGGCGGTGGCGCTGCTCTGGAACTCGGCACTGATGCAGCCCGACACACCCATCCTGATGTTCCTGCTCCCCAGCGCTGTCCTGGGCTTCGCCAACGCCGGCATCTGGGCTCCGCTGAGCACCACGGCCACCCGGAACCTGCCCCCGCGCCAGGCCGGCGCCGGGTCAGGCGTCTACAACACCACCCGCCAGATCGGCGCGGTCCTGGGCAGCGCCGCCATTGCCGTGCTGATCCAGTCCCGGCTCGCCGCCGAGCTGCCCCAGGGAGGGCCCGGCGGGGCGGCCGGCGAAGGCCTTGCGATGGGCGGCTCGCTGCCCGAGTTCCTCCACAGTGGATTTTCGACGGCGATGGGCCAGTCCATCCTGCTGCCCGCCGGGGTGATCCTGGTGGGGGCGGCGGTTGCGTTGTTCTTCGCCAAGCCCCAGCCGGTCCAGGGCTGGAGCAGCCAGGGCCGGCTGGGCGCCGGGGCCCAGGGCCAGGACGGTGGCCAGGCGTCAGCGAAGGTGGACGCTGGTCTGGATTCCGCCGGCTGAGAGGCCGAGTTTCCGGGCAAGTGCCAGGCATCCGGTGCTGCTGACATCCGCGCGCCATTGCAAGGTCAGCCCGGCGGCGAGTGCCTCGTGGGCCGCGATGGACCCAGCCAGTGCGCCCAGGCCCCGGCGGCGCCACTCAGGATCCACCAGCACGCCCATGTTGGCCAGCAGGCCTTCCCATTCCCCGTAGGCACCGCAGGCCAGGGGCACCCGCCTGCCGTCCAGCTGATGCACGATGGTGAAGCGGTTCTCCAGGTCGGAAAGGCCCACTTCGTTGACGTCGTCCGGCGGGCAGCGTCCTTCCAGCTCGATCGCCTCGGGGTTGCCGTGCGAGACGGTCAGTTCCTCGGACGGCTGCTGAAGCGGCAGGTCGTCCGCGAAGAACAGGGCAGCTGCACCCAGCCCGTGGCCGCCGCGTTCCCTGGTCAGTTTCAGGAGCGTGACGTGGTGGGCCATTTGTTCATCAGGGATGTCCGCAGCGGCATCGATCACGCTCTGCGGGCCCACCAGCGCAGAACTCCCGAACAACCGCACGAACTCCACGGTGCGGCACGATTCGTCGGCGCGGACAATCCTTTTCCCGGACGCCAAAGCGTCACCGAAAGCGTCGTCGTCAAGGCCCAGCCGGCGCGCCCAAGCAAGCTGGATAATGGCCGCAGAGCCGGGATCGAGTGTCATGGTCCCAGCCTAGGGCGGCCCGGGGGGCTTAGCCGAACGGACAGGCCTAACCGAACAGGACTGCAGCTTCGTCGTACCGGTTTTGCGGGACGGTCTTGAGCTGGCCCAGCGCTTCCTCGAAGGCCACGTGGCGGATGTCGGTGCCCTTGAGCGCCACCATGGTGCCCCAGTAGCCCTCCACCACGGAGTCGATGGCGGCCATGCCCAACCGGGTCGCGAGGACACGGTCGAAGGCGGACGGGACGCCGCCGCGCTGGATGTGGCCCAGGATGGTGGCGCGGGTTTCGATGCCGGTTCGGGCTTCGAGTTCGGGGGCAAGCTGGTCGGCGATGCCGCCCAGGCGGGGCCGGCCGAAGGTGTCCAGGCCGCGCTCGGAGTGCGGGCTCTCCATGTGTTCCGGCACGAATCCTTCGGCCACCACCACCAAGGGCGCACGGCCACGGTGCTGGGCTTCCTTGACCCATTCGGTGATCTGCTCGATGCTGATCTTCTGCTCCGGGATAAGGATGGCGTGGGCGCCGGCGGCCATGCCGGCATGCAAGGCGATCCAGCCCACGTGCCGGCCCATCACTTCGGCGATCATGCAGCGGTGGTGCGATTCACCGGTGGTGCGTAGGCGGTCGATGGCCTCGGTGGCAATCTGGACTGCGGTGTCGAAACCGAAGGTGTAGTCGGTGGCGTCGAGGTCGTTGTCCACCGTCTTGGGGACGCCGACGATCTTCAGGCCGGCGTCGGTCAGGCGCTTGGCGGCAGCCAGGGTTCCCTCACCACCGATGGCGATGATCGCGTCGATGCCCAGCCGGTCCATATGGGCCTTGATGGCCTCGGGGCCGCCACCGTTTTCGAACGGGTTGGTGCGGGAGGTGCCCAAAATGGTGCCGCCCTGCTTGGCGATGCCGCGGACCATGGTGCGGGGGATGTCGATGATGTCGCCCTCCACCACGCCGCGCCAGCCATCGCGGAAGCCGACGAATTCCTGGCCATGGACGGCGATGCCTTTCAGCACCGCGCCTCGGATGACGGCGTTCAATCCGGGGCAGTCGCCACCGCTGGTGAGGATTCCAATTTTCATGTTCGGCTCAAATCCTGGGAGAAGGTTTACAGGCAGAGCGCCACGCTGAGCTCACCTAGAAGTGTAGTGGGGTGTGTGGGGTACGACACAAACCGGTTACATAAGGGTGCGCTGTCAAGAACCGGAGAACAGCGAAAGGCCCCTGCCTGGGCGGAACATCCGCGTCAGGCACGGGCCTTGGTCCGGTCGGTGGAAGCCGGGTCTGTTTCAGCGCCGGGTCAGGGGCTGGTCAGGGCCGGTTGAGCGACCGGCGGTCCAGGAACGTCTGGAGCAGGATCTCGTTGCGCTGGTCCGGAATGATGATCCATGCCAGGAGGTAGAAGATCACGGCGGGTCCGGGGAGCAGGCAGAACAGCAGGAACGCGATGCGCACGTAGGCTACGTCAACGTTTAGCTGCGCCGCGATGCCACCCAGCACCCCGCCAAGCCAGCGCTGCGGGCCGCGCTTCAGGCCAAAGCCCCTGACAATGCTGAAGAACTTATCCATGGTTCAAGACTTCCCTGTAGTTGGTTCGTTGTCACGTTTCCGCGCGGAGAGCAGGCCGCCCACCACCAAGGCCACGCCCGCCCCGATCATGAGGCCGATCAGGACGTAGGTGCCGTTGAGGGTGACGATGCCCAGTTGCGCCACGATGATCAGTGCCGCCAGTGCCAGGACGATCAGTCCCCACACCACCGTTCCCACCCTGGCAGGTGCCGGGCCCCCGGTGCCCGGTTCCGTCGTCGTGATGTTGCTGCTGTCCATGTCAGTTCCCTTCCTGGATGGTGACGTTGCTGAAGGTGCCGTCGATCTGCACCACCAGGCGGTTGCCCGGCCTGTCCGTGTTGTAGCTGCTTTCGCGGGTGGTGGTGCCGCCGCGCTGGCCGCTTCCTTCGTTCAGGTTGCCCATGGTCATGTCCGCCTTGATATCAACGGGCAGGTTCTGCGGGATCACCACGGTCACGTTGCTGGCGGTGATGTCCAGGGGAACCACGACGTCGGACGTCAGGGGGGCGGTTGGGGAGAGGCCCGTGAGGTCCACGGTTCCGCGGCCAGCGGTGATGTCGATGCCCCCGCGCGCCTCTTCGATGCTTGCCGGGTTCCAGTCCACCTGCTGGAAGCGCATCCGGCCGTCGTCCACCGTGTTGTAGACGCCACCGGTAACAAGGGCGATGACGGCGAAGAGGCTTAGGATGCCCGCGGTCCGGCCGCGGAAGCCCGCCACCAGGATGCCCAGGCCCAGGACCGCGGCCGCGCTGGCCCACACAATGGCGTTTGCGGACCCGCCCAGGTGGATGAGGTTGGCGGCGTCCAGTGCCTTGAGCCCGCCGCCCACCAGCAGGGCGCAGCCGGTTGCGATGGCGACGGCCGGGGCGCCGGGACCGGACGGCCGGGGCTTTGGCGGCCGCGGCGGGACCCACGGGGCGGGGTAGCTGCTTCCGCCGGGTACTCCGCTGCCGGGGCCGCCCGGTGAGCCACCGCCGGGTGCACCTGCGCCGGGGACCCTGCCCGGGGGAACGGTGCCGGCATACCCGCTGCCGGTTCCCGCGCCTGTGGTGCCGTAGCCGCCTTGGCTGGACCCCGTGCCACCGGGATAGGTGGGCGCACTGCCATAGGTAGGCGCCCCGCCGTAGGTAGGCGCACCGCTGCCGGACGCCGAAGGTTGGCCAGGTGCCGGTGCCGGAACCGTGCCGGCGGAGAAGGATGACGTGTAGCCCCTGCCGGAGTGTCCCATGGGGTGGGTCGTACCGTGGACTGGTCCGTGGCCGGCCACAGTGGGGTGGGCCTTGTTGCGCTGGGAGAGGTAGTAGACCAGGTAGATCGCGCCGCCCACCCAGAAGACGGTCCACAGCAGGCCGCTCAGCCCGTTGTGGCTCCACCCCCAGAACCCTCCACCCAGGCCCGTTAGTCCCAGGACGGTGGCGATCAGGGAGCCCGTCATGCCGCTTGACCAGCGCCCGGCGCCGGCTTCCTGCACGTGGATCCTGCCATCCGGCTCCGGAAGGAAGGCCCATGCCAGGCCGTAGAGCAGTACGCCGATGCCGGCCAAGAGGGTCAGGACGATGAAGACGCCGCGGATGATGATGGGGTCCACATTCAGCCGGTGGGCGATGCCGCTGCACACGCCGCCGATCCACCGGTCGTTGCCCCGGTAGATACCGTGACTGCGGATCCAGCCGAAGAAGTCCGTGGAAGGGGCTGGAGGCGGGCTGTTTTGGAAGGCGTATCCGTTGCCGGGAGCAGCGCCGGGGTTCACATCAGCACCAGGGCCCGAACCTGCACTATCTCCAGCGGAGGGATCCGGCGCAGGCGCAGGGGGCGTCGAATCGGAAGATGCCAGCGGCTCGGTGGGCCGCTCGCTGCCCGTACCTCGCGGCCCTTCAGGGAGAGGTTCGGCAGGGTGTTCGTCGTCGGGGGAGGGAGTCTGCGAGTTCATACCTCGATCCTCCCGTCCGGGCCGGTTGCCGCTCTACTGGGGGAAACCCTGAACCGTCCCTGAGCTGTCCCCGGGAACAGGCCGGATGCGGTCCGGGCCACCCTGATCCGTGCTTGGATTGATCCATGACAACCCTCCCGGCACGCCCGCCCCTGGCACGGAGCAGCGACCGTGTCATCGCCGGGGTGTGTTCGGGCCTGGCCGCTCACCTGGGCTGGCCGGTCAAGAACGTCCGGTTGGGCATGGTTCTCGCCTCCTTCGCTGGCGGTGCAGGCCTGGTCTTCTACGCGTGGCTGTGGATCATGGTTCCCACGGCGGATGAGGCCGCCCGCCGCAATGCCCGCCGCCCGGCGTCGCCCATTGCCCCGGCCGTAAGCCAGCCAATGCCGGGCCAGCCGATTCAGGGCCCGGCCACCCCGGGCTATCCGGCGCAGGGAGCAGCGCCCGACGCCGGGACGCCAACAGGAGCCGACGGTTCCGTCCCTGACGGCCCGGCATCCGCCGCCCCACCATGGTTCCGGGTGCGCGGCATGCGGTACGGCAAGGAAATCCTCCTGGGCTGCGGGCTCCTGCTGGTGGCCGGAATCATGATTGCCCAGCTGCTGGGCGTGGACGTCTCCCTCGGCACGCTGATCCCCGCCGCCGCCGTTCTGGGCGGCGCCTCCATCGCCTGGATGCAACTGGACGAAACCCGGCGCGCCGGACTGGTGGACAAGACCAAGGCGGACCAAGCCGGCGGATGGGGGCGGCTCGCCGCCGGACTGGCCCTGGTGGTGGCCGGCGTGCTGGTGATGGTCTCCGGCTCCGGATCGTGGGAACAGACGTGGCTCGCGCTGCTTGCCTCCGTGGCCGTGCTGGGCGGGGTGGTGCTGGTCCTGCTGCCGTGGGCGCTGAAGTTCTGGCGCGACCTGGAGGCTGAGCGGGCCGGCAGGATCCGGGAGACGGAACGGGCGGAGATCGCTGCCCATCTCCACGATTCCGTGCTGCAGACGCTCGCCCTGATCCAGCGGCGGGCGGGGAATGAGCACGACGTCGTCCGCCTGGCCCGCGCCCAGGAACGTGAGCTGCGGGGCTGGCTGTTCCAGGACCCGGGCCGCGAAAGCGGGCAACTCTCAGACCGCATCAAGGCGGTTGCCGCCGAGGTGGAGGACCTGCTGGGCAACGCCGTGGAGGTGGTCACCGTTGGTGATGCGGCCATGACGGAGGCACACGAAGCCCTGGTCCAGGCCAGCCGCGAGGCTATGCTCAACGCGTCACGCCACGGCGGCGGCACCGTCTCGGTCTACCTTGAGGCTTCGGACGGGCAGGCAGAGATCTTCATCAAGGACAGGGGGCCCGGCTTCGAGCTGGGCGACGTACCGGCGGACCGGCTCGGTGTGCGGGAATCGATTGTTGGCAGGATGAAACGCCACGGTGGTTCGGCTGCCATCCTCAGCACGGGGGACGGCACCGAGGTCCGGCTCAAGCTGCCGGCTGCAGCAGAACATGCGGAAGGGAAATCATGAACACGACCCAGGGGACAGGTGCACCCGGGACAGGTGCCGGAAGCGGCCGCCCCGCTAATTCCGTGCGGGTGGTCATCGTGGATGACCATGCCATCTTCCGGTCCGGCCTGAAAGCCGACCTCGACGCCAGCATCCAGGTGGTGGGGGAGGCCGCCACTGTTGAACAGGCCATCGCCGTGATCGCGGAACAGCGGCCCGACGTCGTCCTCCTGGACGTACACCTGCCCGGCGGCCTTGGCGGCGGCGGCCGGGAAGTCATCGCCGGTTCCGCGGCATTGCTGTCCACCACGCGCTTCCTGGCCCTGAGCGTCTCCGATGCGGCCGAGGACGTGGTGGCCGTGATCCGCGCCGGTGCCCGGGGCTACGTCACCAAGACCATCTCCGGCGCCGAGATCACAGACGCCGTGTTCCGCGTGGCCGGCGGCGATGCCGTCTTTTCGCCCCGCCTTGCCGGGTTCGTCCTGGACGCCTTCGGAACCGCCCCGGCGGACATCGCCGACGATGAACTGGACAAGCTCTCCGCCCGCGAACTCGAGGTGATGCGGCTCATAGCCCGCGGTTACAGCTACAAGGAAGTGGCCAAGGAACTCTTCATCAGCATCAAGACCGTGGAAACCCACGTGTCAGCAGTGCTGCGCAAGCTCCAGCTCTCCAGCCGCCACGAACTGACCAAGTGGGCCGCGGAGCGCCGCCTCCTCTAAACCAAAGTTGCTCCATCACTTTTGGCAGCCATTTTCCCAACGCCCCATCACCTTTGGCGGCTTAAATCCAAACGCCCGCTCACTTTCCCCAAGAAAGTGAGCGGGCGTTTGGTTTGTCCCTGCCAAAAGTGAGCGGGCGTCCTACTGTGCCTTGCCGAGGAAGTCCTGCAGGCGCTGCACACCGGTGGCGAGGTCGTCGTCGCCCAGAGCGTAGGACAGGCGCAGGAAGCCGGAGGGTCCGAAGGCCTCGCCCGGAACCACTGCCACCTCAACCTCGTCGAGGATCAGCGAGGCCAGCTCGGCGGAGGTCTGCGGCGTGGCGGTGCCGGACGCCGTCGGGAATTCCTTGCCCAGCAGCGCGCGGACGTCCGCGTACACGTAGAAGGCGCCCTTCGGCGTCGGGCATTCCACTCCCTCGATCGCGTTCAGGCCGGCGACGATGGCCTTGCGTCGGCGGTCGAAGGCCACCTTCATCTCGTCGACGGCGGTCAGCGGCCCGGAGACAGCGGCGAGGGCGGCTATCTGCATGATGTTGGACACGTTGGAGGTGGCGTGCGACTGCAGGTTGGTGGCCGCCTTGATGACGTCGGTGGGGCCGATCATCCAGCCCACGCGCCAGCCGGTCATGGCATAAGTCTTGGCCACGCCATTGAGGATGACCACCTTGTCGCCCAGTTCCGGGGCAGCGGTGGCGATGGAGGTAAAGGGGACGCCGTCGTAGGTCAGGTGCTCGTAGATCTCGTCCGTGACCACCCACAGGCCCTTGGCGGCGGCCCATTTGCCAATCTCCGCCACCTGTTCCGGGGAGTAGACAGCGCCCGTTGGGTTCGACGGCGAGACGAACAGCAGGATCTTGGTGCGGTCAGTCACGGCTGCTTCGAGCTGGTCGACCGTCACCAGGTAGTCCTGTTCCGGACCGGCGAAGACCTCCACGGGGACGCCGCCGGCAAGCCGGATGGCTTCCGGGTAGGTGGTCCAGAACGGGGCAGGCACAAGGACTTCGTCGCCCGGATCCACCAGGGTGGCGAACGTGTTGTACACGGCCTGCTTGCCGCCGTTGGTCACCAGCACCTGTGACGGGTCAACCTTGTAGCCCGAATCGCGCAGGGTCTTTTCGGCGATGGCCTTCTTCAGCTCGGGCAGCCCGCCGGCGGGGGAGTAGCGGTGGAACTTGGGTTGGCCCGCAGCCTCAATGGCTGCCTGGACGATGTAGTCCGGGGTGGGGAAGTCCGGTTCGCCCGCACCGAAGCCAATCACCGGCCGGCCAGCTGCCTTCAGCGCCTTGGCCTTGGCATCAACGGCCAGGGTTGCGGATTCGGCAATGGCGGAAATGCGTTGGGAAACGCGGGCGGCAGACATGGCAGGTCCGTTCTTCGCTTGCAGCCCGGAGGCTGGAATGTGGATTCGACGATTTCTACTCTATGCTGTTCACCGGACCCTCCGGGGTGCCGGTTTTGATTTATGACTGCCCCGCGCAGCAGGTTTCAGGCCGGTGGTTCGGACGGGCCGGAACGGGCTGGTTTTACCTACGCGAAGTTCTTGCGTAGACTGGTTCACCGGTGTTGAAACACGGATGATGACGTGTGCCCCAGTTCGAACTGGTGTTGGGTCGTCAAAGAGTGGCATTCACTCCATAGGGTAGTGGCGCAATTGGTAGCGCAGCGGTCTCCAAAACCGCAGGTTGCAGGTTCGAGTCCTGTCTGCCCTGCGCAAGCTGTTCCGGGCGAAAGCCCGGAACAGGCGCAGCAACCATGGTTCTGATCAGGGCCGGGTAATCCACCATTGCAAAGATGAGCGAGGACCAGGTGACCGAAACAGCTGCCAGCAGCTCCAAGGGCCGCCCAGCTAAGAAGGAAGCCAAGGCAAGCTTCTTCGCCCGCATTGCACTTTTCGTCCGCCAGATCATCGGCGAACTGAAGAAGGTCGTTGCCCCCACCCGCAAGGAACTGATCAACTACACGCTCGTGGTGCTGGTGTTCGTGGCCATCATGATGGTCATCGTCAGCCTGCTGGACATAGGTTTTGGAACCGCTGTCAGCTGGATCTTCGGCGGTACCGGCTCCAAGGACAGCTAAGGCTGCACGGTCCGCAGGCCGCGTGTTCCGCCCGGGAAACCGGGAAGGATGCACCGGTGTGCGGAATTGAGCCATTTAAATAGGCATGTTAGGCAATGAGGAAGCAGGAGACCAAGTGTCTGAGCAGGAGCTCGAGGTAACCGAGACTGGGCTGGAAGAATCCCCGGACGTCACGGCAGAAGCCGGCGAAGAGTCCGAGGTTGAGTCCTCCGCGCCCGAATCCGACGACGCCGCCTCCGACGTTGCCGACGCAGACGCAGAAGCCGGCGACGAAGAGACCGACGCCCTTGCCGCCGCGGCCGCCACTGCAGCTGCAGACCCGGCCGAGGAATTCAAGGCCAAGCTGCGCCGCCAGGAAGGTGACTGGTACGTCATCCACTCCTACGCCGGTTACGAAAACCGCGTAAAGGCCAACCTTGAAACCCGCATCCAGACCCTGGACATGGAAGATTACATCTTCGAAATCCAGGTTCCCATGGAAGAAGTCGTGGAGATCAAGAACGCCCAGCGCAAGGTGATCAACCGCGTCCGCATCCCCGGCTACGTCCTGGTCCGCATGGACCTGACCGACGCTTCCTGGGGCGCCGTCCGGCACACCCCGGGCGTCACCGGCTTCGTCGGCAACGCACACAACCCGGTCCCGCTGCGCCTGGACGAGGTCTTCTCCATGCTCGCTCCTGTCTTCGAAGAAGAGCAGGCCGAGAAGGGCAAGCCGGTCAACAAGCAGAACCAGGCTCCCGTGGCCGTGGACTTCGAGGTCGGCGAGTCCGTCATCGTCAAGGAAGGCCCGTTCGAGACCCTTCCCGCCACGATCTCCGAGATCAAGCCCGAGTCCCAGACCCTCGTGGTGCTGGTCTCCATCTTCGAGCGCGAAACGCCTGTCACCCTCGCGTTCAACCAGGTCACCAAGATCTGAGAATCCTAGAATTCGTCCCGGCGCCGCCCGCTTAGCGGCACCGGAACGGCCGGCCGCCTTGCCATGGCGGCCAAAAACCTGAGGCACGCTCCTGTGCCCCAGGACGTTATTGAGAGAAGGACCCTACATTGGCTCCCAAGAAGAAGGTCACCGGCCTCATCAAGCTGCAGATCCAGGCAGGTGCCGCCAACCCGGCCCCGCCGATCGGTCCTGCGCTTGGCCAGCACGGTGTCAACATCATGGAATTCTGCAAGGCGTACAACGCTGCAACGGAAGCCCAGCGCGGAAACGTCATCCCCGTGGAAATCACGGTCTACGAGGACCGCTCCTTCACGTTCATTACCAAGACCCCGCCGGCTGCAGAGCTCATCAAGAAGGCTGCAGGCGTTGCCAAGGGTTCATCCACCCCGCACACCGTCAAGGTTGCCAAGCTGACCCAGGCCCAGGTCAACGAGATCGCCTCCACCAAGATGGAAGACCTCAACGCCACCAGCCTCGAAGGCGCAGCGAAGATCATCGCCGGCACCGCCCGCTCCATGGGCATCACCGTCGAGGGCTAGTAGCCCTTACCGCTGTCCAGCGTCAGGTAATTGACGACGACGGGCGGCACCGCCGGGAAACCGGCACCAACAAAATTCAAATGTTGGCCATCCGGCCGGATAACGAACCGGATTGGGCGACTGTGGCAGGGCCCAGCGCGGTCCGCAGACCACAACTGCACAAGGAGAAACAAGCAGCATGGCAAAGCGCAGCAAAGCATATGAGGCAGCAGCCGCCAAGATCGATGCAACCAAGCACTACGCACCGCTCGAGGCAGTAACGCTGGCTAAGGACACCAACCCGTCCAAGTTCGACGCCACCGTTGAGGTTGCTTTCCGCCTCGGCGTCGACCCCCGCAAGGCTGACCAGATGGTCCGCGGCACCGTCAACCTGCCCCACGGCACCGGTAAGACCGCCCGCGTCCTGGTCTTCGCCACGGGCGACAAGGCAGAGGCCGCAATCGCAGCCGGCGCCGACTTCGTTGGCTCCGACGACCTGATCGAAAAGATCGCCGGTGGCTGGACCGACTTCGACGCAGCCGTTGCCACCCCTGACCTCATGGGCAAGGTTGGCCGCCTCGGTAAGGTCCTGGGTCCGCGTAACCTGATGCCGAACCCGAAGACGGGCACCGTGACTCCCGATGTCACCAAGGCCGTCAACGACATCAAAGGTGGCAAGATCGACTTCCGCGTCGACAAGCACTCCAACCTGCACTTCATTATCGGCAAGGTTTCCTTCGACACCGCGAAGCTGGCCGAGAACTACGCAGCAGCCCTGGAAGAGGTTCTTCGCCTCAAGCCGTCCGCTGCCAAGGGCCGCTACATCCAGAAGGCCACCGTGGCCACCACGTTCGGCCCGGGCATCTCCGTGGACCCCAACGTCACCAAGGTGCTCACCGAGGCGTAGTCCTTGATTGAAGTTCCCGCCCTGGACTGATTCCGGAGCACCCGAAGACCGTCCCGGCGCAACAGCGCCGGGACGGTCTTCTTTTTGGACCCTTTGATGGTGATTGCCGCCGTCGTCCGTCCGTCTGCCCGGGGAGAAAAAGGGCCGTCGGCGCGCTCGGTCCCGGCATGGAATGCCAGCGGAAACCAGCATATGCTGGCGATAAATACCGCACTTGGATTCAAGCCTGCTGGCTATGAAGGTGAGTGGCACAAACGGCTGGGATGATGCCCGAATGGCAATAGACGTTAAGATCGAGCAGCTCTGGATTCCTGACTCACTGGACACCCCGGACGCTGCCGACTTCCTGGCGGCCGTGGAAGTGGGCCGCAAAGTGCGGATGCAGACCTGGGGAAGTGACGATCTCGCCTACGGTCCGCTCGAGAAGCTGCTGGAGTTCGCGGACCCGTATGAGCGCCAGCTGATCCTGGTGGCAAAGGTGGACGGCGCCATCGTAGGTACGGTGGACATCGCGTTGCCCCTGACCGACCACCTCAACCTGGCCGAGCTCACCCTGGACATCCTGCCGGAGTACCAGCGGCAGGGGGTGGGGCGCCGGCTGCTGGAGGCGGCCGAACACCTGGCCCGGGGCGAAGGCCGCACCATGATCCTGGTGGACACCAACCACCCCGGCGCGTCACTGCACGAGTTCGAGCAGGCCCAGCTTGTCCCCGGGTCAGGCCAGGGGTTCGTGCCGCTGGAGAGCCGGGAAGTGGAGTTCGCCCGGAAGACCGGATACACACTGCAGCACATCGAGCAGTTCAGCTCCTGCCTCCTGCCCCTGGACACCAAGCTGGTGGCTGACCTCCAGGCCGAAGCGGAGGAGGCCAACAACGGCAGGTACCGGTTGCACCACTGGACGGACCGTTGCCCGGAACGCTGGCTGGAGGCCGTGGCGGCCCTTGAAAACCAGGCCGGAGTGGACGTTGACCCGTCGCTGGATGCGCCGATTGAGCAGGACATGGTGTTCGACGCCGGCATCCTCCGGGAGGCGGAGGACGTCGCCATCGCGCAGGGGAGGCGGACGGTGGTCACCGCCGTGGAGCACATCGCCACGGGAACGCTGGTGGGACTGACCACCATCACGGTGCTGGCGCACCGGGCGGACGTCGTGTTCCAGGACGATACCCTGATCCTGCAGGAGCACCGCGGCAACAAGCTGGGCCTGCTGATCAAGGTGGCCAATATGGAACGGCTCAGCGAGCAGTTCCCGGATGCACGCATTATTTACACCTGGAATGCGCCGGAGAACCGGTACCTCCTGACGGTCAACAAGCAGCTCGGTTTCCGGACGGCGGGGGTAACGGGAATCTGGCAAAAAGAGCTTCCAACCCTGCGAACCAGCACCAGTTGAGCGCCGATTTGGCGGACGGGCGGCGCCTCGCGTAAGCTGGGGGTACCAAAGACCGTCGGTTGTTGGAAATCCACTCTCCTGAACATGGCTCAACTCTGTAGTCGTGCGCTGGGGACCACAGTGGCTTTCCGGACGAAGGACCCTCAACGCAGGGCGGCCGGCGCAGGTGAACGAAGCAAAGCTCCGCGGTAAAGCCGTGTTGAGCCAAGCCCCGTGCATCTGCGCGGGGCGTTTTTAGTTTTAGCTCTCTTGAGCGGGGACCGTCGAATACCGGCACTATCCCCGGAAGGAGGGTTATGGCAACGCCTACCAAGGTTTCAGCAGTAGCTGAGATCACTAACGATTTCAAGGAATCGAACGCCGCTGTCCTGACCGAATACCGCGGGCTCACCGTTGCACAGCTCAAGCAGCTGCGTGTTTCTCTCGGCCAGGACACCAAGTTCGCGGTCGTCAAGAACACCCTGACCGCCATTGCAGCCAAGGAAGCCGGCGTCGAAGCATTCGACGGCCAGCTTGCCGGCCCCACTGCAATCGCGTTCATCAAGGGTGACGCAGTTGCCGCTGCCAAGAGCCTGACGGATTTTGCCAAGGCCAACAAGCAGCTGGTCATCAAGACCGGTTACTTCGAGGGCAAGGCGCTGGACGCCAGCGAGGTTGCCGCACTGGCTGCCCTCGAGTCCCGCGAGCTGCAGCTCGCCAAGGTTGCAGGCGTCCTCAAGGCCCCTGCCGCCGCAGCTGCACGCATCATCGACGCACTGCGCCTCAAGCTTGAAGAAGAGAACGGTGCACCGGCAGCTGCCGAAGCGCCCGCCGCTGAAGAAGCTCCTGCCGCTGAAGCTGAAGCTCCCGCTGAAGCTCCCGCTGCCGAAGAGAACTAATTCTCTTACCCCCACCAGACTCCGGTGTTGGTGCGGCCCCGCGCCGTTCCGGCACCACAACAGGAAGGACGCCTACCATGGCGAAGCTCAGCAACGAAGAGCTCATTGAAGCTTTCAAGGAACTGACCATCATCGAGCTCTCCGAGTTCGTCAAGCTCTTCGAAGAGACCTTCGAAGTTACCGCTGCTGCTGTAGCCGTTGCCGGCCCCGCCGGTGGCGGAGCTGCTGAAGAGGTTGAAGAGAAGACCGACTTCGACGTCATCCTCGAATCTGCCGGTGACAAGAAGATCGCAGTCATCAAGGAAGTTCGCGCCATCACCTCCCTCGGCCTCAAGGAAGCCAAGGACCTGGTTGACAGCGCCCCCAAGGCTGTCCTCGAAGGCGCCAACAAGGAAGCTGCCGAGAAGGCCAAGGAGCAGCTCGAGGCTGCAGGCGCCACCGTTACCCTCAAGTAACAACGCCTTTTCCTTCGGAAACCCCGCCCACTGCGAAGCAGTTGGGCGGGGTTTCCTGCTTTAACCCGGTTTCGGCGCTAGCCGGGCTCGCTGATGTCAGCCACCACGGCACCCAGGGCGGCGGTCAGCGCGTCGGCATCGACAAAGGCACTGTAGCCGTGGGCGCCGGCCCCCATGGAGATGCGGCGTCCGGTGATGGTGGCATCCGCGTAGACGGGCCATGCGGTGGTGCTGCCCAGGGGCGTGATGGTTCCGCGCTCGTAGCCAGTCGCCTCCAGCGCCGTTTCGGCCGGTGGAAGCGACAGCTTGTTCACGCCAACCAGTGTGCGCAGCTTGGGCCAGGAGATCTGCCGGTCGCCCGGGATCAGGGCGAACAGGAAGGTCCCGTCCTTGTGCTTGACCACCAGGGATTTGACGATGTCCGCCGGGGTGATGCCCAAGATGCCCGCGGCCTCTTCGAGGCTCTTCGCTGCGGGCCGCTCCACCACCTCGACCTGCAGGCCACGGGCTTCGGCGTCGGCCAGGAACCGTTCCTGTCCAACGCCGTCCGCTCGGCTTCCGGATGCGCCCGCCATCAGTCGCGGTACAGCAGGAGGGCCTCGCCCTGCCCGCCCCCGCCGCAAAGGGATACGGCAGCCTTGCCGGTTCCGCGCCGCTTCAGCTCATGGGCGGCATGGGCGGCCAGTCGGGCTCCGGAGGCGCCGATGGGGTGCCCCAGTGCGATGGCACCGCCGTGGATGTTGCACTTTTCCAGGGGGTAGTCCAGGTCCTTGAGGGACTGGACGGCAACGGAGCCGAAGGCCTCGTTGATCTCGATGAAGTCAAGGTCGGAGGTGCTCCAGCCGGCCTTGCCAAGGGCATTCATGATGGCGTTCGAGGGCTGCGAGTGCAGGGAATTGTCAGGACCGGCAACCTGCCCGGGCTTTCCCACCACCGCCAGGTACTCCAGCCCGTGCTCCTCCGCGTAGCCGCGGGACGCGAGGACCAAGGCGGCAGCCCCGTCCGACAGGGGAGAGGAGTTGCCTGCCGTGATGGTGCCGTCGGTGACGAAGGCCGCGCGCAGGCGGGCCAGCGACTCCACCGACGTATTGGGGCGGACGCCTTCATCTGTATCAACTACCAGCGGATCGCCCTTGCGCTGCTTGACGCTGACAGGTGCGATCTCGCCGTCGAACGTTCCGTTCTTTGCCGCAAGCGCCGCGCGCTGGTGCGACTGGGCCGCTACGTTGTCCTGCGACGTGCGGTCAATGCCCAGCGTGAGGTTCCGCGTCTCGGTGGACAGGCCCATGGACTGTCCGTCAAAGGCGTCGGTCAGGCCGTCGTGGGCGGCAGCGTCCAGCGCCTGGATGGATCCGTAGGTCCAGCCCTGGCGCGATCCGGGCAGCAGGTGCGGGGCCCGGCTCATCGACTCCTGCCCGCCTGCCACCACCACCGCGGCCTCGCCGGCGCGGATCATCCGGGCGGCGTCGATCACCGCGGTCAGGCCGGAAAGGCACACCTTGTTGACCGTTACCGCCGGGACGTTCCATCCGATGCCGGCGCCGATGGCGCTCTGCCGTGCGGGGTTCTGTCCGGCGCCCGCCTGGAGCACCTGCCCCATGATGACCGCCTCCACGTCGGCGGCCTCCACGCCGCTGCCTTCCAGCGCGGCCTTGATGGCGTGGGCACCGAGGTCCACTGCCGTGAGGCTTGAGAGCTGGCCGTTGATCCGGCCCTGCGGAGTCCGTGCCGCCCCGAGGATGACAACGTCGCTGCTGTCAGGAGAGTTGACCATGGTTACCACTTTCAATCCGGTTCCGGTGTAGGCCACCAAGGCTATCGTGAGCCTGGTCACCCATCTATTCAAACGCTGGAACGCCTATGTGCATTCCGGCCTATGTGCATTCCTGGCCGGGGAGCGGTCCCCAATGGCGCATTGTGCACGACGGCGGCCGCTTGCGTAGGGTGGATGGCGAGGCTTGCGGGGGACGCGCTTTGCGGGGAAACCGGCCGGCAGGCGGGACGGACGGAGTGGGGATCGTGAAGAAGACAGTGATAACGGCAGCGGTCGCGGTAGTCGCAGGCTGCGCGCTGGCAGGCTGCTCCGTGTCCACGCCCGCCCCGGCGGAATCGTCCCAGGCCGGCCCGTCTTCTTCGGCCCCGGCCCTCGAAACGAAGGGCAGCAGCCCTTCAGGTACCGGCACGGCAAGCCAGGGCGCCAACGCGGCCGCCACCCGGGAAGCCTGCGAGCTCTTCAACAAGCTGGTGGCGGACTATGGCGCCGTGTCGCCCACCGACTCCAACGGCTACGAGGACGTGTACCTGAAGGCCCAGGACGCAAAGGACACGGTGTCCGGTGACCTTCGGGGACTGTTCAGTTCCCTCGGCCTGCTGGCGCTGGACAAGTCCTCGGCAGCGGAGTCCAGCGGCAAGCCGGCGAAGGAATCCCAGGACGCAGTCAGGGATGCCGTCTTCGCCAACTCCGCGGCGTGCACTGCGGCCGGTGTAACGCTCCGGCTTTGACCTCGGGGGCCCGGGAGGCCTGTGCTGGGAGCCGGATATCCGGTGCTTGCAATCCGACCGGATGTGGGGTAGACAACGAAGGTTGTTTTGCCGTATCGTAGATATTTGCGTCTTCCCTGTTTACCTTCAGCCTTCATATAGCGGTGGGCTTCGCCCGGCAGCTGGCAATCAACGTGCCGTAACAACGGTCACAGCATAGCTAGTTTCGGGTCCCGGGTCATATAGCGGAACCGGATGGTAGCGCTGCGGAGTCACTTCGCAGGGTGCACAGCGGGGGAGATCTGAAAACGCCTGAAGGTCTGTGGAAGGATCCCTCTTGGTCGCCTCGAGCACCTCTAATAACGAAACCGCTAACACTGCCGACAGCACTGATGGTGCCACTCGCCGGCTCTCATTCGCAAAGATTCACGAACCTCTTGACGTTCCGAATCTGCTTGCCCTGCAGACGGACAGCTTTGACTGGCTGGTCGGCAATGAGCGCTGGCAGGCACGCGTGGCAAAGGCTGTCGAAGAAAACGATCTCAGCGTCGCCACCACGTCCGGCCTGTCGGACATCTTCGAAGAGATCTCCCCGATCGAGGATTTCCAGGGCACCATGTCCCTGAGCTTCTCCGATCCGGAGTTCGCTGACCCCAAGTACACCATGGCTGAGTGCAAGGACCGGGACGCCACCTACTCGGCTCCGCTGTACGTCAAGGCCGAGTTCATGAACAACAACACGGGCGAAATCAAGCAGCAGACCGTGTTTATGGGTGACTTCCCGCTGATGACCGAGAAGGGCACCTTCGTCGTCAACGGCACCGAGCGTGTCGTCGTCTCCCAGCTGGTCCGTTCGCCGGGCGCCTACTTCGAGCGTGCCGCTGACAAGACCAGCGACAAGGACATCTTCACCGCCAAGATCATCCCGTCCCGCGGTGCCTGGTTCGAACTCGAAATCGATAAGCGCGACCAGGTCGGTGTCCGCCTCGACCGCAAGCGCAAGCAGTCCGTCACCGTCCTGCTGAAGGCACTTGGCTGGACCGAAGGCCAGATCCTCGAAGAGTTCGGCCAGTACGACTCCATGCGGGCAACCCTGGAGAAGGACGCCACCGAAACCCGCGAAGACGCCCTGCTGGACATCTACCGCAAGCTGCGTCCGGGCGAGCCGCCCACCGTCGAGGCTGCCCAGTCCCTGCTGGACAACCTGTACTTCAACTCCAAGCGCTATGATCTGGCCAAGGTTGGCCGCTACAAGATCAACCGCAAGCTGGGCATCGACCGCTCCCTTGGCGACAAGGAAGCTTCGGTTCTGCACGTTGAAGACATCGTTGCCATGATCAAGTTCCTCGTCGCGCTGCACGCCGGCGAGAAGACCATCAAGGGCACCCGCGATGGCCAGGAAGTGGACTTGCGCGTCGAAATCGACGACATCGACCACTTCGGCAACCGCCGCATCCGCGCCGTGGGCGAGCTCATCGAGAACCAGGTCCGCACCGGCCTGTCCCGTATGGAGCGCGTTGTCCGCGAGCGTATGACCACCCAGGACGTCGAGGCCATCACGCCGCAGACCCTGATCAACATCCGCCCCGTGGTTGCAGCCATCAAGGAGTTCTTCGGAACCTCCCAGCTGTCGCAGTTCATGGACCAGAACAACCCGCTGTCGGGCCTGACCCACAAGCGCCGCCTGTCGGCCCTTGGCCCCGGTGGTCTGTCCCGTGACCGCGCCGGCATGGAAGTCCGTGACGTGCACCCGTCCCACTACGGACGCATGTGCCCCATCGAAACCCCTGAAGGCCCCAACATTGGCCTGATCGGTTCGCTGGCATCCTACGGACGCATCAACCCGTTCGGCTTCATCGAGACCCCGTACCGCCTGGTCAAGGACGGCGTCGTGTCCGACGACGTCCAGTACCTGACGGCCGACGACGAAGCCGAGGTGCTGATCGCCCAGGCCAACGCGCCGCTGGACGAGAACAACAAGTTCGCCGAAGACACTGTCCTCGTGCGTGCCCGTGGTGGTGGAGGCGAGCCCGTCCTGGTTCCGGCCGAGGACGTTGAGTTCATGGACGTTTCCCCGCGCCAGATGGTGTCCGTGGCAACCGCCCTGATCCCGTTCCTGGAGCACGACGACGCCAACCGTGCACTCATGGGCGCCAACATGCAGCGCCAGGCTGTGCCGCTGGTCCGCTCCGAGGCACCCGTTGTGGGTACCGGCATGGAGCGCGCCGCCGCCGTCGACGCCGGTGACGTTGTCATCGCCAAGAAGGCCGGTGTGGTCACCGAGGTTTCCGCCGAGCTCGTCATCATGCTCAACGACGACGGCACCGAGACCAACTACCGCATCAACAAGTTCGCCCGCTCCAACCAGGGCAACTGCTACAACCACCGAGTCCTGGTGAATGAAGGCCAGCGCCTGGAAGTTGGCGGCATCATCGCCGACGGCCCGGCAACGGACCAGGGTGAACTGGCACTCGGCAAGAACCTGCTCGTGGCGTTCATGTCGTGGGAAGGCCACAACTTCGAGGACGCCATCATCCTCTCGCAGCGCATCGTTGCCGAGGATGTCCTTTCCTCCATCCACATCGAGGAGCACGAGATCGATGCCCGCGACACCAAGCTTGGTGCCGAGGAAATCACCCGTGACATCCCCAATGTGTCCGAGGAAGTCCTCGCTGGGCTGGACGAGCGCGGCATCATCCACATCGGTGCCGAGGTTGAAGCAGGGGACATCCTGGTCGGAAAGGTCACCCCGAAGGGTGAAACCGAGCTGACCCCGGAGGAGCGCCTGCTGCGCGCCATCTTCGGCGAGAAGTCCCGCGAAGTGCGCGACACGTCCCTGAAGGTGCCCCACGGCGAGTCCGGCACCGTTATCGGCGTGCGCGTCTTCGACCGCGACAACGACGACGAACTGCCCCCGGGCGTCAACCAGTTGGTCCGCGTCTACGTGGCCGCCAAGCGCAAGATCACCGACGGCGACAAGCTCGCCGGCCGCCACGGCAACAAGGGTGTTATCTCCAAGATCCTCCCGATCGAGGACATGCCCTTCCTTGCCGACGGCACGCCCGTTGACATCGTCCTGAACCCGCTGGGTGTTCCGGGCCGTATGAACGTGGGCCAGGTGCTCGAAACGCACCTCGGCTGGGTTGCCAAGACCGGTTGGAAGATCGAAGGCGAGCCCGAATGGGTCAAGCAGCTGCCTAACCTGCCGCGTGAGAGTGGTCCCACCACTGTTGCAACGCCGGTGTTCGATGGCGCCCGCGAAGAGGAAATCACGGGCCTGCTGGATTCCACCAACGTAACCCGCGATGGTGACCGCCTGATCAACTCGTCTGGCAAGACGCGCCTGTTTGACGGCCGCTCCGGCGAGCCGTTCCCGGATCCGATCTCGGTCGGCTACATGTACATCCTGAAGCTCCACCACCTGGTGGACGACAAGATCCACGCACGCTCCACCGGTCCGTACTCCATGATCACGCAGCAGCCGCTGGGTGGTAAGGCACAGTTCGGTGGCCAGCGCTTCGGTGAAATGGAAGTGTGGGCCCTCGAAGCTTACGGCGCCGCCTACACGCTCCAGGAACTCCTCACGATCAAGTCGGATGACATCCACGGTCGTGTGAAGGTCTACGAAGCGATCGTCAAGGGCGAGAACATCCCCGAGCCGGGCGTTCCCGAATCCTTCAAGGTCTTGATCAAGGAAATGCAGTCGCTGTGCCTGAACGTGGAAGTTCTTTCTACGGACGGAACCACAATTGAAATGCGTGACTCTGATGACGCAGTCTTCACGGCTGCGGAGGAACTGGGCATCGATCTGTCTCGCGCAGAGCCCAGCTCCGTAGAAGAGGTCTAGCAGGCGCCCGTACGACGGCGGGTGGGAACCCGCCGTCGTACGCCGCCTCCCTCATCCCGCACCAAGACTTCAGAATTTAGAGAACAAGAGAGAACAGGGACCATATGTCCAGCGAATCCTCCTTCGGCCTCATGCAGATCGGCCTCGCCACCGCGGAAGACATCCGCGGCTGGTCGTACGGCGAGGTTAAGAAGCCGGAAACCATCAACTACCGCACGCTTAAGCCCGAGAAGGACGGCCTCTTCTGCGAGAAGATCTTCGGCCCGTCCCGCGACTGGGAATGCTACTGCGGCAAGTACAAGCGCGTGCGCTTCAAGGGCATCATCTGTGAGCGCTGTGGCGTCGAAGTCACCCGCGCCAAGGTCCGCCGTGAGCGCATGGGCCACATTGAACTGGCCGCCCCGGTCACGCACATCTGGTACTTCAAGGGTGTTCCGTCCCGCCTGGGCTACCTCCTTGACCTGGCTCCGAAGGACCTCGAAAAGGTCATCTATTTCGCTGCCTACATGATCACCAGCGTTGACGAGGCCGCCCGCCACGAGGAACTGCCCAACCTGCAGGTTGAGCACGACATCGAGAAGAAGCAGCTGATCGACAACCGCGACGCCGATATCGCCGCGATCGCCCGCGACCTCGAAGGCGAAATCGCCCGCCTTGAGGGCGAAGGCGCCAAGGCTGCGGACAAGAAGAAGGCCCGCGACTCCGCCGACCGCCAGATGGCCAACGTCCGCAAGCGTGCCGACGCCGACATCGAACGCCTCGAGCAGGTCTGGGACCGCTTCAAGAACCTGAAGGTCGCCGACCTTGAAGGTGACGAAGGCCTGTACCGCGAACTGCGCGACCGCTACGGCATGTACTTCGAAGGCTCCATGGGTGCCGAAGCCATCAAGAAGCGCCTTGAGAACTTCGACATGCAGGCCGAGTCCGAGGCACTGCGCGACGTCATCGCCAACGGCAAGGGCCAGCGCAAGACCCGTGCCCTCAAGCGCCTGAAGGTGGTCAATGCATTCCTGACCACCAACAACAGCCCGCTTGGCATGGTCCTCGACGCCGTCCCGGTGATCCCGCCGGAACTGCGCCCCATGGTCCAGCTGGACGGTGGCCGCTTTGCGACCTCGGACCTCAACGACCTGTACCGCCGCGTGATCAACCGCAACAACCGCCTCAAGCGCCTGCTTGACCTGGGTGCTCCGGAGATCATCGTCAACAACGAGAAGCGCATGCTTCAGGAAGCTGTTGACAGCCTCTTCGACAACGGCCGCCGCGGCCGTCCGGTCACCGGACCGGGCAACCGTCCGCTGAAGTCCCTGAGCGACATGCTCAAGGGCAAGCAGGGCCGTTTCCGCCAGAACCTCCTCGGCAAGCGCGTCGACTACTCCGGCCGTTCGGTCATCGTCGTCGGCCCGCAGCTGAAGCTGCACCAGTGCGGCCTGCCCAAGCAGATGGCCCTGGAGCTCTTCAAGCCGTTCGTGATGAAGCGCCTGGTTGACCTCAACCACGCCCAGAACATCAAGTCCGCCAAGCGGATGGTGGAGCGCTACCGCCCCCAGGTCTGGGACGTGCTCGAAGAGATCATCACCGAACACCCGGTGCTGCTCAACCGTGCACCTACCCTGCACCGCCTGGGCATCCAGGCGTTCGAGCCGCAGCTTGTTGAAGGCAAGGCAATCCAGCTGCACCCGCTGGTTTGTGGCGCGTTCAACGCCGACTTCGACGGCGACCAGATGGCAGTCCACCTGCCGCTGAGCCCCGAGGCGCAGGCTGAGGCCCGCATCCTGATGCTGTCCTCGAACAACATCCTGAAGCCCTCTGACGGACGCCCGGTCACCCTGCCTTCGCAGGATATGATCATCGGCCTGTACCACCTGACCACCAAGCGCAAGGGTTCAGCTGGTGAAGGCCGCGTGTTCGGTTCGGTCTCGGAAGCCATCATGGCCTTCGACGCCCGCGAGCTGCACCTGAACTCGCAGGTCAAGATCCGCCTTGAAGGCTTCGTCCCGTACGCCGGCTGGGAAGCTCCCGAAGGCTGGGAGCAGGGTCAGCCCGCACTGGTTGAAACCTCCCTGGGCCAGGTCATCTTCAACGAGACCCTGCCCGAGGACTACCCGTGGGTTGAGGCTGTTGCCGACAAGGGCGAACTGTCCCGCATCGTCAACGACCTCGCCGAGCGCTACCCGAAGGTTGTCACCGCTGCAACGCTGGACAACCTGAAGGATGCCGGTTTCTACTGGGCCACCCGTTCAGGCGTCACCGTTGCCATCTCCGACATCGAGGTTCCTGCTGCCAAGCCGGAAATCCTTGCCGGGTACGAAGAGCGCGCCGCCAAGATCCAGGGCCAGTACGACAAGGGCCTGATCGATGACGACGAGCGCCGCCAGGAGCTCATCGAGATCTGGAACAAGGCCACCAACGACATCGCCTCGGTGATGCGTGAGAGCCTGTCCCCGATGAACACCATCAACCGCATGGTGTCCTCCGGTGCACGTGGTAACTGGATGCAGGTCCGCCAGATTGCGGGTATCCGTGGCCTGGTGGCCAACCCGAAGGGTGAGATCATCCCGCGCCCCATCAAGTCCTCCTACCGTGAGGGCCTGTCGGTGCTGGAATACTTCATCGCCACGCACGGTGCCCGTAAGGGCCTCGCCGATACCGCTCTGCGTACCGCCAACTCCGGTTACCTGACCCGTCGTCTGGTGGACGTCTCGCAGGACGTCATCGTCCGTGAAGAGGACTGCGGCACCGAGCGCGGCCTGGTCACGCCCATCGCCGTCGCCGACTCCAACGGTGAGCTGGTCCTGGACGAGAACGTCGAGAACAGCGCTTACGCACGTACGCTGGCTGTCGACGTCGTGGACTCCGAGGGCAACGTCCTCGCAGCCGCCGGCACCGACTGCGGCGACGTGGTTATCGACGAGCTCTTCAAGGCAGGCATCACCGAGGTCAAGGTCCGCTCCGTACTCACCTGTGAGTCCAGCGTCGGCACCTGCGCCCTGTGCTACGGCCGCTCGCTGGCCACCGGCAAGACCGTGGACATCGGCGAGGCCGTGGGCATCATCGCCGCACAGTCCATCGGTGAGCCCGGTACCCAGCTGACCATGCGTACGTTCCACACCGGTGGTGCTGTTTCCGCCGGTGGTGGCGACGACATCACCCAGGGTCTGCCCCGTATCCAGGAGCTCTTCGAAGCCCGCACTCCGAAGGGTGTTGCACCGATTGCTGAAGCAGCCGGCCGCATCACCATCGAAGAGTCCGAGCGCCAGATGCGCCTGGTCATCACCCCGGATGACGGCTCGGAAGAGATCGCCTACCCGGTGCTGCGCCGTTCACGGCTGCTGATCGAAGACGGCGACCACGTCTCCGTCGGCCAGAAGCTGATCAACGGCCCTGTGGACCCCAAGCAGGTCCTGCGCATCATGGGTCCGCGTGCGGCGCAGAAGTTCCTGGTGGACGAAGTCCAGGGCGTGTACCGCAGCCAGGGCATCGGTATCCACGACAAGCACGTCGAGGTTATCGTCCGCCAGATGCTGCGCCGCGTCACGGTCATCGAGTCCGGCGAATCCGACCTGCTGCCCGGCGAGCTCGCCGAGCGCAGCCGGTTCGAGGAAGCCAACCGCCGTGTTGTGTCCGAGGGCAAGACTCCGGCTTCCGGGCGTCCTGAACTCATGGGCATCACCAAGGCGTCGCTCGCCACCGAGTCCTGGCTGTCCGCAGCTTCCTTCCAGGAGACCACCCGCGTCCTGACGCAGGCGGCCATGGAAGGCAAGAGCGATCCGCTGCTGGGCCTCAAGGAGAACGTCATCATCGGTAAGCTGATCCCGGCCGGCACGGGCCTCCCGCGCTACACCGAGGTCACCGTCGAGCCCACTGAAGAAGCAAAGGCCAACCTGTTCACCGGCCCCAGCGCTTTCAGTGACTTCTCGTACGACACCCTGGGCGGTGACGGAGCTCCCGAGTTCCACGCCATCCCCCTGGATGACTACGACCTGGGCAACGACTTCCGGTAACGGGCAGGGCGGTCCCTTTCGTGTCGCGTTCCGCGCCACGTAGGGACCCTCCGCCCCGCCTTAGGACGTAGAGGAATGGTCCCGCACCGCAAGGTGGGGGACCATCCCCGTTTAAGCCGGGGGAGTGCCCCGATTAAGGCATGGAGCCTGTCCGTGCTAGACTTGTTACCAATTGTTATTGTGGCAGTGGATGAGAGCGCCGGTATCAGCTGAAAGGCTGGACCAGAGCGACGTTTCCGGTTTGCAGGGTTCTTGTGCAACGTATGCCACATTTTTGCATGCCTAGGGAACTGCAGGAATGTACGTTTCGTCCCGGTATGCGATCCGACTATTAAGGCTTCGCCTTCGCCGCCATGGAGATTCCCTTCAGGGCCCGGGCGGCGGGGCAACGCAACAGGAGAGTGGCCGGAAACAGCCACTCCGGATAAAACGGAGAACACGAGAGTGCCTACGATTAACCAGCTGGTCCGCAAGGGCCGCACGCCTAAGGTCTCAAAGACCAAGGCTCCCGCGCTTAAGGGCAGCCCCATGCGCCGCGGTGTCTGCACCCGCGTCTACACCACCACCCCGAAGAAGCCGAACTCGGCTCTGCGTAAGGTGGCACGTGTGCGCCTCAACGGCGGCGTGGAAGTTACCGCCTACATCCCCGGTGTTGGCCACAACCTGCAGGAGCACTCCATTGTGCTCGTTCGCGGTGGTCGTGTGAAGGACCTCCCGGGTGTCCGCTACAAGATCGTCCGTGGCGCCCTCGATACCCAGGGTGTGAAGAACCGTAAGCAGGCCCGCAGCCGCTACGGCGCAAAGATGGAGAAGAAGTAATATGCCTCGCAAGGGTCCGGCCCCCAAGCGGCCGCTCGTTTCGGATCCGGTATACGGTTCCCCGCTGGTAACCCAGCTCATCAACAAGGTGCTCGTTGACGGCAAGAAGTCCACGGCAGAGCGCATTGTCTACGGTGCACTCGAAGGCGCCCGCGCCAAGTCCGGCGGCGACCCCGTTGCAGCCCTCAAGAAGGCCATGGACAACGTCAAGCCTTCCCTCGAGGTCCGCTCCCGCCGTGTCGGTGGCGCCACCTACCAGGTTCCGGTTGAGGTCAAGCCGGGCCGCTCCACCGCACTCGCTCTGCGGTGGCTGGTTGGCTACTCCAAGGCCCGCCGCGAAAAGACGATGACCGAACGCCTCCAGAACGAAATCCTGGATGCGTCCAACGGTCTCGGTGCCGCTGTGAAGCGTCGCGAAGACACCCACAAGATGGCCGAGTCCAACAAGGCCTTCGCACACTACCGCTGGTAATACTCCCCGGGCGCCGCCGGCTCAACAGAGCCGGCGGCGAACGTGTAGTCCATCCCAAAAGGAGACCCCGTGGCACAGGACGTGCTTACCGACCTTAGTAAGGTCCGCAACATCGGCATCATGGCCCACATTGATGCCGGCAAGACCACCACAACCGAGCGCATCCTGTTCTACACGGGTGTGAACCACAAGATCGGCGAAACGCACGACGGCGCTTCGACCACCGACTGGATGGAACAGGAAAAGGAACGCGGCATCACCATCACGTCTGCCGCCGTGACCTGCTTCTGGGAAAACAACCAGATCAACATCATCGACACCCCCGGCCACGTGGACTTCACGGTTGAGGTTGAGCGCTCCCTGCGCGTCCTCGACGGTGCAGTTGCCGTCTTCGATGGCAAGGAAGGCGTTGAGCCGCAGTCCGAGACCGTGTGGCGCCAGGCCGACAAGTACAACGTGCCGCGTATCTGCTTCGTCAACAAGATGGACAAGCTCGGTGCTGACTTCTACTTCACCGTAGACACCATCATCAGCCGCCTCGGTGCCAAGCCGCTGGTCATGCAGCTGCCCATCGGTGCCGAAAACGACTTCATCGGCGTCGTCGACCTGCTTTACATGCGTGCCCTGGTGTGGCCCGGCGATGCCAAGGGCGACGTGACCATGGGTGCCAAGTACGAGATCCGCGAGATCCCGGCCGACCTCCAGGAAAAGGCCGAGGAGTACCGGTCGAACCTCGTTGAGACCGTCGCCGAGTCTTCCGAAGAACTCATGGAGAAGTACCTCGAGGGCGAAGAGATCTCGATCGACGAGCTCAAGGCCGGCATCCGCAAGATGACCATCAACTCTGAGCTCTACCCGATCTTCTGCGGCTCCGCCTTCAAGAACCGTGGCGTTCAGCCGATGCTCGATGCAGTTGTGGACTACCTGCCCAACCCGCTCGACGTCCCCCCGATGGTCGGCCACGATCCCCGCGACGAAGAGAAGGAACTGACGCGCAAGCCTTCCGCCGAGGAGCCGTTCTCGGCTCTGGCGTTCAAGATTGCAGCACACCCCTTCTTCGGTCAGCTCACCTTCATCCGCGTGTACTCCGGTCACGTGGAAGCAGGCGCCCAGGTGGTCAACTCCACCAAGGGCAAGAAGGAGCGCATCGGCAAGCTGTTCCAGATGCACGCCAACAAGGAAATGCCCGTTGAGGGCGCTACCGCCGGCCACATCTACGCAGCCATCGGCCTGAAGGACACCACCACGGGTGACACCCTGTGTGATGCCAACAACCAGATCGTGCTTGAGTCCATGAGCTTCCCGGAGCCCGTGATCTCGGTTGCCATCGAGCCGAACACCAAGGGTGACCAGGAGAAGCTCTCCACGGCCATCCAGAAGCTCTCCGCTGAGGACCCCACCTTCCAGGTGTCCCTCAACGAAGACACCGGCCAGACCATCATCGCCGGCATGGGCGAGCTCCACCTGGACATCCTGGTGGACCGCATGCGCCGCGAATTCAAGGTCGAGGCAAACGTGGGCAAGCCCCAGGTTGCCTACCGCGAGACCATCAAGCGCGCCGTCGAACGCCACGACTACACGCACAAGAAGCAGACCGGTGGTTCGGGCCAGTTCGCAAAGATCCAGATTGCCATCGAGCCGCTGGACACCGCCGAGGGCGAGCTGTACGAGTTCGAGAACAAGGTCACCGGTGGCCGTGTTCCGCGCGAGTACATCCCGTCCGTTGACGCGGGCATCCAGGACGCACTGAACGATGGCGTCCTGGCTGGCTACCCGGTTGTCGGCATCAAGGCAACGCTGATTGACGGCGCATACCACGATGTTGACTCCTCGGAAATGGCGTTCAAGATCGCCGGCCGTATGGCTTTCAAGGAAGCTGCACGCAAGGCGAACCCGGTTCTGCTCGAACCGCTGATGGATGTCGAGGTCCGCACCCCTGAGGAATACATGGGTGAAGTTATCGGTGACCTCAACTCCCGTCGTGGCCAGATGCAGTCCATGGAAGATGCACAGGGCGTCAAGGTCATCCGTGCGCACGTTCCGCTGTCCGGCATGTTCGGCTACATCGGTGACCTGCGCTCCAAGACCCAGGGCCGTGCTGTGTACTCCATGACGTTCAACAGCTACGCCGAGGTCCCGAAGGCTGTCGCCGACGAGATCATCCAGAAGTCCCGCGGCGAGTAGTCCTTTCCGGACTTTCAAAGCGAACACCCCGGGTACGGCGGCCTCCAAGGTCAACGAATCCGGTGCAGGGGGCCGGCCGGTCCAGGCCGGCCGCCTGCACGAACAGGCTCAGGGGACTAGTATTAGTTCCTGAATCTGCGATTTCACCAATCCAAAGCCCCCCAAGTAGACTTGCCTGAGTTCTACCGCGACAAGCGCGGCTGGAGGGCAAGCTATTTGTAAACGTTCTAGGAGGAACCTGTGGCAAAGGCAAAGTTCGAGCGGACTAAGCCGCACGTCAACATCGGCACCATTGGTCACGTTGACCACGGTAAGACGACGCTGACGGCCGCCATTTCCAAGGTGCTGTACGACAAGTACCCGGATCTCAACGAGAAGCGTGACTTCGCGTCGATCGACTCTGCACCCGAAGAGCGTCAGCGCGGTATTACCATCAACATCTCCCACGTGGAGTACCAGACCGAGAAGCGTCACTACGCACACGTTGACGCCCCCGGCCACGCTGACTACATCAAGAACATGATCACCGGTGCTGCTCAGATGGACGGCGCAATCCTCGTGGTTGCCGCTACTGACGGCCCGATGGCTCAGACCCGCGAGCACGTTCTGCTCGCCCGCCAGGTTGGTGTTCCCTACCTGCTGGTCGCGCTGAACAAGGCTGACATGGTCGATGACGAAGAGCTCCTCGACCTCGTCGAAATGGAAGTTCGTGAGCTCCTGAGCTCGCAGGGCTTCGATGGCGACAACGCTCCGGTGGTCCGCGTTTCCGGCCTGAAGGCCCTGGAAGGCGACCCCGAGTGGGTCAAGTCCGTTGAGGACCTGATGGCTGCTGTCGACGAGTCCGTTCCGGACCCCGTACGTGACCGCGACAAGCCGTTCCTGATGCCGATCGAAGATGTCTTCACCATCACCGGTCGTGGCACCGTTGTTACGGGCCGCGCCGAGCGTGGAACCCTCGCCATCAACTCCGAGGTCGAGATCGTCGGCATCCGCCCGGTCCAGAAGACCACGGTTACCGGTATCGAGATGTTCCACAAGCAGCTCGACGAAGCATGGGCCGGCGAGAACTGTGGCCTGCTGCTCCGCGGTCTGAAGCGCGACGATGTCGAGCGTGGCCAGGTTGTCGTCAAGCCGGGTTCCATCACCCCGCACACCGACTTCGAGGCCAACGTCTACATCCTCTCCAAGGACGAAGGCGGACGTCACAACCCGTTCTACTCGAACTACCGCCCGCAGTTCTACTTCCGTACCACGGACGTAACCGGCGTTATCACCCTGCCCGAGGGCACGGAAATGGTTATGCCCGGCGACAACACTGAGATGACCGTTGCGCTCATCCAGCCCATCGCCATGGAAGAGGGCCTCGGCTTCGCAATCCGCGAAGGCGGCCGCACCGTTGGTTCGGGACGCGTTACCAAGATCATCAAGTAGTACTTACTGATCTCTTAGGACGGCCCCGCTGCTTCAAGCAGCGGGGTCGTTCTTTCGTTAAAGTGCCACTGATACTGTTGCAGCACTGAAAGGAGATCATCATGGGATGGCTTATTATCCTGATCATCGCGGTTGTGGTGGTGGGCGGGGTGTTCTGGGTCAGAAGGAACTTCCGGCACGAAATCGACCGGGCCAAGCGGATCAACAGGGCTAACAAAAACCAGTAGCAGAGAGGCTGCCCAACGATCTGCCGGTTGCCCTTATAACTACTTTTCGGTACACCTAAATTCTTGGTATCCTCGTCTTAGTGACGCCGCAACGACGAGGACGTGTGATGGCTGTATCGACTATGACGGCGCAAACTGCCACCCCAGGGTTCTGGTCCCGGCTCCTGCTGCTGGGGCCTGCCTTCGTGGCAGCCATTGCGTATGTGGACCCCGGAAACGTGGCGGCCAACCTCACGGCCGGGGCGAGCTTTGGGTATCTGCTGGTCTGGGTCCTCGTGGCGGCCAACGCGATGGCCGTCCTCATCCAGTACCAGTCCGCCAAGCTTGGGCTTGCCACCGGCATGAGCCTGCCGGAAATCCTCGGCCAACGGCTGGGAACCCGCCGCCGGCGCGCCTACTGGGTGCAGGCCGAGGTCGTTGCCGGGGCAACGGATCTGGCTGAGGTCATCGGTGGGGCAGTGGCGCTCAACCTGCTGTTCGGCCTGCCACTGCTTGCGGGCGGTGTCGTTATCGGCCTGGCATCCATGCTGTTGCTGGCACTACAGTCCCGCCGGAGCCAGAAATCCTTCGAGCTTGCCATCCTCACCCTGCTGGGTGTGATTGCCGTGGGGTTCGTGTCGGGCCTGTTCGTCGCTCCGCCGGACGCGGGGGGAGCCCTGGGCGGGCTTGTGCCCCGCTTCGAGGGAACTGATACCGTCCTGCTCGCTGCAAGCATGCTCGGGGCAACCGTCATGCCGCATGCAATCTACCTGCATTCAGCCCTTGCCCGCGACCGCCACGGCTTCTCGAAGGACCCCGCCATCAGGACGCGGTTGATCCGCACCACCCGCGTGGATGTCGCCGGCGCCCTGTTGCTTGCCGGCGTCGTGAATATCGCCATGCTGCTCCTGGCCGCCACCAGCCTCCGGGGGGTGGAAGGCACTGACACCATTGCCGGTGCCCATGCGGCCGTAACGTCCGCACTTGGCCCGGTCATCGGCGTCGTATTCGCTGTAGGCCTGCTGGCCTCCGGGCTGGCGTCCACCTCCGTGGGCTGTTATGCAGGTGCCACCATCATGGGCGGCCTGCTGAAGATGAGGATTCCGCTGCTGGTCCGCCGGACGGTGACCCTGATCCCTGCGTTGCTGGTTCTGGGCGCGGGCATTGAACCCACGGTGGCTCTGGTCCTCAGTCAGGTCCTCCTGAGTTTCGGTATCCCGTTCGCTCTGATTCCGCTGATCCGGCTTACCGGAAGCCGCAAGGTGATGGGTGTCCATGTTGATTCCAAGCCCCTGCGCATCGCCGGGTGGACCAGTGCCACCCTGATAGTGGGACTGAACTGCGTGCTGATCTTCCTGACTGTCACCGGGCACGCGTGACCGGCAGGGCCAGGCAGGCTAGTCTGATCGGCCGCGCCTTGCGCGTGACAGCGCCTGGTACCAGTAAAAGGACCTTTTCGGGGTCCGCTGGAGCGTCTCAAAGTCCACGTGCACCAGGCCAAAGCGCTGCGAATAGCCAGCGGCCCACTCGAAGTTGTCCATGAGCGTCCACACGAAATAGCCGCGCAGGTCCACGCCCTCCGCTAAGCCTCCGGGGGCCGTGGCCTCAAGCGCAGCCCCCAGGTGTCCCGCCAGGTACTCCACCCGGTCGGCATCCTCGAGCGTTTCCGACACACGGTCAGGTTCCGGGAAACTGGCGCCGCCCTCGGTGATGTACACCGGGGGCAGGGCCTGCCCGTACCGGTCCCGCATTTCCTGCAGCAGTATGCCCAGGTGTTCCGGCGCCACGGGCCAGCCGAATCCCGTGCTGCCGTACTCCGGGTAGCCCACCTCGTGGAAGGGCAGCTTGGCGAGCTCCTGGTGCATGTCCGCAGGCAGGGGTGTGATGCCAGGTCCCAAGGCCACCTTGACCGGGAAGTAGTAGTTGAGTCCGTAGAAGTCCAGCGGTTGGTGGATGGTTTTGAGGTCGGCGTCGGAGATCCTGCCGATGGAGCGCAGCCAGGGTTTCGCGTACAACGGCAGGGATGGGTAGCGGCCCAGCAGGACCGGGTCCGCGTAGATCCTGTTCATCAGCAGGTCGTAGAGGTGCGCCACCAGCCGGTCCCCGATTTTCCGGGTGGCGGGCCTGACGGGGGAGTGCAGGTTGGTCAGTCCAATGCCGCCGGCTACTCCCGCAGCCCGCAGCGCCTGCACGCCGAGTCCATGCGCCAGGAGTTGGTGGTGGATGGCCGGAAGGGCATCGAACAAGAGCCGGCGTCCGGGCGCATGCACCCCCAGCGCGTACCCATTGAGGGTGACCGAGACCGGTTCGTTGAGCGTGACCCACTGCGCCACCCGGTCCCCGAACCGCTCGCCGGCGGCCCTGGCGTAGTCGCCGAACCGCTCGGCGGTGTCCCGGTTCAGCCAGCCGCCGCGGTGTTCCAGGGGCAAGGGGGTGTCCCAGTGGTAGAGCGTTGCCATGGGGGAGACGCCGGCTTCGAGCAGTTGGTCGATCAGGCGGTCGTAGAAGTCCAGGCCTTCGGCATTGAAACCGCCCCGGCCGTCAGGCTGGATGCGTGGCCAGGAGAGTGAGAACCGATAGGAATCAACGCCCAGTTCCTTCAGTAGCGCCACGTCTTCGGGAAGCCTGTTGTAGTGATCGCACGCAACTGCGGGGGAGTGCCCGTCCAGGATGGCTCCCGGTTTCTCCGCAAAGGCATCCCATCCAGACGGTCCGCGACCTCCGGCCTTGAGTGCGCCTTCAATCTGGAACGCCGCTGCCGCGACGCCAAGGATGAACGACGGCGGCACGCGCCCGGCCAGTTCCGTCACCGCTTCAGTGCTCTCCAGGGTCATGCCCCTATCATCCAGCCGGTTCCTGCCGGCTGCAATGGTCCTGACCGGCGACGATCCAGGGCCGATTCGCATCTGCCGCGTATTTCCGGCATACTAGATGAGTTGTTCAAGCGCTTCTTCGCGTCCCGATCCGGATAATGCCGGGTGCAGGGTCCAAGTGGAAGACCAAACATAACCCACCCCAATGGAATTGCGGATTTGTATGCGTGTTCAGCGCGACACGCCCGACCGCGGGGGTCGGTTGCGCCGGCAGGTTGAGGAACCCGGATTTATCCGGATTCAGCTTGTGCGGCGGATGGTGGTTACGACCTCAAATGCTTCGGCAGCCATACAACGTGTAAGTGAACAGGGCAGCCCTAAACCGGGGAAGCACAGACTGAAAGAGAGTCAGGCGACATGGCGGGACAAAAAATCCGCATCCGGCTGAAGTCATACGACCACGAGGTCATTGACGTTTCAGCACGGAAGATCGTTGAGACGGTCACGCGCGCAGGCGCAACGGTAGTTGGCCCCGTGCCGCTGCCTACGGAGAAGAACGTGTACTGCGTTATCCGCTCTCCGCACAAGTACAAGGACAGCCGCGAGCACTTTGAAATGCGCACGCACAAGCGTCTTATCGACATCATCGATCCCACGCCGAAGGCTGTTGACTCGCTCATGCGTCTCGACCTGCCGGCTGACGTGAACATCGAAATCAAGCTGTAGGGAGGTGCTGAGAAACTATGACCGCAACCCGTAACGTAAAGGGCCTGCTGGGCACGAAGCTCGGCATGACCCAGGTCTGGGACGAGAACAACAAGCTCATCCCCGTCACTGTGGTCCAGGCAGACTCGAACGTCATCACCCAGCTGCGCAATGCAGACGCTGATGGCTACGTCGCCGTTCAGATCGGCTACGGCCAGATCGATCCCCGCAAGGTCACCAAGCCGCTGGCTGGTCACTTTGAAAAGGCAGGCGTCACGCCTCGCCGTCACGTCGTCGAACTCCGTACCGCAGATGCTGCCGAGTACGAGCTGGGCCAGGAACTCTCCGTAGAGCTCTTCGAAGCCGGCCAGAAGATCGACGTCGTCGGCACCACCAAGGGTAAGGGCTTCGCCGGTGTTATGAAGCGTCACGGCTTCCACGGCGTTGGAGCTTCCCACGGTGCCCACAAGAACCACCGTAAGCCCGGTTCAATCGGTGGCGCATCCACCCCGAGCCGCGTCTTCAAGGGCATGAAAATGGCCGGCCGCATGGGCGCCGTTCGTCACACCACACTGAACCTCACGGTTCACGCGGTTGACGTCGAGAAGTCGCTGCTCCTGATCAAGGGTGCCGTTCCCGGTGCCCGCGGCCAGGTCGTACTCGTACGTACCGCCGTGAAGGGAGCCTAGTTCAATGGCTAACACTGTCCAGGTTGACCTGCCTGCAGAGATCTTCGACGTTCAGACCAACGTGCCCCTGCTGCACCAGGTTGTCGTTGCCCAGCTCGCTGCTGCCCGCCAGGGAACCCACAAGACCAAGACCCGCGCTGAAGTTTCCGGTGCAGGACGCAAGCCGTTCAAGCAGAAGGGTACCGGCCGCGCCCGTCAGGGTTCCGTCCGTGCTCCGCACATGACCGGCGGTGGCATTGTCCACGGTCCCACCCCGCGTGACTACAGCCAGCGGACCCCCAAGAAGATGATTGCTGCTGCCCTGCGCGGTGCACTGTCTGACCGGGCCCGCAACGGTCGCATCCACGTTGTCTCCGAGCTGGTTGCAGGAGACAAGCCGTCTTCCAAGACTGCCCTGGCAACGCTCCGCGGCGTTTCCGACCGCAAGAACCTGCTGGTCGTCATCGAGCGCGATAACGATGTTGCTGCACTGTCCGTGCGCAACCTCAACGGCGTTCACGTTCTGTACGCAGACCAGCTGAACACCTACGACGTTCTCGTCTCTGATGACGTTGTCTTCACCAAGGCTGCCTACGACGCATTCGTTGCCGCTAAGGCAGCAAAGAACGAGGAGGATGCCAAGTGAGTGCAGCCACCATCAAGGATCCCCGCGACGTCGTGCTTGCACCCGTCGTGTCGGAAAAGAGCTACGGCCTGATCGACGAGGGCAAGTACACCTTCCTGGTGGACCCCCGTTCGAACAAGACCGAGATCAAGCTGGCCGTGGAGAAGATCTTCTCCGTCAAGGTCGAATCGATCAACACCATCAACCGTGCCGGTAAGCGCAAGCGCACCAAATTCGGATGGGGTACCCGCAAGAACACCAAGCGTGCGATTGTCACCCTCAAAGAAGGCACCATCGACATCTTCGGCGGTCCGCTCGCGTAGCGGAGACCACTTTAACGAGGAAATAAATTATGGGAATCCGTAAATACAAGCCGACTACCCCGGGCCGTCGTGGCTCGAGCGTAGCGGACTTTATCGAAATCACGCGGTCGACGCCGGAAAAGTCGTTGGTACGTCCGCTGCCCAAGAAGGGCGGCCGTAACAACACCGGCAAGATCACCACGCGTCACAAGGGTGGTGGACACAAGCGCCAGTACCGTCTGATCGACTTCCGTCGCCACGACAAGGACGGCGTCAACGCCCGCGTTGCCGAAATCGAGTACGATCCGAACCGCACGGCTCGCATCGCCCTCCTGCACTACGTTGATGGCACCAAGCGTTACATCATCGCTCCCAACAAGCTCTCCCAGGGTGACGTTGTAGAGGCAGGTGCCGGTGCTGACATCAAGCCCGGTAACAACCTGCCGCTGCTCAACATCCCGGTGGGTACCGTCATCCACGCAGTTGAACTGCGTCCGGGCGGCGGCGCCAAGATGGGCCGCTCCGCCGGCGCATCCATCCAGCTTGTTGCCAAGGAAGGCCGTTTCGCCCAGCTGCGTCTGCCCTCCGGTGAAATCCGCAACGTTGACGTGCGCTGCCGCGCAACCGTCGGCGAAGTTGGCAACGCCGAGCAGTCGAACATCAACTGGGGCAAGGCCGGCCGTATGCGGTGGAAGGGCGTCCGCCCGACCGTCCGTGGTGTCGCCATGAACCCGGTTGACCACCCGCATGGTGGTGGTGAAGGTAAGACTTCCGGTGGACGTAACCCCGTGAACCCGAACGGTAAGCGTGAAGGCCGCACCCGCCGCCCCAACAAAGAGAGCGACAAGCTTATTGTGCGTCGCCGTCGTACTGGCAAGAACAAGCGATAGGAGCCTGGACACATGCCACGCAGCCTGAAAAAAGGTCCTTTCGTTGACCAGCACCTCTTTGTGAAGGTAGCCAGGGAAAACGAAAAGGGCACCAAGAACGTCATCAAGACCTGGTCCCGCCGTTCGATGATCATCCCCGACATGCTCGGACACACGATCGCCGTACACGACGGACGCAAGCACATCCCGGTGTTTGTCACTGAGTCGATGGTCGGGCACAAGCTCGGCGAATTCGCTCCCACGCGGACATTCCGCGGCCATGTCAAGGACGACCGTAAGGGCAAGCGCCGCTAGGCGCCTGCGTTTACGTCAAAGACGAGAGAAGGAAAGCAATGGAAGCCAAGGCAATTGCGCGCCACATCCGCGTAACGCCTATGAAGGCCCGGCGCGTCGTCAACCTTGTTCGTGGATTGCAAGCGAATGAGGCTCTGGCAATTCTGAAGTTTGCCCCGCAGGCAGCTTCGGAGCCGGTATTCAAGGTAGTACAGTCGGCAGTCGCCAACGCCCGGGTCCTCGCGGACCGCGATGGCGTGGCGTTTGACGAAGGCGACCTCATCATCAGCGAAGCGTTTGTTGATGAAGGCCCGACCATGAAGCGGTTCCAGCCGCGTGCCCAGGGTCGTGCATTTCAGATCAAGAAGCGCACCAGCCACATCACCGTGGTAGTCGCTACCCCGGAGAAAGAGGAGGCTCGCTAAGTGGGACAGAAAGTAAACCCGCACGGGTTCCGACTCGGCATCACCACCGATCACGTATCGCACTGGTTCGCTGACAGCACCAAGGCCGGCCAGCGGTACAAGGACTTCGTTCGCGAAGACATCCGCATCCGCCAGCTCATGTCCACGGGCATGGAGCGCGCCGGCATCGCCAAGGTCGAGATCGAGCGCACCCGTGACCGCGTCCGCGTGGACATCCACACGGCCCGTCCCGGCATCGTTATCGGCCGCCGTGGAGCAGAAGCAGACCGCATCCGCGGCGAGCTCGAAAAGCTCACCGGCAAGCAGGTCCAGCTGAACATCCTCGAGGTCAAGAACCCCGAGATGGAAGCCCAGCTTGTTGCCCAGGGCGTTGCAGAGCAGCTGACTTCCCGCGTGGCTTTCCGCCGTGCGATGAAGAAGGCCATGCAGTCCGCACAGCGTGCAGGTGCCAAGGGCATCCGTATCGCCTGCTCGGGCCGCCTGGGTGGCGCTGAAATGTCCCGCTCGGAGTTCTACCGCGAAGGCCGTGTGCCCCTGCACACCCTCCGCGCGAACATCGACTATGGCTTCTACGAAGCCAAGACCACCTTCGGCCGCATCGGTGTGAAGGTCTGGATCTACAAGGGTGACGTCACCGCCAAGGAACTGGCCGCACAGGCCGCCGCTGCACCGTCCCGCGGTGGCCGTGGCGACCGTCCCGGCCGCCCGGGTGGCGCTGACCGCGGTGACCGCCGCCGTCGCAACGACCGCCCGGCCGCTGACGCAGCTCCTGCTGCCGAAGCACCGGCAGCTGAAGCTGCACCTGCAGCAGCAGAAGGAGGACAGGCTTAAATGCTTATCCCACGTCGAGTCAAGCACCGTAAGCAGCACCACCCGGGTCGTTCCGGCGCTGCCACGGGCGGCACCGAGGTCTCGTTCGGTGAGTGGGGTATCCAGGCGCTGAGCCCGGCATACGTCACCAACCGTCAGATCGAGTCCGCTCGTATCGCCATGACCCGCCACATCAAGCGTGGCGGTAAGGTCTGGATCAACATCTACCCGGACCGTCCGCTGACCAAGAAGCCTGCCGAAACCCGCATGGGTTCCGGTAAGGGTTCGCCGGAATGGTGGGTCGCCAACGTCAAGCCGGGGCGGGTTCTGTTCGAACTCTCCGGTGTCAATGAAGAGGTAGCTCGCGAGGCCCTGCGCCTGGCAATCCACAAGCTGCCGTTGAAGGCACGCATTGTGCGTCGCGAAGGTGGTGAATAGAAATGGCAGTAGGATCCAAGGATCTGGCTCCCGCACAGCTGGACGGTTTCGACAACGAGCGTCTCGTTGAAGAACTCCGCAAGGCCAAGGAAGAGCTGTTCAACCTGCGTTTCCAGTCCGCCACCGGACAGCTGGAGAACCACGGTCGCCTGCGCGCGGTAAAGAAGGACATCGCACGCATCTACACCGTTCTCCGCGAACGCGAGCTGGGCATTCGTGCCGAGGTTGCCGCACCGGTTGTGGAAGCCAAGGAAGAGAAGAAGTCCAAGAAGGCTTCAACCAAGAAGGCCGACAAGGCTGAAAAGGCTGAGACCGAGGAGGACGCCAAGTGAGTGAAAAGGACCAGAACGTGACCGAAACTGCTACCGAAGCCAAGGCTGGGCAGCGCGGTTACCGCAAGACCCGTCGCGGCTACGTGGTCTCCGACAAGATGGAAAAGACCATCGTTGTCGAGGTTGAGGACCGCGTGAAGCACGCACTGTATGGCAAGGTCATCCGCCGTACCTCCAAGGTCAAGGCACACGACGAAGAGAACACCGCCGGCATCGGCGACCTCGTTGTCATCGCCGAGACCCGTCCGCTGTCCGCCACCAAGAACTGGCGGCTCGTGGAAATCCTCGAGAAGGCCAAGTAGCACCTGCTGCTTAGCTGAGGCCCCTGCTCCTTGCGGAGCGGGGGCCTCCTCGTTTAACTTGCGCGTCACGCCAGGTACCTTTTCGCGTCGGCGGACGACGGCGGGACCCGGCTTGGCGGGGGAGTGGCACCCTGGGTGCGGCGAAAGGCTGCCCTGCGTGACGCCGTCGTCCGCCCCGCCCCAACGCCCGCTCACTTTTGACCGCTTTTCTTGCGACGCGCGCTCACTTTTGGCAACTTCTCCAGGGACGCCCGCTCACTGTCTTCAAGCGAGTGAGCGGGCGTTGTGCTGGAACGTGCCAAAGGTGAGCGGGGGTCGCGTTGGGACACGCCAAAGGTGAGCGGGCGTTCGACGGCGGGACCCGGCTTGGCGGGGGAGTGGCACCATGGGTGCGGCGAGAGGCCGCCCTGCGTGACGCCGTCGTATGTTCTTCCTGCTTGCGGCAGCAGGGACAGCGGTGATATGGGAACCGGTGGAAAACGTGCTAGGATATTGAGTTTGTATGGCGCCTTTTGCGCGCCATCATCAACCTCGTAAACAAGCGTGCCACAGCATAGTGCCCCTGTGCGCCCGGGATTTCGTCCCGGACGGGGTGGGAGCAACTGCTTCTGGCACGGGCGTTTAGGCCTGGTCTGGCAAAATCCAGGCAGGTCAAGAGACACCCCGATCAACCGTTCCGCAAGGCTCATTCCGTAGCAAGACCACGGCCTGAGAACCGGCGCGACGCAAGGAGTAAATAGTGATTCAGCAGGAGTCGCGACTGAAGGTCGCCGACAACACGGGTGCTAAGGAAATCCTTACCATTCGCGTTCTCGGTGGATCCGGCCGTCGCTACGCAGGCATCGGTGACGTCATTGTCGCCACCGTCAAGGATGCAATCCCGGGCGGCAACGTAAAGAAGGGCGATGTGGTCAAGGCCGTCATCGTCCGTACCAAGAAGGAACGCCGCCGTGCGGATGGTTCCTACATCAAGTTTGACGAGAACGCAGCTGTGATCCTGAAGAACGACGGTGACCCCCGCGGTACCCGTATCTTCGGACCGGTTGGTCGTGAACTGCGTGACAAGAAGTTCATGAAGATCGTTTCTCTGGCTCCGGAGGTGCTCTAGTCCATGGCTGCAAAGATCAAGAAGGGTGATCTGGTTCAGGTCATCACTGGCGCCAAGGCTGAGCGCGGCGGCGACCGTGGCAAGCAGGGCAAGGTTCTGCGCGTCTTCACCGACACCAACCGCGTGCTGGTTGAGGGTATCAACCGCGTCACCAAGCACACCCGTGTTGGACAGTCGCAGCGCGGCACCAAGACCGGCGGCATCGAGGTCGTAGAGGCCCCGATCCACATTTCCAACGTGGCCCTGGTTGACCCGTCGACCAAGAAGCCGACCCGCGTGGGCTTCCGCCTCGACACTGTGGAGAAGAACGGTGTCAAGAAGACCGTCCGTATCCGCGTGTCCAAGAGCTCCGGGAAGGACATCTAATGACTGAGACTCTCGAGACTCCGGCAACGAAGATCGTTCCTCGTCTGAAGACCAAGTACGCCGAAACCATCAAGGGCCAGCTCCAGGATGAGTTCAAGTACCAGAACGTGAACCAGGTGCCCCGCCTGGTGAAGGTCGTTGTGAACATGGGTGTTGGAGATGCCGCCAAGGACTCCAAGCTGATCGACGGCGCTGTCCGCGACCTGACCCAGATCACCGGCCAGAAGCCGCAGGTTACCAAGGCCCGCAAGTCGATCGCACAGTTCAAGCTGCGCGAAGGCATGCCCATCGGTGCACACGCAACTCTGCGTGGCGACCGCATGTGGGAATTCGTGGACCGCCTGGTCAGCCTGGCACTGCCCCGTATCCGCGACTTCCGCGGCCTCAGCGGCAAGCAGTTCGATGGCAATGGCAACTACACCTTCGGTCTGACCGAGCAGGTTATGTTCCACGAAATCGACCAGGACAAGATCGACCGCGTCCGCGGTATGGACATCACGGTTGTGACCACCGCCAAGACCGACGACGAAGGCCGCGCGCTGCTCAAGGCGCTTGGTTTCCCGTTCAAAACCGAAGCTTAATTAACTACGTAAAAGGTCCGGCCGCTGCGCCCCGCAAGGGACGGAACGGCGGAAACCGTTACGAGGAAGGGCATGAGCCCACATGACAATGACAGATCCTGTCGCAGATATGCTTACGCGCCTGCGTAACGCAAACTCGGCATACCACGACTCCGTGTCTATGCCTTACAGCAAGCTCAAGGCACGCGTTGCCGACATCCTCAAGGCCGAAGGTTTCATCGCCGGCTGGAAGGAAGAGGACGCTGAGGTTGGCAAGAAGCTGACCCTCGAACTCAAGTTCGGTCCGAACCGCGAGCGTTCCATCGCCGGTGTACGCCGCATCTCCAAGCCGGGCCTCCGCGTTTACGCGAAGTCCACCAACCTGCCGCACGTGCTGGGTGGCCTGGGTATCGCAATCCTGTCCACCTCTTCCGGCCTCCTGACTGACAAGCAGGCCGGCAAGAAGGGCGTGGGCGGCGAAGTCCTCGCGTACGTCTGGTAACGGGAAAGGAAGAGAATAATGTCACGTATTGGACGTCTCCCCATCACCGTTCCTGCCGGCGTTGAGGTCAAGGTTGACGGCTCTGTCGTCAGCGTCAAGGGTTCCAAGGGCGAACTGACCCACACTGTGGCCAGCCCCATCGAGGTTGCCCTGGACGAGAACACCCTGACCGTAACCCGCCCGAACGACGAGCGCGCCTCCCGTTCGCTCCACGGCCTGACCCGCACCCTGATCGCCAACATGATCCAGGGCGTCACCGCAGGCTACGAGAAGAAGCTTGAAATCGTCGGTACCGGTTACCGCGTTCAGGCCAAGGGTTCTGACCTTGAGTTCGCTCTCGGCTACAGCCACCCGGTCAGCGTTTCGGCTCCGGCCGGCATCACCTTTGCAGTAGAGGGACCGACCAAGCTCTCTGTCTCAGGAATCAACAAGCAGCAGGTCGGCGAAGTTGCTGCCAACATTCGCAAGCTGCGGAAGCCCGACCCGTACAAGGGCAAGGGCATCCGTTACGCCGGCGAAGTCATCCGCCGCAAGGTCGGAAAGGCTGGTAAGTAACCATGGCCATCTCCATTAACAAGAAGCGTACGAACAAGAGCAAGGCTGCTGGTCGCAGCCGCCGCCAGCTTCGTATCCGCAAGCGCATTTCCGGTACGGCTGCCCGCCCCCGCCTGGTGGTCAACCGCTCCGCACGCCACGTATTTGTCCAGGTTGTCGATGACACCATTGGCCAGACCGTAGCAAGCGCGTCCACTCTGGAAGCTGACCTTCGTGCATTCGACGGTGACAAGACTGCCAAGGCCAAGCGCGTCGGCGAGCTCGTTGCCGAACGTGCCAAGGCTGCCGGCGTCGAGGCTGTTGTCTTCGACCGTGGTGGTAACAAGTACCACGGCCGGATTGCCGCCGTCGCTGACGGTGCACGCGAAGGTGGGCTGTCACTGTGACCGAAGCAAACAAGGAAAAGGACACTGTGTCTGCAGATCAGAAGGCTCCCGAAGCCGCAGCTGCTGAGACCACTGCCCCCGCTGCCGACGACCGCCGTGGTGGCGCCCGTCGTGGCGAGCGTGGCGACCGCGGCCAGGGCCGCGGCGACCGCGGTGGCCGTGGTGGCCGCGACGGTGGACGTGAAGCCGAAAAGAACCAGTTCGTAGAGCGCGTTGTCACCATCAACCGCGTTTCCAAGGTCGTCAAGGGTGGTCGTCGCTTCAGCTTCACCGCACTCGTCGTCGTTGGTGACGGGAACGGCATGGTCGGCGTGGGCTACGGCAAGGCCAAGGAAGTTCCCGCTGCTATCGCCAAGGGCGTTGAAGAGGCCAAGAAGTCCTTCTTCCGCGTTCCGCGCGTTGGCAACACCATCCCGCACCGTGTTCAGGGTGAAGCCGCTGCCGGCGTCGTTATGCTGCGTCCGGCCTCCGCCGGTACCGGTGTTATCGCCGGTGGTCCGGTCCGTGCAGTACTGGAGTGCGTGGGCATCCACGACATCCTCTCCAAGTCGCTCGGTTCCTCCAACGCCATCAACATCGTTCACGCCACCGTTGATGCCCTGAAGCGCCTCGAAGAGCCGGCAGCAGTGGCAGCACGCCGCGGCCTGCCGCTGGACGAGGTTGCTCCCCAGGCACTGGTGAAGGCACTCCTGGCTCCGAAGGCAGGTGTTTAGTCATGGCTAAGAACCTGGTTCCTTCCGACGCTCAGTTGGAAATCACTCAGATCAAGTCCGCCATTGGCGGCAAGCAGAACCAGCGCGACACCCTGCGGTCCCTCGGCCTGAAGCGGATCGGACACACCGTTGTCCGCACCGCCGACGCCGTGACTGTTGGAATGCTCAACACGGTTCCGCACCTGGTAAAGGTAGAGGAGGCGAAGTAAATGGCAGAGAACACTGCTGATAAGGCACAGGCTGCTGAGAAGCAGAACGCCCTGAAGGTTCACCACCTGCGTCCCGCCCCGGGTGCCAAGACCGCCAAGACCCGTGTTGGTCGTGGTGAGGCATCCAAGGGTAAGACCGCCGGCCGCGGTACCAAGGGTACGGCTGCCCGCTACCAGGTGAAGGCTGGCTTTGCCGGCGGCCAGCTGCCGCTGCACATGCGCCTGCCCAAGCTGCGTGGCTTCAAGAATCCGTTCCGGGTCGAGTTCCAGGTTGTAAACCTGGACAAGCTCAACGAGCTGTTCCCGGAAGGTGGCGCAGTCACCGTGGAGAACCTGGTCGAAAAGGGTGCCGTTCGCAAGAACCAGCCCGTCAAGGTGCTGGGCACCGGCGACATCACCGTCAAGGTTGACGTCACCGCCCACGCATTCTCGGCCAGCGCCGCTGAAAAGATTGCTGCAGCAGGCGGAAGCACCACCGCCCTGTAAGGGACGGCGCCAGCTGTTGAACTCCCGGTATCCGTGGGCTTTGGCCCCGGATACCGGGAGTTTTTCATATCCGCCGGGCGAATTATTCCCGCCATCCGGCGCATGTGCGCTGCCGTGGATTGTTCGCAGGGCGCATTCAACCGTTAGACTCGGTTGTCGGGATTTATCAAATTCCGCCACCCCACCCTTATTGACACCACAGGAGGACGCTTGCTTAGCGCATTTGGCCGGGCCTTTCGTACGCCTGATCTGCGACGCAAGTTGTTGTTCACGCTGGCAATCATCACTATCTTCCGCTTGGGTGCTTTCATCCCCTCGCCAGGTGTGAACTACCAGAATGTCCAGCAATGCTTGCAAAGCGGTAAGACCGCCGGCGGGTTGTACCAGCTCGTTAACCTCTTCAGCGGCGGCGCGTTGCTCCAGGTGTCCATTTTCGCCCTGGGCATCATGCCTTACATCACGGCGAGCATCATCGTGCAGTTGCTCCGGGTGGTCATTCCCCGGTTCCAGCAGCTCTATGAAGAGGGCGCCTCGGGCCAGTCCAAGCTGACCCAGTACACCCGCTACCTCACCATCGCCCTTGGCCTGCTCAACGCCACCACACTGGTGTCCCTGGCCCGTTCCGGGCAGTTGCTGCCAGGTTGCCAGCTGCCGGTGATCCCGGACTCCAGCATCATCACCACCATCCTGATCATCATCACGCTGACGGCCGGTACCGGCCTGATCATGTGGATGGGCGAGCTCGTCACGGAGAAGGGGGTGGGCAACGGCATGTCGCTGCTCATCTTCACCTCCATCGCCGCGCAGTTCCCCACCTCGCTGGGCGCCATCTGGACCTCCCAGGGTCCCGGGACTTTCTTCATCGTCCTCGCCGTGGGCCTGCTCACCGTTGCGCTGGTGGTCTTCGTGGAACAGTCCCAGCGCCGCATCCCCGTGCAGTACGCCAAGCGCATGATCGGGCGGCGCACCGTGGGCGGCACCAGCACCTACATTCCCATCAAGGTGAACATGGCCGGTGTCATTCCGGTGATCTTCGCTTCCTCCATGCTCTACATTCCCGGGTTGATTGCACAGTTCAACCAGCCCCGGAACGGTGAGCCCATCCAGCCGTGGGTTGAGTGGATCAACAACAACCTGACCCGCGGTGACCACCCGATCTATATGGCGGTTTACTTCGTCCTGATCGTGTTCTTCACCTACTTCTACGTCGCGATTACCTTCAACCCTGAAGAAGTCTCAGACAACATGAAGAAGTACGGCGGCTTCATTCCAGGTATCCGCGCCGGCAGGCCGACCGCTGATTACCTGCAGTACGTGCTCTCACGGATTACCCTGCCCGGCGCCCTCTACCTGGGCTTCGTGGCACTGATTCCGCTGGTGGCACTGGTACTGATCAACGCGAACCAGAACTTCCCGTTCGGTGGCACCTCGATCCTGATCATGGTGGGCGTTGGTTTGGAGACCGTAAAGCAGATTGATGCGCAGCTACAACAACGTCACTACGAAGGGCTTTTGCGATGACGAGAATGCTGATTATTGGACCTCCCGGTTCCGGAAAAGGAACGCAGGCGGAGCGGATCTCAGAACGCCTCGGCGTTGTGGCCATCTCCACCGGCGACATCTTCCGTGCCAACGTGAAGGGTGAAACGCCGCTGGGCCTCGAGGCCAAGAAGTTCATGGACAACGGCGACTTCGTTCCGGACAGCGTGACCAACAAGATGGTCCGCGACCGCCTCGGCGAGTCCGACGTGAACAACGGCTTCCTCCTGGACGGCTACCCGCGCACCACCGCGCAGGTGGATTACCTTGACGAGATCCTCGCCGACGGCGACGAGAAGCTCGACGTGGTCCTCCAGCTGACCGCCGATGACGAGGAACTGGTGCACCGCCTCCTGGGCCGGGCCAAGGAAACGGGCCGGAGCGACGACAACGAAGCCGTCATCCGCCACCGCCTGGACCTGTACCACGAGCAGACCGAAGCTGTGGTGTCGAAGTACGCCGAGCGCGGCATCCTCACCCAGGTTGACGGGATCGGTCCCATCGACGAAGTCACCAACCGCGTGATGCAGGCCATTAAGGCAGCACAGGCAGCCTGACCAAAGGCGGCCCCGGTTTTATCGAGGCTCCTCCCGGCATCCGGGAGGAGCCTCAGCCATTTGAAAGGAAACACCATGGCCTTCGGCCAGCCCCGCATCGAATACAAGAACAACGCCCAGATGCGCACCATGCACGAGGCAGGCCTGGTCCTCAGCCGTGCACTGGACGCCGCCGTTGCCGCCGCCGTGCCGGGGGTCACCACCAAGCACCTGGACGACGTCTTCGCCGCTGTACTCAACGAGGCTGGCGCGAAGTCCAACTTCCTGGGCTACCACGGCTTCCCGGCCACCATCTGCACCTCCGTGAATGAGGAAGTGGTGCACGGCATTCCCGGCAGCCGGGTCCTGCAGGACGGGGACATCATCTCCATCGACGGCGGGGCCATCGTCAACGGCTGGCACTCGGACTCCGCGCGCACGGTGATTGTAGGCACGGCGGACCCGGAGGACCAGCGGCTCTCCGATATCACCCAGGCCGCAATGTGGCGCGGCATCGCGGCGCTGGCCAACGGCTCGCACGTTGGGGACATCGGCGCGGCGATCGACGACTACGTTTCGTCCGTCCCCGGCAAGCCGCTGGGCATCCTGGAGGACTACGTGGGACACGGCATCGGCTCCGAGATGCACATGGCCCCGGACGTCCTGAACTACCGGACCAACCACCGCGGCCCCAAGATCAAGCCGGGCCTCTGCCTCGCCATCGAGCCCATGCTGGTCCGCGGCGGCATCGAAACCGCTGTCCTGGAAGATGACTGGACCGTGGTGACCACGGACGGCAAGCGCTCCTGCCAGTGGGAGCATTCCGTGGCGGTGCACGAGAAGGGCATCTGGGTACTTTCAGCGTCCGACGGCGGCGCGGAGCACCTGGTGCCCCTCGGCGTCACCCCGGTGCCGATCCCGTAAGGGACACGCACATCTGCCTGCGACGCAGAAAATCCCTGCCGACCCCCGTAAAGAGGGGTCGACAGGGATTTTGCGTATCGCCAGCGCTTTTGCGGGTCAGAAACTCTTACGACTTCAGCTTCGGCTTCACGTCGCGGTCGTAGATGCTCTGCAGCGTGTTCTTCAGGTCCGTCATGGTGGACTTCACGTCGCCCTGCTGGGTGAGGATCTTCGCCGCGGCCTTGGCCATCTCCTGGTCTGCACCGGGCAGGAACACACGCGCGTTGTCCTGGACCTTGGTGACCGCGAGCTGGTCCACGGCAGTCTGGATCTGCGGCGTCTTGGCCAGGACCGCGCTCATGTCCGCCGACTTCCGGGTGGGCATGTAGCCGGTGGCCGCAGAGAACTCGACGGTGCTCTCCGGTTGGGTGACGAAATCGAGGAACATCCCTGCGGCGAGCTGTTCCTCCTTGGTGATCCCGCTGGGGATGCCCAGGCCCGCGCCGCCCGTGGGGCAGACGTTGGTGGTGGCCTTGGGACCGCCCGGCAGGAAGCCGACGCCCACGTTGAACTTGGCCGACTTCAGGATCCCCAGCAGCGAACCTGTGGAGGCGATGGTGGCGGAAGTCAGGCCGGCCGAGAAGTCGTCCGCGGCTTCCTTGGAGGAGACGCCTGCCCACTTGTCCTTATAGATCGAGTCCTGGGCCCACTGCAGGGCGGCAACGGAGTCGGCGGAGTCGCAGGTAATGTCCCATTCCTTGGACCAGCCGCCGCCCCAGCCCCACAGCATGTTCTGCAGCGTCCAGCCCGCGTAGCCGGCAAGGGCGGGGTAGATGTAGGCGTACTGGGCGCCGGAAGCTGCCTTCAACTTGGGCGCCCACTGTCCGAATTCGTCCCAGGTCTTGGGCGCGCGGTCCGGAATTCCGGCAGCGGCAAAGTGGTCCTTGTTGTAGTAGAACAGCGGGGTCGAGCGGCCGTATGGGAGCGCCCACTGCTTGCCGTCGTACTTGTAGTCGTTGATCAGCGACTGCTGGAAGTCGTCCATCTTCATGTTCAGCTGCTTGGTGAGGCTGTCCACGGGGATGATGCTGCCGTTGGTGTAGTAGCGGAACCACCACACGTCCGAGAGGACCACCACGCCCGGAAGGCCCGACTTGGCGGCCTGCGCCGTCTGGAACTTCTGCGCGATTTCCTCGTAGTTGGCGCCGGCCGTCACCAGGTTGACGGTGATGCCGGGGTTCTTGGCCTGGAATTTCTCGATCAGGCTCTTCTCAACATCCTGCGACTGGCCGGGGTGGCTGGACCAGAAGTCGATCTTGGCCGCCGGCTTCACGCCGCTGAAGTCGATGTCGGCCGCCTGGGAGGTGGCCTGCCCGCCGCCGGTGGTTGAGGGTCCGCCGCACGCGGCCAGGGCAGCGGCAGAGGCGGTTACCCCTGCCAGGCCCAGGAAATGCCTCCGGTCCAGATGAAGTGTCATGACAGTTCCTTTCGGTTGTTGCCTTTGAAAATGTGAAAGTCGAAGGTCGAAAAGTACGACGGCCGCAGGCAGCTCAGCCCGTCACGCTCCCTTGGGTGAGGCCGGCCACGATGTAGCGCTGCAGGGCGGCGAAGATGATCAGGATGGGGACGATGACCAGGACCGCGCCGGCCATGAGGACACCCCAGCCGGCGGCATTGCTCTCGTTGTTCTGCAGAAGAGTCAGCCCCACGGGAAGGGTCATGGTTTCCGGGCGGTCGGTGATGATGAGCGGCCAGATGTAGTCATTCCACTCGGTCACGATCGTCACCAGCGCCACGGTGGCGATGGACGGCACCGAGACCGGGACCACGATCTGCCACAGCCGGCGCCAGTGGCCGGCGCCGTCCATCTCTGCTGACTCGAGGATCGAATTCGGCAAGGTGCGGAAGTGCTGGCGCAGCAGGAAGGTGCCGAACGCAGTGCCCAAGCCGGGAAGGATGATGCCCCAGAGGGTGTTCTTGCCGCCCATCCCGGCGATCAGGATGAAGTTGGGCAGGATGGATACCTGCGGCGGCACCATGAGGGCTACCAGGATCAGCAGGAAGATGAAGTTCCGGAACGGGAAGCGGACAAAGACCAGGGCGTACGCCGTCAGGATCGCCAGGATCACCTTGATGGTGGCGCCGGCCAGGGTGACGATGGTGCTGTTCAGGAAGAACTGCCCAAACGGAACGGTGGTCATGGCAGTCCGGTAGTTCTCCAGATTGAGGCTCTCGGGGAGGATCTTCAGGTCCGTGGTGACGATTTCGCCGGACTGCTTGAAGGAGCTCAACACCATCCACAGCAGCGGCAGGAAGACCACTAGTGTTGCGATGAGCAGGGGCAGGTAGCCGCCCACCACCGTCTGGATGAGGTTGCGGCGCGAGAACGGGCGGTCGCGGCGGAGGTCCTGGGCGGGGCCGGGAACGGCAGGGGCAGCGGGGTCCGGGTTGACCGGTGACAGGGAGGTCACGAGTAGTGCACCTTTCGTTCCACGAACCGCAGCTGCAGCACGGTGATGACCAGGAGGATGGCGAACAGCACCACGGAAATGGCTGCCGAGTAGCCGGCCCTGTTGTACGCGCCGAAGGCCTGCAGGTAGGCCTCGTAAATCAGGGTGCTGGTGCCGGTGCCCAGCGGCGTCATGATCCGGATCAGGTCGAAGGCCTGCAGGGAGCTGAGCATGGTGGTGATCAGGAGGAAGAACGTGGTGGGGGACAGCAGCGGCAGCGAGATGCTCATGAAGCGCCGGAACCCGTTGGCACCGTCAAGGGAGGCGGCTTCCATGACCTCCGTGGGGAGGGACTGCAGCCCGGCCAGGTACACCACGGCGCAGTAGCCCAGGTTCTTCCAGACGTAGACCAGGATGACCATGACCAGCGAGAGCTGGGGATCGTTGATCCACTGCGGGCTCTGCTGCCCGATGCCTCGCAGCAGCCAGGCCAGGACGCCGTAGCCGGGGTCGAAGATGAACAGCCATACCAGGCCCACGCCGACGCCGGAGAGCACATAGGGCGCAAAGACGGCGGAGCGGGCGAACGTGGTGCCGCGGACCTTCGCGTTCAGCGCCAGTGCTACCAGCAGGCCCAGCAGCATGGATCCGCCCACCGTGACCAAGGTGAATACGGCAGTTGTGCCCAGGACCTTCGGCGCATCGTTGCTGCTGAAGAAGGTGACGTAGTTGGCAAGGCCCACGACGCTGGCGGTGGGGGAGCCCAGGGTCCAGTCCAGCGTGGAGTAGTACATGTTGCTGAACAGTGGACGGTAGGTGAAGACGGCGATCAGCACCAGGTTGGGCAACGCCATGGCAAGGAAAACGAAGAAGTCCCGGCGGCTTCTGGCGGTCCACCGCCTGCGGGGTATCTTGGCGGCACCGGCCGCGGGGTCAGCGGGCCTGGTGGAGGGCCGCGGGGAGAGTTGACGTGTCATGCGGATCTCTCACGGGTTTCGGAGCCGGCTTGTGGCCGGTCTCGCGGGTAAGGGGAATCAAGCCATTACTTCACCACATTGTCGGTGGGCGAAACCCCTGAAAAAGCCCTTCTCCTCAAATAGTTAACAAAGGCTTCCTTGCCCATTAACCCTGTGTTGTTTGCAGTCTCGCATAAAGTTTGCTCCTGCGGCAGGGGCGCGCCAGCAGAGGGGACAATAGGGGCATGGGAACCATTACCGACGTCGCGGGCATTCGCGTGGGCCATGTCCAGAACGACGGCGACGGCTGGCTGACGGGGGTCACCGTGGTCCTGCCGCCGCCGGGGACGGTGGGCTCGGTGGATGTCCAGGGCGGCGGGCCTGCCACCCACGAAACAGACGCCCTTGACCCCACCACGCTGGTCAGCGGCGTCGACGCGGTGGTCCTCACCGGGGGCAGTGCGTACGGGCTGACGTCGGCGGCAGGAGCCCAGCGCTGGTGCGAGGAAAACGGCCGCGGCTTCGCCGTCCCCGGGGGAGTGGTGCCCATTGTTCCCGCCGCCGCCATCTTCGATTTGGGCAGGGGAGGCGACTTCTCCGCACGCCCGACGCCCGACATGGGCTACGCGGCAACGGCCGCCGCAGCAGGGCAAAAGGAAGGGCACGACGTCGAACGCGGCAACGTGGGCGCCGGCACCGGGGCGCTCATCGGCAGGGGGCAGTACAAAGGTGGCGTAGGAACAGCGTCGGTCACGCTCAATAACGGTGTAGTTGTGGGGGCAATCGCAGTGGTGAATGCGTTGGGATTGCCGGTGTCCCCGTCGGGGAATCACGAACCCTCCGCGCGCTCGGTCGTTCCTCCCCACGAGCCCCCTAACCTCGCAAGCTCGGCCAGGGAACCCGGCTCGCGTGGGCCCACCTTAGACGCGCGCTTCCGGGTTCCTGATTCACCTCAAGCGGGTGCCGCTGAGCCGCCCTTCAACACTACTTTGGTCGTTGTGGCTACCAACGCCGTCCTTGATGTGGCCGAATGTAAGCGGACTGCCGCGGCGGCTCACGCGGGGATCGCGAGAGCTCTCAACCCCTCACACACCCTGGCCGACGGGGACACTGTCTTCTGCCTGGCAACCGGTGCCGTGGCACTCGACCGCTCGGACGAAGCTGCCCGGCAGCTGAGCCTAATGACGCTGCAAAGTGCGGCAGCCGACGTCGTACGTTTGGCCATCCTTGACGGCGTGGCCAGCGCTGAAACCGTCACCACCCCCGCGGGTGAATATGGTGCGTACCGCTCCGCGTAGGCTACTATGGCCGATTTAACTTTTACCGGCTGACGGGGTAGTGTTGTTTGTTGGTTGTCTGGACTGCCACGCCCTTTTGGGCCTGGAGACGGCAATCGATCCAACAAAAACGTTCGTGGTCATGCCCGGTGCAATCCGGCGGGGCCGCGGCAACAACAGTTAGCGGAGGGTATGGCCAAGAAGGACGGGGTCATTGAGATCGAAGGCGTTGTGACCGAGGCGCTGCCTAACGCGATGTTTCGCGTTGAGCTCACCAACAAGCACATCGTTCTGGCACACATCTCTGGAAAGATGCGTCAGCACTACATCCGAATCCTCCCTGAGGACCGCGTAGTGGTGGAGCTGAGCCCGTACGACCTCACCCGTGGTCGTATCGTCTACCGCTACAAGTAAATTGCTGGGCGGCGTCAGGACAAACTGGCTGCCGCTCCAGTTGACCAAACTGCTACACGCAAAGGAATGCCATGAAGGTCAAGCCGAGCGTCAAGCAGATCTGCGAAAAGTGCAAAGTGATCCGCCGTAATGGCCGGGTCATGGTGATCTGCGAGAACCCGCGCCACAAGCAGCGCCAGGGCTAATTTCCTTCCCTGAAGGAAATCCTGGGTTGCTAACCCACGCAAGTAAATAAAGGCAGCACAAGCTGATCTGGAACATTGAGCTCGAAAGAGTCCGGACAGCTAACCCCCGGTCGGAGGCTGGGGCCGCACGGATTGTGCGGGTGTACTGCCTACGACCTCCGGTTTATCAAGGAGTACTGCCACTATGGCTCGTCTCGCTGGCGTAGACATTCCCCGCGAAAAGCGGCTGGAAATTGCGCTTACTTACATCTACGGCGTGGGCAAGACCCGTGCACACGAAACCCTGGCTGCCACGGGCATCAGCGCTGACGTTCGCGTCAAGGACCTGACTGACGCCCAGCTGGTTGAGCTGCGTGACTACATTGAAGGCAACTACAAGGTTGAGGGTGACCTTCGCCGCGAAGTAGCAGCAGATATCCGCCGCAAGGTTGAAATCGGCAGCTACGAAGGCCTGCGCCACCGCAAGGGCCTGCCCGTACGCGGTCAGCGTACGAAGACCAACGCACGTACCCGCAAGGGCCCGAAGCGTACCGTCGCCGGCAAGAAGAAGGCCCGTTAAAATCCCCGCCCGGGATTTACGGACTTTCCCCAATAACTTTCTGTAGGAGAAAAAATGCCCCCGAAGACTCGTGGCGCGGTTCGCAAGCCGCGTAAGAAGGACAAGAAGAATATCGCGCTTGGCCAGGCGCACATCAAGAGCACCTTTAACAACACCATCGTTTCCATCACGGATCCGAGCGGCGCTGTTATTTCCTGGGCTTCCTCCGGTGAGGTTGGCTTCAAGGGCTCGCGTAAGTCCACCCCGTTCGCTGCCCAGATGGCTGCCGAAGCCGCTGCCAAGCGTGCGCAGGAGCACGGCATGCGCAAGGTAGACGTTTTCGTCAAGGGACCGGGTTCCGGACGCGAGACCGCCATCCGTTCGCTGCAGGCCGCAGGCCTCGAGGTTGGCTCCATCCAGGACGTCACCCCCGCAGCCCACAACGGCTGCCGCCCGCCGAAGCGCCGCCGCGTCTAATTCTTTTCCGCAGCAGGAGCTTGCCCGGACCAGCGATGGTCCGGGCAAGCCCAGCGCGTTAAGTCTTCAGACCGAATTTCCACCACCTGTGTTGCGTCATATAGCGGATGCTCGCCGAAAGGAAACCTAAGTGCTCATTGCACAGCGCCCCACCCTCTCCGAAGAGGTCGTCTCCGAAAACCGTTCGCGTTTCATCATTGAACCGCTGGAACCGGGCTTCGGCTACACCCTCGGAAACTCCCTCCGCCGTACCCTGCTCTCCTCCATCCCCGGTGCTGCCGTAACCAGCATCCGGATCGATGGTGTGCTGCACGAGTTCACCACGGTTCCGGGTGTCAAGGAAGATGTCACCGAGATCATCCTTAACATCAAGAGCCTGTCGGTTTCCTCCGAGCACGACGAGCCTGTCGTGGCTTACCTGCGCAAGCAGGGCCCCGGAGTCGTCACCGCCGCGGACATCGCTCCGCCGGCCGGCGTCGAATTCCACAACCCGGATCTGCACATCGCCACGCTGAACTCGAAGGGCAAGTTCGAACTCGAACTGACCATCGAGCGCGGCCGCGGCTACGTTTCGGCAGCTCAGAACAAGTCCGGCGACGCAGAGATCGGCCGCATCCCGGTCGACTCCATCTACTCGCCGGTGCTGAAGGTTACTTTCCGCGTGGAAGCAACCCGTGTTGAGCAGCGCACCGACTTCGACAAGCTGATTGTCGACGTCGAGACCAAGCAGGCCATCGCCCCGCGCGATGCCGTTGCTTCCGCAGGCACCACCCTGGTGGAACTGTTCGGTCTGGCCCGTGAGCTGAACACCGCAGCTGAAGGTATCGAGATCGGCCCGTCGCCCACCGACGCTGCCCTGGCAGCCGACATGGCACTGCCGATCGAGGATCTGGACCTCACCGTCCGTTCCTACAACTGCCTCAAGCGTGAGGGCATCCATACCGTGGGTGAACTCGTTGCCCGCTCCGAGGCTGACCTGATGGACATCCGCAACTTCGGTGCCAAGTCCATTGACGAGGTCAAGGCAAAGCTGGTTGAACTGGGCCTGTCCCTCAAGGACTCGCCTCCCGGTTTTGACCTCGCAGCACGCGCCGCAGCAATCGAAGAGGACGACGCCGCGTTCGGCGACGACGAACTCTAAACCAGACCTTGGCCGGCGGGCAGCACCATGGTGTGCCGTCCACGGCTTCCACATGAGGAGAAACAATTATGCCTACCCCCACTAAGGGTCCGCGCCTCGGAGGCGGCCCGGCTCACGAGCGCCTCATGCTCGCGAACCTGGCAGCATCCCTGTTCGAGCACAAGCGGATCACCACCACGGTGACCAAGGCCAAGCGCCTGAAGCCGTACGCAGAGCGCCTGGTCACCTTCGCCAAGCGTGGCGACCTCGCTTCCCGCCGCCGCGTGCTCGGCCTGATCAGCAACAAGGGCGTCGTCCACGAGCTGTTCACCGACATCGCGCAGGCTGTGGAGAACCGCGACGGCGGCTACACCCGCATCACCAAGATCGGCAACCGCAAGGGCGACAACGCTCCCATGGCTGTCATCGAGCTGGTTCTCGAGCCGGTTTCCGCCAAGCAGGCCGTCGTAGCCGAGGCTACCCGGGCTGCCGCCAAGGCTGCTCCGGCCGCCGAGGAAGCTCCTGTTGAAGAGGCTCCGGCCGCTGAGGAAGCTGCTGCAACCGAAGAGGCACCCGCTGCTGAGGAAGCTGCAACCGAAGAGGCTCCGGCCGCTGAGGAAGCTGCCGAGGCTCCCGCAGTCGAGGAGAAGGACGCGAAGTAATTCGCCGATTTCCTTCGCATAGACTTAGGTCTGTGAACCACCAAGAACCCGCGGCCCCCGTTTCAGGGGGCGGCGGGTTTTTGCGTATCCGGCTTGATCTTTCGTACGACGGCGGCCCGTTCAGCGGGTGGGCCGTGCAGCCCGGACTGCGGACTGTCCAGGGCGTGCTTGAGGAAGCGATCGAGCTTTTGGTCCGCCGCCAGGTCCGGGTCACCGTTGCGGGGCGGACCGACGCCGGAGTCCACGCCCGAGGGCAGGTGGTGCACTTGGACCTCACCGAAGCCGAGTGGCTGGGGCTGCCGCGCGGACATGAGCTGGATCCCGCCGTCGCCATGTTGCGCAGGCTCCGCGGCGCCCTGAACCGGGCCCTCGGCGACCTCCACGGCGCGGTGGAGGTGCATTCCATCGGGTTGGCGCCTGAGGGTTTCGACGCCCGCTTCTCCGCGCTCTGGCGGCGGTACAGCTACCGGATCGCGGACGGGCCCGCCCTCTGGGACCCGCTGGAGCGGTACTTTACGCTATGGCACAAGAGCCCGCTGGACGTTGACCTGCTCAACGAGGGCGCCTCGCAACTGCTGGGCCTGCAGAACTTCCTGTCTTTCTGCAAGCCACGCGAAGGAGCCACCACCATCAGGGAACTGCAGCGCTTTGAGTTCCGGCGCGGCGAGGACGGCGTCATTGTGGCCACCGTCCAGGCCGACGCCTTCTGCCACAACATGGTCCGCGCCCTGATCGGCTCTGCCCTGTACGTGGGGGAGGGGGCGGTGGAACCGGGCTGGTTGTACGAGCGGCTGCTGCTGCAGAAGCGCGATGCCAAGTCTGTCCTGGCCGCTCCGCACCCCCTGGTGCTGGAGGAAGTGGCCTACCCGTCGGACAGCCAGTTGCTGGCGCGCGCCGAGCAGACAAGGGCCGTCCGCGAGTACTGATTAGAACGCCGGGGGCGGGCCTTCTGCCGGCAGCGTCACCGTGAAGGTGCTGCCCTGGCCTTCGCCGCTCTCGCACATGATGCTGCCGCCGTGCCGTTCCACGATCATGCGGGTGATGGAAAGCCCCAGTCCTGCCCCGGGAATGGCGGCCTTCTGCGCGGACTCGGCGCGGAAGAAGCGGTTGAAAGCCCTGGCAGCGTCCTCGTGCGACATGCCCATCCCGGTGTCCGTGACGCTCAGGCGGACCCACTGCCGGTCCGCCTGGGCGCTGATGCTGACCTTGCCGCCGTCGGGACTGTATTTGATGGCGTTGGACACCAGGTTGTCCAGCACCTGCCCGATCCGCAGCGGGTCCGCGTAGGCCCACAGGGGCGAGGGGACATCGGCGGCAATCTCCACGTGGGACCGCAGGGCCGAAGCCTGGGCGGAACTCAGGCTGGTCTCCACCAGGCTGGCCAGGTCGGTCCGCTTGGGATGGACGTTCAGGGTGGTGGAGGCGGAAGCGGTCAGGTCGGCCACCAGGTCCAGCAGCCGTTCGGCGTTGCGCTGCACCACCAGCAGGCGCTTGGCGACGTCCGCGGGCAGCTCATCGAGGTCTTCCAGCACCAGGTCCACGTTGCCCAGGATCGAATTGAGCGGGGTCTTGAATTCGTGCGTGACATTGGAGATGAGCTCCTGGTTGGCCGCCAGGGATTCCACCCAACCGGTGACGTCGCTGTAGACCACCACGGCGCCGGTGAGCCGGCCGTCCTCGCTGACCAGGGGGCGGGCGGCCGTGGATACGGCACGCTGCTCCGGTCCCTCGCCCGCCCACACCAGATAGTCGGCGAACGACTCACCGGCCATGGCCCGGCTGATAGGCCTGCGGTCCCGCGGAAGCAGGGTGCGGCGGTCCTGCCCAAAGATCAGCTGGTGCCCCTGCCCGGGAATGGCTTCGTCGGCCCCCGTGGCGCGGCGGAAATTGCGCTGCCGGCTGTTGGACACCAGGAAGTGCCCGGAACGGTCGACGGCGGCAATACCGACGTCCGTGGCGTCCAGTACGGTTTCCAGCAGCTTCTCCCGTTCCCGGCTTGCGGCCAGCAGGTCCCGGAGTTCGCGGTCCTTGTCCGCCAGCTCGGCCTGCTGCTGCCGGAGGCTCACGCTGGCAAAGCGGATGGCCAGGGACACGGCGAGCATCATCACAGGGAAGAGAACGACGATGGTGAAGTCGGAGGCGGTGACAGCTGGGAAGTCGGCCGCGGCTGACGGAAGCATGATCAGCAACGGCCCCAGGAAGCTGAGCACCAGGCTGCTGCGGGCCAGCATGCCGGAGGCGGAGAGCCAAATGACCGGGAAGACCACCAGCACCGCAAGGCCAGGCAAGAGGGGCGCCGCGCCATTGCGGAGGAAACCGATGGCGGCGAAATCCAGGACGGGAATCAGCAGGTAGGGGCGGTGTGCCAGCCGTTCCCAGGGGACCAGGAAGCAGCCAAGGAACAGGATTGCGTGCAGGACTATTCCGGCCACATACAGGGGGCTGTGCGTCAGGGAAGGCCAGGCGAACGGTGTGGCCACGGCAATGGCAGCCACAAGGAAGGTAAGGGGGAGCTGACACAACGCCACTTGGGCACGGGGTCCCAACCGGCGGAAGATGCGGCCGGGTCCACGCTGGAACAACGGCTCAGCCATGTTTCTGACTCGTACCCCTTCGCATTTGGAAAGCAGGTGCCGCCAAGGTCTATCAATTCCCCCCAGTTACCTTGGGCAACCACCCTTTCCCATGGATATTGCACATGTCTTGTCATAATAATTGACTTTTCAATTTTGGGCGCCGATCCGGGTGTCATCAGTCGGGCTTACTAGTAGCGTATAAATGGTTGGAGCGGGATTGGCATTGGCGCTGGGCCAATGGGGGGCCATCTTCGCCTGGCGCAGGGATAGCAATGGACGATCTTGGTGTAGCTGTAGTAATCGAGGATGACGCCGACGTGCGTAACCTCCTGGAAGGTGTTTTGACCCAGGCGGGCTTCGAGGTGCATTCAGCGGTGGATGGGCGGACCGGGGTTGACGTAGTCCGCAGCAAGCAGGCAAATGTCGTGACGCTCGATATTGGCCTGCCGGATATTGACGGGTTTGAGGTTTTGCGGCGGATCCGGAATTTCAGCAACGCATATGTGGTGATGCTGACCGGCCGCACGGAGGAACCGGACCTGCTGTCGGCACTCAATGCGGGGGCGGACGACTACATTGCCAAACCCTTCAGGCCCAGGGAACTGCGGGCGCGGGTGGCGGCAATGATGCGCAGGCCCCGGCATGAGTCGGACGGGCAGAACGCGTCCACGTCCTGGGGCCAGGCCCCGGCTCCTGCCGCCCACGCAGAGCCCGGAGTCCTGCAGCACAACGGGCTCCTCCTTAACCACCGGACGCGCACCGTGGAAATCAAAGGCCAGCCGCTGGGACTAACCCGCAGTGAGTTCGACCTCCTCCACGTGCTGCTGAAGGGCGGCGGTGCCGTGTGCACCAGGGCTGACCTGGTGCGGGCGGTCCGGGGTGAGTTTTACGACCGGGAAACCTATATCAGCGAAGCGGACGAGCGCGCCGTGGAGGTCCACGTGGGAAACCTGCGGCGCAAGCTCAAGGAGGACCAGCTGTCGCCGCGCTGGCTGCAGACGGTCCGAGGTGTCGGCTACCGGTTGGCGCCGCGTCGTCCTGATGACGCCTAACCGCGATCCTCAAGGTGCTGACTCCTGGAACTGAGGGGTCAGCCCTTCTCCAGGATGTAGGTTGCCTGCAGCTCGGAGACTGTGCGTGCCCCGTCCCGGGCCACACCGGCCATCATGGCCTGGCCCTGGGCAAAGTCGCCCTGCCGGATCAGGCCTTCCAGGAGTTCGGCGAGCCTTGCCAGCCTGAGGCCGCCCACCATGGCGGAGCTGATTTTCAGGCTGATGACAGCGTCCAGGGCGGAGTCCTCATCCCGCCTGTCCACCGCTGTTCCGAGCCGGGTCAGCCGGAGATCCCACATGGCGGCATAGTCTCGGGCGAAGCGCTGGGCCAGTCCGGTACCGGCCAGTTCCTCTTCAAGCTCGTCCAGGACAGCAGTATCAATCAGTGGCAACAGATTCGCCGCCTCGAGTGAAGGTCCCACGCTGGGAGCGGGAACGGCAGGAGCAGGCAGAGCGACCCCGGGCAGCGGCGAGTCCGCAGCGGGGCTCTTTCCGCCGGGACCGGGATCGGTACTGTGCATTGTTCAAGGCTACTTCCTGGAAATCCGTCGTTGGCCTATTTGTCATCATTCTGTGTAAACCTTGAGGCAAACTTGCCGTCGGCCTGCGTAGGCGCTACTGCCCGCTGAAGGTCATCACCGCATTGATCACGGCCGGTCCCAGAATGGCGATGAAGAGGACCGGGAAGATAAAGAACAGCAGCGGGAAAAGGATCATGACGGGTAGCTTCATGGCCTTTTCCTCGGCCCGCTGGCGCCGCTTGACCCGCATGACCTTGGCCTGGACGCGCAGTACCCGGCTGATGGCGATGCCGTACGTATCGGCCTGCACCACGGCCTGCACAAAGCTGCGCAACTCCGGGATATTGGTCCGCTCAGCCAGGGCGATGTAGGACTCGCGCCGGCTGCGTCCCACCTGCATGTCCTGCAGGGTGCGGACCAGTTCCTCTGCGAGCGGGCCCTTGCCGTTCTCGCCGGCGCGCGCCATGGCGCCTTCGAAGCCGAGTCCGGCTTCCACGGAGATGAGCATCTGATCCAGCGTGTTGGCCAGCTCCAGCTGCATCGCCTTTTGCCGCTCCTGGCCCTTGCTGTAAAGGAGGAGGTCAGGGATGAAGTAGCTGAGGACCAGGACGAAGATCCCGGCGAGTTTCATCATCGGTGAACTGCCGATGGAGGTCAGATAGAGGCCAGCCGCGGCACCGGCGACGCCAAGGCCGATCTTCGATCCCAGCACTTTGCCCAGGGGCATGGAGGCGGGCCGGCCGGCGAGGGACAGGAGCCGGTCCAGGAACGCGACGTAGGCCGGGGGAGTGAGGCGCCGGCCCAGGGCTTCGAGCCGCGCCGGCGCTCCGGTAGGAGCAACCGCGACTGGTGGTGCACCGCGGGAGAGCAGTTCGGTGACAGCCACGCGCCCCTGCTTGTCCACGGTCAGGACGGACCATGCCAGTGCCGCCACCGGGACGCAGACCAGCAGGACGGACAGGAGAACTAGAAGGTTCATGGCAGCCTCAGAACTTCAGGTCGATGATCTTGCGCATCCACAGCGCGCCAATGGTCATCAGGACAAACGAGGCACCGATCATCACCCAGCCCAGGGGATGGGTGAACATCGAGTTCATGTAGCTCGGGCTCACCGCGAGCAGCATGGCCACGATGCCAAAGGGCATGGCGATCAGGATGTACGCGGAGAACTTGCCTTCGGCCGCGAGGGCCTTGATGTGCCCCTTGATCTCCGCGCGCTCGCGGATGGTCTCGTTGACCTGGTCCAGCACCTCGGCCAGGTTGCCGCCCACTTCGCGGTTGATCTGGATTGCCTGGGAGATCCAGATGAAGTCCTCATTCTTCATCCGGTCGGCGGTGTCGTTCAACGCGGCAAGAAGGTCGCGGCCCAGGCTGGTTTCGGTGATCACCCGCCGCATCTCCTCCGACGTCGGCTTCTGCGACTCAGCCGCCGCTGCGTCGATGGCGCGCAGGATGCTGTGGCCGGCCCGGAGGCCGCCGGAGAGCAGCTGCAGCGTGTCGCCCAGCTGCCCATCGAAGGCGGTGCGGCGCTTGCCGGCCAGGAAACCCAGGACCAGTTTGCCCACAAACGGAGCCAGCAAGGCAAGCAGCAGTCCCACCAGGGGACCCACAGTCACGGTGCCCACCAGCATCCCAACACAGGCGCCGATGCCCACCAGCAGGAAGAACTCGGCCTGGCTGAGGCGCAGGCCCGCATTCTCCAGTTCCGCGCGGGAAAAGACCTTAACGTTCCGGCCCGCAAGCAGCCGTTCGAAGGACCTGACGCCGGACAGGGCCAGGCGGGAGAGGGAGGACGGCGGCTCGGGCTCAAACGGACGACGGCGGTCCAGCGGCACCGAGGGTGCGCTCGGCAGGAGCACGGCCACCCCGAGCAGGACGATGGCTGCCAGGAGGATGACGCTTCCGATGGCGATGATCATGGCTCAGTCCCTACTTCGCGCCGGGACCCAGCGGGGTGGCGAACACTGCCGGCGACACGTGGATGCCTAGGTCCTCAAACCGGTCAATGAACCGCGGCCGGATACCGGTGGCCACTGGCCTGCCCAGGAACCGTCCCTGCGCGTCCACGCCTGCGGAATAGTCGAAGACGAAGGCGTCCTGGAGGGTGACGATGTCGCCTTCCATGCCCTGCACCTCGGTGACGTGGGTGATGCGGCGGGAGCCGTCGCGGAGCCTTGAAATCTGGACGATGAGGTTCACGGCGGAGGCGATCTGCTCGCGGATGGCGCGCAGCGGAAGGTCCATGCCGGCCATCAGCACCAGGGTTTCGAGGCGGGCCACGGCGTCGCGGGGGGAGTTGGAGTGCACGGTGGAGAGGGAGCCGTCGTGGCCGGTGTTCATGGCCTGCAGCATGTCCAGGGACTCGCCGCCACGGACCTCACCCACCACGATCCGGTCGGGGCGCATACGGAGGGAGTTGCGGAGGAGTTCGCGGATGGTCACCGCGCCCTTGCCCTCAGTGTTGGGCGGACGGCTTTCCAGCCGGACCACATGGTCCTGCTGGATCTGCAGTTCCACGGCGTCCTCGATAGTCACAATGCGTTCGTCGTGCGGGAGGAATGAGGAGAGGACGTTCAGCAGCGTGGTCTTGCCGGTGCCGGTACCGCCGGAGACGATGATGTTCAGCTTGGCTTTGACGCAGGCGTTCAACAGTTCGGCCATTTCCGGCGTCAGCGTGCCGAAGTCGATCAGGTTGCGGACCGTCAGCGGGGTCTTGCTGAACTTTCGGATGGTCAGCGAGGAACCGCCCACGGCCAGCGGCGGGATGACGGCGTTGACACGGGAGCCGTCTTCCAGGCGCGCGTCCACCAGCGGGGAGGACTCGTCGATACGGCGGCCCACCTTGGACACAATGCGTTCGATGACCTTGCGCAGGTGTTCCTCGGAGCTGAACCGGGACTCGGTGAGCGTGAGCTTGCCTTTGCGTTCCACGTAGATCTGGTCCATGCGGTTGACCATGATTTCGGTGACGGCGGGATCGTCCAGCAGGCGCTGGAGGGGGCCATAGCCCAGCACATCGTCGGCTACGTCCTGGACCAGGCGGGTGCGTTCCTCCGGGGTCAGCGGCACCTGCTCGGCGTCGACGATGCGGGTCAGCTCCTCCTTGGCGGTGCTCCGCAGTTCCTGTTCGGTGACGGCGGCATCGTTGAAGCGCGTTCCCATGCGCTCGAACAGCGCGGTGGCCGCCCTGTCCTTCATGGCGGCGAAGACGTCCACCTTGGGTGCCGTGGGCACCTGCTGGGTGCCGCCGTCGTGCGCTGAATGCACGACGGCGGCATGCGCCGGAAGGTGCCGCTCCGTGCTTTCCGCCGGGGTCGGCGACGGCGCCGGGCGCGGGGGCTCGAGCAGTGCGGTGCCGGACGACTGGCGGCTTTGGGCCGCGTTGATGCGTTCGGAGAGTTTCATCAGATAACCACCCTTCGGTGAAGCTTCCGCTGGGTCTGCGTGCGCCACGCCGGGTTGAAGCGCTCCACCAGCTGGCGGAGGCTTTTGACGGCGGGGTCTTTCTTCGATTCCTGGAGGACGGGGATGCCGCGGTTGGTGGACAGTGCCACGGCGCGCGAGCGGGGGACGCTGACGTCCACGGGGGCGCCGATAGTGGATTCGACATCCTGGACGTTCAGGCCGGCTTTGGCGTCGGCCATGTTCAGGACCACGTGGCGGGATTCGGGCATGATGTCCAGCTGGCGGAGGACCTCCAGGCCGGAGCGGAGGCCGCGCAGGCTGGGGATGTCCATGGCGCTAACCCAGACCACGTCGGTGCACTGTTCCATGGCGGCGAGGCCGATTTCCGGCATGCCGGGGGCTGTATCTATGACCACGTACTGGAATTCCTGGGCCAGCTGTTCCAGCAGGTGGCTGACCTGTTCCGGGGTGATGTGGTCCGCGTCCACCGGGTTGGGCGGGGCGCACAGGGCGTAGATGCCGGCGGGGTGCACGGTGAGGAAGGCCTTGAGGACCAGCGGGTCCTGGGCGGCGGCCGGGGTGACGGCGTCCGTGACCGTGTGCTGCGGGTTGAGGTAGAGGCCGGAGGCGACGTCCCCGAACTGCAGGTCCAGGTCCACAATCACTACGCTCATGGGCGCGATCTGGCCCAGGCCGATGGCGATGTTGGTGGCCAGGGTGGTTTTGCCTACGCCGCCCTTGGGGGAGAAGACGCCGATGACCAGGCCCTTGCCGTTCTCCGCCTGCTGCTGCTCGGGGCCGCGGTGGCGGGTGGCGAAGGACTGGCATGCGCGCTCGAGCAGCACCCTGATTTCGGCCGCGTCGGCCTGCGGGCTGAGGATGTCCCGGATGCCGGCGCGCATGGCGTGCAGCAAGAAGTCCGGGTCCACGTCGCTGACCAGGACCAGGCTGAGGCCTGGGAGCTGGACGTCGAAGACCTTGGCGAAACGGAGTGCTTCTTCGTAAGGAACGTCCGGGCCGATGATGAGGACTTCGGGCTGCTCCTGGTTGAGGAGGCCGAACAGTTCCGCCGGGCCTGCCGGGAGGATGTCACTGGCGATGGTCTGCACGCTGCCGCGCAGGCCGTGGGCGACGGCGGCGCGGAGCTTTTGGTCGAACTCGGCGTTGGGGGAGAGGAGGACGAAACGGCTCATTTGTACACGTTGTCCTTCCTGGCGATGAAGCCGCCGTTGTCCTGGGCGTCGAGGGGTTCCTTGGTGAGCCAGAGGCTGCCATTGATTGTGGTGAAGATGATTTTGTTGGCGTCCACGTCACTCACCGCAACAGTCACCATGAAGGAGCCTTGGGGAAGGGTGGTGTCCTGGGGGTTGGTGCCGTCGGTGGGCTTTGCCGTTGGCTGCGTGGCACGCTGGACGGCGGTGACGAGGACCTTGCGGAGAGAAAGCTGGGTGGTGGGTTCGCCGGGCTTACTCTTGTCTGCACCCCCGGCGAAGCTGAATCCAATGCCCACATGGTCACCTGCTTCGAGGCGCCCACCGACCACCATCTTTGGTTCCAGCTCAAACGTCACTTCTTGCAGCCCTGCCGGCACCTTGGCCGCACTGCTGCTCTTGGCATCGGAGGGTGCAACAAGACGTTCCGCGAGCAGCTGTTCGCCGGGGACCAGGTCCACGGCGGCAACCGTTCCGCCCTTGCCATCCAGTGACGTGAGGGCTGTGGCGGCTATACCGGCGGCGGGAACGTCCTCGATGACCAGGGAGGCCGTCATGTCATTCACCGGGGTTCCGGCCGGGATGGCTTTTTGGACAACCAGCACTTTCTTGGGGTTGGTGCTGGCCATCGCCCGTGCGTCCGCGCCGTTTGCGTAGACGATTATGAGGAGGGCTCCCACAAGCGCCAGGGCTACGGCGGCCGTGCCGGCGAGCATGCGAGACTTCACGTTGTTCTCCTGATGGGGTAGCGCTAAAGGGTAGGACGGACGATGGTGGCGCCATAGGGGTCAACGGGACCCAGCGTGTAGCCGTCGGCGAGGGAAACGTAGGTGACGAACTTGCCGATGATGCCGCGGCAGTTTCCGGTGCATTGGGTAGCCGTGGTAACCCCTGTAGCGGTGGACTTGGTGCTTTGGAATTCATAGGGCAGGCCTGTGCCGCCGCTGAACTTCCAGCCGGTGACGTCGAAGGCTGCAAAGGAGACCAGGCTGTAGATCGCTCCCGATCCAGTGCCGGTGATTTTGTTGAAGACGGGAAGCAGCACGATGACCTTCTTGCCGGCCGCGATGTCTGCACCCCAGCCGTTAAGTGTGGCATCGCAGTTGCCAGGCGCGTTGTTGCCCGGGTCGCTGCCGCCCTCGCTCACTGCCAGGTCGATGGTGCCGCCGCATTTTCCGGCGTCCTGGACCAGCCATCCGTAGCCGCCGGATACCGCCGCTCCGGAGGGTCCGTAGTTGCAGGAGGCATTGGCATTCTGGCCATGGTCTTGGAGAAGCTGCAGACCGCCGTCGACGTAGCCCTTGACCTGGCAGATGGAAAAGGCAAGCGGGAAAGCAGTGCGTCCGGCTTTGGGGCTGCCCCAAACAGCCGACGCCTTCGCCCCAACCTCTTTGGAGGGGATGCCCAGCACTCCGGCAAAGAAGAGGGAGACCGAATTGTCCGGAGCTCCCTTTTCCCTGGATGTGGTGGTGACCGAAACAGTCCTGGCCGTTGTGTCTAACTGGATGTTGTTGACGTTGCTCAGGCCGTCCAGCGCGTTTTGGTTCGCCAGGCTGCCGGCGAGCGTGGACGTCGTCGAACACAGCGGGTCTGCTGGATTGCGCGCGCACTTTTGTGCGACGGCGATTGCGGAAGCGTCCGCGCCGTTCTGCAGCTGCGCACGCTCGGAATAAATCACCCCGACGTCGACTGCGATGGCCACGAAGCCGAGGAGGGTCACCAGGAGGATGGCAACGATGACGCTGATGGCGCCGCGCTCGCCGTGCTGTTCGGTCCGCTTGTTCTTGCCTACCCGCCGCACAGCATTACCCCTTTGCCTGTCATCGGGAACGGGCCGGCGATGCCGGTGATGGTGGACAGCGTGTACTTGATGGTCAGTGTGACCTGGTTCCCTGTGCTGCACGTGGTGGCGCTGAGCGTGATGTTTGAGACAGGGATGGTGCTGATCGATGCCGCCGCGTTCTGGGCTGCTTTCTTGGCGGCGGTGGGATCGTTGTTGATCGCCATGACCCGCACCCCGTCGCGGGCTGCGTTGGTCAGGGTGATCTGGGCGTTGTACGCACGGCCAAATTCGATGGTGCCCAGCACAAGCATCAAGAGGAGGGGCAGCAGGATCGCGAATTCGACGGCGGCCGCGCCGCGCTCCGAATCACGTTTCACCTGCTGCACCTCCTCTTGGATTTGCTTGTTTTTGTCGCGTAGAGTGCCGCCGTTTCGATATGGGGTCCGGAACGGCGGTCAGATGCTACGGGGAAGGAACGGCGGTAGTGCTCGGGTGTGCGATATCGGTTGTGACGCCGGTGAAGAGGGTGCCGAGCTGGCCTCCGAGGGTGCTGACGGCGACGATGATGACGACCGCGATGAGGGCGACCATGATGCCGTATTCAACGGCGGTTGCGCCCTTTTCGCTGCGGAAGCGGGTCATGATGTTGGTGTAGAGAGAAAGCATCTGAGACTCCTGTGCGAGACGGATTGGCTGGCCCTGCACCAGCACTGAATCGAAGTTAGCAACGCTTGATCCGGCGTTGACCCGATCTTGCAACATCCTGCGCAAAGCCTTTACTGGGTGCATGTTTGCTGTGCTTTTGCCCGGGTTTTGCTGCGCTAAAGCTGCGCTGGCGCAAGCTGCGGGCACCCAAAAAGGACCCCCTCGGTTCTGGGTGCCGAGGGGGTCCGGTTTTTGGGGCGCGAGTAACGCCAGTACGAACGTGCTCGCTAGGGGAAACCGAGCGCGGTCTTTACTCCGGTGGTGAGGTGGTCAAAGTAGCCATTTAAGGAGAGGCCAAAAAAGCCAGCTCCAGCCACAATCACGACTGCAATGAACCCGGCTGTGATCGCGTATTCCGTGGCGGTTGCACCGTCTTCTTCACCTGTCAGTTCCTGCAAGGTGTTTCGGACCAAGGACAAAGCCTCCATCAAGTTCCTCACGGTTCCTCCTAGGCAAACGCGGCGATGATGTTCATGACTGCCGGCCCCAAAAGGATGATGAAGAGGGTCGGGAAAATGCAGAAGATGAGTGGGAAAAGAATCTTCACGGGGATCTTCATTGCGTGTTCTTCCGCCCGTTGGCGTCGCTTCATCCGCATTTCGTGGGCCTGGACTTTCAATACCTTGGCGATCGCGATCCCATATGCATCCGCTTGAACGATGGCGCGTATAAACGAGCGCAGGTCGGGAACGTCAACGCGATCGGACATGGCCAAGTAGGCTTCCTTCCGCGAACGCCCCACCTGCATGTCCTGAAGCGTGCGCGTCATTTCGTCCGCGAGGGGGCCGCCGCCGTTTTGTGCCGTACGGGCCATGGCAGCTTCAAACCCGAGACCCGCCTGTACAGAGATCAGCATCTGGTCGAGCGTGTTCGGCAGCTCCTGCCGAATCTTGTCCCTCCGCTTTTCAGCGTTAGTGCGTATCAGCAGGTCTGGAGCAAAATAGCCAAAAGCAATAGCGGCAAGAAGGATCGCGAAGCGTGACGGCTCCGGCGAGGCAAGGAAGTAGAACAAGCCGAGGAGCCCGGCTCCGAGCGCCAGCAGCGGCTTTACCGCCAGGAGGCGTTCGAGGGGCCACTCCTTAGGGCGTCCTAAGGCAGCGAGCTGTTTGTCCAGCCAGGCGACGTAGCGGACTGGCGTAACCCTGCGGTTGAAGGCACTGAACTCGAGCGCCAGGGTTTGCGGGGCAGCGTTCCTGGCACGCTGGCCCAGGTTGGCTTGTATGTTCCGGATGGCAACCCTGTCCGTAGCCACCACCGACCAAACCAGATATGAGACGGGTAGAACGATGGCCAGGATCGCCCCGAGTGCTATGGGTGACATATCGCGCTCCTAATACTTAGGCTTGATCAGCCGGCTGAGCCAGAACCCGCCGGCAGTGAGCATCACAGCGGCAGCGCCGAGCATCAGGAACCCGGGAACCGTGCTCGTAAATGTTTTTAGGTATTGACCGTTGATCAGGATGAGTGCGAAGAACAGAACCACTGGCAACCCCATGAGAACAGCAGCGGACATCTTTCCCTCTGCACTCAGGGCTTTGACTTGGCGACGGATCTGGTTGCGGTCGCGGATGGTTTCACCAACGTGGTCGAGGACTTCCGCAAGGTCTCCGCCTACTTCCCTGTGGATCTCGATGGCTTGGGAAATCCAGCCGAAGTCTTCGCTTCCGGTACGGGCGGACACTTCCATCATTGACTCGCCCAGATCGCGGCCAATCCGGGTTTCGTTGACGATCCTGCTCAGCTCTTCGGACATTGGAGCGTCCGTTTCGCGGGCGGACGCGTCTATGGCCCTGAGGAGCGAATGCCCGGCCCGCATGCTCCCAGTCAGCATCTGCAGCGTGTCTGGAAGTTGCTCGTCGAATTTGCTCCTCCGCCTGGAACTAAGCATCGAAAGGTAAGCGAGCATACCGGCTGGAACGACGGCGATCATAAGGATCGCGAAGAAGAGTCCTCCGAGAAGGAACCCCAAGACACTGCCTGCCAGTGCGCCCGCGCCCATCATGAGCAGGAAATCGGCAGGTTGGGCCTTCAGCCCCGCCCGTTCCAGCTTTTCGCGGGTGACCAGGAAGTCGTTTCTTCCTTTGAGGCGCTTGTTGATGGCGCCAACAGCAGTATCGGTGAGGACGGTCAGTTTGGATGCACCTGAAGGAACATCCGGCCGACGCCTTGACAGCGGGATCGCATGTCGGGGCTTCAACACGACAACAAATAGGACGATGATCGATGCGAAGATCATCAGTACCCCTGCGACCAGGATCATGAGCGGGGCTTCAGGAGTTTCCATCTACCGACTCCTTGGCCCTTGGGCTCCGAATACGGAGGGAGAGACCCTGATTCCCAGTTCTTCGAACCTGTCCGTGAACCGCGGACGGACCCCGGTGGGAACGGGCTTCCCTAGGAATCTGCCGTTGGCGTCGATGCCCGCAGAGTAGTCGAAGACGAAGGCATCTTGAAGCGTAACGATGTCGCCTTCCATCCCCTGCACTTCAGTTATGTGCGTCACCCGGCGGGTTCCGTCGCGGAGGCGGGAGATATGCACGATCAGGTTGACCGCTGATGCGATCTGCTCCCGGATCGCCCTGAGCGGAAGGTCCATTCCGGCCATCAGGACGAGGGTTTCCAGTCGGGCCACTGCGTCACGGGGTGAATTGGCGTGAACTGTTGAAATCGAGCCGTCGTGACCGGTGTTCATGGCTTGCAGCATGTCCAACGATTCGCCACCGCGGACCTCACCCACAACGATGCGGTCCGGCCTCATCCTGAGGGAGTTGCGGACCAGGTCGCGGATGGAAACCTCACCTTTGCCCTCAATGTTCGCCGGCCGGCTTTCCAGCCTGACGACGTGGTCCTGTTGGAGCTGCAGTTCGACGGCATCTTCAATGGTCACAATCCGGTCAGTGGCAGGGATGAACGACGACAGAACATTCAGCATTGTCGTTTTACCGGTGCCGGTACCGCCGGAGACGATGATGTTCATACGGGCCAGGACGCAAGCCTGGAGTAGCTCGGCCATTTCGGGAGACAGGCTTCCGAAGCTGATCAGTTTTTGTACCGTCAACGCCTCCCGCCCGAACTTTCGGATTGTCAGCGACGCGCCGTTGACGGCCAACGGGGGAATGATGGCGTTTACGCGCGACCCGTCAGCCAGGCGGGCATCCACAAGTGGGGAGGATTCGTCGATCCGCCGACCGATCCGGGTGACGATTCGTTCGATGACCCTCCGCAGCGCTTCCTCGTTGCTGAATTTAGTGTCAGTTAGGAACAGGTGGCCGTTTCGCTCCACATAGATCTGGTCTGCCCTGTTGACCATAATTTCCGTGACTGACGGGTCATCCAGGTACCGCTGCAGCGGTCCGTGTCCCAAGACGTCGTCTATGATCTCCCGTGTAAGTCGCTGGCGCTCTCCCTGTGACAGAGGTACCTGCTCCTCATCAACGACTAACTTGAGCTCATCCTTCACAAACTGATGGAGTTCGGCCTCCTCAAGGGATGAGTCGGTGATACGAGAGCCTAGCCTCTCGTACAGTGCCTGGCTGGCACGTTCTTTAAGGCCTGCTAGTGCCTCACTCGCAATCCCGCCGATAACTTCAACTGTGACCGGGGCTTGGGCCTGCTCTGCTGCCTGAGCCTGCTGGATGGTTCCCAAAGTGGATGCTGCATGTGGGGAGGTTGTGGGATCATCGGGCTCGGACTCGCCGCGCATCTTGGCAAAACGGTTTGAGAGACTCACTGCACTACCGCCCTTCTATGAACCTTCTTGCGTGGTGCTTCCCAGTTGGGTTTGAAACGCTCCACCAGCCGTCGCAGGCCCTTGGCCACCCCATCTCGGCTACCGTCCTGAAGAAGGGGGACTCCCTTGTTAGTGGAGAACGGCACGGCGCGGGACTTAGGCAAAACAACGTCAACCGGAGCGCCAATAGTGGCCTCCACGTCCTGGACCGTGAGGCCCGTTCGCCGGTCAGCCATGTTGAGGACAACGTGCCGGTTATCAGGAAGCAGGTCGAGTTCCGAGAGGATTTGGAACCCGGTTCGCAATCCACGGATACTGGGCACATCCATGCCGCAGACCCAGACAGCATCTGTCGCCTGCTCCAGAGTTGCCAACACGTGCTCGCCCAGCCCGGGTGCGGTGTCAACTACCACATATTGGAACTCGGCCCGCAGTTGGCGTAGCAGATGGCTTATGTTTTCGCCGGAGATCCGATCCATATCGATGGGATTGCGGGGTGCGCAGAGCACGTAAATGTTGCTGGGGTGCAGCGACAAATATGTCTTGAGCACCATTGCGTCCTGGCTTGCGGCTCCAACCACAGCATCCGTGATCGTGAATTCAGGCTCGAGCATCAGGCCGCTTGCGATGTCGCCGAACTGAAGATCAAGGTCGACGACCACCACGCTCATGGGTGAAACCTGTCCCAAGCCGATTGCCAGGTTGCTTGCAACGGTGGTTTTGCCTACGCCGCCCTTGGGAGACATGACGGCGATGACTCGCCCTCCTTCAGCGGCAGGGCGCTCGGCCGTGTTGGGGGCCAATCCGCGGCGACGTCCAGCGGCGGCAAGGCTTGCCCGTTCCACCAGCGCTCGAACCTGGTCCATATCAGCTGACGGCGGGATGAGGTCGCGGATACCAGATCGCATGGCGTTGAGAGCCAGTTCGCCGTCATCATCTGCTGCCAGGACGATGCTGATTTCCGGGTATTGGAGATCCATCACCGCTGCGAATTTGAGAGCTTCGTCCTGCGGAAGGCCAGGGCCAAGAATCAGCACCTCCGGTGGTTCGCCTGCCTGTTGCCGGAGGATATCGTCAGGGGACTCGGGGAGGTATGCGGCCTGGAAATACTGCAATGAGCCGCTGAGGGGCGCTACTGACGCGCGAACTTTCCGTTCGTATTCAATCGACGGCGAGATCAATATGAAGCGGCTCATTTGAATACCTTTGTCTGATTGACGACGCCGTCAGTGCCCTCGGTGGCGTCAGCCGGTTCTTTGGAGAGGTAAACCTTCCCGAATTCAGCTGCGTAAACCAGCTTTTCGGTGTCAATCGCATTCCGTGCGAAGGTGATCAGGTAGGAGTCACTTGTTGCCGGCTTGTTCTCGCTGGCGGCATTGAGGGCACCCGATGAGCTCCCTTGAGTCGATTGCGCCTGCGTTTGCGCCGCGGCTCCCGAACTGAACTGGACGGCCGTAACCAGAACCTTGTGAAAAGTCAGCTGGGTTCCGTTGCCGCCACCCGCGGAGTCGGCCATGGAGATGAAGACACCCACTGTGTCGCCGGCCTGGATCTTGCCGCCCACGACCCTCTCTATACCTAGGCGAAGCGTGATCTCCTGAAGCCCGGCAGGAACAGCAACCCGGGAGGGCCCGAGGTAGGCATTTGCATCAACCAGGCGGCTACTCAGGAGTTGTTCGCCAGGCACCAGCGCCACTGAAGTAACAGTCGATCCCAAGGAACTTAGATCGTGAACTCCGTCGGCTGCGACTGCGCTACGTGGCACTGCTTTGGTGGCGACGTACTGCGCGAGTTGGCTGGCCGGCGTACCGGCAGGAACGTTCTGCTTGACCACTAGGACGTCCTCGGTCTCGGTGTTGGCCAACGCGCGTCGGTCGGCTCCCTGGACGTAATTGAAAAGGAGGACTGTGCCTATGACTGCGACAACCAGCGCGGCGATGCCTCCCAGTAGGCGTGCTTTCATTACTTTCCCCTTAGAAATTCATTACTTTATGAGGCCGAGAACTGTAACTGTCCCGGTGGATGTGGCACTTTCTCCGGTGAATAAGGCCGGATCAGCTGAGTAGCCCACAAAAGTCCCGTAAATGCCTTTGCCGCTGGTGATCTTGTTAAGCGGGTCGTACTTGGCTTGACCCGTCAAGTTCCACGCTTCGATTTTGAAGCCAGCCCACTTTTCGATGTAGTACTGCACCGCGCTGCCCTTGCATGTGCCGAAAATTGCGGGATTCATTCCGTCGCACGTGTACTTGTAGACAGGCAGTGCGACGGTGGAGCCAGCCAAGCTGGGATTCTTCGTCGGGTCGAAGAGGTCGATGCAGCTGTTGGGAACTGCCCCACCAGCGCTCGTGAGGCTCCATTTTCCAACCTCTGCTGTGACGGTGCAGCCACTGGAGGAATCTGGCATCAACCAACCGAAGCCGCCAGGGATGACCTGATTGGACGGGTTCAAACCCGTGCATTTGAGGGTGCCGCTCTGGACTTGAATTAGGTGCGGCAGACCGTCGTCGTTGAACTCGCAAGGTGCGAACGTCAAGGGGAGCACCGTAACGCCTTTGGTCGGGTACTTCAGCTTCACGGTCGCGCTGGCAGCAACCTTAACGGGACTAGCGCTTAGAACACTAGCGAACAGCTTTGTCAGAGTTGGCCCGTTATTCGTTCCATTCTTCGTTGCTGTGGTCACCGTTATCTGGCCTGCAACGGAAGTAGTGTCTACGGACGTAACGGTGCTTTTTCCGTCCAGGGAGTTTGCATTGGCAAGCGAGTCAGCCAAGCCCGGATTGCACGTACCTTTTGCGCAGCTATCTGCGACAGCAAGGGCGCCAGCATCCGCCGCATTCTGCAACTGTCCCCGTTCGGCGTAAATCTGCCCAGCATCAACAGCCAGCGCGCCAGCGCCGATCAGCACCATCATGAGGATGACAACAACAACTCCGGAGACTCCTTCCTCGCCGTGCTGCAGGAGAGTTCTTGTTAGCCGCCGCATCGCATTGCCCCTACTCCGGTGGTGACGAAGGTCTTAGAAAAAGAAATGTTGCTTCCCTGCACCTTGAGCGCGAACCCCGTGGGCGATTTGAAGGTGTGCTTGACTGTGACATGGACTGTCATGTCGGCGCCTGAGCAGGCGGTTGGGGTCAACGTAAAGTCTGAAGCTGTGAGTCCGCTCCCTGGGGCGCCGGCGATGCCTGCATCGGTGGCTTTTGACCAAACCTTCGTAACGGCGTAGGTGCGCGCTGCTTCCCGCGCCGCCTGCGAGAGCGAGATCTGGGTGTTATAGGCGTAGGAAAATTCCACAACGCCCGCGATCAGAGCCAGGAGTAAGGGCGCAATCAGTGCGAACTCTACGGCGACAGCACCTCGTTCATTGTGCTTTGAAGTTCTGGGGCTGCGTTTCAATGGGTCTCCCTGGAGTTGCAGCTGGAAGAGAAAAGGTGTGCCGCGCCGTGGAGCGCGGCACACCAAGTGAATGGCTACCAGCCGCTAACGGTGGTACCCAAGGTGCTGAACCAAGTGTTGAGTGCTCCACCGAATGCGCCAACGCCGACGACCAGAACCAATGCGATCAGGCCCACAAGCAGTGAGTATTCCGTGGCAGTGGCGCCCTTTTGGGACTTGAAATCCGTCTCGAACCAGGTCTGGACTGCCAGCAGGAAGATGTGCAGGTTTTTCATCTCTATAACCCCTATCCGTTTCTCTACCAGCCGGACACGGTTGTGCCCAGGTTGCTGAACCAGGTATTGAGTGCGCCGCCGAAGGCGCCAACGCCGACAACGAGGACCAAGGCAATCAGCCCAACGAGGAGCGAGTATTCGGTGGCAGTCGCTCCCTTTTCAGAGTCAAACCGATCCTTGACGCCGGCGACAAAGGCCATCATCGAGACCATGAGAGAAGTCATTGTGTTTTCCTTAATTCGGTGAAATGAATGATCTGTATTTCAACGAATTTCCAGCTGCCCCCATAAATCCTTAGCGGCTGGACTTCGCTAAGAAGAGATTGTCACCGGGTGCCATAAGGCAACAATGCGTAGTGGTACTCGATTTTTCTGAGGTGCTCTAGAAGTACGTACTCGAAAAATGCAGGTAGTACTCACTGAGTGACAGGGGTACGCGGCCTACTACTTGGGGCGACGCTGAACTGGAGGCAACTTCCGCGCGGAAATTGCTATGGAATGAAGAAGGCAGTGGCCGCCAAGGCACCGAGCATGGAGGGGCCGTGCGGCACTTCGGTGGCTTTATCCCGGCCTTTTCTGCTCAGCACAAGCACGGTGACGACGCCGTTCAAAACGAACCCCAGGAGGGCGCCGTAGAGGAACTGGGTCCAACCTAGGTACCCCAGGTAAAGGCCGACTGGGGCGGCGAGCTTCACATCACCCATTCCGATGCCGCCGGGAGAAATAAGTCCCAAAATCAGGTATGCAACGAACAAGATGATGGCGCCAAGCGCCGCACGAACTAGTTCATCATATTGCTTATCAATAATTCCGGGCAGTAAAAGTAGTAGAAAGCCGCCGGCAAGCAGCATTAGAACGAGAGGATTTGGCAGCAGATGGAGTGCCACGTCGATTCGTGCCAGCTGGACGCCTACTACGGCAAGCAAGAGGAAGGCTGGAAGGCTCAACGCGCTACCGAAGTGCGCAGCAAAGGCTGCGCACGCGATGCCGGCGAGTGCCGTCGTCGTAATCCGCACTTGGAGACGCGGTACTGTTCCGAGTCTAGGGAGCAGCTTTGCGATCAGGATCTCTGCGATGGAGGAGAGGGTGCCGCCCATTATGGCGGCACCAAGTACCAGGAGCAGGCTTGTGGAGTCCGTGCTCACCGCTGATAACACTGCAATCCCCCTGTATAGATGGGCCGGCAGAGCTCCAGCGGCCTCCGGCTACCTCATTTTGACCCTGAACCACCTGACGCGCTAATCTTGGTAGTCGTTGTGCGTGTCCTATTCCGATGGTGCGTGCCCGCTTGAGAATCCGGTTGCAGGATAACTACTCAACGTGCACATTCGGAACTTCAGGATGACTGGTTACATGGAGCCCTCACCTCTGTTCCGGTAGCGCGCAGACAGTAGGTGCGCGAGCTAGCGACACCTTAACAAGAACGCCAGAACAAGAACGAGGCAAACACCGTGCGTACGTACACCCCGAAGCCCGGCGATATCAACCGCCAGTGGCACGTCATTGACGCCACCGACGTTGTCCTTGGTCGTCTTGCAAGCCAGACCGCAATCCTGCTGCGCGGCAAGCACAAGGCCACTTTCGCATCCCACATGGACATGGGCGACTTTGTCATCATCATCAACGCTGAAAAGGTAGCCCTGACCGGCGCCAAGCTGGAGCAGAAGCGCGCTTACCGCCACTCCGGCTACCCGGGCGGCCTGACCTCCGTCAACTACGCGGAACTGCTGGAAACCAACCCGGTCCGCGCCGTTGAGAAGGCCATCAAGGGCATGCTCCCCAAGAACTCCCTCGCTGCCCAGCAGCTGGGCAAGCTGAAGGTGTACCGCGGTGCCGAGCACCCGCACGCTGCCCAGCAGCCCAAGACTTTCGAAATCACCCAGGTCGCCCAGTAGTCCTGGCCACCAAACAACTTATCTATACAAGGAGAATCGTGGCTCAGAACGAAGAGACCACCGAGGTCGTCGAGACCGAGGAAAACCTGACCAGCTACACCTCTGAGAGCTCAGCTGCTGAGGCTGCTCCCAAGAAGGAGCGTCCGGCCCTGACCGTTGCCGGCGCAGCTGTTGGCCGCCGCAAGGAAGCCGTTGCACGCGTCCGCGTTGTGCCCGGTTCCGGCAAGTGGACCATCAACGGCCGCGAGCTGGCGAACTACTTCCCGAACAAGCTGCACCAGCAGGACGTCAACGAGCCCTTCAAAATCCTTGATCTCGAAGGCGCCTACGACGTTATCGCCCGCATCCACGGTGGCGGCATCTCCGGCCAGGCCGGCGCCCTGCGCCTCGGCATCGCCCGTTCGCTGAACGAGATCGACGTCGAGAACAACCGCCCGACGCTGAAGAAGGCCGGTTACCTGTCCCGCGACGCCCGTGTCATCGAGCGTAAGAAGGCCGGTCTCAAGAAGGCCCGTAAGGCTCAGCAGTACTCCAAGCGCTAAATTCGCTTGCACGGAAGCCCGTCCCGCCGTTTGGCGGGGCGGGCTTCTATCGTTTGGTCTCGGTTCTAGTTTCTGAGACGGTATACCGTTGTTCCATCGAGCCTTTCTGGCTGGTAATTACCCTCAATCCACTTTGAGATCAGAGTGGATTGAGACTCATTTGCCTGCACCTCCACAAAGGACTCTTGCTGGACAAAGTAGCAAATCTTGCCCGCGGCAACGTCGGCTTTGAACTCCTCCAATGTTGGGGACGGGTCGCTGCCTGAGAAGCCTCCTAACGGCATCACGGGACGGCCGGATTCCAACTGAAGTCTGGCCGCAGTTTGGCTAGCGTAGCTCGCTGCCGCCCAGGTGCATCCCCGGCTCATGGTCAGTGTGCTTACAACGGCGCTATCGGGCTGGCGGCCGAAGGCGATGTCGTGGCCCCACGGCAGTTCGTTATTCTTGAGCGATTCAAGAAGGTGGCTTATCCCAGCAGGGTTCTTCGACGGGAAGCCCGATAGGGGATTAGAACCTGTGAAGCTCAAAGTGACATTGTGAATCGAGGTCACTACTGGACCGAAGAGTACTGCTGTGGCGAGCAGCCCGGCAGCAAACGCTTGAATGACCTGTGTTGGTGGTCGCACAATCAAAGCAGCAATTGCAGTAAGTCCGGTGCCAAGCACGGCAATTGGCATCCAGGCCGGCCACCCTAGAGTGCCTTGGAGAATAAGCCAAGATGATAAGAGCCCGATCGACGCGATGAAGGTTCCGAGAAGGCGTGCTAGCGCCGAGTGACGATTCGTCACTACATAATCAAATACCAGGCCCAGCGTCAGCGCCAAGGGCGGGACAACCGCGGCTGTGTAATAGGTATGTATCTGGTTACCCATGAAACTGAGCAAAAAATATGCGGTTAATAGCCACACCGTCGAGATCACGAGCAACGCTTTGGAGACGGCATGCCCCCGGGTGATCCTCTTCCACATGAGGGGTATTAGCAGAACGGACGAGAGTGCCGCAAAAAGCAACCATGAGGCCTCTTGGTTGTAGTTTGCGTTGAGAAGCCGGAACAATCCCGCATCGCTTTCGACTGTTCGATACGTGTCCGGGACTTGCATCGCATCAGGTACAACGCCGCTGCCGGCTATTCGGTCAAGTCCGTTATAGCCAAGCGTCAGCTCGAGAACGCTGTTGTTGGGGGAGCCCCCGATATATGGACGGCTCCCAGCGGGAATCAAATCGACGATTGTCATCCACAGACCGCCAGTAAGAACCAGTGCAGCCGTCCCGGCGGCGACTACGCGGATGCGTTGAATCCACGGCTGAGGGCTGTAGATCAGGTAAGCCAATCCCAGGCCGGGAAGGCTCAGCATTCCCTGTAGTTGCTTGGTCATGAAGGCCAAACCCAGCAATACGCCAGCCGCTACGAAAGGCAGTGTGCGCCGCGACTCAATTGACTGGAGCACAAACCATAACGCTCCCAGCATCAAGAGCAGCATCAGCGGATCAGGATTGTTGTAGCGGGACATCAGGGTCACGATCGGCGTAGTGAAAAAGACTACTGCACCAAAAAGTGCGGCAGCCCCGGCAACGCATCGCTTGAGAATTGCATAGATAAGCAGTGTGCTTCCAACGCCAATGAACGCTTGGGGAAGCAGCATGGCCACTGGGTTGAAACCAAATAGTCGAACAGATAGTCCCATAATCCAAAGGCTCAAGGGCGGCTTATCCACCGTTATGGAGTTTCCCCAATCCGAGGATCCAAAGAAGAAGGACGACGTGTCCAGAAGGCCAGACTGAACTGCAGCGCTGTAGAAATAATTGGCCCATCCGTTGATCCCCAAATTCCAGCAATACAGGAGGGTATTTGCCGCGAGAATCAGCAACAGCGCCGGTCGTTCCCAGATGGGATCTGCAGTACGACCTCGCAGGAAGTGCCGGGCTGCCGCCTGGATCATCGAAATGGGCACTGCAGGCTTGAACTTGATCACTGACTTATTGTCATCTCCGGAGATCGTAGATGCTGACACCGTCCACCACCTCTTCTGTGAAGTTGCGGCGAACCCATTCTGTGATTTCCTGGGTTTGAGTACTTAGACCGCCCCGCTCCAGCAAGTCCTGAGACAAAATAAAGTACCCGATCTGCTTTTCTGCCACTAAAGTCCTAAATTGCTCCGGTGTTGGTGCTGGATCGCTTCCCAGCCAACCTCCCAGGGGAATTACTGGCCTTCCGGATTGCAGCTGGTAAAGAGCAGCATTCTGTGCGGTGAAGGTTGCGGCTCCCCATTTTTGGTTTGAGGTTCGGGTTCTGACCATCTCCGTCACCTCTGGAACCGTGACTCCGAGCGCTGTTTGCTGCGCCCACCGGATCTCCCCCTTCTTCAAAGCTGCCATGAGTTTTGTCAAAGAACCGGGATCATTGCCGGCTGGCCCTGACATGGGATTGGTGCCCCGCTGGGGAGTTGACACCGTGTATATGTTGGTTGCTATAGGGGCGGCCAAGAGGCTACAGGCAAGAACGGCCGAGGTAAGAAGATCGAGGTGACGACGAGTTGGTTGTAGAAACCAAAGCATCGCCCCGACTAAACCGAGAGCAGGCAAGCCGATGCGCAGCCACAAAGGCCACTCATGGCTGTATTCCATCACTCTCATAGCCACGTACACCGAAGACGCAATCAAGATGGCCCCCAAGGCGCGAAGAACCCTTCTATGGCGGAGTTTCCAGAGGGACGCGAGCCCCAAGGCTACGGTCATAGCAAGAGGTGCACCCAGGGAGTACGTGTAATACGTATGGATCATTGTGCCCATGCAGCAAAGCACCAGAAGTGCTGTGCTGAACCAGAGTATTGAAACTGCAACGATGTTCCGCTGAACGCGGCTCAAGTTAAGAGTGCGATGCAGGACGACAAGTACGATACTCGCGAAGATCCCGGTTACTAGCAACCAAGCGATTTCCTGCGCGAAGTTGCCGTTGAGGAGCCGAGGTAGGCCCCCGACGAACTCCACGGCGTCGCTGGCTGTACCTGAAACTTTGTTGCCTTGGGAATTCAGCGGTATCTGAAGAAACCGTGCAAGACCGTTGTAGTCCATAGTCAGTTCGAGTGCGCTGTTGTTTACCGATCCACCGATGTAGGGACGATCGGCAGCGGGAATTAGGTCCACGGTGATGAGCCACCCTAACGAAGTGGCTAGAAGGGTTCCCGATGCGACCATTCCTTGCTGAAGCCTGTGCCGGAACTGCCCTTGGCCGAAGGCAAGGATGGAAATGCCAAGCGCCGGCAAAACTAGGAGGGCTTGAACCTGTTTAGCCATGAAACCAAGCCCCAAGAGGAGCCCTGCCAAGGCAAATGTTCGCAGCTTGGCGGACTCCATGGCCTTCAGAGTTATGGATACTGCCGACACTGTCAGCAAGCCCATCAACGGTTCAGGGTTGTTGAACCGTGACATCAGCATGACAACAGGCGTGGTTGCGAAGACGGCTGCACAAAAGAGAGAAGTGCGCGGACCGAAACCGCGCCGCATCAAGCGGTACAAAAGGTAGCTGGTAGCCACTCCCATCAGGACCTGGGGAACCAGGATGCTCCAGCTGCTGAGACCGAACAGCCGAACTGATAGGGCCATGACCCAGATACTCAACGGGGTCTTGTCAACCGTTATCAGATTGCCCCACTCGAAGGATCCGAAAAAGAAAGCCTTCCAGTCCTGAGCTCCCGCTTGGGCAGCGGCCGAGTAGTACGGGTTGGCCCAGCCGTTCGCGTCCAGCCCCCAAAAGTACAGGGCTGCAATAACAGATAGGAGGCCCAAAAGCGCCCGCCTCTCCCATGGCTCGGTCTCGTCCGGGCCGCGCCAGATGCGGTGCAAAACTAATAACAGTTGGCGGCTCCATTCCCACGGGTTTGTCCGTTTTGCACCCACAAACCCGCTGTTTCTGTCGGTAGCTGTGGAAACGCGGGCGTTATTTAGCAGGCGGCTCACGAGACGCGTCCGTCGACTGTTATAGGCGCAACGACAAGACGTGGCAGGATTTCCTGATTTCGTCCCTTCCTGAATACCCACAGGCGCAGGAGGACGAACCGCATTAAGGTCGCAAGGACATTGGCGCCTGTTAGCGTCAGCAGTTCCATGCTCGGCAGTGCATCCGGGTTGGCGGCATGGAGGATGAACAGGGCCGAAGAAGTGATGCCCCATGCGAGCAGGAAGACAATCAGTCCTTGAATCTGCTGGGTTACTAGTCTCGAAGGCCCGATGATCCCGAAGGTAAAGCGCCGGTTCGCTGCGGTGTTTCCAATGGCGGTCAACAGCAGCGCCAAGAAATTGGCTTCTTGAGATCCGAAGGGTCCCTGCAACATGAGGTAAAGCAGTGCGAAAGCCAATGTTGAGGCGGCACCAACTAGCCCAAAACGTAGTACTTGGCCAAAGAAGCTCGGCCGGCCCACCGGCGCTATAGGCCTGCGTCCTAGTTCCGCGTAGATCGCCTGGACTGGAATAACTCCCCTTATGAGCGAGGTGCCTACACGGACCATTCCCCGGAGGTCATCAAGTGCGGTTTGCCTGATATCGACGCGGCTGTCCGGATCGTCAACCCAATCCACGGGAATTTCGTGTATGCGAAGCCCAGACCGCTCAGCAATGATCAACAACTCTGTGTCGAAAAACCAGCCGTTGTCCTCGACATGGGGGAGTAGACGCTTGGCAACATCGGCACGAATGGCTTTGAATCCGCACTGCGCGTCGGAAAACCGTACCTGCATGGTCCGGCGAAGCAGGAAGTTGTAGGACCGGGAAATGAATTCCCGTTTGGGGCCGCGGCTCACCCGTGAACTCTGGCCCAAACGTGTCCCGATGGAAATATCGGAATGCCCCGATAATAGGGGAGCCACCAAAGGGGGAAGCGCTGCCAGATCCGTTGACAGGTCAACGTCCAGGTAAGCCAGGACTTTCGCGTTGGAAGCGGACCATGCATCTCTCAGCGCGTAGCCACGTCCCTTAACCTCCAGGCGGCGATAATCAACATTCGGCAAATGCTCGCTCAAGCGGGCGGCAATCACCGAGGTCCGGTCGGTGCTTGCATTGTCGGCGATGGTAATCTTCCACGTCGACGGCATTTCAATCGTCAGGTACTCGGCGAGCCTTGTGATGCTGCGTTCCAGTACCGCTTCTTCGTTGAAAACCGGAACCACAATTTCGAGCGCCAAGCCCCCATAGCTAGGTGTCATGCATGGATCGTAGGGGCCGCTAAAGAGGCGTGGCGAGGGTTTCGAGTAAAGACAGGTAGCAACCCAAAAATCCAAGTAGTCCCAGTAATTACCCCTGGCAGCAAGCAGGTACTCAACAGGTAGGAACAGCCGCATGGAGCCGCCTACGCAGTTGCGCTCCGCGCCCATCCTCTACACTTGACCGGTGTCTAGATTATTTGGAACAGATGGTGTCCGGGGGCTGGCCAACGGCCTGCTGACAGCAGAACTGGCCCTGCAGCTGGCCCAGGCGGCCGCCGTCGTGCTTGGTCATGACCGCGCCGCCAACGGTGCGAGGCCCCGCGCCGTGCTGGCCCGGGACCCGCGCGCCAGCGGCGAATTCATCGCCGCCGCAGTGGAGGCAGGCCTCTCCAGCTCAGGCATCGACGTCTACGATGCGGGCGTCCTGCCCACCCCCGCCGCCGCCTACCTGGTGGCAGACCTTGACGCCGACTTCGGCGTCATGATCTCCGCCTCCCACAACCCGGCGCCGGATAACGGGATCAAGTTCTTCGCCCGCGGCGGCCAGAAGCTGCCGGACGAGGTGGAGGACGCCATCGAGGCCCAGATGAGCAAGGAAGCCGTCCGGCCCACCGGCGCCGACGTGGGCCGCATCCAGCGCTTCTCCGACGCCGAGGACCGCTACATCGTCCACCTGCTCCGCACCCTGCCGCACCGCCTGGACGGCCTCACGGTGGTCCTGGACTGCGCCAACGGTGCCGCCAGCGGCTGCTCGCCCCAGCTCTTCAAGGACGCCGGCGCTGAGGTCATCGTCATCGGTGCCGATCCTGACGGCCTGAACATCAACGACGGCGTGGGCTCCACCCACCTTGGCCCGCTCAAGGAAGCCGTGGTCAAGTACGGCGCTAACCTGGGCATCGCCCACGACGGCGACGCCGACCGCTGCCTGGCCGTGGACCACGAAGGCAACGAGGTGGACGGCGACCAGATCATGGCCATCCTCGCCGTCGCGCTCAAGAAGTCCGGCAAGCTCAGGGACGACGTCCTGGTGGCCACCGTCATGAGCAACCTTGGCCTCAAGATTGCCCTCCGCGAGGCCGGCATCACCATCGTGGAAACCGCAGTCGGGGACCGCTACGTGCTGGAAAGCATGCGCGACGGCGGCTACAACCTGGGCGGCGAACAGTCCGGCCACGTCATCTTCTCCGACCACGCCACCACCGGTGACGGCCTCCTCACCGGCCTGCAGCTCGCTGCGCAAGTAGCCCTGACGGGGAAGCCGCTCAAGGAGCTGGCAAGCGTGATGACCAAGCTCCCGCAGGTGCTGATAAACGTCAAGGGCGTGGACCGCAGCCGCGTCAGCAGCAACGACGTCCTTGCCCAGGCCGTGGCAGCGGCGGAAGCAGCGCTGGGTGAAACCGGCCGCGTCCTGCTCCGTCCATCCGGCACTGAGCCCGTGGTGCGCGTCATGGTGGAAGCCGCGGACGAGGAGACGGCCCAGTCCATCGCCGAACACCTGGCCCGGGTGGTCCGGAGCGAGCTTGCGCTGGAGCTCGCCTCCAACTAGTAGCAGCAAGAAGAGTGGCCCGCCTCCCACGAGGGAGACGGGCCACTTTGCGTTCAAGGCAAGCTCAGGGGGTGCGCTCTTTCAGCGCGTCCCGGATCTCGGTCAGCAGCGCCACCTGTGGGTCCTCGGCAGCGTCCTTCTTCACATCCTTGTTGATTCCCAGCCGGCGGTTGCGGCGCTCGATCATCAGGTTCATCGGCATCACCACCACAAAGTAGATGGCGGCGGCGATCAGCAGGAAGTTCACCACCGCGGTCAGCAGCACCCCGAACTCGATGGCGTTCCCGTTCAGTTCCACACGAGCGAAGCTGTCGAAGTTGGGCGCCCCCACCAGGCCGGAGACGAAGGGCATCAGCACCTTGTTCACCAACGCCGTCACTACCGCGCCGAACGCAGTACCCATGACCACGGCGACCGCAAGGTCAACCACATTGCCCTTCATGATGAAGTTCTTGAATCCAGTAAGCATGGTCACCAACCTAGCGCACCGGCATTACAAGTACGCGGGCGCCGCTTCCAGACCAAAATATTCCTCCAGGGTGCCGATGCCGCGGTTCAGCATGTCCGTGGCCGCCTCCACTCCCACATACCGCAGGTGCCACGGCTCGTAAAAGTACCCCGTGATGGGATGCAGCATCCACGGATACCGCACCACGAACCCGAACCGGTGCCCGTTCGCCTTCGCCCAGGCCGCCGCCGGCTGTTCGGCGAAGCACGGCTCAAAGCTGCACGCCCCGCCGCCGTCGCCGATGTCGAACGCCCACCCCGTCTGGTGCTCCGAGTGGCCGGGCCGCGCGCTGGCGGTGTCGGCGTCGGCCTGTCCGCGCGCCGCGACGTACCCGTTGTAGGTGGTCACCTGCGTGCTGTACGAACGGTAGCCGCTCGCCAGGACAATCCCAACGCCGTCCCGTGCGGCCGCCGCGAACATCGCTTCGGCGGCGGCCGCCGTCGTACTGTTCAGGAGCGAGGCCTCACCGGCGGCAGAAATGGTGACGGCGGGACGCACCAGGTCAGCCGGCACGTAGTCCGCGGGCTTCAGCGGCCGGTGCTTGTTCACGATCACCCACGGGCTGGCCGGGTCATCCAGCGAGAACTGCCGCGCCAGGGTGGCTGACGGGGACGGCGTGGGGGACGGGGCCGCGGGTGACTGGCCCACCGTGGCCGCATCCGCCGTCGCGCCCGCCGAAGCCGTAACCGCCTCAGGGGAGGGGGGAACCGAGGAGGGAGCAGTGGACGACGACGGCGCCGCCGCCTTAGGTGCCTCCGGGGTGCAGGCTGGCAGGACAGTCAGCCCGGCCCCCGCTGCGAGGAACTGGGCGAAGCTGCGCCGGCTGGGGGAACTGCATTGGTAGCACACCTGTGCTACACCTTCCGGAGCAGCATGCGGCGGATGGAGTGGTCCGCCTCTTTGGTCAGCACCAGCTGGGCCCGGCCCCGCGTGGGAAGCACGTTCTCCTCCAGGTTGGGCTCGTTGATCCGCTTCCAAATGTCCCGGGCGGTGCTTTCGGCTTCCTCATCGGACAGTGTGGCGTAGCGGTGGAAGTAGGACTCCGGCTGCGCGAACGCCGTGCTCCGCAGCTTCCGGAACCGGTCCACGTACCACTCCTCAATGTAGGAGGTCTTGGCGTCCACGTAGATGGAGAAGTCAAAGAAGTCGCTCAGGGCCAGGCCCTGCCGGCCGTCATGCCGGGGGCGGGCCGGGGCCAGCACGTTCAGGCCCTCCACGATGAGCACGTCGGGCCGGCGGACCACCACTTCCTTGCCGGGCACGATGTCGTACGTGACATGGGAGTACCAGGGTGCGCGCACTTCTTCGGCGCCGCCCTTGATCTCGCTCACGAACCGCAGCAGCGCCCGGCGGTCGTAGGACTCGGGGAAACCCTTCCGGTCCAGCAGCTGCCGGCGCTTGAGCTCGGCCAGGGGATAGAGGAAACCGTCAGTGGTGATGAGCTCCACGTTGGGGGTGCCGGGCCAGCGGCGCAGCATCTCCCGCAGCACGCGCGCGATGGTGGACTTGCCCACGGCAACGGATCCGGCGACGCCGATCACGAACGGGGTGCGCTGGGTCTGCTCACCCAGGAACGTGGTGGTTGCCGCGTGCAGCTGCCCAGCCGCCTCGACGTAAAGGTGCAGGAGCCGGGACAGAGGCAGGTAAACGTCCCTGACTTCGTTGATGTCCAGGGGGTCGCCGAGCCCGCGAAGGCGCAGCACGTCCTCTTCATTAAGGGGCTGTTCCATCTGGGCGGCGAGGCGGGACCAGGTGTGCCGGTCCAGCTCCACGAACGGCGAGGCACCCTCCCCGTTCGCGTCGTTGCGTTGCGAAGTCACCTAAAGATTCTGCCCCGCGCCCGGCCCATCGCGAAATGACGCCCCTGCTCAGCGCGGCGTAGGTCACAGACGCCCGGCAGCGTGGTCTGCCGGTTTAGAGCAACTGGCACGCTGCCGATAGTCTTGAGCCTATGTGTGGAATCGTGGGGTATGTAGGCCGTTCAGTTGACGGTGCAATTAATGGTCACAGTGCGTTGGACGTTGTCCTTGAGGGACTGCGCCGCCTGGAGTACCGCGGTTATGACTCTGCCGGTGTGGCTGTGGTGTCCCAGGGGAACATCGAGTCCCGTAAGAAGTCCGGGAAGCTGAGCAACCTGATTGGTGAGCTGGAGGCCCGGCCGCTGCCGGAGACCCTCACCGGGATCGGGCACACCCGGTGGGCCACGCACGGCGGCCCGACGGACCGCAATGCGCACCCGCACCTGGCGGACGGCGGCAAGCTCGCCGTGATCCACAACGGCATCATCGAGAACTTCGCCGAACTCAAGCTGGAGCTGCTGGAGAAGGGCGTGACGTTCCTGTCCGAGACGGACACCGAGGTCGCTGCCGCGCTGCTGGCCGACATCCTGCGCAACCAACTGGGCGGGGACCCTGCCAACGGTGGCCTGACCCGGGCCATGGAGCTGGCCTGCCAGCGCCTGGAGGGTGCCTTCACCCTGCTCGCGGTGCACGCGGACCAGCCCGACGTCGTCGTGGCCGCCCGCCGCAACTCACCGCTGGTGGTGGGCCTGGGCGAGGGGGAGAACTTCCTGGGCTCGGACGTGTCCGGGTTCATCGATTACACCCGCCGCGCGGTGGAGCTGGGCCAGGACCAGATCGTCACCATCACCGCCGATTCCGTGGCGATCACCGATTTCTTCGGCAACCCGGCCTCCGGCAAGGAATACCACGTGGACTGGGACCCGGCCTCGGCGGAAAAGGGCGGCTTTTCCTCGTTCATGGAGAAGGAAATCCATGACCAGCCCGATGCGGTGGCGCAGACCCTGCTGGGCCGGTCTGACCTGGACGGCAAGCTGACCCTGGATGAGCTGCGGATCGATCCGGAGCTGTTGAAGCAGGTCAACAAGATCATCGTGCTGGCCTGCGGCACCGCCGCCTACGCCGGCACGGTGGCGAAGTACGCGATCGAGAACTGGTGCCGGATCCCCACCGAGGTGGAGCTCGCGCACGAGTTCCGCTACCGGGACCCGATCCTGGACGAGAACACCCTGGTGGTCTCCATCTCCCAGTCCGGGGAGACCATGGACACCCTGATGGCCGTCCGCTACGCCCGGGAACAGGGCGCGAAGACCATCTCGATCTGCAACACCAACGGCTCCACCATCCCGCGTGAATCCGACGCCGTGCTGTACACGCACGCCGGCCCGGAGATCGCGGTGGCCTCCACCAAGGCGTTCCTGGCCCAGATCACCGCCGCGTACCTGCTGGGCCTGTACCTGGCGCAGCTGCGGGGGAACATTTTCACCGGGCAGATCAAGGACGTCCTGGCGGACCTGAACAAGATCCCCGCCAAGATCCAGACGATCCTGGACAACGCCGGCCCCCTGCGCGAACTGGCCCGGTCCATGGCGAACGAGAAGTCCGTGCTGTTCCTGGGCCGGCACGTGGGCTACCCCGTGGCCCTGGAAGGTGCGCTGAAGCTCAAGGAGATCGCGTACATCCACGCCGAAGGCTTCGCCGCCGGCGAGCTCAAGCACGGCCCCATCGCCCTGATCGATGAAGGCCAGCCGGTGTTCGTCGTCGTCCCGTCCCCGCGCGGGCGCGACTCGCTGCACTCCAAGGTGGTCTCCAACATCCAGGAAGTACGTGCCCGCGGCGCCCGGACCCTGGTCATCGCCGAGGAAGGCGACGAAGCCGTCAAGGCCTACGCCGAGTACGTTTTCTACGTCCCGGAAACCCCAACCCTGCTGATGCCCCTGCTGACCACCGTCCCGCTGCAGATCTTCGCCGCGGAACTCGCCGCAGCAAAGGGCTACGACGTGGACCAGCCCCGCAACCTCGCCAAGAGCGTCACCGTCGAGTAATTGCTGTGCGACGCGAACCCCGGGCCCTAGCGGCCCGGGGTTTGCGCGTTAAAGTCCAGCTTTTGCGCTGATGGCGGACAGCTGGGGCCAGCGGCGTGGACCGGCTCCCCGCGGAGGGGCGCGACCGTAGAATGAACCGCATGATCGTTGGCATTGGGGTAGACGTAGTAGACATCGAGCGGTTCGGCCGCCAGCTGGAACGGACGCCGGGCCTGAGGGACCGCCTGTTCGTACCTGCGGAACGGGACCTGAACACCCGTTCCCTGGCTGCCCGGTTCGCCGCGAAGGAGGCCGTAGCAAAGGTGCTGGGCGCCCCTGCCGGCATGAACTGGCAGGACTGCTGGATCGGCCTCGACCAGAACGGACCCACCGTCCAGGTGAAGGGGACGGTCCTGGCGGTGGCCGAGGCCAAGGGCGTCAAGCGCTGGCACCTGTCCATCAGCCACGACGGCGGCATTGCCACGGCTACGGTCCTGGCCGAGGGCTGACCCGGGCGGCCGCCATGATCAGCGCCTACACCGGAACGCAGGTCCGAGCAGCAGAGGAACCTCTCCTGGCCGCTGGGCTGGGGGACGCGCTCATGCAGCGCGCCGCGCATGGGCTGGCCAACGCCGTCGTCCATGAACTGAAGGACAGCGGCACCCGCCTGAGCGGTGCCCGGGTTGTGGTGCTGGCGGGCAAAGGCAACAACGGCGGGGACGGCTTGTATGCCGCCGCTTTCCTCGCGTCCCGTGGGATGCGAACGACGGCGGTACTCACCGGAGATGCGGCCCACCCGGCCGGCTTGGCCGCATTTGAGCGTGCCGGCGGCAGGGTGCACCGGCTCACCGAGGCGGCACTGCCGGGACTTGCCGCCGAAGCCGCCGCGGCCGACGTCGTGATTGATGCCGTCCTGGGGACCGGCGCCAAGGGCGGGCTGCGGGGGAGCGCCGCGGACCTCATACAGGCCATCACGGACGCGCACCTCCACGGCTTTGTGGTGGCCTGCGACCTTCCCAGCGGAGTGGACGCTGATACCGGCGAGGCTGCCGCCCCGGTCCTGCCAGCTGATTTGACCATCACGTTCGGCGGTGCAAAGTCAGGGTTGCTGGCCGATCCCGGTGCGGACTACGCCGGGCGGGTCCTGGTGGTGCCGATCGGAATCGAGGAGCACCTGCCGCAGCCCACGCTTCGCCGCCTCGAGAACCCCGACCTCGCGCGCCTCCTGCCGCACCCCGCCCGCCGCGCCCAGAAGTACTCCCGCGGCGTGCTGGGTGTGGTGGCCGGATCCGAGGACTACCCCGGTGCCGCTGTCCTTGCCTGCCGGGGTGCGCTGGCCGCAGGGGTTGGCATGGTCCGGTACCTCGGCCCGCCGTCCGTGGCCGACCTGGTCCGCCAGTCCTGCCCCGAGGTTGTCTGCAGCACCGGAACGGTGGCCGAAAACCGGGTGCAGGCCTGGCTGGTGGGCTCGGGCATGGGCCCGCATGACCACGAACAACTCACCCGCGCCAGGGACGCGATCGCGTCGGACCTTCCCGTGGTGGCCGATGCCGGCGCGCTGCCGGCACTGCCTGCCATCCTGGCCCCGCATGTGGTGCTGACGCCGCACGCCGGTGAGCTTGCGTCGCTGTTCCATCGCCTGGGCCGCGGGGAGGACCGGGAATCGGTGGAAGCCGCAACGCTAGGTGCCGTCCGCCATGCGGCCGACCGTACCGGGGCTACCGTCCTGCTCAAGGGTGCCACGACGCTCGTGGCCGCGCCCTGGGGCGCCACCTACAGCCAAGCGGACGGCACCCCGTGGCTCGCCACTGCCGGCAGCGGGGACGTCCTGGCCGGCGTCATTGGCGCGCTGCTCGCCCAGGCAGGGTCCGACGTCGGCCGCTTCAGCCAGCTGGGCATCGAACCGGACGGGCGGTGGGCCGCTATCGCCGCACTTGGCGCGGCCCTGCACGGCCAGGCGGGACGGGCCGCATCCGAGGCTGTGTCCGGCGGACCGATCACTGCAGGCCGCGTTGCGGATGCCTTACCCGAAACTTGGGGTAAAGTAAGCATGCTTAGTAACTATGGAGCCTGGAAACGTAATAGTCACAGCCAACCACTACGGTAGGCATTAGTTCGCACCAGCAGCAGGGGCGTGCCAATGCCGTCTGCTGCTGACCAACAAATGAGGAGCACGATGGAAGTCTGGCCTGGAAATGCCTACCCGCTGGGAGCTACCTTTGACGGCACCGGCACCAATTTCGCCCTGTTCAGCGAAAGGGCAGAGCGGGTTGAACTCTGCCTCCTGGCCGATGACCTGACCGAGACCCGGATCGAGCTGACCGAGGTGGACGGCTACGTGTGGCACTGCTACCTGCCGCACATCCAGCCCGGCCAGAAGTACGGCTACCGCGTGCACGGACCCTACGATCCCGCAAGCGGCAACCGCTTCAACCCCAACAAGCTCCTGATGGACCCCTACGCCAAGGCCATCCAGGGACAGATCGACTGGGATCCCGCGCTCTTCTCCTACGAGTTTGGCGACCCCGATTCCCGCAACGACGCCGACTCCGCGCCGCACACCATGCACGGCGTGGTCATCAACCCGTTCTTCGAGTGGGACGGCGACCGCCAGCTCAAGATCCCGTACCACCAGTCGGTTATCTACGAAGCGCACGTCAAGGGCCTCACCCAGCTGCACCCGGAGATTCCCGAAGAGCAGCGCGGCACCTACGCAGGCGTGGCACACCCCGCCGTAATTGAGCACCTGAAGAAGGTGGGCGCCACCGCCATCGAGCTCATGCCGGTCCACCAGTTCGTCAACGATGGCACCCTGGTGGAGAAGGGCCTCAACAACTACTGGGGCTACAACACCATCGGCTTCTTCGCGCCGCAGAACACCTACAGCGCCACCGGCGACGTGGGGCACCAGGTCCAGGAATTCAAGGCCATGGTCCGCGACCTGCACCGCGCCGGCATTGAAGTGATCCTCGACGTCGTCTACAACCACACGGCCGAAGGCAACCACCTTGGCCCCACGCTGTCCTTCAAGGGCATCGACAACCAGGCCTACTACCGGCTGGTGGACAACGACTGCAAGCACTACATGGACTACACCGGCACCGGCAACTCGCTGAACGTCCGCCACCCGCACTCCCTGCAGCTGCTCATGGATTCCCTGCGCTACTGGGTCACCGAGATGCATGTGGACGGCTTCCGCTTCGACCTCGCCTCCACCCTGGCCCGTGAGTTCTATGACGTGGACAAGCTCTCCACCTTCTTCGAACTCATCCAGCAGGACCCGGTAGTTTCCCAGGTCAAGCTGATTGCCGAGCCGTGGGACGTTGGCCCGGGCGGCTACCAGGTGGGCAACTTCCCGCCGCAATGGACGGAATGGAACGGCAAGTTCCGCGACACCGTCCGCGACTTCTGGCGCGGCGAGCCCTCCACCCTGGGCGAGTTCGCGTCCCGCCTCACCGGCTCCGCCGACCTGTACGAAAGCTCGGCCCGCCGCCCGGTGGCGTCAATCAACTTCGTCACCGCCCACGACGGCTTCACCATGCGGGACCTGGTGTCCTACAACGAGAAGCACAACGACGCCAACGGCGAAGGCAACAACGACGGCGAATCGCACAACCGCTCCTGGAACTGCGGCGTTGAAGGCGACACGGACGACGAGAAGGTGTTGGCACTCCGCGCCCGCCAGCAGCGGAACTTCATCGGGACGCTGCTGCTGTCCCAGGGTGTCCCCATGCTGCTGCACGGCGACGAGCTGGGCCGCACCCAGCAGGGCAACAACAACACCTACTGCCAGGACTCGGAGCTCAGCTGGATCCACTGGGAAGCCATGGACCAGCCCCTGGTGGAATTCACCGCGTTCGTCAACAAGCTCCGCCACGACCACCCCACGTTCCGCCGCAGCCGCTTCTTCGACGGCCGCCCGGTCCGCCGTGGTGAAGGCGAGAAGCTGCCGGACATCGTCTGGCTGAAGACCGACGGCACCGAGATGCTGCCCGAGGACTGGGGGAGTGGCTTCGGCCGGACCATCGGCGTGTTCTACAACGGTGACGGCATCCAGGAACAGGATTCCCGCGGCCGCCGGATCACCGATGACAGCTTCATCATGGCCTTCAACGCCCATGACGATGCCGTGGACTTCTGCCTTCCCGCCGAGGAGTACTCCCAGTACTGGGAGGTCCAGTTCGATACCGCCGCCCAGGCGGACGACTACGAGCCGCTCAAGGCCGGTGCCACGCTGAAGCTGGACGCGAAGTCCATGGTGGTCCTGCGCGCGTACTCCGGCCCGGAGGAAGAGGTCGACTACTCCGCAGCGGCCTCCATTGCGTCCATGGCCGAGCAGGAGGAAGCCCAGGAGGAGATGGTGGAAGCCCAGACCAAGGCTGCGGAAGCCAGCGAGGCAAGGGCAACGGGCGCCGACGAGGACGCCAAGGCATGAGGACTCCGGTCTCCACTTACCGCTTTCAGATCCGCAGCAGCTTCACCCTGTTCGACGCCGCTGAACAGGTCCCGTATCTGAAGGACCTCGGCGTCGACTGGGTGTACCTCTCGCCCATCCTCACCGCGGAGAAGGGTTCGGACCACGGCTACGACGTGACCGATCCCTCCGCCGTGGACCCGGACCGTGGCGGGCCGGAAGGCCTGCGGGCCCTGTCCAAGGCGGCCCGCGAACACGGCATGGGCGTCCTGGTGGACATCGTGCCCAACCACGTCGGTGTGGCCACTCCCGTGCAGAATCCCTGGTGGTGGTCCCTGCTCAAGGAGGGCCGCGAATCGCCCTACGCCGAAGCGTTCGACGTCGACTGGGACCTGGGCGGCGGAAAGGTCCGGCTGCCCATGCTGGGCTCGGACGACGACCTGGACAAGCTGGAGGTCAAGGACGGCGAACTCCGCTACTACGACCACCGGTTCCCGCTGGCCGAGGGCACGTACAGCGAAGGTGACTCCCCGCAGGAGGTGCACAGCCGCCAGCACTACCAGCTGATGGACTGGCGCCGCGCCGACGCCGAGTTGAATTACCGTCGCTTCTTCGCGGTGACCACGCTGGCCGGCATCCGGGTGGAGGAACCGTCTGTCTTCGAAAAGGCTCATGCCGAGGTGGGCCGCTGGTTCACCGAAGGCCTGGTGGACGGGCTCCGCGTAGACCACCCGGACGGACTCGCCGATCCCGCCGGCTACCTCCGCTGGCTAAAGGACCTCAGCGGGGGCGCATACGTCCTGGTGGAAAAGATCCTGGAACCGGGCGAAGTGCTGCCGCAGGACTTCGCCTGCGAAGGCACCACCGGCTATGACGCACTAGCTGACGTGGACCGGGTCTTCGTTGACCCGGCGGGGCAGCAGGCGCTGGACGCACTGGACGCTTCCCTGCGGGGCACCTCCGAACCCGCCGACTACGCCGAAATGATCCGCGGCACCAAGCGCATGATCGCCGACGGCATCCTGCGCTCCGAGGTGCTGCGGCTGGCCCGGCTGGTACCTGAATCCCACGGGCTCAGCGTTGACCAGGCAGCGGATGCGATCGCGGAAATCATCGCATCGTTCCCGGTGTACCGTTCCTACCTGCCAGTGGGCGCCGACGTCCTCAAGGAGGCGTGCGAGTCCGCCGCCGCGCACCGGCCGGACCTGGAAGTGGCGGTGGGAACCCTCCTGCCGCTGCTGCTGGATCCCGCCAACCCCATCGCCATCCGGTTCCAGCAGACCTCCGGCATGGTCATGGCCAAGGGCGTGGAGGACACCGCGTTCTACCGCTACACGCGGCTGGGCACGCTGACTGAAGTGGGTGCTGAGCCTACCGAGTTCGCCGTGTCTCCGGAGGAGTTCCACCAGCGGATGGAGCGCCGTCAGCAGGAGCTGCCGCTGTCCATGACCACGTTGTCCACCCACGACACCAAGCGCAGCGAGGATGCCAGGGCCCGGATCTCGGTCATCGCCGAGCTGCCGGAGGAGTGGGCGGAAACGCTGGAGGAACTGCGTAAACTGGCGCCGATCCCGGACGGCCCGTACGAGAACCTGCTGTGGCAGGCAATCGTCGGCGCCTGGCCGGCAAGCCGGGAACGGCTTCAGGGTTACGCCGAAAAGGCAGCCCGGGAGGCCGGCAACTCCACCAAGTGGACCGACCCCAACGAAGACTTCGAGTCCAAGGTGCAGGCCGCCGTCGATGCAGTCTTCGACGACGCCAAGGTCGCCAAGGTTCTCACGGACTTCGTGGCCCGGATCGCTGCCTTCTCCGCGGCCAACTCGGTTTCCGCCAAGCTGGTCCAGCTGACCATGCCCGGTGTGCCTGATGTGTACCAGGGCAGCGAGTTCTGGGAACGCTCGCTCACGGACCCGGACAACCGCCGGCCCGTGGACTTCGGTGCCCGGCAGGAGGAACTGGCAAAGCTCGACGCCGGTGCGTTGCCGGACGCGGGCACAGAGGCCAGCAAGCTTCTGGTCACCTCGAGGGCACTGCGCCTGCGCCGGGACCGGCCGGAGCTGTTCCAGGGGTACTCGCCGGTGAACGCCGCCGGTGCAGCTGCGGAGCACCTGCTCGCTTTCAGCCGCGGAACGGACGCTTCCTCCGGTGCCCTCACGCTGGCCACCCGGCTCCCTGCAGGACTGCAGGCCGGCGGCGGATGGCGGGACACCGCCGTCGACCTTTCCACTGCCATGCGCGACGAACTCACCGGGGCCAGCTACGGACCCGGCCAGGTTTCGGTCGCGGAGGTCCTGGGTACCTACCCGGTGGCCCTGCTGGCACCTGTGGATGGAGAAAAGGCATGACCTTGGTCAACGTTGGACCCGAACGCTTCGATGTGTGGGCGCCGGACGTTTCGTCGGTGGTACTGGTGGCTGACGGCCGGCAGTACCGCATGCAGAAAAAGGAAACGGCGCCCGGCTCTGAAGGATGGTGGACGGCGTCCGACGCCCCGGCTGACGGTGATGTGGACTACGGCTACCTGCTGGACGGGGACACCACCCCTGTCCCGGACCCCCGCTCCCGCCGGCTCCCCGCCGGCGTCCACAAGCAGTCCCGGACCTACGATCCCGCCGCCTACGCGTGGCAGGATTCCGGGTGGCGCGGCAAGGACCTGCAGGGAGCCGTCATCTACGAGCTCCATGTGGGCACCTTCACGCCCGATGGGACCTTGGACGCCGCAGGGGAGAAGCTCAGCTACCTGGTGGACCTGGGCATCGACTTCATCGAACTGCTGCCGGTCAACGGCTTCAACGGAACCCACAACTGGGGCTACGACGGCGTCCAGTGGTACACCGTCCACGAAGGCTATGGCGGCCCTGCTGCGTACCAGCGGTTCGTCGACGCCGCCCACGCCGCAGGACTGGGCGTCATCCAGGACGTGGTGTACAACCACCTGGGACCCAGCGGCAACTACCTCCCAAAGTTCGGCCCGTACCTGAAACAGGGCGACGCCAACACCTGGGGTGACTCGGTGAACCTGGACAGGGCCGGCTCCGATGTGGTCCGCGAATACATCCTGGACAACGCCGCCCTGTGGCTGCGCGACTACCACGTGGACGGGCTGCGACTCGATGCCGTGCACGCGCTGCGGGACGAGAGGGCCGTGCACATCCTGGAGGACCTGGGAGCCCTGGGCGACGCTATTTCGGCTGAGACCGGGCTGCCCAAGACCCTCATCGCGGAATCGGACCTCAACAACCCGCGCCTGATCTACCCCCGCGACGTCAACGGGTACGGTCTGGCCGGGCAGTGGAGTGACGACTTCCACCACGCGGTGCACGTCAGCGTCAGCGGCGAAACCACCGGCTACTACTCGGACTTCGAATCCCTTGGCGTGCTGGCCAAGGTGCTCAAGGACGGGTTCCTGCACGACGGCAGCTACTCCAGCTTCCGCGGACGGCACCACGGCCGGCCCATCAACCCATCGTTGGCCAACCCGGCGGCGCTGGTGGTCTGCAACCAGAACCATGACCAGATCGGCAACCGGGCCACGGGGGACAGGCTGTCGCAGTCGCTGTCCTACGGGCAGCTGGCTGTGGCGGCGGTGCTTACGCTGACCTCGCCGTTCACGCCCATGCTGTTCATGGGTGAGGAATACGGCGCTTCCACGCCCTGGCAGTTCTTTACCTCGCACCCCGAACCGGAGCTTGGTAAGGCCACCGCGGAAGGGCGCATCAAGGAATTCGAGCGCATGGGGTGGGATCCCGCCGTCGTACCTGACCCGCAGGACCCGGAAACCTTCAACCGCTCCAAGCTGGACTGGTCCGAGGCTTCCACGGGTGACCATGCACGGCTGCTGGAGCTGTACAAGTCGCTGACGGCGCTGCGCCGCGAGCATCCGGACCTGGCAGGTCCCGGCTTTGGCCAGACGGAGGTTTCGTTCGACGACGACGCCGGCTGGCTGCGCTTCAGGCGTGGCTCCGTGGAGGTGCTCGTAAACCTTTCAGACGCCAAGATACGGCTGGATGATGCGGCAGGCGACCTCCTTCTGGCCACGGACGAAGGGAACGCTCTGGACGGCGGCTCCCTCGCCCTGGCGCCGTGGAGTGCCGCGGTCCTCAAGTCCTGAATCAGCGGTTACGCCGGGGGCATGCGCCCCCGGCGTAACTTTTCCTCTTAGCGCTAACAACTTCCCGTGTAGCGCGGGTCACAACTGGCAGGATGGAACGTATGACATATATTGCAGCGGACAACCGCTACGAATCCATGCCCTACCGCCGGGTGGGCCGCAGCGGCCTCAAGCTCCCGGCCATATCCCTGGGCCTATGGCACAACTTCGGCGACGACAAGCGCTTCGAGGAGCAGCGCGACATCCTCCGCCGTGCCTTCGACCTCGGGGTGAACCACTTCGACCTGGCCAACAACTACGGTCCGCCGGACGGGTCCGCGGAAACGAACTTTGGCCGGCACCTGCGGGACGATTTCAAGCCCTACCGCGACGAACTGGTCATCTCCACCAAGGCCGGCTACTACATGTGGCCCGGCCCCTACGGTGAATGGGGTTCCCGCAAATACCTGATCTCAAGCCTGGACCAGTCGCTGCAGCGCATGGGCCTGGACTACGTGGACATCTTTTACAGCCACCGGCCTGATCCCGAAACACCCATGGAGGAAACCATGGGCGCCCTGGACTACGCCGTCCGCTCCGGCAAGGCGCTGTACGCGGGCATTTCCTCCTACACCCCGGAGCAGACCCTCGAGGCCGCCCGGATCCTCAAGGAACTCGGCACGCCGCTGCTGATCCACCAGCCCAGCTACTCCATGCTCAACCGCTGGACCGAGAACGGCACGCCCAACCTCTACGAGGTGCTGGACCAGGTGGGCGCCGGATCCATCGCCTTCTCGCCCCTGGCGCAGGGGATGCTCACGGACCGCTACCTCCACGGCATTCCCGCCGACTCGCGCGCAGCCAAGGCCCGGTTCCTCTCCGAAGAGTCCATCACCGAGGAGAAACTGGACCGCGTACGGGGGCTGAGGAAGATCGCCGAAGGCCGCGGACAGACACTGGCGCAGATGGCCATCGCCTGGATCCTGCGTGACCAGCCCAAGGGCTCACCCGTCACGTCCGCGCTGATCGGTGCCTCCAGTGTCCGCCAGTTGGAGGACAGCCTGTCCGCCATCAACAACCTCAGCTTCTCCGATGACGAACTGACCGCCATCGACGAATTCGCGGTGGAGTCGGACATCAACCTCTGGAAGCAGAACGCCTGACGCGCTTTGTTTTCATTACATAGCGGGACCGGCGGAACAACTGCCGGTCCCGCTGTGTTGGGTAGTATGAAAAGGCGCCGCGCGGCGCCAAGCCAGCCGGCCGCCGTCGTCCATTCCATGGCGGCAAACCAGGCAGGCTGACGTTTGTCCCCAAAGGAGTTCTGTGTCTTCACATCCCATTCGTGTTGCAATCGTTGGCGTGGGCAACTGCGCCGCCTCGCTGGTGCAGGGCGTCCAGTACTACAAGGACGCCGATCCTGCGGATACTGTTCCGGGCCTGATGCATGTTGAGTTTGGCCCGTACCACGTGGGTGATGTTGAGTTCGTCGCCGCGTTTGACGTGGACGGCAAGAAGGTCGGCGTTGACCTTTCCGATGCCATCTCGGCGAGCGAGAACAACACCATCAAGATCGCCGACGTTCCCCCCACCGGTGTGACGGTCCAGCGCGGCCACACCCTGGACGGGCTGGGGAAGTACTACCTGGAGACCATCGAGCAGTCCACCGAAGAGCCCGTGGACGTGGTCCAGGCCCTGAAGGACGCCAAGGTTGACGTCATGGTCTGCTACCTGCCGGTCGGTTCGCAGCAGGCTGCCGAGTTCTACGCCCAGGCAGCGATCGACGCCGGCGTTGCCTTCGTGAACGCCCTGCCGGTCTTCATTGCCGGGACCAAGGAGTGGGCTGACAAGTTCACCGCCGCCGGTGTGCCCATCGTGGGCGATGACATCAAGAGCCAGATTGGCGCCACCATCACCCACCGCGTGATGGCGAAGCTGTTCGAGGACCGGGGCGTGACCCTGGACCGGACGTACCAGCTGAACGTCGGCGGAAACATGGACTTCAAGAACATGCTGGAGCGTGACCGGCTGGAGTCCAAGAAGATCTCCAAGACCCAGGCTGTGACCTCCAATGTCGAGGCCGAACTGGCTGCCAAGGACGTGCACATCGGCCCGTCCGACTACGTCCAGTGGCTCGATGACCGCAAGTGGGCCTTTGTCCGCCTGGAGGGCCGCAACTTCGGTGACGCCCCCGTGTCGCTGGAGTACAAGCTGGAGGTGTGGGATTCCCCGAACTCCGCAGGTGTGATCATTGACGCGATCCGGGCCGCCAAGATCGGCCTGGACCGTGGCATCGGCGGCCCGCTGCTGTCGGCGTCGAGCTACTTCATGAAGTCCCCGCCGGAGCAGTTCAACGACGACCTCGCCCGCGAAAAGGTCGAAGCCTTCATCCGCGGCGACGTAGAGCGCTAACCCTTACGCACCGCTTTAGGACGCTCCCTCACCAGTTCACCTGTGGGGGAGCGTCCTCCGTTAACACGCCCGCTCACATTTGGCATGTTTTTTACTAACCCCGGCTCAACTCTGACGCGTCTTCCAGGAACGCCCGCTCACTTTTGGCCGGAGTTTTGACGACGCCCGCTCACGTTTGGCATGTCTTGCCTGGACGCCCTCACATTCGGTGGCCTTGCTCGGGTGACTAAGCGTATTGTCCTCTGGCAGGCGCAAAAGGGCCGGGAATAATGTTCAGAGGTGCGAAAGGCAAGAGCTGCTGAATCACTTGCTGGCGAACCCTGAGCTGATTGAGGGATCGACCGTTGAACTACTCAAAGCCCGCTTGATCTTCTTGATGGCAGCCGCGAAATCATCTTCCTGATCGGCCTTATCGATAATGACGACGGTCCACCCAGCCGCTTCGAAGGCCTTGTCCCGGCGCCGATCGCTCATGCGCTGCGGTTCCAACAGGTGATGGCCGCCGTCGTATTGGATTGCAACTCTCCGTCGTCGAAAGCCGAGGTCAGCAGACGGCGATCGCGCGTCCTCCGGGCGAAGCCGAACCTGCAACTCGGGTTCGGGCAGGCTTGCCTCCAGCATGGACAATCGAAGGAACGTTTCCGGCGCAGAGTCCGATCCGACCCGTATCAGGTCCAGCGCCTGCCTGGCACGAACAACGCCCTGAAGATTTGGGTGTTGGGCGACCAAATACCGCAGTTCCTCAACTGTTGAATATGCGCCCTCCCTGCCCTCAAGTTCAGGGCGAGGTGTCCGGACGAGTTCGTCTCCCATAGCCACTAAGTCGGTCAAAGGACGTTGCCGTGCCATGTCCAACCACGTTCGCGCCCTGGTGCTGAGCCAAATTCCCTCAACGAACTCGACCTCCCCAGGCTTCACAATCACCCTGTGGCCATAGATTCCCTTTCTCCGGGCTCCGGGAAGGGCAGTGGATTTGCTGAGGTGCAGCTCGTTGGAGTCTGAGAGCCATGCGGGCAGGAGGGAACCTCGGAGCCTGGCTGAGGTTACGTGTGAAATCCACGCTCCGGGCGTCGCCTCCGATAGAGCACGGGCAGCGTCCTCAAGACAGAAATCCCAGCCGGCCGGACGGTAGAGTCCCCGGCTGATGTGCTGAATATCCCTGCGTCGCAAGCGGTTGCGGTGTAGCCCTGCACTCCTGGAATTCTCGAGCGTGAAAGGGCTGCTGGCCAATCGACCGGGCAGGGGCGGGCGGAATCGCATACTGCATTCTCATACAAACAGAAGGCGCTTGTTTGAGGTTATCCACAGGCGACCAGCAAGCGGTAGAACGTGAGCGGGCGTTTCTAAACGACTTGCCAAACGTGAGCGGGCGTTTCTAAAAGACTTGCCAAAGGTGAGCGGGCGTTTCTAAACGACGTGGCAAAGGTGAGCGGGCGTTTCTAAAAGTCCCGCCAAAGGTGAGCGGAAGTTTTAGGTGAGGCCCACGGGGTTGCCTTCCGCGTCCACGTCCATCCGCAGGGCGGCGGGGAGGGCGGGGAGGCCCGGCATGGTCATCACCGCGCCGGTCAGGGCCACGATAAAGCCCGCACCGGTTTTCGGCAGCAGGTCCCGGACGTGGATGGTGAAGCCCTTGGGTGCGCCGAGGCGGGAGGCATCGTCCGTGAACGAGTACTGCGTCTTGGCCATGCAGACCGGCAGGGAGCCCCAGCCGTTCCGCTCGATATCGGCCAAGCGCTTCAGTGCCGGAACGGAGAAGTCCACGCCGTCGGCACCGTAGATCTCCTGGGCAATGGTCCGGATCTTGTCCTCCACAGGCAGCTCCAGCGGGTACAGATGCCGGAAACTGCTGGGCGTCTCCACTGCCTGGGCCACCAATGCGGCGAGCTCGTCACCGCCGTCGCCACCGCCGCCGCGGCCCCACACGTCCGCAACGGCCGCCCGTACCCCCTCCGCGGCGCACCACGCCAGCAGCCAGTCCAGTTCCTCGGGCGAATCGGACGAGAACTGATTGATGGCCACCACCGGCGTGACCCCGAACTTCTCCACATTGCGCACATGCCTGCGCAGGTTGACCACGCCCGCCTCGAGGGCAGCAACATCCGGCCGGGTCAGCTGGTCCTTGGCCACCCCGCCCTGCATCTTCAGGGCACGCACGGTAGCCACCACCACGACGGCGGATGGTGCCAGGCCGCCGTACCGCGCCTTGATGTCCATGAACTTCTCGGCCCCCAGGTCCGCCCCGAAGCCGGCCTCCGTCACCACGATGTCCGCCAGCCGCCGGGCGGTCTGAGTGGCGATGAGCGAGTTGCAGCCGTGCGCGATGTTCGCAAAGGGACCGCCGTGCACCAGCGCAGGTGTGCCGGCAATGGTCTGCACCAGATTGGGCTTGACCGCCTCCTTGAGGAGCAGCGTCAAGGCACCCTCCACCCCGAGGTCCGCCACCGTCACGGGCGCCCGGTCATACGTGTAGCCAAAGGTGATGCGGCCCAGCCGGGAGCGCAGGTCTGCAAGGTCCGTGGCAAGGCAGAAAACGGCCATGATCTCCGATGCCACGGTGATATCGAACCCGTCCTGGCGCGGCACGCCCTGCGTGGGACCGCCCAGGCCAATGACCACCTCCCGCAGGGACCGGTCGTTTATGTCCAGGACGCGCTTGAACGTCATCCTGCGTGGATCGATGTTCAGCGCGTTGCCTTGGTAAATATGGTTGTCCACCAGCGCCATCAGGGCGTTGTTGGCTGACGTGATGGCGTGGAAGTCCCCGGTGAAATGCAGGTTGATCTCGTCCATGGGCAGCACCTGCGAATAACCCCCGCCGGTGGCGCCGCCCTTCATGCCCAGGACCGGGCCCAGCGACGGCTCCCGCAGCGCGATCATCACCTTGTGCCCGGCCCGTGCCAGCGAGTCCGCCAGCCCAACGGTGGTGGTGGATTTGCCCTCGCCCGCCGGGGTGGGCGACATGGCCGACACCAGCACCACCTTGCCGTGCGGAGCGGGGGCAGCGAGGCGGCCAGGATCGATCTTCGCCTTGTACCGCCCGTACATCTCCAGGGCGTCGGCATTGACGCCTGCGGCAGCCGCAATGTCCCCAATGGGCCGGATCCGGGCAGCACGTGCTATTTCAAGATCAGAAGGAAACGCTGACATCCTTGTCCTTTCCTGCACCGGCCCGCGCCGGAGACCTGCCCCTAAGCTAACAGGAGCAGGGCGGAGGACGAAGGAACGTCAGGAAGCGGGAACCACCGGGGCCAGGCGGCGGACCACAAAGTTGTCGACGGCGGCATGGTAGCTTTCCAGCGTAATGGCGGCAGTGCGCTGCCAGCCGGAGTTCTGAGCACGGATGGCGGCGGCACGCCCCAGGTCCTCGCGGGTGGCGGGGTCGTCGTACAGGGCCTCCAGTGCGTCGGCCCAGTCGGCAGCGTGGTGGCCGTCCACCAGCAGCCCGGTGCGGCCGTGGAAGATGGCGCGGGACAGCCCGCCCACGCGGGTGGCCACCACGGGCGTGCCGCAGGCCTGGGCCTCGAGGGCCACCAGTCCGAAGGATTCGCTGAAGGAAGGCATCACCACAACGTCGGCCGCGCGGAACCAGGACGCAAGCTCAGGTGCCTTGACGGGCGGAAGCTGCGTGACGACGTCGTCCATTCCCGCCTCCTTAATCAGGCAGCGGAGGTTGAATTCCTTGTTGCCGCTCAAGGCGCCCAGGATGGTGACGCGCAGGTCGATGTCGGGGCGGCGCTTCCGCAGCAGCGCGGCGGCCTTGACCAGCACCTGCGGACCTTTCAGCCGCTGGATCCGGCCAGCGAAGACCAGATGGAAGGTGTCCGGGCTGACGCCGTGCTCCGCCCTGGACCGTGCCCGGAACGCCGGGGTGAACGTGGCGAGGTCCACGCCCGGCGGCGCGATATCGATGCGGTCGTAGGTGGCCCCGTAGTGGGAGACGAGCTCGGCGGCCTCGGAACTGGTGTTGGCGATGAGCCTGGACGCGCCCTCCACAATGCGGTGCTCGCCCAGCTCACGCCGCCGCGGCTCCGGCTGTTCGCCGGACTCCAACAGAAGGTTCTTGACCTTGGCCATGGTGTGCATGGTGTGCACCAGCGGGACGCCCCACAGCTGGGACAGCTCCAGCCCGGCGATCCCGGACACCCAGTAGTGCGAATGGATCACGTCATAGCGCCCGTGCGGCTGGCGCCGGCGGATCTGCTCGATTTCCGCCACCATGGCGTGCAGCAGCCCGGGCAGCTCCTCCTTGGGGATCTTCCTGGGCGGCCCGGCCAGCACGTTGTGCACGCATACCCCGGGATCGGGATGCTCGACGGCGGGCTGGTCGACGGAAGTGGCGCGCGTAAAGATCTCCACCTCAACACCCGCCTCGGCCAGCGCGGACGCCAGCTCGCGGATGTAGACGTTCATTCCGCCGGCATCGCCCGAACCGGGCTGTTCCATGGGGGAGGTGTGGAGGGAGAGCAAAGCGACCCTGCGGATCAGTGCCATGGAACCTCCTTCCGGGCGCCGGCGCGTGTGAGCGGAGCCGGTTCAGTGCGCATTCGGTAAAACACTACTCCTTCCCGTAACGCCCACCGCCCTCCCACATCTTCCCCAGATCCGGAAATTCCTGTTCGTAGCCGGCCAGGAGCCTGGCGGCCAGGTCCGACGAATCCACCAGCGGATGCCGGGCGAAGGCCGCGAGGGCCGCGGCACGGTCCCCGGTTGTGGCGGCCCGGACCGTGGACCGCTCCACCTCCTTGACCCGCTTAAGCAGCTCGAGCTGCGCGCCGGCGGGCATCTGCTGCGGCAGCGGGACGGCGCCCGCGCTGGTGACAGTGCAGGGGACTTCGACGACGGCGTCCGCGGGAAGGCCGGGAATGGCGGGTTGGGAAGGGCCTGGGCCGGCCGGGGCCGGTTCGGGTGCCCGCGTTTCCGGATTAGCCAAGGGAGGCAGTGCGTTCCGGGTGTTCAGGATCAGCTGGGCCTCCCCGCCACCGGCCAGGGCACGCATGGCAGCCAGCGCCACCCGCTCATACCCGCCGCCGGCAAGGTCCTCCTCGGTCCGGCGTTCGCCGTCACGCCGTGCCTCGGCCAGGTACCCCTCCTCCCGCGACCGCCGGGCCTCCTCCCACAGCCGGTAGGCATCAGGCCCTGCCGCGGCCAGACGCGGATACAGCTCCTGCTGCTGGCTGTGGATGGTTTCACCGCGGGTCTGCGCCATGGCCTGCATCGCCCGCCGGGCGGTGCCCTGCTGGTAGTAGTAATACAGGTACTCGTTGGGCAGCAGCCCCAGTGCGGCCAGGAACGGCTGCGGAAAGAGCCTGCCCTCCTCGAACGACTGCAGGGCAGCGGCGTCTGCCAACAGGCCAGGCAGCACATCCCTCCCGCCGGACTCCAGCCGGTACAGCCAGCCCAAGTGGTTCAGCCCGTAGTAGCCCACGCCGTCGAGCCGATCCTTAGCCAAGGGGACGCCCGCAGCACGCGCGGCCCGCTGCACCAGACCGCCCGCGGAGTCGCAGATCCCCACGACCCGGTGGCCCAGGACAGGGAGGAGCGCCTCCGTAACCATGCCGGCCGGGTTAGTGAAGTTGATCAGCCAGGCGTCCGGGCAGCGCTCCCGCATCAGCCGGGCAAGGCCAAGCATGTGCGGAATGGTCCGGAGGGCGTAGGAAATCCCGCCGGCGCCCGTGGTTTCCTGCCCCAGCAGCCCAAGGTCCTGGGCGACCTTCTCATCGGCGATCCGCCCGGCCGTGCCGCCCGGGCGGATCGCCGCGAACACCATGTCGGTACCGTCAAGGGCCTCGGGGAGAACGGTTGTGGCACGCACGGGAAGCCGCGCACCCTGTCTCGCGGGCATGCTCTGCAGCACCGAGGTGACGGCCTGCAGCCGGGCAGGATCGACGTCGTACAGCACCAGCTCGGCGACCAGACCGGAAAAGGGACCGGCCACCAAAGCCCGGTATATGAGCGGCACCCGGAAACCCCCGCCGCCAGCGATCATCAGCCGCATGCATGAAGTCTAGGACCGGCCCCTGACACCGTGTCCAGACCGTTCCAAAGGCCCTACCGCAGCACGGCGGTGCGGCGTATCCTTCGCACTATGGACGCGATGCCAGCCCGCCCCTTCGATCCGCTGGCTGCCGTCCGATCGCACGGCGAACCTGGGTTCGACCTCCTGCTCGCCGGGACCGTTTTCCAGGACATCATCTTCACCGGACTGCCGCACGGGCCCGAACCCGGCACCGAAATCTGGAGCGACGGCATGGGCAGCTGCCCCGGCGGGGTGGCGAACCAAGCCATCGCCGCCGCCAGGCTGGGGCTGCGCACCGGTCTTGCGGCGGCATTTGGGGACGACGGCTACGGGGACTTCAACTGGAAGATCCTTTCCGGGCAGGAGCACGTGGATCTCAGCCTGTCCCGCCGCGTCCCGGGCTGGCACTCGCCCGTCACCGTGTCCCTCTGCGTGGACCAGGACCGCTCCCTGGTGACCCACGGGCACTCCGCCCCGGTGACAAACTCCGAACTGATCGGAGACCCGCCCAACACGCTCGCCGGCATAGCCGAGGTGGGCCTGGAGATGGAACCGTGGGCCCGGGCCGCGCATTCGGCCGGAGTGAAGCTGTTCGGGGACGTGGGATGGGACCCCAGCGGGGAATGGGCGCCGGTGCGGCTGGACAACCTGCAGTACTTTTACGCCTTCCTGCCAAACCAACGCGAGGCCATGGCCTTCACCGGCAAGGACAACCCGTGGAACGCCCTCTACGCACTGGCTGACCGCGTACCCGTGGCGGTGGTGACCCTCGGAGCGCAGGGCGCCATGGCGGTGGACTCGGAAACGGGGGAGGAGGAATGGGTGCCGTCCCTGCCGGTCAAGGCCCACGACCCCACGGGAGCCGGCGACTGCTTTGACGCCGCCTTCATCGTGGGCACCCTCGCAGGGTGGCCGCTGGGGGACAGGCTGCGGTTTGCCAACCTGTGCGCATCGCTGGCCGTGCAGGAGGTGGGCGGATCCCTGGCAGCACCGGGCTGGGGGGACATCGCCGACTGGTGGAAACGCGCCAACGCCCGGCCCGAACGGCAGACCAGCCAGTGGCTGCGGCGCTTCGGGTTCCTGGCGGACATCATCGAGGACGTGCCGTTGGCTGCCCAGCGCCGGGCCTCAGCCACCATCGCGCACCTCTCGGATGCCTGAGTGATGCTGGAGGCCCTGATTATTCGGCGCGAAGTGCCCGCACTAGAATCAATTAGGTGACCTACCCCGCAACAACCGGTGAATTCAGTGCTGCCTCCGGGCCGGACCCCCGCCATGAGCGGTCCGCCGTAATCGACCTGGACGCCATCCGGCACAACGTCCGCCGGCTTGCCGCCGCTGCTTCCCCCGCAAAAGTCATGGCGGTCGTCAAGGCCGATGCGTACGGGCATGGTGCCGTTCCAGTGGCCCGCGCAGCCCTGCAGGCAGGCGCCTCCTGGCTTGGCGTGGCCCACATTTCCGAGGCCCTCGCGCTGCGTGCCGCCGGCATCGATGCGCCGCTGCTCGCCTGGCTGCACACCACGGACAGTAACTTTGGCGCGGCCGTGGCTGCCGGCGTCGACATCGGCTGCTCCGGCTGGGAGCTGGAACGCATCGTTGCCGCGGCACGTGAGCAGGAACGCCCCGCCCGCATCCACCTGAAGGTGGACACCGGGCTTGGCCGCAACGGCGCCACCCCTGAGACCTGGGACCGGCTGGTGGGGGAGGCCGTGGAATACCAGGACCAGGGACTGCTGCGCGTGGTGGGCATCTTCTCCCACCTGGCCGTCGCCGACGAACCGGAGCGGCCCGAAACAGACCAGCAAGTGGCAGCCTTCCGTGAGGCGCTCGCTATCGCCGAGGATGCGGGCGTGGACCTTGAGGTCCGGCACCTGGCCAACACCCCGGCCACGTTGTCCCGGCCGGACACCCACTTCGACCTGGTGCGCGTTGGCCTGGGCATTTACGGGCTTTCGCCGTTCGATGGGACCACGTCCGCTGAGCTGGGCCTCCGCCCGGCCATGACCCTGCGCACCTTGGTGTCGCAGTGCAAGGCCGTTCCCGCGGGGCAGGGCGTCTCCTACGGGCTGCACTACCGCACCAGGGAAGCCAGCACCCTCGCGCTCATTCCGATGGGTTATGCCGACGGCGTTCCCCGCGTCGCCACCGGCGGTCCCGTCCGCATCGCCGGCAAGACCTACCCCGTGGTGGGGCGGATCGCCATGGACCAGATGGTTATTGACCTGGGGCCGGAAACTTCTGGAGCCGGCCTGCAGGGCACCGAAGCGGAACTGTTCGGTAGTGGCGCGGACGGTGGGCCCACGGCTGACGACTGGGCGCGCGCCGCCGGAACCATCAACTACGAGGTGGTGACGCGGATCAGCCCACGCGTTCCCCGCCGTTTTATCAACGAGGACCAGCCGGCGGACAACAGCCAGGGCCTGGCGGGCGTGCCCGGCAAGGCAGGAGCCGCATGAGCGCGCCCGGGCAGTTGGCGGCCAACTGGGAAAAGACGTTTACGGCGACGACGGCGGAACAGACCCACGCGTTCGGCGCCCGCTTGGCGGGGGTGCTGCGGGCCGGGGACCTGCTGGTGCTCTCCGGCGAGCTTGGTGCCGGGAAGACCACCTTCACGCAGGGGCTGGGCGAGGGCCTGGGGGTTCGCCCGGGCATCATCTCGCCCACCTTCGTCCTGGTCCGGATCCATCCCAACCTGCCGGGCGGTCCGCGTCCCGGCGGACCGGACCTGGTCCACGTGGATGCGTACCGGCTGGGCTCGGCCGCGGAGATCGATGACATCGACCTTGAAAACACCATGGACTCCTCCGTCACGGTGGTGGAGTGGGGGCACGAACGGGTGGAACACCTGAGCGAGAGCCGGCTGGAGATCGACCTGCACCGTGCCATCGGACTGGGTGGCATCGGGCGGGGGACCACCGGGCCGGGAACCTCCGTGAACCTGGACTTCGACGGCGAGGACACTGACGAACCCCGCACTATCGTGATGCGCGGCTATGGGCCCCGGTGGGAAACCGCTCCCGAACTCGGAAGCCCGGAAGGGAGCAACCCGTGCTGATCCTCGCCATTGATACGTCGGCCGTGGCCAGCGCCGCGCTGGTGTCGGACGATGCCCCGGAAAGCGTGGTGGCAAGCTTCGCCACGGAGGACACCCGCAGCCACGCGGAGGTGCTCGCCCCGGGCATCCACACCATGCTGTCCGAGGCGGGAGTCAAGGGGCAGGACGTCGACGCCATCGTGGTGGGCGTGGGTCCCGGCCCCTTCACCGGGCTACGTTCGGGCATTGCCACGGCGCGCACCCTGGCATTCGTCTGGGGCAAGCCCCTGCACGGCGTGATGAGCCTGGACGCCGTGGCCCTTGAAGTTGCGGAGTCCACGGCGGCGCCTTCCGAGTTCCTGGTGGTCACGGACGCCCGCCGCAAGGAGGTCTACTGGGCCCGCTACAGCCTAAGTGATGCCCAGTTGCCCCAACTGGAGGACGGCCCGCACGTCGGGTTTGCGGCAGACCTGCCGGACCTGCCAGCCTTCGGTGCGGGTGCCGGGCTCTACGCCGAGACGCTCCAGGCGCACCCCGAGTTCGCCGGCGAGCAGCCGGACGCCCTGTACCTTGGCCAGTTCGCGCTCGCGCGGCTCGCCTCCGGACATACCTTGCTGGACTCCACCCCCCTCTACCTGCGCGAATCGGACGCGCAGGTTCCCGGACCACGGAAGCGGGCATTGTGACCACCATCCCGGACCCCCGCATGGCCGGAATCACCATCCGCGACATGACCCTGGACGACGTGCCCGCCGTCGGCGTTCTCGAACACAGGCTCTTCCCGATTGACGCCTGGCCCGTGCAAATGTTCCTGGACGAGCTCTCCCAGCCGGAGACCCGCCGCTACCTGGTGGCGGAGGGCAGCGACGGCATCGTAGGGTACGCCGGCCTGATGTGCATCGAGCCCATAGCGGACGTCCAAACCATCGCCGTCGTCCCTGGTTATGAGGGGCGCGGCATCGGCAGCACGCTGCTCACGCACCTGATCGATGAGGCGCGGCAGCGCGGCGCCGCGGACGTCCTGCTGGAGGTCCGTGCCGACAACCCCCGGGCGCAGCAGTTGTATGTGCGGTTTGGCTTCGAACAGATCCATATCCGGCCCCGCTATTACCGCGACGGCGTGGACGCCCTCATCATGCGCCTCCAGCTGACCGCACCGCACCCCGAAGGCCACGAAGCAACGGAAGCAGGCCAGGCATGAACCGTACGCAGCCCCTGGTGCTGGGCATCGAATCGTCCTGCGACGAAACCGGCGTGGGCCTCGTCCGTGGCACTGAACTCTTGACCAACACGGTGTCGTCCTCCATGGACGAGCACGTCCGCTTCGGCGGGGTCATCCCCGAGATCGCTTCCCGGGCGCACCTGGACGCCTTCGTCCCCACCCTCGAGCAGGCCCTGGCGGACGCCGGGGTGAGCCTGGAGGAAGTGGACGCCATCGCGGTCACCTCCGGACCCGGGCTTGCCGGCGCGTTGATGGTGGGCGTGTGCGCTGCCAAGGCGCTCGCCGTAGCCACCGGAAAGCCCCTGTTCGCGATCAACCACCTGGTGGCGCACGTCGGCGTGGGGCTCCTGGATGACCGCGCGAGCGGCCGGAAGCAGGAGCTGCCGGAAAACCTGGGGGCCCTGCTGGTGTCCGGCGGCCACACCGAAATCCTGCGGATCAACAGCATCACCAGCGACGTGGAACTCCTCGGCTCCACCATCGACGACGCCGCCGGCGAGGCATACGACAAAGTGGCACGCATCCTGGGGCTCGGCTACCCGGGCGGACCCGCCATCGACAAAATGGCCCGCAGCGGCAACCCGAAGGCGATCCGCTTTCCCCGCGGCCTCACCCAGCCCAAGTACATGGGCACGGCGGATGAGCCCGGGCCGCACCGGTACGACTGGTCCTTCAGCGGGCTTAAGACGGCGGTAGCCCGGTGCGTGGAGCAGTTCGAGGCGCGCGGGGAAGAGATCCCCGTGGCAGACATCGCGGCGGCGTTCCAGGAGGCGGTGGTGGACGTGGTTTCGTCCAAGGCGGTCCTGGCTTGCCGCGAGCACGGCATCAAGGACGTCCTGCTGGGCGGCGGCGTGGCCGCAAACTCCCGCCTGCGGGAACTCACCGGGCAGCGTTGCGCCTCCGCCGGCATCCGGCTGCATGTTCCGCCGCTGGACCTCTGCACGGACAACGGCGCCATGGTGGCCGCCCTCGGTGCCCAGCTGGTGATGGCGGGCGTCGAGCCCAGCGGGATCGGGTTCGCCCCGGACTCGTCGATGCCGGTCACCGCAGTGTCCCTTCCGGCCTGAGCCCTTCAAACCGCCGGATGCTCCATCAGATATGGCTCCCAAACCGGCGGTTTAGGAGTCATATCTGATAGAGCAACTCAGGCGGTGAGAGTGGCGATGACAAGCAACGCCACGTCGTGCAGGCCATGGGCAGTTCCGGTGGCGAACGTTGAGCAGTGCCGGATCTTTATCCGGGCAGCGCTCCACAGCACACCGAAGAACATGGTTACCAGGACCTGAAGCACGTCCTGGCCGCCGGGGTAATGCCACAGTCCGAAGAGCGCCGAGGACAGCAGCACGCCGGTTGCCCCGGAGCGCAGGTTCCGGCGCAGCGCGCCCAGGACGTAGCCGCGCCAAATGAACTCCTCGCCAAACCCCACCAGCAGAAAGCTGCGCAGTGCCGCGTACAGGAAGGGCAGTAATCCGGTCTGGCCTTCGCCAAACATGTGGAAGCCCAGCGCGGCCAAGGCCAGGGTCACGGCCAGCGTGACGGCCAGGAGCGCAAGGGCAGTCAGAAGCTGCAGCCCGGCATGCCGCGTGGAGAACCCGACGGCGGCGGCGAACCTGATCCCCTCAGCCCGGCCTGCCAGGGCAACGGACCCGAAGGAAACCACGAAGGGTGCAAGGCTGGCGGCGATCTGAACCGGAGGCTGGGCCTGCTCCGTGGCAGCAGCCAGCAAAGGCCAGAGCGCCGCCACGGCGAAGAGCACGAGCAGCACGCCTATGAGGGGAAGGAGCCGGCCGGTCCGGCTGCCCACAGGAACCGTAGGGGACACCCAGCCTCCTTCCCGCAGGAACTCACACGCCTACACGAAGAATTGCCCCGTACTGCGGGGCCGGGCAGGGCCCAAAGGCCCATCAAACCCCTCAAACACCAGTTGCTCTATCAGATATGGCTCCCAAACCGGCGGTTTGGGAGCCATATCTGATAGGGCAAGTCAGGCGGTGGGGCCGTTGCGCATCTGCTTGACCAGGTCCAGCACCACGGCCTGCAGGTTTCCGCCGTTTTCCTCGGCCACGCGGCGTTGGCGCTGGTAACCGGCGCCGCGGCGGATGATCTTCTCCACATCGGCAAGCTCGTCGGAGCAGCGCAGCTTGGCCGCCACGGGTTCCAGCCGGTTCAGCGTTTCCAGCAGGTGGTCGGTGACCAGCTGCTCGCGGCCTGCGGCGTCCAGGATGATGATGGCGTCCATGCCGTAGCGGGCGGCGCGCCATTTGTTCTCCTGGACGTGCCATGGCGGCATGGTGGGGATGGTGCCGCCGTTGTCCAGGATGGTGGAGAACTCGTCCACCAGGCATTGGGTGAGGGCCGCGATGGCGCCCACTTCCTCCAGCGTGGCCAGGCCGTCGCAGATGCGCATCTCAATGGTGCCCAGGGCGGGAACAGGCCGGATGTCCCACCGGATCTCCGAGATAGTGTCGATGACGCCCGTGGTGAACATGTCCTGCACGTAGGACTCATACTCTGCCCAGGACTTGAACTGGAAGGGCAGTCCGGCGGTGGGAAGCTGCTGGAACATCAGTGCGCGCTGGGACGCGTAGCCGGTGTCCTCGCCACCCCAATACGGGCTGGACGCGGAGAGCGCCTGGAAATGCGGGAAGTAGTTGAGCAGGCCGTCCAGCACGGGGAGGGCCTTGTCCCGGCGGTCCAGCCCCACGTGGACATGGACGCCGTAAATGACCATCTGCCGGCCCCACCACTGGGTCCGGTCGATAAGCTTGGCGTAGCGCGCCTTGTCGGTGACCGGCTGCAGCTGCGGCGGGCTGAAGGGATGGCTGCCGGCGCAGAACAATTCCACGCCCATGGGATCTGTGATTTCGCGGACAGCGGCGACGGACCGGCTGAGGTCCTCCTTGGCCTCGGCCGCTGTCTCGCAGATACCCGTGACCAGTTCCACCGTGTTCAGCAGCAGCTCCTGCTTGATGTGCGGATGTTCGTCGTCTTCGTTGAGCTCGGGGTGGCGGGAGGCCACGCCGCGGAGCACCTGGTTGGCCACGGAGGCGAGCTCGCCCGTCTTTCCGTCCACCAGGGCAAGCTCCCACTCAACACCGAGGGTCGACTGCCTCGATGACGCGAAGTCGATCTTCACACGTTTCCTTACTCTCCGGTTTGCCGCTGGCTGATGCCGCTCACAGGCTGCTGCCGGCAGGCGAACGGGTGTTTCAAGTCTATAGGGCAGGGGTAGCATCCTATTGATGGCACCATTCCCCCTGCGTCACAGCCCTGCCAAATTCTTCCCCCTCCTCCTGGCCTTGTCAGCCCTCGCCCTGGCCTCGTGTTCCCCATCCCCGAACGCGGCCCCGCCGTCGTCCTCCGCGCCGCCCACCGAGGCGTCCCCAGCGGCACCGGCAAGTACGACGCCGGAACCTCCTTCAGCTTCTCCGTCACCCGATCCGGGTTCCCGGCCTTTGGGGTGGGGACCGGAGCAGCGGGACCAGGACGCCGCCGCGGCGGCCGTGGCGGCGATGTCGCCGGAGCAAAAGGCCGGCCAGGTCCTGCTGCCGTTCTTCAAGGGCAATCAGGTGGAGGCCCACGCCGCGCTCATCCAGCGCCTGCATCTTGCGGGGTCCATCATCATGGGCGACAACGTGCCGCTGGACGGCCAGGGAAACGTCGACGTGGCCGCCATGGGAGCCGTGAACCAGCGGCTGCTGCAGGCTGTTGCGGCCGACGGCCGGCGCTGGCCGGGGATCATCGGGGTGGACCAGGAAGGCGGTGCCGTGGCACGCCTCGGGGCGCCCCTTACCGACTGGCCCACTCCCATGAGCTACGGTGCCGCCGGAAACCCGGACCTCACGCGCAAAGGCGGCAAGGGACTGGCGGCTGAGCTGGCCCCGCTGGGCTTCGATCTGGACTTCGCCCCCGACACCGATGTAACCATCGGTCCCAGCGACCCCACCATCGGGGCCCGCTCCATGTCCGCCGACCCCGTGGCAGCGGCCACCCACGGCGTGGCCTTTTCGCAGGGCATGCTGGACGCCGGCGTGCTTCCCAGCGTCAAGCACTTCCCGGGACACGGATCCGTGACTGCAGATTCGCATCTGAGCCTTCCCGTGCAGCCGGCCGGCATCGACGCTCTCAGGGCCCGGGACTGGAAGCCCTTCCAGGCCGCCGTGGGCGCAGGCCTGCCGATCATCATGACCGGGCACATCGCCGTGCCTGCGCTGGAACCCGGCGTGCCGTCGTCGCTCTCTGCCCCGAGTTACGCGGCACTGAGGGGGCTGGGCTTCAAGGGGGTGGCCGTGACTGATGCCCTTAACATGGGCGCGGTGGACAACCAATACCCGGCTGGGGCTGCCGCGGTGAAGGCGCTCGCCGCCGGCGCCGACCTGCTGCTGATGCCGGCGGACGTGGCACAGGCCCATGCCGCCATCGTCCAGGCCGTCGCCGCGGGCACCCTTCCCGCCGCCCGGCTGGATGAGGCAGCGCAGCGGGTGGCCACCATGATGATCTGGCATGCCCGGACCAAGCCTGCTCCCGGAACGCCGGGCGCCGGTGCTCCGGCCGGAAGTGCTGCCGCCTTGTCGGCCCAGGTGTCGGCGTCTGCCGTCACGGTGGTGTCCGGCCCCTGCGCCGGACCGCTGGTGCCCGGCTCCGTGCGTGTGGCCGGCGGGGGACCGGGGGACCGGGAGCGGTTCGAAGCCGCAGCCGCCCGCGCCGGCGTCAAGACCGGTTCGGGACCGCTGGTCAACCTGATCGGTTTCGGCGGAAAACCGGCCGGGGGCGACATCGCGGTGGCCCTGGATGCCCCGTGGCCGCTCCAGGGCTCCACTGCGCCGGTGAAACTGGCACTTTATGGGCATACCGACGCCGCTTTCGATGCACTGGCCGCCGTCCTGGCAGGGAAGGCGCCCGCCCCTGGGAAGCTTCCCGCCGCCGTCGGGCCCTTCCCTGCGGGAACCGGCTGCCCCTGACCGCACCACGGCGCCGGGCGAACGCGGGTTTAATGGTCTGGTGCCCATTCTGAATAAAGACATGACCCTTTGCATCTCGCTCTCGGCCCGGCCCAGCAACAACGGGACCCGGTTCCACAACCACCTGTATGGCCAGCTGGACCTGAACTGGATCTACAAGGCGTTCGCGCCCACCAACCTGGAGCAGGCCATCGCCGGTGTCCGCGGGCTGGGCATCCGCGGCTGCGCCATCTCCATGCCATACAAGGAAGACGTCATCGCGCTGGTGGACGAGATGGATCCGTCCGCCAAGGCCATCGACTCCGTGAACACCATCGTGAACACGGACGGGCACCTCAAGGCGTACAACACCGACTACACGGCCATCGAGCAGCTGCTGGCCGCCAATGCGGTGCCCACCGACTATTCGGTGCTGGTCCAGGGCGCGGGTGGGATGGCGAAGGCCACGGTCGCTGCCCTGCGGGACGCCGGCTTCAAGGACGTCACCGTCATCGCCCGGAACGAGGGCGCCGGGCGTGCGCTCGCCGACCAGTACGGCTTCCAGTGGCGTGCAGCGCTCGACGGCGGGACGGCCGACCTGATCATCAACGTCACCCCCATCGGCATGGCGGGAGGGGCGGAAGCGGACAGCCTGGCTTTTCCTGCCGAAGCCATCGAGGCCGCCCGCGTGGTGTTCGACGTGGTGGCGCTGCCTGCCGAAACGCCGCTGATCCGCGCTGCCAGGGCAGCCGGCAAGCCAGTCATTACCGGTGCGGAGGTGGCCACCATCCAGGCGCTGGAGCAGTTCGTCCTGTACACGGGGGTAAGGCCGACGGGAGAGCAGGTGCGGGCCGCCGAGGAATTCATGCGCGCCCAGTAGCTGCGCGAGGGGCTCCCGGCCAGGCAGTCAGACGGGTTCCACCACGATAGCCACCCGGTCCTCGCCGATGCGGGTCAGGACCAGGGTGGCCGTTTTGCCGCCCTTCCTGGCTCCGCCCTTGCCGCCGGTGTTCTTCCCGCCCGGCAGCAGCTGCTTCCGCAGCTCTTCCGGGGTCACCGCGGTGCCGCGTTTCTTGATGTCCAGCACGGTGATGCCCTCCTGCTTCACCCACGCCTTCAGCGCCTTGACGTTGTAGGGCATGACCTGCAGGACCTTGTAGGCCCTGGCAAAGGGGGTGTCCAGGAGCTCCGGGGCGCAGATGTAGGCGATGTGCTCATCCACCAAGTGTCCGCCGAGTTCCAGCGCCACGTCCGCCACCAACCCGGTGCGGATCACGGCGCCGTCGGGTTCGTACAGGTACCCCTCCACGGCTCCCACCGGCGCTGTCGGGCCGGCGCCGAAGTCCTCCCCGCTGGTGAGCTCGGCCGGCCCTTGGGAACCCAGGACCAGGGCAGCGCGGCGGACACCGGGCCTGCGCACGGCGTTGAACCACAAGGTCACTTCGGTGACGTCGCCGCCTACCGACACCCATTGCGCCTCGCACCCGGCGGGAACGGATTCGTGCGGCATGCCCGGGCCCATCTTCACTCCCACCGCCTTCCCCCCGGCGGCGAGCGACTCCACGAAGGACAACGGCGGCGAGAACGCCTCGGGGTCCCAGATCCGTTTGGTGCCGGAGGTGGAGGTGACGCGGCGGGCCGGATCCAGCCAGACGCCGTCGATCCCTTCCAGCGGGACCGCCGCCGCGTCCGCGTGGACCACCGTGGCGTTGGGGAACGGGATGAGGTTCACTGTGGCGCAGGCCGCGGTGGTTTCATCCATTTCGACGGCGGTGACGTTGATGTCCAGGGAAGCCAGGGCCAGTGAGTCGGCGCCGAGGCCGCAGCCCAGGTCCGCCACGTGGTTGATCCCCGCAGCCGCGAACCGGCGTGCGTGGTGGGCGGCGACATTCAGGCGCGTGGCCTGCTCCAGTCCGGCCTGGGTGAAGAGCATCTGCCGGGCAAACTCGCCGAATTTCGCCTCGGCCCGGGTCCGCAGCCGGGACTGCGTGAGCACGGCGGATACGAGCTCGGGAGAGTGCCCGGCCTTGCGGAGGGCGGAATTAAGCTCGAACGAATCCTCGTCCCGGTAGGGGCCCAGGGACGCCAGCAGCTCCCAGCCCTCGGGGGTCAACAGCGGTGCGATCTGGTCCTGTGCAATCTGGTCCTGGGGAGCGTGAGCCATGGGTTCCAGCGTAGTGGAGGAGCGCGCGGCCGGGATGCGGATACTGTTGAAACCATGGATGAGAGCGCAGCCCCCGGAGAGACCGCGGACCACGAGCCCCGCCACAGCGGGCCGGCCAGGTTCGCCCGTCCCGTGCTGATCGCCGCTGCCGTGGTGGCCGTGGTCTGCATCGCCCTGCTGGTGATCATCTTCCTGCTGGACACCTTTAACGCCACCGTCTACTCCGTGGGCGGCAACGACATCCAGGACAACACCCAGGAGGCCAAGGACATCCGCGGGCTGTACGACGGCGCCCGGGCGGGGAGCATCGTTTTCCTCGTTATTGCGCTGCTCGCCGCAGCGGGATCCGGGTGGTTCCTCTATCGGGGCCGGAAGCAGGGTGGCGGCGATTCCGACGGCGGCGAAGACGTGGACTTCGACGACCTGGGCCGGTAGGTGCGCTGCGGCTTCGGCCCCGCCACCCGGCGTCGTACGTCCTGCTAATGGCGTACGCCCGTGACGAAACGTTGGCACTCACCTTGACCGAGTGCTAACCCTTACATAGAGTCTTCATTAGCACTCTCCCTAGGAGGGTGCTAACACATGAAGAGCTGCCAGCCAGGCTGCTGCCGGCACCGCGACGACGGTTTGCCAGCTACGGCGGAAAGCTTTCCAGTCCACGAATTTGCTGACGAAAAGGAGAGGTCCGAGTGTCGGTCTCTATTAAGCCTCTTGAGGATCGTATTGTTGTCCGCCCGCTCGAAGCCGAGCAGACCACGGCTTCCGGCCTGGTCATCCCGGACTCCGCACAGGAGAAGCCGCAGGAAGGCGAAGTTGTCGCAGTAGGCCCCGGCCGCTTCGAAGACGGCAACCGCGTCCCCGTTGACGTAGCCGTTGGCGACGTTGTCATCTACTCCAAGTACGGCGGAACCGAAGTCAAGACCGGCGGCACCGAGTACCTTGTGCTCTCCGCCCGCGACGTCCTGGCGATCGTCGTAAAGTAACTCTTCCGGATCCCCGTGCCGCCGGCCATGCTCATGCTGGCCGGTAGTGCGGGGTTCTGTCTTTGAAAGGACAAAACCATGGCAAAGCAGCTTGCGTTTAATGACGCTGCCCGCCGGTCCCTTGAGGCCGGCATCGATAAGCTCGCGAACACCGTCAAGGTGACGCTCGGCCCGCGCGGCCGCAACGTCGTCCTGGACAAGAAGTGGGGCGCCCCCACCATCACGAACGACGGCGTCACCATCGCCCGCGAAGTGGAACTGGACGATCCCTACGAGAACCTTGGCGCCCAGCTGGCCAAGGAAGTAGCCACCAAGACCAACGACGTTGCCGGCGACGGCACCACCACCGCCACGGTCCTGGCCCAGGCCCTGGTCAAGGAAGGCCTGCGCAACGTTGCAGCCGGCGCTGCCCCCGGCCAGATCAAGCGCGGCATCGAAGTTGCGGTTGAAGCCGTGGCTGCCCGCCTGCTGGAGAACGCCCGGCCGGTTGAAGGCACCCAGGTGGCAAACGTTGCCGCCATCTCCGCCCAGAGCGACGAAATCGGCGAGCTCCTCGCCGAGGCCTTCGGCAAGGTGGGCAAGGATGGCGTCATCACCATCGAAGAGTCCTCCACCACGCAGACCGAACTGGTCCTCACCGAGGGCATGCAGTTCGACAAGGGCTACCTGTCTCCGTACTTCGTCACCGACGCGGAGCGCCAGGAAGCTGTCCTCGAGGACGCACTCATCCTGATCAACCAGGGCAAGATCTCCTCCATCCAGGAATTCCTGCCGCTGCTCGAAAAGGCGCTGCAGGCCTCCAAGCCGCTGTTCATCATTGCCGAAGACGTTGAGGGCGAGGCCCTGTCCACGCTGATCGTCAACCGCATCCGCGGCACCCTGAACGTCGTTGCCGTCAAGGCTCCGGGCTTCGGTGACCGCCGCAAGGCCATGCTGCAGGACATCGCCACCCTCACCGGCGCGCAGGTTGTCTCCCCGGAGCTGGGCCTGAGCCTGGACTCCGTTGGCCTGGAGGTGCTGGGTACCGCCCGCCGCATCACCGTCACCAAGGACAACACCACCATCGTGGACGGCGCCGGTTCGGCCGAGGACGTAGCGGCACGGGTTGCCCAGTTGCGCGCCGAGCTGACCCGCACCGACTCCGACTGGGACCGCGAAAAGCTCCAGGAGCGCCTGGCCAAGCTGGCCGGCGGCATCGGCGTCATCAAGGTCGGCGCGGCCACCGAGGTTGAGCTGAAGGAAAAGAAGCACCGCATCGAGGACGCCGTGTCCTCCACCCGCGCTGCCCTTGAAGAAGGCATCGTCTCCGGTGGCGGCTCCGCCCTGGTCCACGCCCTCAAGGCACTGGATGAGGACGCCTCGGTCAAGGCCCTGGAAGGCGACGCCGCGGCAGCCGTAGGCATCGTCCGCCGCGCGCTGGTCCAGCCGCTGCGCTGGATCGCCCAGAACGCCGGCTTCGACGGCTACGTGGTGGCCGCCAAGGTTGCCGACGCCGAGGTCAACAACGGCTTCAACGCCAAGTCCGGCGAGTACGAGGACCTGATCGGCGCGGGCGTCATCGACCCCGTCAAGGTCACCCGTGCAGCCCTCCGCAACGCGGCCTCCATCGCCGCCCTGGTTCTCACCACCGAGACCCTGGTCGTGGAGAAGCCGGCCGAAGAGGACGAGCACGCAGGCCACAGCCACTAGTCCCCACCGTCTCCCTAACCTCGCTTCGCTCGGTTAGGGAACCCTGACGGCGTGGGCCCAGCTCTTTGGCTGAGAAGGCTGGTCCGGCATTTGCCGGGCCAGCCTTTTTCATGTCCCCTGAACGAGGCCCCTTTAACCCGCCGCCATGTCCCGCGTCTCTACGCCGCCTACAGGCTCGTAGACCAAAGACACAGCGCCTTTGGGGAAGCTGCGTGCCGGCTCGGCCAGGCTGAAAGTGGTGGGTACGGCGCCGTCGTCGAAAAGGCGCTTGCCTTGTCCGAGCGCGACGGGATAAAGCCACAGGTGAAGACGGTCCAGCACGCCTGCCGACAGGAGGGACCGGATGAGGAACCCGCTGCCGAACATGTGCACCTGCCCGTAGTCCTCCCGGAGCCTGCCGGCCGCGGCGGCATCCGGCAGCACTGTGGTCCCTGCCCAGCTGGGATCGTGCAGGGAGCCGGACACGACGAACTTGGGCACCCGGTTAAGTGCGTCCGCAATGTCGCCGGACTGGTGGGGCCAGTACGACGAAAAGATGTTATAGGTTGCCCGCCCCAGGAGCAACGCGTCCATGCGTCCGATCTCGGCAGCGATGGCGGCGCCCGCTTCGTCGTCGGACACCGGCGCCTGCCAGCCGCCGAATTCGAAGCCGCCTTCGCTGTCTTCCTCGCGGCCGCCGGGCGCCTGGTACACGCCATCGAGGGTGATGAACAGGTTCGCGACAATGATCCCCACGCGCCCATTGTGGAGCAGGGCCGGGAGGCTGTCCAGAGCCGTGGCAGGATGGTCCCATGTTGCTCCTTGAGCTTGTGGAAACCAGCGCGTCCGTTGCGTCGACCCGCTCCCGGCTGGCGAAAGTTGACGCCTTGGCCGGCCTGCTGCGCCGCCTGGAGCCGGCCGAGATCCCGACGGCGGTGGGCCTGCTCACTGCCAAACCGCGCCAGGGCCGCGTGGGCGTCGGATGGAGCGCGGTGGCAGCGGCCAAGGAAGAGCCGGCCGTCGAGCCAAGCCTTACAGTGGCCGATTTTGATGCGGCGCTGGACCGCCTGCTCGCTGCCGCCGGGACCGGATCCGGCGCGGAGCGGGCAGCGACCCTGCGGAAACTGATGGCGGCTGCCACCGGGCCGGAGCAGGCGTTTATCACCGGCGTCCTGCTGGGCGAGCTGCGCACCGGTGCGCTGGAAGGAGTCCTCACGGATGCCGTGGCCCGCGCTGCCGGGAAGCCCGTGGAAGCCGTCCGGCGTGCCGCCATGCTCTCGGGGGACCTTGGCGAAACAGCCCTCCTGGCCATCACCGGCACCCAGGCCGAGCTGGACGCCGTCGGACTGGTGGTGGGCCGCCCTGTGCTGCCTATGCTCGCCTCCACCGCGTCCAGCCCAGGCGCAGCACTTGAAACCACGGGGGAGGCCTCGGTGGAATACAAGCTCGACGGCGCGCGCATCCAGGTGCACCGCGCGGACGACGACGTCAGCATCTACACCCGCAACCTGGCCGACGTCACCCACCGGCTTCCCGAAGTGGTGGAAGTGGTCCGTGGCCTGCCGCTGCAGCACGTGATCCTGGACGGCGAGACCCTGGCCCTCGATGAGGAAGGCGGTCCGCGGCCCTTCCAGGAAACCATGGCACGGTTTGGTGCCGATGCAGTGCGGGAAACAGTTTTGCATCCCTGGTTCTTCGATGTGCTGCATATCGATGGCCGGGACCTGCTGGATGAGCCGTTGGCCCACCGCATCGAAGTACTTGAGCGCATCGCCCCTGCCCACCGGATTCCTGGGGAGGTTACGGCTGACCCGGCCGTTGCGGAACGTGTCTCACAGGATGCACTTGCCGCTGGCCATGAGGGTGTTGTGGTGAAGGCGATCGGCTCCACTTATGCCGCTGGCCGGCGTGGATCGAACTGGGTAAAAGTGAAGCCGGTCCTGACCTATGACCTGGTGGTGCTCGCCTGCGAATGGGGGTCCGGCCGGCGCACCGGGATGCTGTCCAACCTGCACCTGGGCGCCCTTGACCCCGCAGGGGAGTTTGGCACACCCGGCGGTTATGTGATGGTGGGCAAGACCTTCAAGGGCCTCACCGACGAACTGCTGCGCTGGCAGACCGGACGGTTCCAGGAGCTTGAGGTACGGCGCACTGCCGGCACCGTCTGGGTGGAGCCAGTCACCGTCGTCGAAATTGCCATTGACGGCGTGCAGCAGTCGCCGCGCTACCCCGGCGGCATCGCGCTTCGTTTTGCGCGCGTCAAGCGCTACCGCGACGACAAGGCCCCGGCCGAAGCGGACACCATCCAGACCCTGCGCGGACTGCTGCGCCGGTAGGGGAGCGCACCTAGTTGCGGGCCCCGCTTCGCTGGCGCTGCAGCCTGCGCGCCACGCCGTCCGGCAGGCGCCTGGCGACCACCCGGTAAAACAGCAAAACTGCCAAGGCAGCCACCACGATGCCCACGAGGTTGAGCAGCAGTTGCAGGGCGGAGCCTGCTGCCTTTTGGTATTCGCCCAACACCAAGGCCACCGCTACATACCCGGCCGCCGGCACGGTGGTCACCGAGATGAAAACGCCGATCAGCGCGGCGGAACGCCGGCCAATGATCGATAACATCCCCGCGATCCCGGCCAGCACCGCGACAATCAGCGAATAGGGCCCGGGATGGTAGATGAACTCGACGGCCGAGCCTTTGTCCAGGGCATCACGCGGGAAGAGCCCCAGCGGCACCGAAAGCCAGGCAGTGACGGCTGCGAGCACCATGGCAGCGGGGAATCCGACTCCCAACGCAACGGCTGCGCGCCGTCCAAGCTTCCACTGGCGTGTGGCAAGCGAGACTGCCAGGGCGGCCAGCGGTCCGAACTCGGGGCCAACAGCCATGGCGCCCACGATGGCAATCGGGGAATCGGTCACAATGCCAATTCCTGCGAGCTGGGTGGCCAGGACCAGGAAAGCGATGAAGTTCCATGTCAGGCGGGAATCCTCGCCGGTTTGCCGTGTCACGTCGTCCCAGATGACCGCGTCGGCCCCGTCGCCCGGGGCGGCTCGTTCCGCCCGGTCTGCCTTCCTGGAAAGGACGAATTCCGGCGTGGTCATGGCAATGGAGCCCGCGTCCCGGATCTTCAGGATTTCCAGCTTTTCGAGCAGTTCCTCCACCGACTCCCGGGCGATGAGAACCTCGATCACGTCGCCGGGAGGCACCACAGCCACCCCCTTGGCCACCGTGACTTCCGCCACGCCCCGCTGGTCGCGGCAGGTCTGTACCGTCACCGCGGACAGCTCCCCGGGCACACAGATCCGCAGCTGGACAACCATGCCCGCTCCCTTCGCCGGTTGTGGCCAGCATAGTCCGGACGGGCGCGTTGATTAGCTGTTAACAGCGGGGTTGACTAGGCTTGCTGCTTTGGCTGGCGGGATTTTGAGAGGTTCTTGTGTCGATAACGGAAACCCCGAAGGCACCCGAACCCAGGTCCCATGCTGTCCCCAGACAGCGGAAACCGTCTTTCCGGCCGGAGATCCAGGGCCTGCGGTCACTGGCTGTCCTCATGGTGGTGACCTACCACGTCTGGTTCGGGCGCGTGTCCGGCGGGGTTGATGTCTTCCTCTTCATTTCCGCCTTCCTGATGACCCTCCAGTTCCTTGGACGCCATGACCGGAACCAGCCCTTCGCCCTGGCGAAACACTGGCTCCACCTGTTCCGCCGGCTCCTCCCGGCAGCCGTCACGGTCATCGTGGCAACCCTGGCCGTGTCTGCCCTGGTGCTTCCACCGACGCGGTGGCTGGACCTCATCGCGCAAGGCTGGGCCTCCCTGTCCTATTCCGAGAACCGGCTGTTGCAGCGGGACGCGGTGGACTACTACGCCAACGACCACAGCGTGGCCAGCCCCTTCCAGCACTTTTGGTCGCTGTCCATCCAGGGGCAGGTCTTCATCCTGTGGCCCCTGATCTTCGCGCTGGCCGGCTGGACGGCGCGCCGCTACCGGTTGTCCTACCGTCCCCTGCTCGCCTACATTTTCTTCGCCATCTTCCTCGGTTCGCTGGGCTACTCCATCATCTTCACCGCCACCAACCAGGTGCAGGCCTACTTCGACACGGGCGCCCGGCTGTGGGAATTCGCCTTGGGCACGCTCGTGGCCCTGATCCTCCCCGGCCTGCGTTTCCGGCGCCGGACCCGCGTCATCATGGGCTGGGTGGGCGTCCTGGCCATGCTGGCGTGCGGCATTGTCCTTGATGTGCAGGGGGCTTTCCCCGGTATTGCCGCGCTGTGGCCCACCGTCGCCGCGGCCTTGGTCATCGTGGCAGGCCAAACGGAAAGCGCCGCAGGGATAGACCGCGTCCTCTCCGCCAAGCCACTCGTCAAGCTCGGTGACATCTCCTATGCCCTTTACCTGTGGCACTGGCCGCTCCTGGTACTCGCTCTCGCCTGGAGCGGGAAGGACCACGCGGGCTGGCTGTCCGGTTTAGTCATTATCCTGGTGGCCCTGGCGCTCGCCTACCTGACGACGCGCTACATCGAAAAGCCCTGGCGGGAATGGAAATGGCCGGAAGTCCGGAAGCGCAGGGCGGTCCTGGCCATCATGCTGGCTGTCGCTGTGGCAGCGGTGCCCCTGTCCGGCTGGAACTTCCAGCTCGAGATGGAACGCCGCGCGGTGGAGGCGCAGAAGATCGCCAACAACCCCGGCTCCCGCGTCCTTGACACCGCTTACGCGGCCGGAACACCGGCCGCGGATGCGGCCCTCCTGCCGCTGGCGGCGGATCTCACCAAGAACTGGGTATCCCTGGATGGACCGTGTACGGAGGAGATCGCCCCGGAGAGCCGCCTGCTGAAGGGATCGTGCTTCGAACAGCGCCCCGCAGGTGAGCCATCCAAGCGCGTCCTGGTGCTGGGGGACAGCCATGCGCAGCAGTGGTCCGGCGCCGTCAAACCGTTGGCAGCCCAAAAGAACTGGCTTTTGTACTCCATCCTGAAGGGCGCCTGCAAGGCCACGCCGCGGGACCTGGGAGGAAGCGCGGACTGCGACGCTTTCAATGCGGACGTCCAGAAGGAAATCACCAGGCTGAAGCCCGACGCCATCATCGTGGTGGGAACTGCGGCGGCGCCCTCGAGTCCTGCCGAGGCCCTGACGCCCGGTTTCGAGGAAATGGTCTCCGGGTGGCTGGGCCAGGGGATCCAGGTTGTTGCCCTCCGGGACAACCCCCGTTTTTCCTTCAACATGGCCGAATGCGTGGTGCGGGAAGGCGCCGAGGCCCAGGCCTGCCGCCCGCCGGTCAGCAACAATTTTCCGGCCAGCAGCCCCTTCGACACCTTGGACATGTCCCGTCTGCCCGGCTTGTCCCTGGTGGACCTGACAGACCGGATCTGCACCCCGACGGAGTGCCCTGCCGTGGTGGGTAATGTGTATGTGTACCTGGACGACAACCACCTAAGCGCCGAATATGCGGCCAGCATGGCGGACGAGTTCGCCAAGCGGCTGCTGGCAGTTGCGGGCTGGGCGGGCTGATGCCGCAGGCAGCAGGCACCAAAGCCCCCTCAGCAGACCCGGCGCCTTCGAAGCCCAGAAAGCCCTCCTTCCGCCCTGAAGTCCAGGGCCTGCGCGCCCTGGCTGTCCTGATGGTGGTGGCCTATCACGTCTGGCTGGGCCGCGTGTCCGGCGGTGTGGACATTTTCCTCCTGATTTCAGCTTTCCTGCTCACCCTCTCCTTCATCCGCAAGGCGGAGTCAGGCAAGCCCTTCCGACTCCTGGCGCACTGGCTGCACCTGTTCAAGCGCCTGCTGCCCGCCGTCGTCGTGGTGATCCTCGGAGTCCTGGCCGGCACCTGGCTGATCCTGCCCCAGGGGCGCTGGCCGGAGGTGCTCGACCAGGCGTGGGCGTCCCTGCTCTACCGCCAGAACTGGCTGCTGGCAGACGCCGCCGTTGATTACTACGCGCAGGACCACGCGGGCGCCAGCCCGTTGCAGCACTTCTGGTCGCTGTCCATCCAGGGCCAGGTCTTCATCCTGTGGCCGCTGATCTTCGCCGCCGCGGCCTTTGCGCTGGCCGGGCTGCGCCAGGTACCCCGCCTGCGCCGGCTGACCTACCGCGGGCTGCTTGCCGCCGTGTTCGGGACCGTGTTCGTGCTGTCCCTGGCCTATTCCATGGAGCAGACCGCCACCAACCAGGCCTACGCCTACTTCGATACCCGGGCCCGGCTATGGGAGTTTGCGCTTGGGTCGTTGCTGGCCCTGGTGCTGCCGTACCTGAAACCCGGCCGCATCTTCCGGGTGGTGCTGGGCTGGGCCGGACTGGCAGGCATGGTTTCCTGCGGGCTGGTCCTGACCGTTGACCGTTCCTTCCCCGGGTACGTGGCGCTGTGGCCAACGGTGTCGGCGGCCGCGATCATTGTTGCGGGGCAGACCGGCAGCAGGTTCGGGGTGGACCGCCTCCTCAGCAGCCGGCCCGCCGTCGCGCTGGGCGATAACTCCTACGCCCTGTACCTCTGGCACTGGCCCGTCCTGGTGCTGGCCCTTGCGGCCACCGGAGTAGAAGCGCCCAACCTCAAACAGGGCCTTGGCATTGTCGCGGCCTCCACCGTGCTCGCCATCCTGACCACCCACTTTGTCGAAAAGCCCCTGCGCGACTGGCACTGGCCCAAGCTCCGCGCCTGGCGCACCGCCGTCGTTATTGTTGCGTGTGGTGCCCTGCTGGCAGGGCCCGTTGCCGTCTGGCAGACATCGCTCAGCAAGGAGGAAATCGCGACGGCTGCACAACCGAGGGAGCTGACGCCAGGGGCGCTGGCACTCACCCCGGAGAACGAAAACACTCCCGCCCCCAGGGCCCGGACCATCCCCGGGCCCACCGCGCTGGACAACGACTGGGCCGGCATCGACTCAGCCTGCACGGGCGCCAACGCCACCAGCGATCCAATTCTCGAAGGCTGCCGGCAGGAGCTCCCGGAGGAACCTTCCTCCAAGCGCATCGTGGTGCTGGGCGATTCCCATGCCCAGCAGTACCTTGCCGCCCTGGCACCCCTGGCGGCGGCCCGCGGCTGGGAGCTGGTGACACTGCTGATGCCGGCCTGCCGGTTTGGTGCCGAATCGGAGGCGCGGAGTGCGGAGTGCAACGCCTACAACCGCGCCAGTTCCACCTACGTCCTGGAGCACATGCCGGATGCTGTGTTCACGGTGGCGTCGCTGACCCATGAGGAAGCTCCGTTCGAAACCGAAGTGCCGGGATACCTCGAAGGCGTGCGGCCATTCGCCGACGCGGGAATCGAGGTTGTGGGAATCCGGGACAACCCGCGGTTCACGTTCAACATGCCGCAGTGCTCCCAGCGGCACGGTGCCACTGCGCCGGCTTGCAATCCGGCGCTGGCTGAGTCCCTGGTGGAACCGTCGCCCCTGGAGAATTACCGCGGCAAGCTGCCGGGGCTGCACCTGATGGACATGAGCGACTTCATCTGTGCCCGCGGCGTCTGCCCGGCGGTGGTGGGAAACGTCTACGTCTACAAGGACGACAACCACCTGACCCGGACGTATGTGGAGACCATGATCCCCATGTTCGAACAGCGGCTGCTGGCGGCCACGGGCTGGAGCTGAGCCCGGGCCAGTCGCGGGAAGTGCCGTTGCTCACATCCGGAGCCTGGAATAGGGGGATCGGCGCCGAGGTTCTAATATTTACTCAACACTTTCTGCCCCCGGAATGCCGTGCTGCACGGTGCTCCCGCAGGATCGTCTGCACAGGCCAGTTCCGTAATAACGGGCTGGTCATCGGCTGCAACCCCTACCCGTGACCCAGCAACCAAGGTAAGAGGCGCACTCATGACCGAGCCCGAACACAACCCCTTTGGCTTCATTGGCCTGACCTACGACGACGTCCTCCTCCTTCCGGGCCACACCGACGTCATCCCGTCCGAGGCAGACACCTCCTCCCGGATCTCCAAGCGCATCAGCGTGCAGACTCCGTTGCTCTCCGCCGCCATGGACACCGTCACGGAGTCCCGCATGGCCATCGCCATGGCCCGCCAGGGTGGCCTGGGCGTGGTGCACCGCAACCTGTCCATTGCAGACCAGGCGGACCAGGTTGACCGGGTCAAGCGGAGCGAGTCCGGCATGATCACCAACCCGCTCACCATCCGCCCCGAGGCGACGCTGCGCGAACTGGACGATCTTTGCGCCCACTACCGCGTGTCCGGCCTGCCTGTCGTTGACGAGGACAACCGCCTGCTGGGCATCGTCACCAACCGCGACACCCGCTTCGTCCCGGAGTCCGACTTCCCGCTGCGACTGGTCAGCGACGTCATGACCAAGATGCCCCTGGTCACCGGGCACGTGGGCATCAGCCGCGAGGAAGCCTCGCACAAGCTGGCCACCAACAAGATCGAAAAGCTCCCGCTCGTGGACGACCAGGGCCGGCTCAAGGGCCTGATCACCACCAAGGACTTCACCAAGGCCGAGCAGTACCCGCTGGCTACCAAGGATGACGAAGGCCGGCTCCGGGTCGGTGCCGCCATTGGCTTCTTCGGGGACGGCTGGGAGCGCGCCATGACCCTGGTGGACGCCGGAGTCGACGCCCTCTTCGTGGACACCGCCAACGGCCACTCCCAGGGCGTGCTGGACATGATCCACCGCCTGAAGTCGGAGCCCGCCGCGGCCCACGTGGACATCATCGGCGGCCAGGCTGCCACCCGTGAGGGCGCACAGGCGTTGATCGACGCCGGTGCCGACGGCATCAAGGTGGGCGTCGGCCCGGGATCCATCTGCACTACCCGCGTGGTTGCCGGCGTGGGCGTCCCGCAGATCACCGCCATCTACGAATCGGCCAAAGCCGCCATTCCGGCCGGCGTGCCGCTGATCGCCGACGGCGGCCTGCAGTACTCCGGCGATATCGGCAAGGCGCTCGTTGCCGGCGCCGACACGGTCATGCTCGGTTCCCTGCTCGCCGGTTGCGACGAGTCCCCGGGCGAGCTGATCTTCGTCAACGGCAAGCAGTTCAAGTCCTACCGCGGCATGGGCTCCCTGGGCGCCATGCAGTCGCGCGGCAAGAATACGTCCTACTCCAAGGACCGCTACTTCCAGGCCGATGTCTCCGGCGATGACAAGCTCATCCCCGAAGGCATCGAAGGCCGGGTTGCCTACCGCGGCCCGCTGTCCTCCGTGGCCTACCAGCTGGTCGGCGGCCTGCGCCAGACCATGTTCTACACCGGCGCGCCCACCATTCCCGAACTGAAGGTCCGCGGCAAGTTCGTTCGGATCACCTCTGCCGGGCTGAAGGAATCGCACCCGCACGATATCCAGATGACCGTCGAGGCGCCGAACTACGGCTCGCGCTAAAGAACCCCGATTGGGATGGGCATTTCTGCCCATCCCAATTTTTTGCGCTAATTACTATAGTCGTTGGAGAAATATCGTTGCGGGTTGGGGGCAGCAGTGGCAGGCACTTTCTATGGGGCGGACGTCGCCCAGCTGCGGCTACTGGCTGCCAGCATCCGGTCGGCAGGGCGGAGCCTTGATGGGCAACGACAAATGCTCGCCGCGGGCGTGGACGGCACGCTCTGGCCCGGGCCTGACGCCGAGAGGTTCCGCGGGGAGTGGAAATCCAGCCATAGCCGTTCCCTGTCCGCCGCAGCTCTGTTCCTCAAGCAGGCGGCCGAGGAGTTGGTGCGGCAGGCAAACGAACAGGAGTCGGCGAGTGGCGGAAGTGGAGGTCTTATTGCCGGTGGTCCAGGTGCAGGACTGCAGGCATCGACTCCTGGTCCGGGCGACGTCAGCGGCAAGTCCGCTGCTGAAGTCCGCGCTTGGTGGCTGGCACTGACAGCTTCCCAGCAGCAAGCCTTCATCCGGCGCTATCCTATTTTGGCCGGGAACACCAACGGCATACCCTTCTCTGCGCGGATCGAAGCGAACCGCGCCAACGCGCAAAGCCGGATCGACTGGCTGCGGAACAATGATCCGGAACCCAAGCTGAACCCCTGGATCTTCGACTCAAGCTACCCCGCACGCTTCGCTGCCGAACACGAAGCGTGGCGGAAGCGCCAGGAGGGTATCGGATACCTGCACAAGGTTGTGGAGGGCAAGGTGCAGCTAGCCGCCTACGACCCTGCCCGCAGTTCCATCATTGAGCTCATTGGCAACTACACCGCGGATACGACGACGGTTGTCACCTACGTTCCTGGAACCACCACCAATGAGGCGTCGTTCTACGCAGGCCGGTTGCAGGACGTACCGGGTCGTTTGGTCACGGCGGATAAGTCGGGCGGCACGGCCGCTTTCGTCTACAAGGGGTCCGAGTTCCCGCACGGCGGGTTTGTGGAAGCATTCCTGGTGGAAGCAAAGGACGACGGTTTCGTGGCCCGCTCAGCGCCCGTCCTCGCCGGTTTCCAGCAGGCCGTTGCCCTGGAGTTGCCAGTCCAGGCACAAGCAGTCGGCATCGGTCACAGCTGGGGCCTTCGGAACCTGACCGGTGCAGAAATGGAAGGCGCCAGGTTCAACAAGCTCATTGCCCTGTCGGGTGCCGCCATGCCGCCTGCCTGGACGCCTGTGCCAGGCACCGATTACACCAGCTACACCTATCCGGATATCCTGCTCACGGCCGAGACTATGGGGCTGGTGGGGGAAAACTATCCCATGCGGGAACCTGCCTTCGACAAACACGTCTATGCCCCGCCCGGCGGCCTCACTCCAGCCGAGCTGTACAGCAAGGACAACCACTCCCTGATCGCCACCACAGACCCCGAAAACGAGGAAGCCCTTGCCGACGTCCTGGCGGAAATCCGTGAACGGTGAGGCCGGCCCATGGCCGGCATGGCGATTAACCGGGTTAGCAATTCTGCTGGCGATAACGGCCTCATGCGGCCAGCCAGGAAATGGAGGAAACATGGGCGTCAGCCTCGAATCAGCCAAGACCAAGGTAATGTCCTCGGAACAGGAAATCCTGGCCCTGCTGCCGGGCAGCTCAGTGGTGTCCACGTTCGCTGACAACACGTCCCGCCTAATGTCCTGCACGGATGGAAACCGGCGCAAGTGGACAGGGGACGCGGAAGCCAAACTTGGCAACGCTGTGGACCGGGAAGGCTTTCTGGACGAGGTGGTGCAGCATATGCAGGCCAAGGACGGCTGGACGGTGAAAGATGGGACGGCGCCAGACGGAGCGCGGCGGTTAGACCTTCTGCACAGCGACGGCACCCATCTGTTCGTGTTCTTTTTGGACAGCCCCGAATCACTGAGGGTGGAAGGTTACAGCGCCTGCTTCGATTTGCCCGAGTACGAGTACGGCGAGGAGTACTGACCTCCGCCGTACCCAGGGGCGCGGCACTAGGCTGATTCCATGTCCCAACCGCGCCATCCGGCGGAGCTGACCCCCAAACGCGACCCGCAAAAGCGGCTTGCCCTGCGCCCCTATGCCAAGGCCGTGGCCCAGGTCCTTCGCGTGAGCTTCCGGGCGTCCCCGGGGGCCGTGGTCATGAAGGTCCTCGGCTCACTCATCTCGGCCGTTCTACCGTTGGTCACCACCTACTTCGCATCCCTCACCACCTCTGCCTTGGCCGCAGCGTACGCGGGCGACGGCGGAGCAGGACGCCGTGCCATCGTCTACGTCGTCGTCACTGCGGCGCTGGGGCTGTTTTGGGGCGCCTTCAACAGCGTGGACCGATATATCCAGCAGCTGATGAGTTTCAAAGTCGGCGCCATCGTGGGGGACCAGATGTATGAGCGGTTCCTCGCCCTCGAATTCTGGCGCTACGACGACAAGGAAACGGTTGACCTCTACGACCGCGCCAAGCGGTTCTCCGACTCCTACGCCCGCGTCCTTGACCGGATCGCCGCCATCTTCACGCAGCTGGTCTCGGTTATCCTGGCCATTGGTGCCCTCCTGCTGGTCAGCTGGTGGATCGCCGTCATCGTCCTGGTGGCCATCGTGCCCAGCGTGTACCTGCAGTTCAAGCTGTCCCGGGAGCAAATCGCACACTGGAACACCCAGGTGGACTCCCGCCGCCAGCGCCGCATGATCGAAACCAACCTCCTCCGGCCGCAGCACATTGCCGAGATGCGGCTATACGGCATTGTCGGCTTCCTCATGGATCTTCGGTCCCGGCTCCGCGACGCGGATGAGCGGCGGCGCCTCGACTACCAGCGCCGCTACATTCCCAAACAACTGGCGGCGGACGCCCTGCAATACGGTGCCGAGGTGGTCTCGCTGATCTGGGTGGTGGGGCAGATCATCGCCCGCGCAGCCCCCGTGGGTCAGTTCCTCTACGTCCAGCAGATTGTGAGCCGCGCCCTGTCCACGGCGAACAACCTGGTGTCGTCCCTGAGCTCCATCGATGAGGACCTCGCCAACCTGAAGGACTACGAGCTGTTCATGGCGATGCCCGTGCCCTCGGAACATGCGCCGCCGCTGCTGCAAGCACCGAAGGAAGTGGAGTTGAAGGATATCCGCTTCACTTACACGGGCAGCGACATTGAAGTGATCAAGGGCATCAGCCTCACCATCCGGCAGGGCCAGCACATCGCCATCGTGGGGGAGAACGGTGCCGGCAAGTCCACGTTGATCCGCATCCTGGCAGGCCTCTACCGTCCCGACTCCGGACAGGTACTGCTCGACGGCGTGGACCTGGCCGCCGTCGACGTCACCTCCTGGCACCGGCACCTGGCCGTGCTCAGCCAGGAGTTCCTGAAGTACGAATTCGCGACGGCGGCCGAGAACATCTACTTCGGCGATGTGGAAAGTCCCCGCGATGACGACCGCATCCGCAGGGCCGCAGCCGACGCCGAAGCACTCGACTTCATCAACAAGCTGCCCAACGGCCTGGACAACCACGTCAGCAACTGGATGGAAGACCCAAGGGGCCGGAAGGGCAGCGGCCTTTCCGGCGGCCAGTGGCAGCGACTGGCCATGGCCCGCAACTTTTACCGCGACGCGTCGTTCATGGTCATGGACGAGCCCACCTCCGCCATCGACGCACTGGCCGAGCACCGGATCTTCACGCGTCTCTTCGCAGACCGCAGCAGCACCATGATCGCCATCAGCCACCGCCTTGCCACTATCGAGAAGGCGGATGTCGTCTACATGCTGGAGGATGGCCAAATCGTGGAGCAGGGAACCCATAAGGAACTCGTGGCCCAGCGCGGCCGCTACTTCCGCATGTTCGAGTCCCAGCTTTCCGTGGAGGAACCGGAAGGAGTCTGACGCAGGTTCGCGAAGCGAGTGTGCCGCGGTGGGCAGTTCTATTCGTCGTTGGAGGCCCCAATGATGGTGGTGCGCACACGCGCCACGCTGGGCCGCGGAGGGACGCTGCTGAAGCCGAACGTGACGGCCGGCCGGATGGGGGAGAGCGTCCCGGCATTGGCACCTTCCCAGGTGACGACGGCGGAGGCCAGGTGGTGCAGGTCGGTCACCCCATAGAACTCCGCCCTTCCACTGCCGGCAGTTCCGTACGTGCGGGCGCCGGGTGCCGCGAGGGCAGCGAACGGGTTGACCGCGGCGAGCCAGCGGGGATGGACGGCAAGGCGCCGGGGTACTGCCCGCAGCGCTGCTCCCAGCAGGGTCCTCGCACCGGTGACGGCCCGGATTGCCAGCGGGCCGGCGTCGACCGTCAACGTCTGATCGGTGAGCGAGGCACCAACGTCCAGCACCCGCACGTCATCAAAGTTGTAGGTGGCTGAGATGAAGGCGGCCACTTCGGGTGTTGGTGCCAGCAGCAGCCGGTGTCCTGAAGGCTGTTGCACCATGACGTCGGCGAACGACCCAAAGGGGGAGTCCTGCCAAATCCCGACGACGGCGCGCAGCCCGGAAGCAGTGCCGATGCCAGCGATGTGCCCGTCAAATGTCCAGCGGCTGCCCATCACGCCACTGTAGCGGGAAGGGTGTGCCTCATAGAGGCCCGTAGGCGGCATTGCCGTACGGATCGCGCCAGACGGCCAGGTCCTCCTCGACTGCCCTCCGAAGGCTCGGGTTGGTTTGCACCCGAAGGCGGAACGACTCCCGGGCCCTGCCCAGGACCGCGGACGGGACGATGATGCACGCGACCAGCAGGGCCAGGAGGAGCACGTAGATGCCCACCACGATTGTGACCTCACCGGCACCCTTTGCCACGGCCGAGGGCAGGGCGAGAATCATGATCCCGCCCAGAATGGCCCCCAGAAAAGACATCATGGCGATGCCGCCCCGGGAGGATCCCGGACCACGGGTGATCAGGACCCTGTCGGACCTGGGCAGGACGGCCCGGACCCGTCTCCACCCGACCAAGCCCAGCACCATCAGCACAGCCCCCAACGGGACCAGGACGAGCGCGGCCACAGGGTTCCCCGACATCACGGATGTGAAGGCGCCTGCCAGGGCCAGGACGGGTCCGCCGGCGATCGCCCCGCTCCAGCCGGCGGCCACGGTGCCTTGGGCATCCGCCAGTTGGCGCTGCCGGGACGGGGCGTCCGGTGGGCTGACCCGGGCCACTTCCGGGGAGAGCCAATGGTCGAGCGAATGGACAGGCGTCTCGGCGGGAAAAGGAACGGAGTTCGTCATATCGGAAGGAGGCCAATCGTTGAAGCCATCGGGAAGCATCCACCGAAGCCCCCTGCCTAGGCTACGTGCTTGCTCGGCGCAGTCTCCAGGGCCGAGGATGCCCTTCTGGTCCGGCCCAGGCAAGGCCAGCGGACCTGCTGGGATAACCTAGAGCAGTGACTTATGAGATCGAGATCGGCCGTGGCAAGCGTGGGCGTCGTGCCTACTCCCTGGATGACATTGCAATCGTCCCCAACCGTCGCACCCGCGACCCCAAGGACGTCTCCGTCTCCTGGCAGATCGACGCCTACCAGTTCGACATGCCGGTAATTGCCGCCCCAATGGACTCAGCCATGTCCCCGCAGACCGCCATCGCGCTGGGCAAGCTCGGCGGGCTCGGCGTGCTGGACCTGGAAGGCCTCTGGACCCGGTACGAGGATCCGCAGTCGGTTCTCGATGAGATTGCGGCGCTGGAGGACGAGACCAACAGCCCCGCCGTCACCGGTCGGATGCAGGAGCTGTACCAGGCGCCCATCCAGCCCGAACTCATCACGTCCCGGCTGGCCGAAATCCGGGAAGCCGGCGTCACCGTGGCCGGGTCCCTGACCCCGCAGCGCACCCAGGAGCACTACAAGACCGTCCTGGCCGCCGGTGTCGACATCTTCGTCATCCGCGGCACCACCGTTTCCGCCGAGCACGTCTCCAAGGACCACGAACCGCTGAACCTGAAGCAGTTCATCTACGAACTCGACGTCCCCGTCATCGTCGGCGGTGCTGCCGGCTACACCCCGGCGCTGCACCTCATGCGCACCGGCGCTGCCGGCGTACTGGTGGGCTTCGGCGGCGGCGCAACCACCACCACGCGGCGCGCGCTGGGCATCCACTCGCCCATGGCCTCAGCCATCTCCGACGTCGCGGCCGCCCGCCGGGACTACATGGACGAGTCCGGTGGCCGCTACGTGCACGTAATTGCCGACGGCGGCATGGGCACCTCGGGCGACATCGTCAAGGCAATCGCCATGGGCGCCGACGCCGTCATGCTGGGCAGTGCCCTGGCCAGGGCAGAAGAAGCGCCGGGCAAGGGCTGGCACTGGGGCCAGGAAGCCCACCACACCGAACTGCCGCGCGGGGACCGCGCCAACGTCGGCACTGTGGGTCCGCTGGAGGAGGTCCTCTTCGGACCCGGCCACCACACCAACGGAACGTCCAACCTCATCGGGGCCCTGCGGCGCTCCATGGCGACCACCGGCTATTCGGACCTGAAGGAATTCCAGCGGGTCGACGTCGTCGTATCTCCCTACGAAGGAAACTAACGCACAGGTCAGGGCCGGGTGGGCACCACCCGGCCCTGCCCAAGCACGCCACTTGCAAGTAGTGTGGGTTTACTACCGGCACTAGAGGCACTGGAGGCGTTCAATGAAGAGTGTTCCTGCAAACGGCGGGGTCCTTGGCCCCGAAGCCAGGGAAGCATCCATCCAGCGGCTGCGCGCCACCACGGAACCCGGCCAGGAACTGGACATCCTGATTGTCGGCGGCGGCATCGTCGGCACAGGAGCCGCCCTTGACGCCGTGACCCGGGGGTTGAGCGTCGGCATCGTCGAGGCCAGCGACTGGGCTGCGGGAACGTCCTCCCGGTCGTCAAAACTCATCCACGGCGGCCTGCGCTACCTGGAAATGCTGGACTTTGCCCTGGTCAAGGAAGCCCTGCAGGAACGCGGGCTGCTCCTCTCCGAGATTGCACCCCACCTGGCCCGGCCGGTGCCGTTCCTGTATCCGCTGACCAAACCCTTCATCGAGCGGCCCTATGTTGGTGCCGGCATCGCCCTCTATGACGCCATGTCAGTCTCCGCCGGCCACAGCCGCGGCGTCCCGTTCCACAAGCACCTGAGCCGCCGCGGCACCCTGCGCGCCGCGCCCAGCCTGAAGGACGACGCCTTCGTCGGGTCCATCCGGTACTACGACGGGCAGGTGGACGATGCCAAATACTGCGCCAACCTGGTCCGTACCGCTGCCTACTATGGCGCCCATGCCGTGAACCAGATGAAGGTGGTGGACTTCCTCCGGGAAGGCGAACGGGTAGTCGGTGCCAAGGTGGAAAACCGCGAAGATGGGACCCAGTTCAGCATCCGCGCCAAGCAGGTCATCAACGCCACTGGCGTATGGACCGACGAGACCCAGGCCATGGTGACCGACCGCGGCCAGTTGCGCGTCCGTGCCTCCAAGGGCATCCACCTTGTGGTTCCGCGGGACCGCTTCCAGTCCACCGTGGGGCTGATCCTGCGCACCGAGAAGTCCGTGCTGTTCGTCATCCCGTGGGGGCGGCACTGGATCATCGGGACCACCGACACCGACTGGCACCTGGACAAGGCCCACCCCGCCGCTTCCAGCAAGGACATTGACTACGTCCTGGAACACGTGAACCAAGTGCTGAAGCGGCCACTGACCAGGGAAGACGTTGAAGGGGTCTACGCAGGGCTGCGGCCGCTGCTTGCCGGCGAAAACGACTCCACCGCCAAGCTCTCCCGCGAGCACGTGGTGGCGCATCCGGTCCCCGGACTGGTGGTGGTGGCGGGCGGCAAGTGGACCACTTACCGGGTCATGGCCAAGGATGCCGTCGACGAGGCCACCCGCACCATGGACGAGCGGGTGCCGCCCAGCTGCACCGAGACCATCCCGCTGCTGGGTGCCAGCGGTTTCCGGGCTGCCTGGAACCGCCGGAACCGTACCGCCGAGGAATCCGGGGTCCACGTGGCGCGGATCGAGCACCTGCTCAACCGGTATGGGTCCATGACGCCCGAAGTCCTGGAAATCATCGGGCAGAATCCTGAGCTGGCTGAGCCCATCCCCGGAGCAGACGACTACCTGCAGGCGGAAGCTGTCTACGCCGCCACCCACGAAGGTGCCCGCCACGTGCAGGACGTCCTGACCCGGCGGACACGGATCTCCATCGAGGCCTGGGACCGCGGCGTATCCGCCGCCCCCGTTGTCGCTAAACTGATGGGTGACGTCCTTGGCTGGAGCGAGGCGCAGCGCGAAAACGAAGTCCGCCACTACCTTGCCCGCGTGGAAGCGGAACGCCTTAGCCAGCAACAGCCGGACGACGAATCCGCAGACGCCGCCCGCCTGGGCGCGGAAGACATCGTGCCCTTGCGTTGAGGGGCCGCTAGCCCCACTGCTGACCGAAGGGATACGCCTTGGCGGAACCACTGGACCCGTATGACGCCCACCTGACCACCGCCGACATGGTGATCCTGGAAATGGAGGCGAAGGACAAGACCGACGCCACCAACCAACTGGCAGAGCGGCTGTACGCCGCCGGGCGGATCTCGGATCTTGACGGGTTCCTGACGAATGTCAATGCCCGGGAGCACCAGCTGGCGACGGGGCTCCCGGGCGGCATCGGATTGCCGCATGCCCGCAGCGAATTCGTCTCCCAAACCTCCATCGCGGTGGGCATTGCCAAATACGGCCATGCGCTGGACTTTGGTGCCGCGGACGGTCCCGCCACGGTCATCCTGCTGATTGCCACGCCAGCCAGCTCCTTCTCGGACCACTTGGAAGTGTTGGCCACCTTGGCCCGGTCGCTCTCCAAGGAATCATTCCGGGAGTCGCTGCGGCGGGCCTATGACGCCGAAGTGATTGCCGAACTCATCAATTCCAGCCTGGTGTTCTTCGACCACTAGGCACCGCTGGGGCGGACCGTCCCGTTTCCGGTCCGAATGCCCAGGCGTTTAGTTGTTCTACAGAAGTACGAAGTACGGTTAAGACGTGTGGAAAACAGCCCTTAAGCCCCGATGGATCGCAGGCTTTATCTTCGCGATCGTTATCTCCGGGGTCTTCGTGCTGCTGAGCCAGTGGCAGTTCGGCCGCTCCACCCAGCCCGAAGTGCCGGTCAACCCGGCTTCCGAACAGGTCCAACCGCTCACAAACACCCTGCAGCCAGGGGAGTTCTTCCACGGCAGCGTCGCAGACCAGATGGTCACGGCACAGGGAACGTACAGCCCCGACAAGCAGGTCCTGGTTCCGGGCAGGCTCCACGACGGCAAAAGCGGCTACTGGGTAGTGTCCGCCTTCGCCGTCAACGGAGCCCCCACCCTGACCGGCGCGGGCGCATCTCCCCAGACCTGGATCCCGGTGGCACGCGGGTGGGTGGCCCAACCCGGGGACGCGGCAGCACCGCCGTCGGGCGTTGTTGAACTCACCGGGCGCCTCCTGCCATCGGAGGCACCGGTGGCAGGGAAGGCACCGAAACCGGGGGAGGCCTCGGCTGTTTCCGTCGCCGAACTCATCAACTACTGGGACGTGAGCAGCTACCCGGGCTTTGTGTCCGCCACCGCAGAGGTGGTGGGCGGCCAGGACCTCAGCGCCTCAGCCGTCCCTGGAAAACTCCTGCCCCTGAACATCGGGCCACAGCCCCCTGAACAGCACATCAACTGGCTGAACCTGTTCTACTCCATCGAATGGGTCGTCTTCGCCGGCTTCGCCTTCTTCATCTGGTGGCGCCTGGTCAAGGACGACTACCACCGCGACCTTGAGGAAGCCCTTGAGGACGACGATGAAGCCCCCGCAGGCGGGCTCCACGAAACACCGCCTCTTCCACACGGGCCTGAACAGCAGCAGCCTGACCAGCACCAGCAGAAGGTACAGCCATGATTGATCCGAAACCCGCCACTCCGTCCCCGCAGGCATCCGGCGGCAAGACTTCCCCCAAGAAGCGCCGCTTCGGCGGTACTGAGGCGCAGATCCGGTCCGCCCTGAAGTTCTACAAGGTCATGGCCTACCTCACCGGAACCATGCTGCTCCTGCTCTGCGCCGAACTCGTGGTGCGGTACGGCTTCGGGCAGTACCTGTTCGCGGGCGGCACCAACGCCGTAAGCGGCCAGCCCTTCGGCTTCGGATTCGCCGACGCCGAGCCGGCCGGGGTGATCAACGGCGTCAACGTCTCCGTCACGGTGCTGATCGTGCACGGCTGGATGTACGTGGTGTACCTGATCTCCAACTTCCGGCTGTGGTCCCTCATGCGCTGGCCGTTCCTGAAGCTGGTCCTGCTGGCACTTGGCGGCGTGGTGCCGTTCCTGTCCTTCATCGTCGAGAAGAAGTTCCACGCCGAGGTGGAGGCCGAGCTGGCCGCCAACCCGCAGGCTCCGCAGCGCTACTGAACCCCTCCGCGGCAGCCCCGCATCGGGAACCGGCCGCCCGCCGTCGGACGTTTGCTCCGTCACAGCGCGGCGTCCCAAGATGCGCCGGTGCAATGGCGCCAAGTAGGCTATTACGGTGACTACTCCCACTGCATCCCAGACTTCCCAGAAGCCGGTGCTGGTTGTTGATTACGGTGCCCAGTACGCGCAGCTGATTGCCCGCCGCGTCAGGGAAGCGAATGTGTATTCGGAAGTGGTTCCGCATACTTACTCCACCGAACAGCTCCTGGCCAAGAACCCCGCCGCCATCGTCCTGTCCGGCGGCCCCTCCAGCGTTTATGCCGACGGCGCCCCGAGCGTTGGTGCCGACCTCTTCGAAGCCGGCGTCCCCGTCTTTGGCATCTGCTACGGGTTCCAGGCCATGGCCAACGCGCTGGGCGGCAAGGTGGACAAGACCGGCCTGCGGGAGTACGGATCCACCGAGACCACCATTCTGGGCGAGGGGCGGTCCGTGCTTGAAGGCATGCCCCAGCACCAGAAGACCTGGATGAGCCACGGCGATTCCGTGCACGCGGCGCCCGAGGGCTTCGAGGTCCTGGCCACGACGGCGGGCGCGGAAGTGGCTGCCTTCGCCAACGAGGAAAAGGGGCTCTTCGGTGTGCAGTGGCACCCGGAGGTCAAACACTCCGCGTACGGCCAGCAGGTGCTCGAGAACTTCCTGTTCAACTGCGCCAAGATTGAGCCCAACTGGACCACCGGCAACATCCTGGAAGAACAGGTGGAGCGGATCCGCCGGCAGATCGGGGATTCCCGGGTCATCTGCGGGCTTTCCGGCGGCGTCGATTCAGCAGTGGCCGCGGCCCTGGTCCAGCGTGCCGTAGGCGACCAGCTCACCTGTGTGTTCGTGGACCACGGACTGCTGCGTGAAGGCGAAGCGGAACAGGTGGAACGCGACTTCGTCGCCGCCACCGGCGTCAAGCTGTATGTGGCCAACGAACAGGAGCGCTTCCTCTCGGCACTGGCGGGCGTCAGCGACCCAGAAACCAAGCGCAAGATCATTGGCCGCGAGTTCATCCGCGCCTTCGAAGAAGCCGAACTGGCCATCATTGCCGAGGCCGCCGCACACGGCGAGAAGATCAAGTTCCTGGTCCAGGGAACCCTCTACCCGGACGTCGTCGAATCCGGCGGCGGCGAAGGTGCCGCGAACATCAAGAGCCACCACAACGTCGGCGGCCTTCCCGAGGACCTCCAGTTCGAGCTCGTTGAGCCTCTGCGCGCCCTGTTCAAGGACGAGGTCCGCGCTGTTGGCGCCCAGCTGGGCCTGCCGCAGGAAATCGTTGGCCGCCAGCCGTTCCCCGGCCCCGGCCTGGGCATCCGAATCGTCGGTGATATCACCAAGGAGCGGCTTGACCTGCTCCGCAAGGCAGACGCCATCGCCCGCGCCGAACTGACCGCGGCGGGCCTGGACAACGAGGTGTGGCAGATGCCGGTAGTGCTGCTGGCGGACGTCCGCAGCGTCGGCGTCATGGGTGACGGCCGCACTTACGGCCACCCCATCGTGCTGCGTCCCGTTTCCTCTGAGGACGCCATGACCGCCGACTGGTCGCGCCTGCCCTACGACCTCCTGGCCAGGATTTCCAACCGGATCACCAACGAGGTGGACGGCGTCAACCGGGTGGTGCTGGACGTCACCAGCAAGCCGCCGGGAACCATCGAGTGGGAATAGCATCCTAAGTGGCCGGCCTCCGCCAGCGGGGGCCGGCCACTGCTTTTCCCCAACGAATCCTCCGCAATTTCCCGTGCTCCAGTGTTGCGGTCGCTCAAGTCCGGCGCCGAAGCGGCTACTCTCGAACCTATGCCGGTATGGTCCAGGGCGTCACGTGCAAACGCAGAAAAGAAGGCAGAAGTGTCAGTTGGTCAAGGCCACCCGGAGGGCTCGGAAGAGCTTCGTAAATGGCTGTCCGGGCTCAAACCCGTCACCGGCGCGGACACAATGCTGCGCTTCACCAAGACGCCCGAAGGTTCAATCGACCTCACCTCGGCACACCCCTCCGGACTCGCCCAGCTCATGGCCGGGCGCCGCACCCGCCTGTCCACCCTGATCCGGGACCGGCAGCAGTACGTGGTGGCGGCCAGGGCTTCGCGCAACATCCGGTCCAAGATCTTCGAGCTCGCCAACGACCGCGGCATCGACGCCGGGTACCTGTCCGCGGGAACGGTGGTGTGGACCTCCGCCGTCGGAGGTAAGCCCCAGCGTGTCTCCGCCCCCGTGATGCTGACCGCCATCTCCCTCACGGTTCGGCCGGGGGAGGACGACTTTGAACTGCAGCTCACCGAGCAGGCGCAAATTAACCCGGCACTGGTGCGGCACCTGAAGAACATCCACGGCATCGTTTTCGACGTCAACGCCGTGACCCGCCTGGCCTACAGCACCGCCCGGTTCGACCCCCAGCCCGTCCTTGACCGTCTGGCCACCCTGATCCGGCCCATCCACGGAGCGGAAACCCAGCACAACCTGCTCGTTTCCACCTTCGCCGATCTCTCCGGCAACCTGGACGACCCCTGGATCAACGACACCCACCCCATCGTGTCCGCGCTGGCCACCGCCGCCGGCGGCGAGATGGTAGACGTCGAGGAACCGGACCCGTCCCGCTTCCCGAACCTGGACAACCGGCACCCCAAGGATGAGCTGCTCCTGCTGGACGCGGACACGGACCAGCAGTATGTGATCGACGCAGCCCGCGCCGGGGACTCCCTGGTGGTCAGCAGCCCTCCCGGCACCGGCCAGACCCAGACCGCTATCAATACCATCGGCGCCCTGGTGGATGCCGGCAAGACAGTGCTGGTGGTGGGCGACCGCCGCGCCAGCCTCAACGAGGTCTCCGGACACCTGGAGTCGCTGGGCCTGGACTCCATCCTGCTCCAGCTCACCGGGAACGTCACGGCCCAACAGCTGAAGGGCCAGCTGGTCCGGGCGATCGTCCGCAACGAGAAGTCGCTGGAACCGCAACTGGGGAACCTGCACAACACCCTCACCGAGCACCGGCACGCGCTGATGGACCACGTGGCATCGCTGCACAACGTCCGCGAACGCTGGGGCTGCTCGCCGTACCAGGCCATGCAGTCCCTCGCCGAGCTCACCTCCATCCACCCGGCACCGGCCACCACCGTCCGGCTTAAGCGCAGCGTGCTGGACAGCATCCGGGACCGCGAGGAGCTCGCCGGCCGTCTGCGCCGGGCTGCCGAGCTGGGCAGCTTCAGCAAGGCGGCCACCACCAGCCCCTGGCACGGCGCAAGGTTGCTGACCCGCAAGGAAACCGAGGAAGCGCAGGACCTGGTCCGGTCTGTGGCCAAGAGCCTTCCCATCCTCCGCGACCGCATGGACGCCGTTGCCGAGCACGCCGAAATCCGCCTGGGCGAATCCTTCGCCGAGTGGGGCGAACAGCTGGAACTGCTGGTCGCCGTGCGCGGCAGCCTGGACAAGTTCACCCCGGACATCTTCGACCGCCCGGTGACGGACCTGATCTCCGCCACCGCGCCGTCCTCGTGGCGGCGTGAGCGCGGCATCGAGTTGACCGCCATGCAGCGCTCCAGGCTGCGCCGGGTGGCCAAGGAATATGTGCGCCCGGGCGTCCACATCGCGGATCTGCACTCGTCCCTGCTGCTGGTCCAGGAACAGCGGGCCCTGTGGGCCGGATACGCGACCACGCAGCGGCACCCCGCCGTTCCATCGGGCCTGGCGGAAATGAACGCCATGTACCGCTCGCTGGACAAGGAGCTGGCGCAACTGGGCGAGGCCCTGCGGCATACCGAAGACGGCGGGTCACTGACCGGCGTTCCCTACCGGCAGCTGATGGAACGCCTGGAACGGCTGGTGGCGGACACCGACACACTCAAAACGCTGCCCGAACGCACGCTCCTCATTGAGAGCATGCGCGAACACGGCCTCGGTGAACTCCTTGCCGATCTTGCCGAACGGGAGGTGCCCGAAGGATCGGTCGCGGCCGAACTGGAGCTGGCCTGGTGGCAGTCCGCCCTCGAGGCAATGATCAGCGGTGACGACTACCTTGCCATGTCCGACGGCGACGCCCTGCGCCAGCTCGAGGCAGAGTACCGCCTCGCGGACAACGCCCACATTGCCAGCGGCGCAGCCCGGCTGCGGTGGGCCCTGGCGGAGCGGTGGCGCACCGCCATTGCCGCCCAGCCGCGGCAGGCCGGCCTCCTGCGCAGCCTGCTCAAGGACGGGCGGGTCTCCCTGCCCGCCCTCACCGCACAGGCTCCGGACCTGATCGGCACACTGGTTCCCGTCTGGTCTGTCAGCCCCTACCTCATGACGGGCCTGCTTCCAGCCGAACAGCACTTCGACGCAGTGGTGATCCTCGATGCGGAGGCCACCTCCCTGCAGGCGGTCCTGCCCTCGATTGCCCGTGCCCGGCAGGTCATTGCCTTCGGCGATTCCCGCATTGCCACGCCGCGGACCTTCACGGTGGGGGTGGAGCGGCTGGCGCCCGGAGAATCGGCGCACCACCGTGTGGAAAGCGCCTTTACCGCGCTCTCCGCCGTCCTGCCGGTATGGCAGCTCAACGTGGTGTACCGCGCAGTGGATGAGGACCTGGTCCTCCAGCTGAGCAAGAGCTTTTACGACGGCGGCCTGCGCCGGCTGCCGGAAGGGCAGTCCGCCACGGGGCTGGACCGCTCCCTGCTGGTTGAGTACCTGCCGGACGGCACCGGCCTTCCCAGTGCCGACCACGAGGGGGTGGAATCCGTCGTGGCAGAGGTCAACCGCGTTGTGGAACTGGTCTTCGAGCACGCCCGGATGCGTCCCCGGACTTCCCTCGCCGTGGTGACCGCCAGCCTCCGGCATGCGGCCCGGATTGGCGAGTCCATCCGGCTCCAGCTGTCCAACCAGCCCGGCCTGGCCGGATTCTTCGGAGCCGGCCCGGAGTCCTTCCGGGTGGTTGACCTGGAACGCGCCCAGGGCCTGGTCCGTGACCACGTCATCTTCTCGCCGGGATTCGGGCGCACCCCGCACGGCCGTGCACTGCACAACTTCGGGCCGCTGTCCGCGGAAGGCGGCCGGGAGAAGTTCGCCCTGGCCATGACCCGGGCACGGCGCTCCCTGCACGTGCTGACCTGCTTCCGCCCGGAAGACCTGGACCACACCCGCCTCACTCATGGCGCCGTGGACCTGTACACGCTGCTGGACCGGGAAATCTCCGGCAACACCGACCTTGGTACCCCGGCCTCCCGCGCCGCTGCCAGCGAACAGGCACTTGGGGCGGACCCCCTGGTAGCGGATCTGGGGGACCGGCTCCGCGCCCGCGGGGCCAGGGTATGGCACCAGTACGACGGCGCCATTGACGTGGTCGCCGCGGCCGACCCCCTGAACACCATGGGCCAAGACGACCTGGACCTGCCCCGGCCTGTGGCCATCGAGTCCGACGGCACCAAGCAGTACCGCGCCATGAGCGTACGTGAACGCAGCCGGCTGCGCCCGGAACTGCTGGAACGCCTGGGCTGGCGCTACATGCCGCTGTGGACCATTGAAGTCTTTACCGACCCCTCCACCTGCGCCGACCGCATCGCCGGGTACCTGGGACTTGAGAACATCGTGCTGCCGGGCAGGAGCACCACCTCCACGGGATTCCTTGACGACGACGTCCACCAGGCGCTCAATGGAATCGATACTGCACCATCCGCCGCCTCCTACCTGCCGGGCGGGGCGGCCGGAAACCTGGACAGCGACGGGGACCGCCAGGAAGCCGGGACAATCCGGCACAGCGCCGACGGCAACTCGGACGCGTCCGGCGCGGACCGTTCCGGCGCCGGTTCGGGTCACCACGGCCAGGGCAGGCGCTCGGGCAGCCCGAAAATCGAGGAGTCGGACCCCGTGAGCAACGAAAACCCGAGTAAGGAAGACAGGGCCGGGAACGCCGGGCCCGAGGAAGATATGCACCACGATCGGAACAAGAACCAAGAGACTGCACCAGGTGCTGGCCCTGCCTCCTCCGGGGACGCTGCGGCATCCGCCCCGGCCGCACGCACAGCACAGGGTGGCAGTGAGGAAATCCTTCCGAGCAAGGCTGCTGAGGACGATGCCCGCAGCTGGGGTGACCGGGAGGACGACCATGACACCTGGTTGAAGGAACAGAAGCCACCGCACTGGGGCTGACCGCACTGGGGCGGACCGCGGCGTCCGGAGGGACCCGGCGCAGGGGATCGACTACCCGGTGTCCGGTTTCGGCCCGGTGCGGCTGGCTGATGTTACGGCGGGCCGACCAGGACGAAGAACAGCCGGCCCTGGGTTGAGGCTCCGGCCAGGCGCGAGGATTGTTCCGCGTTGGCCGCCACCACAATCAGTCCATCCGTTTCGGTGGTGCCCAGCCATTGCCCGCCCTGGCCGCCGTTGTTTGAAGTCCATAGGACGGGGACGGCAGATGCCAGGACCTGGGAGGGACCCTGCTGGTCAAACCCGTTGGCCGATGTCAGCACCACGTTGACCAGCTGGCCGGGGGAGACCAGCTGGATGGATGCGGCGTCCGCCATGCGGAGGGGAACCGCCGCTGAACCGGGCGGAGTGCCTGCGAGCAGTCCCGGACCGAGCAGTTGAGCGTCCGTGAGGAGTTGGCCTTTGCGCACGGGTGCGGCCAGTTGCTTGCCCGCTGCGGCGGCGTCATCCTGCAAAAAGCCGTCGGCCACCATTCCCGGCGGCACCTGGAGGTGCGCCAGATCTGCTGCCGTCACGGCGGTCCCGGCGGGAAGATCCCGGGCTGCGGCCAACGCCGTCACAGTGGCGAGCGGGGGAGGAGTGAGCTGCTGCACCGTAAGGGCTGCAGCTGCGCATAACAACAACGCGGCAACAAGCCTGCGGTTGCGGTTCAGCCACCCGGCGAGACGTGCCCCCGGGGAACGGTCTTTACCGCGGCGTGCAACGTTTCGGGGGCTGGCGGGAGGCCGGTAACGGTCGCGGCGACGGCGGGGAAGTCTGGACATGCGCCCACGCTAGTTGCGGTAAACGCACCTGGGGAGCCGGAACGAACGCTATGTGGACAACGGCGGCCGGCGCTGGAACGCGCCGGCCGCCGTCGTACTTAAGACTTATGCCTGTCTAGCTGGCTGCTGCAGCCGGCGCCGAAGCGGCGGGGGCAGCTGCGGGCGCAGCCGGGGCCGCGGCCGGCGCCGGGGAGACGGAGCTGCCCTTGGAATCGCGCGAGTCGGTGCGGTAGAAACCGGAGCCCTTGAAGACGACACCCACGCTGTTGAACTTCTTGCGCAACGTACCCTGGCATTCAGGGCAGGACGTCAGGCTGCTGTCCGAGAACGACTGGACAATGTCGAAGGCGTGGCCGCAATCCTTGCAGGCGTAAGCATATGTTGGCACTGGTGCTCCTCCTCTTGGGCAAACGAGAGGTCCCGAGCTGCCACCTGGTAAACCATTAGCAGTCGCAGGGCCTGAGTGCTAATTCTATCACTGCCCCCGGACGGCCCGGGGTCAGGCGCCGCCCGTGAGCGGCTGGTACCCGGACGGCGCAAGGACCGCCGGCACCGGCCGGTCGAACTCCTCCGCAGGAATCCGTCCCGCAGGCAGCAATTCATCGTCGTAGATAACAGCGGCCAGCGGAATTTCCTTCCCGGCCGTGGCAAGATGCCCCAGGAACTTGTCGTAGTACCCGCCGCCCTGGCCGATCCTGTTGCCGGCACGGTCCACCGCGGTGGCGGGAATGAAAAGGACTGCCGCCCCGCCTGCCGTTTCAGGCCCGTGCCGGGGTCCGGCGGGCTCAAGGATGGGCGCATACTTACTGCGTTCGAAGCCTGTTTCCGGCGTCCAAAACACCCAGCTCAGCTCCCTGCCGGGTTCGCACACCGGAAGCAGCACCTTGTGCCCGCTGCTGTGCAGGGCATTAATGAGCGGCAGGGTAGGCGGTTCCTGTCCCACGCCCAGGTACACGCACGCAATGCCGGGCCGGCCGCCGGTGACCGTCCCGGCCCAGGCATTGCCGTGCACAGCCAGGGCGCTGCCTGCCGCTTCCAGTTGCGCCGGGGTCAGCCCGGCGCGCCGGCGCCGGTGGGCGGCCCGGATATCGTCCTTGACCGCGTTCGTCTCCTGCAGCATGGTGTCCTTCCTGCGTTGCCAGTACTCTACGGCTTCTGGCTGGATGCCAGCCTGCCGCGCCGATGGTTACTGAAATGCTTGACGCTGACGTTAGATTAGTCCGGTGAACACCAGTAACCCCAGAGTCCGCAAAGCTGTCATTCCCGCCGCGGGCCTTGGCACCAGGTTCCTGCCCGCCACCAAGGCGATGCCTAAGGAAATGCTTCCCGTCGTGGATAAGCCTGCCATCCAGTATGTGGTGGAGGAAGCGGTCCATGTAGGCCTCAACGACGTTCTGATGATTACCGGCCGCAACAAACGCGCCCTGGAAGACCACTTCGACAGGGTGCCCTCCCTTGAATCGACGCTGGAGGACAAGGGAGACACGGAAAAGCTTGCATCTATCCAGGCGGCCAGCCAACTGGGCGACATCCACTACGTCCGGCAGGGCGACCCCCACGGGCTGGGACACGCGGTACTCCGGGCAAAGCAGCATGTAGGCAACGAAGCCTTCGCCGTCCTGCTGGGGGATGACCTGATTGATGCCCGCGACGAACTGCTCAGCACCATGATGGACGTGCAGGCGAAAACGGGAGGGTCCGTCGTCGCGCTTATTGAGGTGGAACCCTCGCAGATCAGTGCCTACGGCTGCGCCGACATTCAGGAGATTGACGGCGAAGGCTACGTCCGCGTCAACCGGCTGGTGGAGAAGCCCACACCGGAGGAAGCCCCGTCCAACCTTGCGCTGATCGGGCGCTATGTCCTGCACCCGGCCGTGTTCGAAGTCCTCGAGCACACTAAGCCGGGACGGGGCGGTGAAATCCAGCTGACGGATGCCCTCCAGGAACTTGCCTCCGGTGATGCCGAGGGGCACGGCGTCTACGGAGTGGTCTTCCGCGGCCGCCGCTACGACACCGGAGACAAGCTGAGCTACCTCAAGGCCTGCGTCCAGCTGGCCGTCGACAGCGAAGATCTGGGTCCGGGCCTGCGGGAATGGCTGCCCGGCTTCGCCGCCGGCCTTTCCCGGTAACCCCGTGCGCACAGGTCCCATTTGGCCGGTCACCCTTGAATGCGGCGACCTGGTCCTGCGGCCCATCCGGTACCGCGACAAGAAAGAATGGACCGAGGTGCGGTCGCGCAACAGCCAGTGGCTGGCACCGTGGGAGGCGTCCAACCCGGACCCGGCAGGTGGCCTCCCTGACTACCGGCACATGGTCCGCTCGCTCAATATCCAGGCTGCCCAGGCCACTGCACTGCCTTTCCTTATCACCGAATGGCAGCCGGGGCTTCGGAACCCCGCCATCGTGGGACAGTTGACAGTGTCCTCCATCGTCTGGGGTTCGGCCATGATGGCCACCCTGGGGTACTGGGTGGACCAGGACAGGGCAGGACGGGGGATAGCGCCCACCTCAGTGGCGCTGGTAACCGACCACTGCTTCAGGGCGCTCGGCCTGCACCGGATGGAAATCAATATCCGGCCCGAGAACGGACCAAGCCTGCGCGTGGTGGAAAAACTGGGGTTCCGGGACGAAGGGTACCGGCCCCGCTTCCTCCACATCAACGGCAAATGGGCAGACCACCGCTCCTTCGCCCTCACCGCGGAAGAAGTCCCGGAAGGCCTGTTGGGTCCCTGGCTGGCATCGCGTCGGTCATAAATCAAACGGTTTGCCCACAGGGGCACGACACACCCTTGATAATGCGGCCTGAGCAGGCATGATGCTCATACGGTTTTGAGTGTGGACTTCCCCCTTAGCAGCTCAGTGATCCTTGTGGTTGCCGTCGCGCTCTGGATTGTGTGGGTTGCCCCCTACGTCCTCCGGAACCGCCGGCACCAATTCCAGCCTGCCGGCGATTTCCTGGCAGACGCCCCCGCCGATGAAAGGCCGGATCCGCACCCCGGCCTGGTCCTGAACGTCGCCGCCCAGCAGGAGAAAGCCATGGAACCCAGGAAGAGTGCCGCACCCGCTGCAGGCACTGCAAGCACCCCGCCCCCGGCCAGGTTCCGCGTCCGCTACGGCCGCACGGCCCTGGCCCTTGTGGGGCTGCTGTCCCTGGTCACCGCTTTCATCTCGGGCGTGCTGCTTCCGTTCGGCGTCGGTTCGCCAGCTCTTCCCCTCACCTGCACCCTGTTGACGGTCGCGTCGGTGGCACTGCTGCGATGGCTCGCTGTCCGCGACCGCAAAGCGAAGGTGAACGCCGCCTTCCGCTCTGCCATGAGTGCCCCGGCACGCCGCCCGGAAGACGCCGTCGTTGTACCTGCCAAGCCGGAGGTTGCCCCCGTGCTGCCGGAAAGCACGCTCTTCGATGCGGAGGCGGGCCAGGCGAAGGTCAAGCCGCTGACGGCCGTAGAGCTGCGTGAAGCGGCCCTCGCCGTCGCTGTGGCTGCCGGTGACACCAGCGCAGCGGCTCCATCCGTCATTCCCGTGGGCACGCCCTGGGAGCCGGTGGAGGTTCCCAAGCCTGTTTACGTGGAGGCGGCCAAGGCTGAGCGCCCCGAGCCGGAGCCGCTGGAGCTTCCGGAGGCGCCCAAAGCAGTCGGGAAGCCGTCCCTGAAGAAGGGCGCTGCCGGCGCACCGTCAGCCGAAGCCGGCGAAGCGGAGCAGTTGAGCGCCCAGCAGTTGTCCAAGGCCCAGAGCGCACTGAGCAACCTCGACGACGTCCTCCAGCGCCGCCGCGCATAAGGCACGGCAGGGGAGCCCGCATTCCCGGCAGCTGCCCGCGCGTCAATTGGCGTTAGGGATGGAAAATTTGTAGCCTAGGGACACCGGTTCCGCACCAGCCTGGAACACCTTCCAGGAGGCAGCCAGTTCCGGGGCTATAGCTCAGTTGGTAGAGCGCTTCGTTCGCATCGAAGAGGTCAGGAGTTCGAATCTCCTTAGCTCCACATCAAAGCCCGCTGGAAACAGCGGGCTTTTTTCGTGCCTACCTGCCCGATGCTCCGAATCCGGTCCGCGAAACGCTGGGCGATGCCCGTCCCATTCCCACAGCTCAGGCCTAGAGTGGGCCCATGGGAATCATCATCGGCCTTCTGGTCCTCTGGCTCATCCTGTCCATCCTCGGCTTCGTCGTGAAGGGCCTTCTCTGGCTCGCCATCATCGGCCTGGTCCTCTTCGTTGCCACCGGCGTCTGGGGTTGGCTGAAACGCAGGACCAACGCCTGACAATCACCGCCTTCCGGACCGTTATTGGGGCCGGTAGGCGGCGGTCATCAACCGCCCAAGGACCCTGGTCTTTTCGAACTGGCGGCGGCACGTTGGCTCCATGGGCCTTGCAGCGAAGCCGGGCGGCCTGACGCCGCTGGTTCCTCCGATCCGGCGTAACCTTGCCGCCAACCACGCCCTGCACCCGGACCGTCCGTGGATACGCGTCATCCGGGTCCTGGCAGGCCTGATCGTTCTTGCCGCAGTGGTCCAGAAGACCGTGGATGCCACCCTGCCCGGCAACGATGTGGACATCCCCCAGCTCTATTCGGAATTCACCGTGCAGGGGAACCTCGTTTTCGGTCTTGTCCTGATCATGTCAGGAGTACTGCGGCGGGGCGTGCTGCCGCCCTGGTGGGACCACGTCTTCGGGGGACTGGTCCTGTACCTGGTCATGACCGGGATCATCTACGTGGTGCTCGTGGCTCCGCCGGGAGAGCCCTGGTGGACCCTGGACCTGTATTGGCCACAGCTTGTCCACCACCGCCTGGCCCCGCTGGTGGCGGCCCTTGACTGGGCCCTGGTCACCCGCACGGTCCGCGGCCCCTGGTGGCGGCCCGCTGCGTGGCTGGGCTACCCCGTAGTGTTTTTGGCCTTCTCGTGGATCCGGGGCGGGCTGGACGGGTGGTACGTCTATGACTTCCTTGACCCCACCCTCGACGGCGGCTGGCCCAGGGTGCTGGTGGCCACCGGGCAGGTCCTGGCCGCCTTCCTGGCAGTGTCGGTCCTGGTGCATGCCGCGGGCAACGCGCGGGCGGCGCTGGCAGCCGGAAAGGCTGCGGGGGCCAGGATGCCTAGATCCAGCCCTTCTTTTTGAAGATCCCGTACATGAGGGCCCCGGCGGCAACCATGAGGACCAGCGCGTAGGGATAGCCGAAGGCCCAATGGAGCTCGGGCATGTTGTCGAAGTTCATCCCGTAGATCCCGGCGACGAAGGAGGGCGCGAACAGGATGGCCGCCCAGGAGGAGATTTTCTTCACCTGCTCGTTCTGCTCGGCGCTGGCCTCATTCTGCCGGTTCGCGGTGAGGGTTCCGTCCAGGGTCAGGGCGTTCTGCAGCAGGTCCCGGAAGGAATCCGCCCGGGAAATCACCCGCTCAACATGGTCCTCCACATCGCGCAGGCTGTGCCGCAGGTCGCCTTCAACCTGGTACTTTTCGAAGCCCCGCTTGAGCTGGTCCAGCATCTCCGGCAGGGGATGGATGGCCCGCTGGAATTGGATGACTTCGCGCGCCAGCTCGTAGATCCGGCGGGACACTGAGGAGTCGCCGCTGAACAGCTGGTCCTCGATCTCGTCAATGTCGTTCTCCAGCCCTGCCACCACCGGGGCGTAGTCGTCCACCACCCGGTCCAGCAGGGCGTACAACACCGCTTCGGGGCCATGCTGGAGGAGATCCGGCCGTGACTCCAGCCGCCGCCGTACCGTGGCCACGCCCGCTGTTTCGGCATGCCGTACGGTCACCACGAAATTCTTGCCCGTGAAAACGTGAAGTTCGCCGAACTCCACCGTCTCGTCCTCGTCCAGGTACCTGGCCGGCCGCAGGACCGTGAAGAGGTTGTCATCGTAACGCTCCAACTTGGGCCGCTGGTGGGCCGAAACGGCGTCCTCCACCGCAAGGGCATGGAGCCCGAATTCGGCGGCCACTGCAGCCATCTCCTCAACAGTGGGCCGGTAAAGCCCGATCCAGGCCATTCCGCCGTGCCGGGCCAGGGTCTCAAAGGTCTGCTCCAGGCTTTCAGGCTCCGCGTGGCGGACGCCGTTGACGTAGACGGCGTTATCGATGATGGTCATTCAGGAAATCCTAGCGGCCGAAGCTGCACCGCTGCTGAGGCCGCTGATGAGGGGCTCCGTCCGGTAAGGGATATGCGTGTGCAGGGCGAGTACCGTTTCCGTCCGGATCACGCCTTTGATCCTCAGGACCTGCCGCAGGGACGCTTGAAGGTTATGGGTGTCCGTGGCCACCACCCGGCACCAGACATCGCCGCGGCCGGAGATTTCGTGGACCTCCAGGACCTGCGGAATGAGCCTCAGCGCCGCCACGACCCCGTCGAGCTCCCGGTGGGAAACCTCGATGGTGACGAACGCCACCACGTCATAGCCCACTGCTTCCAGGTCGACTTCCCGCCCGCCCGGGCGCAGCACCCCGGCGCGCAGCAGGCGGCGTACCCGCGACTGCGCGGTGTTGCGGGCAATGCCCAGGGACTCGCTGATTTCGCCGATCTGGACTCGGGGGTCCCTGATAAGGGCCAGGAGGATCTTCAGGTCGGTAGGGTCCAACTTGTTCAAAATCGTCACTCTCCATCAGGTTGGAAGTCGGAAGTTGATAATTCTGGTCAATTATCCCCGTGAAAACCGATGGATCGCGCAGCCCTACCGCATTCTTGGAGCATCAAAGTTGTATCCGCGCGCAGGCTCCCACAAGGACAACCTGCCGCGACGATCCCTAAGGCGGCACATTGACGGTCTTCAGTGAACTGCGCATGCGTCCGGCAACGGCGGCGTCCAGTGGATGGAATGCCTCCACCACGGCGCGGCTGGTGATATCCGGCGCGGCCATCTTCCTGCTCCTGGTAGGTGCCAACCTTGCCACGCCGCTCTACCCGCTGCTGCAGGCCAACCTGGGGCTCTCCAGCCTCGAGGTGACCGCAGCTTTCGCCAGCTACGTCCTGGCACTGGTGGGAACCCTGCTGCTGGCCGGCCACTGGTCTGACCATATCGGCCGGCGTGCTGCACTCCTGCTTGCTGTGCTGACCGGGCTGGCGGGCGGCTGGATCTTCGCGGAAGCGGCATCGCTCGCCGCACTCTGTGCCGGACGTGCCCTGCAGGGAATGGCTGTTGCGCTCGCCACCGGGGCAAGCGCCGCTGCCCTCCGGGAGCTGCTTCCGTCCCGCCCGGAGTGGGCATCCCGCTTCACGCTGCTGGCCTCGTCCGGGGGAGTGGCCGCGGGCCCCGTTATCGGCGGGCTGCTGTCGCTGCTTCCCGGCCCCACCACCGCCCCGTACGTTGTCCACTCGCTGCTGCTTGCCGGGCTCCTGGTCCCGCTGTACCTGGTCCGTGCCCGCCCGGCCATCATGGCGCCCGCCGTGTCCCGTCCGATGCACGCGCTTGCACCGCGCCGGCCGTCCGTTTCACGCCAGGCGAGGGGCGCTTTCTGGCTGGCGTCCGCCGTCGGCTTCCTCAGCTTTGCCGTGTTTGGCTTCTCCCTGTCCCTGGCGCCGGGCTACTTTGCGCAGGTCCTGGGCACGGAGTCCCGGCCGCTGGTTGGCGTGCTGGCCGGCCTTCCCCTGGCGGCGTCAGCCCTGAGCCAGCTGGTCACCGTGCGCGGCCGCCTGACCCTCCCCGCGGGCCTGGCCGTCCTTGGCGTCTCCGTCATCCTGCTGGGGGCCGCCGGCGCCTGGCACAGCCCCCTGTTGCTGGTTGGGGCCGCCGTTACGGCGGGGCTCGGGCAGGGCCTGGCATTCCGGATCGTCTTCAACGACGTTGCGGACAGGGTGGAGCCGTCCCGCCATGCCCAGATCATCAGCACCGTCTATGTCATCACCTACCTGGGGAGCGCAGTGCCGGTCCTGGGCCTTGGCTGGGCCAGCGCCGCGTTCGGAATGGCCCCGGCCGTCCAAGGCTTCGTCCTGCTGTGCGGCGCAGCGGCCCTTGTCCTGTCAGCCTGGACATTCACCGCCTCCGCCGTCCGGCGGGGAAAGTAACGCCCGGCCTCCCTGCGTAGCAGCGCTAGTCCGGAAGGGGACCGTGGTTGCCCTGGATGTGTTCGAACACTAGCGTCGTCTCGGTGTGCCCCACCACGGGATCGGTAGCGAGGTTGTCCAGGACCCAGTCCCGCAGGTCTTCGGTGCTACCGACGGCGATGTGCAGCAGGTAGTCCACGGATCCTGAGGTGTGGAAGGTGGAGAGCACGGCCGGCAGGTGCGGGACGCGTGCGGTGAACCGGTCGATCTGGTCCCGGTCATGGGCGCGGAGCCGCACGGCCACCAGCGCCTGCACGGACCTGCCGATGGCCGACAGGTTCAGCTTCGCCTCATAGCCCTGCACGATGCCCCGTTCCGACAGCGCGCGGGTGCGCATCAGGGCTGTGGACGGTGCGATCCCCACCAGTTCGGCGAGCTGCTTGTTGGAAATCCTGGCATCGGAAACGAGGGCTTCCAGGAGCCGTTCGTCAATCGCATCCAGCGGCTCAAGATGTGGCCCGGGCCTGGTGTTCCTGGGATTCGTACTCACTGCGGTTCCTTCCACACGGTCTTTGGTTCATCCTAGACCGCAGAATCGCCGCCATCCGCGCAGCAGGGACGCGCCCCGCCGAATATCCAGACCACGCTTGCGGCTGTTGAAGCCGGATAATTCATGAGTGGCTCGGCGGGCCTCAGGCTGGGAGCGTTTCGGCCCGGGGGTGGACGACGGCGACAGTTGCGGCAGTGAGGCAAGCCAGGGCCATGACGGCTCCCGCCAGGGCGCCCCAGCCCCAGGCCTGGAAGACCAGGCCGCCGGCCCACCCCAGGAGGCTGGAACCCAGGTAGTAGGCCAGGTTGTACAGCGAGGCCGCCTGGGCCCGTCCGGTACTGGCGATGGCGCCGGTCCACCCGGATCCGATGCTGTGCGCGGCGAAGAAGCCCCCGGTGAACACCACCAGCCCGGTCAGGATCAGCACCAGGGCCGGGGTGAGGGTCAGGGCGAGACCGGCCACGGCAAGGACAAGTCCCGCGAGCAGGACGTTCCGGCGGCCAAACCTCATGGTCAGGCCCGCCGCCCAGCGGGAGGAGACAGTGCCGGACAGGTAGGCCAGGAAGATCAGGCTGATCACGGTGGCCGGGAGCCCGAACGGCGCAGCGGACAGCCGGAAGCCCAGGTAGTTGTAGACGGCCACGAACCCGCCCATCATCAGGAATGCCTGCGTGTAGATGGCCAGGAGCCGGACATTCCGCAGATGGGCGGCGAGCGTATGGATGGCGCTCCGGAGGCCAGTGGCCTGGGCCGGAACGAAGCCCCGGGCCCGGGGCACCAGGACAAGAAATACGACGGCGGCAAGGGTCGCCAGCAGGGACACAGCCAAGGCCGCTGATCGCCAACCCCACAGTTCACCAACCGGCCCCGCCACGAGCCGGCCGGACAGGCCCCCGAGGGTGGTGCCGGCAACATAGCTTCCTGCTGCCAACGCGGCATGGGCTTTGCTGACCTCCTCGTTGAGGTAGGCGATGGCGATGGCGGGGATCCCGCCCAGGGCCATGCCTTCCAGCAGCCGCAGCACAAGCAGCATAGTGAAGTTCGCGGACAACGGCACCAGCAGGCCCAGGACGGTGGCCGCGGTAATGCCCCACATCATGGCTTTCACCCGGCCAATGCGGTCTGCCAGGAAGGACCAGGGAATCACCGTGGCGGCCAACCCCATGGTGGCCAAGGAGATGGTGAGGGCGGCCTCGGCAGCAGTGATGTCCAGGTCGGCCGCCATGAGGGGCAGGACAGCCTGGGTTGAGTAGAGCTGCGCGAAAGTGGCCACACCGGCGCACGCCAAGCCGGCGAGGATCCGGCCGTAGTCCCGCGATCCCTTGGGATGGCCACTCCAAACGGGGGAAGAGCCGGTGCCGGCTGGTGCTTTCTGTGGCATCCAGTCAGGGTAGTCCTCCGCCGATGGATGCTTCCAATGCATGTTTTCTGTTTGACTGATATCAATATCGGATTACTCGGAAGACGGAGGAAAGAGGAGCCATGGAACCGGACCGGAAACAGTTGGCGCAGCTGCTGCCGCTCCTGCCGGTACTGGCCGAGCTGGGCCGCACTGAGCACGTGACGGAGACAGCGGAACTGCTCGGCGTACCCCAGTCAACGGTGAGCAGGGCGCTGGCCCGGGCCAGCGCCGCCGTCGGCACCGAACTCCTGGTCCGGGACGGGCGGGGAGTCCGCCTGACTCCCGCCGCCCGTACGCTGCTGCCCTACATCGAGCATGCCCTCGCGGAGTTCCAGGCCGGGCTGGACCTGGTCCGGAACGAGTCCGAGGTGGTCAGGGGCACCGTGTCCGTGTCCTTCCAGCACACTTTCGGCGAAGCCACACTGCCCCTGCTGATTAGCGCCTTTCGCGCCCGGCACCCCGGAACCGCCTTCCGGCTCAGCCAGGGCGCCCGCAGCACCTGCCTGGAGGAGCTTGCCTCCGGCGAAGCCGACCTTGCTCTCACCGCCCCCGTGGCCCCACCCGGTAAAAACGCCGAGTCGGCACCGCTGTACCGGGAGCCGCTCAGGCTGGTGGTGCATCATGGCCACCCACTGGCGCGGCGGCGCAAGGCGGCCATGGCCGATATCCGGACAGAGCCGTTCGTCGCCCTGGGGCCCGGGTACGGGCTCCGGTCCTTGACTGACGCCCTGTTTCGCGCGGCCGGGTACCGCCCGCGGATCGCCTTTGAAAGCCAGGATTCCCACACTGTCCGCGGACTGGTCTCGGCAGGCCTTGGCGTCAGCATCCTGCCGCCAGGTGGTGACGCGCCCGGCCGGATATTGCGCCCCGAAACGGGTGACCTGGGCTGGGTGGAAGTGGCGCTGGATTCACCGCTCGCGTTCCGTGAGTCGGCGTGAGCTGGCGGCGCCGGAAGCCTGAAAACGAACCTGTTCCGGCCAGGCTCTTCCGCGAACTGGTGGTAGCCCAAGGTCCGGGCCTGTTGGCGGGGCTGGTTACCAAAGCGGGCCGCTGACCAAGTGAGGCGTCCGACGGCGGCGGGCGGCGCGGCGCCGGGCGGCACCCTGGTGCAGCACCGGCAAGCCGTCCCCGCAAGTACCCTTGTGACGTGACGAACACCCAGAACCCTTTCGCCCATCCTGTCGAGCCAGCCGCGGAATCTCCGCGCGAACCGCGGCCTGGCGATCCGCTGCCCGGAAACCCGCTTCGGGGCGTCACGATCGGCCTGGACATCGGCGGCACGAAGACGCACGGGGTCCGCTTTGAGGACGGCCATCCGGTCGCGGACGATTCGGCAGGCAGTTCCAACGTCCAGAACGTCACCCGTGACCAGGCGGCCCGCAACCTGGCGGAGCTTTTTGGCCGGATCGGCGGTGGGCGCGTGGACCGGGTTTATGCGGGTTCCGGCGGAATCGATACCGACGAGGACGCCGATGCCTTGGCTGCCCTGATCCAGCCGCTGGTCCCGGAAGCACTCATCACCGTTGTCCACGATTCCCGCTTACTGCTGGCGGCCGGCCGTGCGGGCACGGGTGTGGCCGTCATCGCGGGAACCGGCTCGGCCGCCTGGGGACGCAATGCCGAAGGCGGCGAGGCCCGGGCCGGCGGCTGGGGTTACCTGTTGGGGGATGAAGGCAGCGGCTATTGGCTGGGACGGGAAGCCGTTCGGCACAGCCTCCGCAGGATGAACCAGGGCCTGCCCATCGACCAGCTCACCGCAGCCCTTATGCAGTCCTGCGGGCTGGACCACCCCAACAAGCTCATTGCGCTGTTCCACTCCCCGGACACCGGGCGCCGCTTCTGGGCACAGCAGGCCAGGCACGTCGTGGAAGCAGCAGCTGCCGGGCACCAGGACAGTGCAGCCCTGCTGGACCAGGCCGGGCGGGACCTGGCCGACCTGGCGGGGCAGGTGCTGGGCCAGCTCAAGATTGACGGGCCGGTGATCCTGGGCGGCGGGCTGGGGATGAACGTCGCGCCCCTGCAGGAGTCATTCCGCCGGAACCTTGCCGCAGCCGGGATTATGGATGTGCGCGTCCTGGACCAGGAACCCGTGTTCGGTGTCCTCCAGCTGCTGGCAGAGCCCGCCTGACTCTTTAGGCACGGCTCCTAGCTGACCGAGCGCTTGCGGGGCGTCAGCCGAACGCCCGGTAACGGGGGAGCCGGGATGCGTCCTGCCTCCGCTCCGGCGTCCGGACCGTGCCCGGGCACCAGGCCGTAGCGGGCGGCGGCCGTTTCGGTGTCCGGCAGCCCCGCCTGTGCTTCCCAGTCGTCCCGGGCCTGTTCCACTTCGTCGTGCGTGCGGCCCACAAAGTTCCACCACATCAGCAGCTCCTCGCCGAACGGCTCACCGCCGATCAGCAGGAACCGGGTGCCGGGGCGCGCTTGCATCCGTAATTCACTACGGCCGGTGCCCAGGTAGCCCAGCGGACCCGCCGGCAGGTCCTCCCCGTCCACCGCCAGGCCGCCGTCGAGCACCAGTATCCCGTGCTCAAAGGTGGGGTCCAGCGGGAGCACAGCATCGCCTTCACAGGAAACGTCAGCGCCGACGATGGGCGAGTACACCGTTGCCGGCGAGGTTACTCCCGCAAGGCTGCCCACCATCACTGTGGCGGTGTAGCCCTGGCCGGCGGCGCGCGGCAGCTCGCGGTGCTGTTCGAACGCCGGTTCCCTGTGCCTGTCCCCGTCAGGAAGGGCAACCCACAGCTGCAGGCCCTGCTGCAGCGGCAACTCCTGGCCGCCGTCGGAAGGAAGCACCGCGAACTCCGAGTGCGACACGCCCTGCCCAGCAGTCATGATGTTCAGCTCCCCGGGGCGCACCACCACATCGCTGCCCACACTGTCCCGGTGCCGGATGTGCCCCGCCAACGGCCAGGTCACCGTCTGCAGCCCGATGTGCGGGTGCGGAAGGACGGACATGGCGGTCCGGTCCGGGCCGAAGCTGTCCAGGAAGCACCAGGCGCCGATGGTGGGAAGCCCGCGCTGCGGCAGCGTCCGTTTGACGTTCATGGCGCGGACGCCTCCCAGGGGAACTTCACGTTCAGGCCACAGCTGAAGGCAGGGGCCGGAGGTTTCCTCGGCGGTGGCAGGCGGGCAGAGCTCTTCCTGGGGTGAAACTTCCAAGTTGGTCACGCCTTTACTCTAAGCGGGCCGAGGGCACCCCGACAGGAGCAGTTGCGCATGCGGATTCGAAACCCATCCGGGCCGGCGCGGGTACCGAATGGTTACAGTAGGGATTCCTTTGCGGGGATTAGGGCTTTAGCTGCTGAAGCCTGCCCCCGTTTGGGTTACCGTAACTATCAGCATGCTGATGGCAATGTCGCGGTGCTGGGAGCAGTCCGTCCAAGAGAACAGGTAAGTCCGCACCATGGACCAGGCGATGATCGAGTTCCAGAGCGTTACCAAGCAGTACCCGGGCGGCCAGCCTGCTGTTGATGGGCTGTCCATGTCCATCGCCAAGGGCACGGTCACCGTCTTCGTGGGCCCTTCCGGCTGCGGCAAAACAACATCCCTCCGGATGATCAACCGCATGGTGGAACCCACGTCAGGGACCATCACCGTGGATGGCCGGGACGTGACCTCGGTGCCTGCGGCCGAACTGCGCCGGTCCATGGGATACGTCATGCAGTCGGCAGGGCTGCTGCCGCACCGATCGGTCCTGGACAACATCGCCACCGTCCCCAGGCTGAATGGCGTTTCGAAAGCTGACGCCCGCAGGCGTGCCGAGGAACTCCTGGACGTGGTGGGCCTGGCGCACTCCCTGGGCAGGCGCTACCCCTCCCAGCTGTCCGGCGGCCAGCAGCAGCGCGTGGGCGTGGCACGTGCCCTCGCGGCGGATCCGCCCATCCTCCTCATGGACGAACCGTTCAGCGCAGTGGACCCGGTTGTGCGGGACGAACTCCAGCAGGAACTGCTGCGCCTGCAAAAGGACCTGGCCAAGACCATTGTGTTCGTCACCCACGACATTGACGAAGCGACGGTCCTGGGTGACAAGGTTGCTGTCTTTGCCACTGGCGGCAAGCTCGCCCAGTACGCCACCCCTGAGGAAATCCTCCGGGCGCCGGCCAACAACTTCGTGGCGTCCTTTGTGGGCCGGGACCGCGGCTTCCGGCACCTCGGTTTCAGCCCGTCCGACGGCGTGGTGATCCACCCTGTGCCCACGATTATTCGCGCCGCGGGAGGATATGAGTCCGATTCCAGCGCAGTCGGCGGCTGGCAGTTGGTGGTGGATGCGGACATGCGTCCGCTGGGATGGTCGGCGCCGGGCACCGAGACTGAACTCGTTCCCGGCGGTTCGCTGTTCCGTCCCGGGGAGAGCCTCCGGCGGGCCCTGGACGCAGCCCTGTCCTCGCCGTCGGGCCTGGGCGTTGCCGTTGACGCCGACGGCAAGGTACTTGGTGTGGTCCGCGGCGGGGAAGTGCTGGCGCTCATCGAAGAAGCGCGCCAGGTGCGGCAGGCCGCCCTCTGATGGAATGGTTCCTTGCCAACATCGGCATGATCCTGGAACGCGGCGGCCAGCACCTGGTGCTGGCCATCGTTCCCATGGTCCTGGGCCTGCTGATCTCCATCCCGCTGGCGCAGTTGGCCCGGCGGAACAGCGCACTGCGTTCCGTGGTGCTGACCGCATCCTCCCTCCTGTACACCATCCCGTCGCTGGCGTTGTTCATCATCTTGCCCACCATCCTGGGCACCCGGATCCTGGACCCCCTCAACGTGGTGGTGGCACTGACCATCTACGCGGTGGCCTTGCTGGTCCGCGCCGCCCTGGACGCCTTCGATTCCGTTGACGCGGACATTAGCCAGGCCGCCCAGGCCATGGGCTTCAAGCCGCTGGCCAGGTTCCTGCAGGTCGACCTGCCGCTCTCCCTGCCGGTTCTGTTCGCCGGACTGCGCGTGGTGTCCGTCAGCAACATCTCGCTGGTCAGTGTTGCGGCCCTCCTGGGTGTCGGCAACCTGGGCATGCTCTTCACGGACGGCCTCCAGCGTGACTTCGTCACCGAGGTGGTGGTGGGCATCATCGCCATCCTGGTCCTGGCCCTGCTGATGGATGCTGTCCTGGTCCTGCTGGAGCGCATCCTCACCCCCTGGGAGCGGGCCGGCAACCGGCGGGACCGCGGCGTGGGGCGTACCTCTTCGGAAGCACCTGCCGCAGCCGAACCGTCCGCGTCAACGGCGGGAGGAACAGCGTGAGCAACGTCTTTGCCGATACGTTCGCCTGGCTCGCCGACCCGCTCCACTGGTCCGGAAGCATGGGCATCCCAGCGCGCATGGGGGAGCACCTCCAATACACCGGGCTGGTCATGCTCATCGCCACCGCCATCGCCGTTCCGGTCGGGCTTTTTGTCGGCCACACGGGAAAGGGCCGCGTGGCCGTCGTGGCGCTGGCCGGGGCACTCCGTGCGCTTCCCACCCTTGGCCTGCTGATCCTGTTCGTGCTGCTGGCCGGCATCGGACTGATGCCCCCGGTGTGGGCCCTGGTGATCCTCACCGTCCCGCCGTTGCTCGCCGGAACCTACGCAGGAATTTCCAGTGTTGACCGGAACGTGGTGGATGCCGCCCGCGCCATGGGCATGACGGAACTGCAGGTCCTGTTCCGGGCCGAGCTGCCCAACGCGCTCCACGTCATGTTCGGCGGATTCCGGACCGGCGTGCTGCAGGTGATCGCCACCGTCTCCGTGGTTGCCTACATCAACCTCGGCGGCCTGGGCCGCTACCTCTTCGACGGCCTGGCCCTCAGCGACTTCCCCCAGATGCTGGGAGGTTCCCTCCTCATCGCTGTGCTGGCCATCGCCGTCGACCTCATCCTGGCCCTGTTCCAGAGGCTGTTCCTGACCCAGGGGCCCTCGAAGCTGTCCTACCGCAGCCAGGAGGCTGCGGTTGATCTCACAGACCCCGTTGTTGCGGAGACTGTTGTACAAGGAGGTAAGTCATGAAAGATAGCCGTCCCCAGCGCCTCGGCAGGCGGGCATTCGGTGGCCTCGCCGCCGGAGTTGGCCTGGCTGTGGTGCTATCCGCCTGCGGCGGTTCATCCGACCCCCTGAAGAACCCGCCGGCGTCCAGCAGCGGGGCTTCCGGCGAAGCCACCTCCCTGGTGGTGGGTTCCGCCGACTTCCCCGAAAGCCAGATCATCGCCGAGCTCTACGCCGGCGCGCTGAACGCCAACGGAATCACCGCCACCACCAAGCCGAATATTGGTTCCCGGGAGGTCTACTTCAAGGCGGTCCAGGACGGCTCCGTGGACGTGGTGCCCGACTACAGCGGCAACCTGCTGCTGTACGTGGACAAGGAAGCCAAGGAAGTCTCCGCCGGCGACATCGCCAAGGCGCTGCCCGGCAAGCTGCCGGACGGGCTCGGCGTGCTGGACGCGTCCAAGGCTGAAGACAAGGACGCCATGGTGGTCACCAAGGCCACCGCGGAAAAGTACCAGCTGAAGTCCATCGAGGACCTGGCCAAGGTCTGCAGCCAGATCGTCGTCGGCGCCCCGGCTACCTTCGCCGAGCGCGCCTACGGCCTGCCCGGCCTGAAGAAGAACTACAACTGCGAGCCCAAGAAGCTGGAGCCCTTCAGTGACGGCGGCGGCCCCGTCACGCTGAAGGCGCTGCTGGAGGACCAGGTGCAGGTGGCGGACATCTACACCACCACCCCCTCCATCGCCGACAACGACCTGGTGGTGCTGGACGATCCCAAGAACAACTTCATCGCCCAGCAGGTCCTGCCGCTGTACAACAAGGCCAAGATGACGGACAAGGCCAAGCAGGCACTGAACTCGGTGTCCAGCACCCTCACCACCGATGACCTGATCAACCTCAACCGTGCGGTCAGCGGCAGCCAGAAGCAGGACGCCAAGACCGCGGCGAACAACTGGCTCAAGGAGAAGGGCATCGTTAAGTAGGCATTGCGCCTCCCCTCCGGCGAGGGGAACTTCGGTGACGACGACGGCGGCTGCCGGACCTGCAAAAGGTCCGGCAGCCGCCGTCGGCCGTGTGGTGGATGTCTCAACGGGGACGCATCCCTTCTGTGGCATATTTGAGGAATGGCAGAATTCAGGCAGTCCACGAAGCTTCACAACGTTCTCTATGACATCCGTGGACCGATTCTGCAGGCCGCCCAGCAGATGGAGGCGGAGGGCCACCGGATCCTCAAACTGAACATCGGCAACCCGGCCCCGTTCGGCTTCGAGGCACCGGATGCCATCCTGGTGGACATGATCCGCCACCTGCCGCACGCGCAGGGGTACAGCGACTCGCGCGGCATTTTCTCGGCGCGCACCGCGGTGTCGCAGTACTACCAGACCCGGGGTATCCAGAACATCCACGTTGATGACATCTACCTGGGCAACGGTGTCAGTGAGCTCATCACCATGTCCCTGATGGCGCTGCTGGATTCAGGCGACGAGGTCCTCATCCCCACGCCGGACTACCCGCTGTGGACGGCCTCCGTGGCGCTCGCCGGCGGTAAGCCCGTCCACTACCTTTGCGACGAGGAATCCGGCTGGCAGCCTGACCTTGAGGACATGGAAGCCAAAATCACGCCCCGCACCAAGGGAATCGTGGTCATCAACCCGAACAACCCGACGGGCGCCGTCTACCCCGAAGAGACGCTCAAGCGCATCGTTGCCTTGGCTGAAAAGCACGGCCTGGTGATCTTCGCCGACGAGATCTACGAAAAAATCCTGTACGAGGATGCCGTCCACGTAAACCTTGCCAAACTCACCGACGACCACGTCCTGTGCCTGACGTTCAGCGGCCTGTCCAAGGCCTACCGGGTCTGTGGCTACCGGGCCGGCTGGATGGCCATATCCGGCCCCAAGAAGGAGGCCGCCGACTACCTCGAAGGCATCAACCTCCTGGCCAACATGCGGCTGTGCGCCAACGTTCCGGCCCAGCACGCCATCCAGACCGCACTGGGCGGCTACCAGAGCATCAACGACCTCATCCTCCCGGGCGGGCGCCTGCTGGAGCAGCGGAACAAGGCCTACGACATGCTCAACGCCATTCCCGGCGTCAGCACCCAGCAGGCAAGGGGCGCACTGTACCTCTTCCCGCGCCTGGATCCAGAGGTGTACCACATCCGGGATGACGAGAAATTTGTCCTCGACCTGCTGAGGGAGCAGAAGATCCTGCTGTCCCATGGCCGGGCCTTCAACTGGGTCCGCCCGGACCATTTCCGCATGGTGACGCTGCCCAACGTGAAGGACATCGAGGAAGCCATTGGCCGGATGGGGGACTTCCTAAGCAGGTACCAGGGGAACTAGCCTGTGCTCACGGGCCGCCGGTCCGTGCAACCCTTGCCGAAAGGATTCCCCATGGCCCGCGTCGTTGGCTTCGACCAGCATCCTGCTCAGACCCTTCGGGCGGGGGAGGGGTTCTCCCTTGCCGCGGTGGATCCCGACTCGACTCCCGGTTACAGCGGGAACAAGGACGACGGCAAGCTGCTCCTCGCGGAGATGGACGACGAACTTTCCGGGTTGCAGGAGAAGCTCTTTGCCGAGTCCCGCTTCGGCGGGACCAAGCGGGTCCTGCTGATTCTGCAGGCCATGGACACCGCCGGCAAGGGCGGAATCGTCAGCCACGTCATGGCCTCGATGAACCCGCAGGGTGTCCAGTTCAAGGCTTTCAAGGCACCCACCGACGAGGAAAAGTCCTACGACTTCCTGTGGCGGATCGAGAAGGAAGTGCCGGCCGCCGGGATGGTGGGTGTGTTTGACCGTTCCCATTATGAGGACGTCCTCATCCACCGTGTTCATGGCTGGGCCAGTCCGGATGAAATCAAGCGGCGGTACCTTGCCATCAATGAATTCGAGGCGAGACTTACGGATTCCGGGACCAAAGTGGTCAAGGTGATGCTGCACATCAGCGGTGACGAGCAAAAGGAACGCCTGCTGGCCCGGCTGGACAACCCGGCCAAGCACTGGAAGTACAGCCACGGCGACCTGGACGAGCGCGCATTTTGGGACGATTACATGAGTGCCTACCAGGCGGCGATCGACGAAACGAGCACGCCGGACGCGCCGTGGCACATCGTCCCGGCCAACAAGAAGTGGTATGCCCGCATCGCGGTCCAGCAGCTGCTGCTCGGAGCCCTGTCCGGAATGAACCTCAAATGGCCAAAGGCTGCATTCGACGTCGCCACGGAGCGCGAACTGGTGGCCCGTTCCTGAAAATCCGTGGCCTACAGTGGTTGGTCCCTGGCTGCAGCCAGGCGCTTCCGTGCACCTTCCAACCACTCCTCGCAGCGGGCTGCCAGGGCCTCGCCGCGTTCCCACAGCGCCAGCGATTCCTCAAGGCTCGCGCCTCCCGCCTCCAGCCTGCCCACCACGGCGATGAGCTGTTCCCGTGCTTCCTCGTAGCTCAGACCTGCGACGTCCGGCTCTGGTTTCTGTTCCGTCATGCTTTTTCTTCCAACTCCTCGTGGTGGTCTGGGTTTCCCGGTTGGGATCCGCCGGCGGACTGCACAGGTCCGGTGGACGTGGCGCCGAAGCGTCCCTCCGCCACGCGGATGGACAGGGCGGCACCAGCAGGCGCCTCGGCGGGGCGGCGGACAACTGCGTGCCCGGCTTCGGCGATCCGCGCGGCCTGGTTTCCTGCCAGTTCGACGACGGCGTACCCCCGGTCCAGCGTCTTCTGCGGGGACAGTGCGCGTACCTGGGCTTTGAGGTGCTCAAGCTGGTCTGCTGCGCGCACCACGGTGGAACTTACCGCAGCGGACGAACGCCGCAGAAGCCGTTCTATTTCCTCGGCCCGGACCGAGACCATGCCCTCCGGGGCCGCCATGACAGGCCGCGAGTGCAGGGCTGCCAACCGGTCCGATTCCCGGTCCACCAGCCGCTCCATGCAGCGGCGCAGCTGTTCACGGGCCTGGCGTACTCCGGCAAGCTCTTCGGAGACCTCCGGCACGATCCGCTTGGCGGCATCGGTGGGGGTGGAGGCGCGCAGGTCCGCGACATAGTCCAACAGCGGGCGGTCCGCCTCGTGGCCGATGGCGCTCACCACGGGAGTCGAGGCCGCAGCCACTGCGCGGATCAGGTCCTCGCTGTTGAATGGCAAAAGGTCTTCCAGCGCTCCGCCGCCGCGGGCGATGACAATTACGTCCACCTCCGGCCGGGCATCCAGTTCGCGCAGGGCACGGACCACCTGGGCCACAGCCGTATTCCCCTGGACGGCGACCTCGCGGATCTCAAATTCAACCGCCGGCCACCGCAGGGCTGCGTTCCGCAGGATGTCCTTCTTTGCATCCGAGTCGCGGCCCGTAATGAGACCGATCCGGTGCGGCAGCAGCGGCAGGGGCTTCTTCCTGGAGTCTGCGAACAGGCCCTCCGCTGCCAGGGCCTGCCGCAGCCGCTCAATCCTGGCCAGCAGGTCACCAAGTCCCACCGGACGGATGTCCCGCACCAGCATGTTGAGCCTGCCCGTTTTCAGCCAGAACTCCGGCTTCAGCAGTGCCACCACCCGCGACCCGCGCTCCAGCGGTAGGTTCTGGCGTTCCAGCACCTTGGTCCATACGGACGCCGGCAGTGAGACCTCTGCGTCCACGTCGCGAAGGGTCAGGTAGGCGTTGCTGCCGCGACGGTTCAGCTCGATGACCTGGCCTTCCACCCATGCGGACGGAGTGCGGTCAATGTGGGCCTTCAGCTTCTGCGAGAGCAGCTGCAGGGGCCAGGGGTTATCCGGGCTGGTTTCCGCCGCGGTAGCCGGCAGCGTAGTGGGGGCGGTACCCGGTAGGGACGCCTGCTCAGACATGCGGACGCCATTGGGAAGCTGGTGCTGCGGGCATGCGGTCCTTTATCTCGTGGGGGCTTCAATCAACCTTATCCATAAGGTGTAGCACCGGGGGCTGACAGGGAGAGCCCAACTGTCCTGCCTAGGATGGGTTAAGGCCCCCAACCACGAAGGACCTGTTGTGCGTACTTTTGTCTCTGCCATTGCCACCGTGCTGGGCATCCTCCTGGCCGCTGTCGCCGTTCCCGCTATCTGGGTGGACCGGAACATTGTCCAGGAAGACGGGTTTGTCCGCCTCGCCGCTCCGCTCGGAAAGGACTCCGACTTCCAGCGGAAGCTGGCTGGGGCGGCCGTGGGAACGATTGACACCGGATCGGTCCCCAGCTTTCTTTCGGGACTGGTCGAACCAATGCTTGAGAAGGCGGCGGAATCGCTGACCGGGCTGCCGGGCTACCCGGCGGCTTGGGAGGAGACGCTCCGCCGCAGCCACCGTCTGAGTTTCGCCGACCCTTCGGCGGATTCCCAGGGCGGTGCGTCGCCGTCATCGCTGACTCTCGACGTGGCCCCCTTGGTAGCCCTCGGCTCGGAGGAGATCTCCCGGACCACGCGGCTTCCCCTGAACCCGCCGGAGCAAACCCTGATCAACGTCGGCCAGCCCGCGCAAAGGGAGTGGACCGAACGGCTGGCCACCTATGCGCCGATGGGCTACATCCTGGCCATCGGTTCGGCTGCAGCGTTCCTGCTGGCGTTGGTCGCTGCACGGCGCCGCTGGACCGTGCTCTTGGCAGCCGGCGTTGGAGGATTGGCGCTCGCCGCCCTGTGGGGGACCGGGTTGCAGGTGGGCTCGGCCCGTGCCCAGGCAACAGACACCGGCAATGCAATGGCCAACATGTTCCGTGACGAGTTCCTGGCCGCCGCAGGGGCGGACTTCGAGGGGTGGATCACCACTGCAGCAATTACGGGTGGCGTCCTGGTGGCGGCGGGCATTGTGACGTTGTTCGCATCCCGGAAACGGGCGCGGACCAGCCGGTAACATGGAGGGATGACCACCACGGCCGTACCCCTTTCGATGCCAACCATTCCACGTAGGCGCCGTTCGCCTGAGGAAGTAGCAGCCGCAGCCCCCGTCGACGGCACCAAGAAGGTGCTGCTGGCGGCTCCCCGCGGCTACTGCGCCGGCGTTGACCGGGCCGTCATTGCGGTCGAGAAGGCGCTGGAGCACTACGGCCCGCCCGTCTACGTCCGCAAGCAGATCGTCCACAACGTCCACGTAGTCAGCTCCCTGGAGGAAAAGGGCGCCATCTTCGTGGACGAGACTGACGAAGTCCCGGAAGGCGCCTTGGTCATCTTCTCCGCCCACGGCGTCTCCCCGGCAGTGGTCCAATCCGCGGAAGACCGCGGTCTGCGCACCATCGACGCCACCTGCCCGCTGGTCACAAAGGTGCACAGGGAAGCCGTTCGCTTCGCCAAGGACGATTTCGACATCCTCCTGATCGGCCACGACGGACACGAGGAAGTGGAAGGCACCTCCGGCGAAGCGCCGGAGCACATCCAGATCATCAACGGCCCCCACGAAGTGGACAAGGTGACCGTCCGCGACCCCGGGAAGGTCATCTGGCTTTCCCAGACCACGCTGAGTGTTGACGAGACCATGGAGACAGTCCGGCTGCTCAAGGAACGGTTCCCCACCCTGCAGGACCCGCCCAGCGATGACATCTGCTATGCCACCACCAACCGGCAGGTGGCCATCAAGAAGATCGCGCCCAAGGCGGACCTGGTGATCGTGGTGGGCTCGGCCAACTCATCCAACTCCGTCCGCCTGGTGGAGGTGGCGCTCGAATACGGTGCCAAGGCTTCCTACCGCGTGGACTTCGCCAATGAGGTTGACGAAGCATGGTTTGAAGGCGTCGCCAGCATCGGGGTCACGTCTGGGGCGTCCGTTCCGGAGGTGCTGGTGCAGGACGTGCTGAGGCTCTTGGCCGATTACGGTTATGGCACCGTGGAGGAAGTGGTGACGGCCGAAGAAGACTTGCTGTTCTCGCTGCCCAAGGAACTTCGCGCAACCCTGAAACAGTCCGGCGATGTCAGCCGCGCCCTGGGTGGCCGCCGGTCCCGCAACTGAAAACAACCACGGCAAACAGCCAGCGCATTTAAGCAGAATTTAGGGGGGCCGGGCAGTCACCGACTGCCCGGCCCCACCTGTCTTCATGGGAACTTCAGGCCGCCTCGTCATCACCCTGAAGTTCGGGAGCCACCAGCGCGCGTGGGGTTACCTCCACCACCGAAGGCGTGGTGAGGCCCGACTCTTCCAGGCTGTTGAGTTTCCGGGCGGTGGGCAGCACCCTGGCTTCCAGCGTGCCGACCATGGCGTTGTAGCGGTCCACGGAGGTCTTCAGCGAGGATCCGAGTTTGGTGACGTTCTCTCCCAGCGTGCCCATCCGGTCGTACAGCTGCCGCGCGAGTTCGAAGAGTTCGCGCGCACTGTCCGTCAGGACGTCCTGGCGCCATGTGAAGGCCACGGACTTCAGCACGGCCAGCAGGGTGCTCGGGGACGCGAGGACGACGTTGCGGGACAAGGCGTGGTCCAGAAGCCCGGAGTCAGCCGTCAGGGCAGCCGCCAGGATGGATTCGGCCGGGATGAAGCACACCACCAGTTCCGGCGAGTTCCCCGGAATGTCCCAATACTTCTTGGTGCCCAGCGCATCGACGTGTGCCCTCAGGGCCTTGGCATGCGCGGCCAGCAGGGCCTGCTGGTTTCTTCCGTCGTTCGCCGACTGCGCCCCGGACCGCCGGCCCGGGCCAAGGTCCACCGCGCCCAGTTCCTGCGCCTCAAGGTATGACGACAGTGGAACCTTGGCGTCCACCACCAGCTGCTTTTGGCCCGGCAGCTGCACCACCAGGTCCGGCCGGACAGCCGAGTCATGGCCGGCGCTGTGCACCTGTTCCACGAAGTCCACGTGACGGAGCATCCCGGCGGCCTCCACCACGCGCCTGAGCTGCACCTCGCCCCACTGGCCCCGGGCGCTGTTGGACCGCAGCGCCGATTCCAGGGCATGGGTGGAGCGGATGAGCTGTTCGTCGGAAAGCCGGGCCTCCTGCAGCTGCTGGGCCAGCTGGCCGTACTGCTCCACCCGGTCCCGCTCCAGCAAAGCGACCTGCTGCTGGACGGCGGACAGCTTCTCCGCCACGGGCGCAAGGGCACGCAGCACACTCCCGTCCTGTGTCCTGGCCTCTCCCAGCTCGCGGTTCTGTGCCGCCAAAAGCCGCCGCTCGGCGTCGGCCGCTGCAAACTGCGCCGTGACCTCTGAAAGGCGCGACGAGACCTGGTCAAAGTCCGCCTCCAGCGCATGGGAATTGCGGCGAAGGGAGAAATAGGTGGCTGCGGCGCCGGCAAGGGCGCCCAACAGCAGCATGAAGAGGGCCAGAATCAAGGCAAAAGCATCCATGGCTTCACTGTTGCACGGGGCTCTGACATTCACCGGCAGTGACATTCCCCGGTACTGTCCCCGGCGGCCCGGCGGGTAGAATCAATGCTCGTGGCTCTTACTATTGGCATCGTCGGACTGCCCAACGTCGGCAAATCAACCCTCTTCAACGCGCTTACCCGCAACCAGGTCCTGGCCGCGAACTACCCGTTCGCCACGATCGAACCCAACGTGGGTGTGGTGAACCTCCCGGACCCCAGGCTGCAGAAGCTCGCCGGAATCTTCGGTTCCCAGCGCATCCTGCCCGCCGCCGTGTCCTTCGTTGACATCGCCGGCATCGTCAAGGGCGCATCCGAGGGGGAGGGGCTGGGCAACCAGTTCCTCGCGAATATCCGCGAGGCTGAAGCCATTGCCGAGGTTGTCCGGGTCTTCGACGACCCCGACGTGGTGCATGTCGACGGCAAGGTGGACCCGCGCTCGGACATGGAAACCATCAACACCGAACTGATCCTCGCGGACCTGCAGACCATCGAAAAAGCCATCCCGCGGATCGAAAAAGAAGTCAAGATCAAGAAGCGCGAAGCCGCCGAACTCGCCGCCATCAAGGCCGCGCAGGCAGTGCTGGAGCGCGGTGACACCATCTACTCCTCCATCAAGAGCGACAAATTGGAGATGGAACACCTCAAGGAACTGGGGCTGCTGACGGCCAAGCCCTTCATCTACGTCTTCAATGCCGACGAAGGCATCCTGGGCAGCCCGGAAAAGCAGGAAGAGCTGCGCGCCATGGTCGCTCCGGCAGACTGCATCTTCCTGGACGCCAAGCTCGAAGCGGACCTCGTCGAACTGGACGAGGAAGAGGCCCGCGAGATGCTCGAGATGAACGGCCAGGACGAGTCCGGCCTGGACCAGCTGGCCCGCGTCGGCTTCCACACCCTGGGGCTGCAGACCTACCTCACGGCCGGCCCCAAGGAAGCACGGGCCTGGACCATCAGGCAGGGGGATACGGCACCGCAAGCGGCGGGTGTCATCCACTCCGATTTCCAGCGTGGCTTCATCAAGGCCGAAGTTGTTTCCTTCAATGACCTGGTCGAGGCCGGCTCCATGGCCGAGGCAAAGTCCCGCGGCAAGGTGCGGATCGAAGGCAAGGAATACGTCATGGCCGACGGCGACGTGGTTGAATTTCGCTTCAATGTGTAGTTTCTGACCCTCGTGAAACCTCTGCGAAGGCCGCCAAGAACACTGTTCTTAGCGGCCTTCGCCTGTATCCAGGGTCAGAAAAACCTGTCCCGGCAAAAATTGACTGCGGCTCGTTTTTGGGGGGATAAGCGGTCGTTCGAGCATTCCCCTTACGCCCGTCCGGGGAATGAGTACGGGCGTTTCGGACTCAAGGCTTGGTGAGCAGGGCCGGGACGGGGAATGGCTCTTTGCCGTGCTCGAAGCAATGTACACACCGCCAACACTGCCTCAAGGCCAATGACTCCGCCGCGCAGCTCAGCCCGTGCTATCGAGGATCAGGCGTGCCGTTTCCGTTGGTTGGTCCCAGTGTGGGAAGTGACCGGAGTTTTCGAACCAGTGAAGGGTGGCATCCGGGAACAGCTCCGCGGCACGCGCCGCCTCACTGGGAGGGGTGACCTTGTCCTTCCGCCCCCATCCGATTACCACTTTGCCCTTGAGTGAACCGGCCGGTGCGCCTTCCTGGCGGGGGCCGTGAATCAGCGCGTTGAGGGCCGGGTCCAGGCTGGTCGATGTCTTGAACCCGCGAAGCTCATGCAGGACCAGATCCTGCTGCAGTTTCCAGGGATGGGCGGAGAACTGAGCCAACAGGGCCGTGCGGCCCACGGGGTTGCCCGTGAGGAAGGGGAGTGCCGGTTGGATGCGGCGCACCAGTGCGACGGATGCTTTGATGCTTGCCCCAAAGATCGCTGCCTGGCGGTCATTCCAGAAGCCACCAGGGTCCAGTGCAATCGTGGTGGCAGCGTGCCCTCGCCGCGCCATTTCCATTGCCATCCGGGCGCCCATGGAGCTGCCTACGAGATCAATGTCATCCAGTTTCTCGTCGCGGATAAAGGCTTCGACGGCATCGGTCAGCGTGGCAATGGTGGTTTCGCCGGTCAGCGGCGCGGATTCGCCGCAACCGGGGAGGTCGATGGCGATTACATTGCGTTCAGCGGCCAGCGCCGGGATTACCGGGTTCCAGTTACCAATACTGGAACCGAGTCCGTGGATCAGGAGGAGTGGCTTACCGGAGCCTTGCCGGGTTGAGTGCAGCATGCCTTCACTCTAGGGGGCGGTGCAATATATCTGGCCAACACCGGCCTCGTTCCGCTTCAACGTCTAGCCCGTGGTGGCCACGACACCATGACGTGCCCGCTTCCGCGGGCGGCTGCCGCTGCTACCGCGCCCGAAGCTTGTAACGGACCACCTCGATGGCGGCCCCGATATCCTCCGGCGAGCGGATCCGGACGACGACCGGCAGCATCGCTCCGGACATCTCCACCCCGGTGATCTGGGCCCGGAGGTTGTCAGGGAGGGGCAGCGCGGCGAGGTCATTGCGGTGTCGGGCGGAGAAGTAGCACGTGACCGTGGCGTAGCCGTCCCAGACCGCCAACCACGCCATATTCTTGCTGCCCCGGAGAGCCTTGCACAGCCATCCGCCGTCCCGATAGTGGTGCCACGACAACTCCAGGCCAAGGTAGGGTCGGGACAACAGCTCTTTGAGGTCTTGCCAGGCGGCGAAGGAAGCACCCAGATGCTGGCGGATCTGTTCGTCGTCGGGCATGCGGCCGGGATCGGTCAGGACAGCGACATGGCCAGGCACGGGTTCATAGTAGCGGCCCGGCGGGCGGAACCACAGGGTCCAATGCCCCACATCAACGACTGGCCGGCCTGACAGCTTATCCTGAAGTGGTAGGGCGCGATTGGGCGGCCCGGGTCCCCTCCTGGAGAGGGAAAAACACAAGGAGGCGGCATGCCGGTACGGCGTCTGATGCAGTTGGTCGTCGCCGCATTGTCGGCCGCCCTGGTTCTCTCAGGTTGTTCGGGCGGCAGCACCCCCTCAGTGGTGGTGGGGGAGGCAAAGCGCGGCGGCAGCGTAACGGTGGCTGAGGTCAACGCCTTCTCCTCGTTCAACCCCTACAGCGCCGGCGGCAATACCGACATTAATTCCAAGATCGGTGCTATCACCCATTCCGGCTTCTTCTACCTGGATGACAGTTCCAAGGTTGTCCGCAACGACAAATTCGGACACTTCGAGAAGGTCTCCGACCAGCCGCTCAAGGTGAAGTACACGGTGAACGAGGGCGTCAAGTGGTCCGACGGCGCCCCCATCGGCGCCGCCGACCTTCTGTTGAGCTGGGCCGCAGGGTCGGGCTATTACGACGACGTCGATCCCGCGGCCGGCAAGGGGACCAAATACTTCTCGGTTGCCTCCGACACCACGGGACTCGCCGGCACGCTGTTTCCCGAGATCGGATCCGACGGGCGTTCCATCACCATCGAGTACGCCGCACCGTACGCTGACTGGGAAGTTGCGTTCGACGTCGGACTCCCGGCGCACGTCGTTGCCGCGAAGAGCGGACTCAACGATGAGGAAGACCTGGTGACGCTGCTCAAGGACACGCCACGTGGCAACCCGGAAAAGCCGGCGTCCAACCCTGCACTCAAGAAAGTCAGCGACTTCTGGAACACCGGGTTCAACACAAAATCCGTGCCCGACGACCCGGCACTCTACCTGTCCAGCGGTCCCTACATCGTTCGGGACATCGTCCCGGAAGTCTCGATGAAACTGGTCCGCAACCGGGACTACACATGGGGCGCCGAACCCTGGCTGGACGAGATCAATGTCAGGTTCACCGGGGCGGTGCCCGCAGCGGTGGATGCCCTCCGCAACGGCCAGGCCGACATCATCTCACCCCAGCCCTCAGCCGCCACGGACAGTCTCCTGACCGGCCTGTCAAGCCAGGGCATCACCGTGGAACGGTACAAACAGTCCGGCTACGACCACCTGGACCTCAGCTTTTCCGGGTCCTTTGCCAGCAAGGATGTCCGGGAAGCCTTCCTCAAAACAGTGCCGCGGCAGGCGATCATGGACGCTGTGGTGGGAACCCAGCTGCCGGACAACAAGCCGTTGGATTCACAGGTGTTCCTGCCGGGACAGCCAAAGTACGACGACACCGTGAAGAAAAACGGTTCCTCCGATTACGCCAAGGTGGACATTGAAGGGGCAAAGAAGCTCCTGAAGGATGCCACGCCCAGCGTCCGCATTCTTTACAACCGCGACAATCCGAACCGGGCCAAGTCGTTCGCCCTGATCCGCGACTCGGCCGCGCTGGCCGGGTTCCGGGTGGTCGACGGCGGGCAGGGAAGTGCCGACTGGGCCGCCGCACTCAGCCGGGGCGGCTATGACGCCGCCCTGTCGGGATGGATCGGCACGGAGGCTGGCGTAAGCCGGGTGCCGCAGATTTTCCGCACCGGCGCAGGCAGCAACTTCACGGGATATTCCGACGGCGACGCGGACAAAGTCATGGAGCAACTGGCCGTGACCACGGACCTGGGCAAGCAGGATGAACTCCTGGCCGAAATCGACAAGCACATCTGGGAGGACGCCTATGGACTCCCGCTTTACCAAACCCTGGGAACAACTGCCTTCAACTCCCGGGTAGCCGGCATTAAGACCAGCCCCGGACCCCTGGGTGTCTGGTGGAACGTTTGGGACTGGCGCCTAACCAACCCTGCGGCGTGACTTAGGGGCTTTCGCCCCTTGCGCAGCCTCCCCGGGCCCGATTCGCCGTACGGCTTACCGGCGAGTAGCATGTGACGTGCCTTACTGCCGAATACCTGCCGGGCATTTCACTGCGCCGGTCACGGTTTGGCAACGGAGTACCAGTATCTGGACTTCGTGCGGTTAGGCTAACTCCGTATTATGTAGGTTTCGTCACAGCGGTGAGCTGCGTCCAGCCTGCGGGGAAACACAAAGATTCCCCTATATCTCTCCCACAACTCATAGGAGGCGGAATGCGTTTTACGCGCACTTCCAAAGCACTGGGCATCGTGGCAATCGCCGCGCTTGCCCTGACCGGGTGCGGCGCCGGCGGCGGCGGCAGCACTGACGGTTCCAGCAGCGCAGCTGGCGATCCGAACAAGGTCATCACCGCCTACAGCAACGAGCCACAAAACCCGTTGCTGCCGGCTAACACCAATGAGGTGTACGGCGGCCGCGTCGTCAACCTGCTGTTCGAAGGTCTTCGCAGCTACGATGCGAACGGCAAGGCAGTTAATGCGCTGGCCGACTCCATCGATTCCACCGATGCCCAGAACTGGACCATCAAGGTCAAGCAGGGCCAGAAGTTCACCAACGGCGAGGCCATCACGGCCAAGACCTTCGTTGACTCCTGGAACTTCGCCGCAAACTCCAAGAACCTGCAGAACAACGGATTCTTCTTCGAATCGATCGCCGGTTATGAAGATGTGTCGGCAGTTGACTCGGTAAAGGGTGCTGACGGCAAGACCACCACTACTCCGGCCCCCAAGGCCGACACCATGTCCGGCCTGCAGGCAACCGATGACTCGACCATCACGGTCAAGCTCGCCCAGCCGGAGGCCGACTGGTCCCTGCGCCTTGGCTACTCCGCCTTCTACCCGCTTCCTTCCGCCGCCCTGAAGGATCCCAAGACCTACGGTGAAAACCCCGTTGGCAACGGCCCCTACAAGTTCGAAAAGCAGGGTTCCTGGGTCCACGACCAGTCCATCACCCTGGTGAAGAACGCCGACTACAAGGGCACCCGCGAAGCCAAGAACGGCGGCGTGACCTTCAAGTTCTACACCGATCCAGGCCCCGCCTACACGGATCTGCAGTCGGACAACCTGGACATCACTGACGTCCTGCCGTCCAACGCCCTGAAGACGTACGTCAACGACTTCCCGGACCGCAACGCCACCAAGGCCGTGGCCACCGACTCCACCCTGAACATCCCGGGTTACAACCCGAACTTCCAGGGTGAAGCGGGCAAGCTGCGCCGCCAGGCCCTGTCCTACGCCATCAACCGCGAGGAAATCGCCAAGGTGGTCTTCAACGGCACCCGTACCCCGGCCAAGGCCTTCGCCCCGCCGGTTATCGACGGCTTCAAGGAAGGCCTCAAGGGCAGCGAGGTCCTGAACTTCGATCCCGCCAAGGCCAAGGACCTGTGGGCCCAGGCCAACAAGATCCAGCCATACGACGATTCCAAGCCGCTCCAGATTGCTTCCAACACTGACGGTGGCAACAAGGAATGGATCGACGCCGTAGCCAACGGCTTCAAGAACAACCTCGGTATCCAGGCTGAAATCCAGCCCTTCGCCAAGTTCGCCGAAGTCCTGAACCTGCGCAAGTCCCAGCAACTGCCGGGTCTGACCCGTGCCGGCTGGCAGGGTGACTACCCGTCCCTGTACAACTTCCTGGGACCGGTCTGGGCCACGGGCGCTTCCTCCAACTACGAGAAGTACTCGAACCCCGAGTTTGACAAGCTGCTGAAGGAAGGCCTGGCAGCCAAGAGCACGGACGAGGCAAACGCCAAGTTCAACCAGGCACAGGAGATCCTGTTCCAGGACCTGCCCGGCCTGCCGCTCTGGGACCAGGCACGTCCGATCGTGTGGAGCAACAACATCACGAAGGCCGAGACCGGCTGGAACGGTGAAATTCTCTACTACGGCATCACGGCCAAGTAGTTCCAAGATCTAACTTGCCGACAAGCTGATGGGGGTTCCGGTTACGTCCGGGCCCCCATTGGCTTGCAAGCGGCAGGAAGGCATTCATGAACGCGTTTTCCCCTTTACCGGAAGGCAGGTGATCCTGTGATCCGGTTTATTCTGCGCCGACTCCTGCAGGTGATCCCTGTTTTCCTCGGCACTACCCTCCTGGTGTACTACATGGTGTTCGCCCTCCCCGGCGACCCCATCGCCGCGCTGTTCGGCGACCGCCAGCCCCCGCAGGCAGTCATTGACACCCTGCGCAGCCAGTACAACCTCGACCAGCCCTTCTGGGTCCAGTACGGTCTGTTCCTCAAGAACCTCTTCACCTTCAACCTGGGCAACGACTTCACCGGCCAGCCCATTGCGGCCAGCCTGGCGCGTGTCTTCCCGGTAACCGCGATGCTCGCCATCGAGGCACTGGCCATCCAGGCCATCTTCGGCGTGGCCTTCGGCGTGTTCGCCGGCCTGCGCCGCGGTGGCTGGTTCGACTCCACCGTCCTGGTGGCTTCGCTGGTGGTCATCGCAGTTCCCACCTTCGTTCTCGGCTTCGTTTTCCAGCTCGTCTTCGGCGTGCAGCTGGGCTGGGCCAAGCCGACAGTAGGCGCCAATGCGAACTGGGGCACCTTGTTGCTGCCCGCAATTGTTTTGGGGCTTGTTTCCTTTGCCTACGTCCTGCGCCTGACCCGCGCTTCAGTCAGCGAGAACATGAACGCCGACTACGTGCGGACTGCCACCGCCAAGGGCCTGTCACGGCCCCGGGTGGTCCTGGCACACATCCTGCGCAACTCGCTGATCCCGGTGGTGACCTACCTGGGCGCCAACCTTGGCGGCCTGATGGGCGGTGCCATCGTCACGGAGGGCATCTTCAACGTTCCCGGCGTGGGCAACAAGCTTTACCAGGCAGTCCTCCGCAGTGAAGGTCCCACCATCGTCTCCATCGTCAGCGTGTTGGTGCTGGTGTTCGTCGTGGCCAACCTGCTTGTCGATCTCCTGTACGCCTGGCTTGACCCGAGGATCCGTTATGACCAGTAATAACAGCCACTTCGTGGCCCCCATTGAAGAGACGCCGCTGCAGGCAACGGACGCCGTCAAGACTGACCAGGCCCCGCTCAGCCTGTGGGCCGACGCCTGGCGCAAGCTCCGCCGTCGTCCGCTGTTCATCATCTCGGCACTGCTGATCCTCGCCCTGATCGTCATTGCGCTGTTCCCTGGACTTTTCACGTCCACGCCGCCCAACGAAGGCTGCGAACTCGGGAACTCGGAAGGCGCCCCCACTGCCGGGCACCCGTTCGGCTTCACCTTCCAGGGCTGCGACGTGTACTCCAGGGTTATCCACGGCACCCAGGCCTCGCTGTCCGTGGGCCTGCTCTCGGTGCTGTGCGTCCTGGTGATCGGCGTGACCCTTGGCGCCCTTGCCGGATACTACGGCGGTTGGATTGACGCTGTTCTTGCCCGCCTGGGTGACATCTTCTTCGCACTGCCGCTGGTCCTCGGCGCGTTGGTGATCACGCAGCTGCCGCTGTTCCGCGAGAACAAGAGCGTGTGGACCGTGGTGTTCGTCATCTCGCTCCTGGCGTGGCCGCAAATGGCACGCATTACGCGCGGCGCAGTAATTGAGGTACGCAATTCCGACTTCGTCACCGCGGCGCGCTCGTTGGGTGTCTCCAAGTTCGGCGCGCTGATCCGGCACGTCCTGCCGAACGCCCTGGCTCCGATCATCGTGCTTGCAACGCTGGAACTCGGCGTGTTCATCGTGGCCGAAGCCACCCTGTCCTTCCTGGGCATTGGCCTGCCGCAGAGCATCATGTCCTGGGGCAATGACATCGCAGGTGCCCAGGCGTCAATCAGGACCCGGCCGGAAATCATGCTCTACCCGGCCGCGGCGCTGTCCATCACGGTGCTGAGCTTCATCATGCTGGGCGACGCAGTGCGTGACGCCCTCGACCCGAAGAGCCGTCAGCGATGAGAGATAAAGAGATGACAACTCCCGACGTCCGCATCGAAGAGGCCGGCACCACCGGCGTGAGGCCGCTGCTCGAAATCCGTGACCTCGCCATCACCTTCAAGACCGGCGGCGGTGAGGTCCAGGCCGTGCGGAACGCACACCTGACCATCATGCCGGGCGAAACGGTCGCCATCGTGGGGGAATCGGGTTCCGGCAAATCCACCACGGCCCTCGCGGCCATTGGCCTCCTGCCCAACAACGGCAGGGTGTCCGGCGGACAGATCCTGCTCGACGGCGAGGACATCGCCCACGCCACCGAGCAGCGCATGATCGAGCTGCGCGGCAACACGATTGGCATGGTTCCGCAGGACCCCATGTCCAACCTCAACCCCGTGTGGAAGATCGGCTACCAGGTCCGGGAAACACTGAAGGCAAACGGCCGCCCCAGCGGGCCGGACGATATTGCCAAGGTGCTCTCCGAGGCGGGGTTGCCGGACGCCAAGCGCCGGGCCAACCAGTACCCGCACGAGTTCTCGGGCGGCATGCGCCAGCGCGCGCTGATCGCTATTGGCCTCTCCTGCCAGCCGCGCCTGCTGATTGCGGACGAGCCGACATCGGCCCTCGACGTCACCGTCCAGCGGCAGATCCTGGACCACCTGGAGACGATGACCAACGAACTTGGCACCTCGGTGCTGCTGATCACCCACGACCTGGGCCTGGCAGCCGAGCGTGCAGACAAAGTGGTGGTCATGTACCAGGGCCGCGTGGTTGAAGCAGGCCCCTCGCTGGAGCTGCTCCGCAACCCGCAGCACCCGTACACCAAGCGGCTCGTGGAGTCCGCGCCGTCCCTGGCCAGCCGCCGTATCCAGGCCGCCAGGGAGCAGGGCGTGGAGACCGCGGACCTGCTGGCACCGGCAGCCGAGGCGGCAAAGTCGGACACCTTCCTGCAGGTCCAGGACCTGCGCAAGGTCTACAAGCTGCGCCAGGGGCTGGGCAAGGCGACGGACTTCGCGGCGGTGGACGGCGTGAGCTTCGACGTCCGGCGGGGAACCACGACAGCGATCGTGGGGGAGTCGGGTTCCGGCAAGTCCACGGTGGCAAAGATGGTGCTCCAGCTGGAAAAGCCGACGGAAGGCAGGATCCTGTTCGATGGTGTGGACACCTCGGCCCTGAAACCTGCCGAACTCTTCAAGTTCCGCAGGCGCGTCCAGCCCATTTTCCAGGATCCGTACGGCTCCCTCGATCCGATGTACAACATCTACCGCACCATTGAAGAACCGCTCCGGGTGCACAAGATCGGGGACCAGGCCAGCCGGGAGAAGAAGGTCCGCGAACTGCTGGACCAGGTGGCCCTGCCGCAGTCCACCATGCAGCGGTACCCTAACGAGCTGTCAGGCGGGCAGCGGCAGCGTGTTGCCATTGCGCGCGCACTGGCGCTTGACCCCGAGGTCATCATCTGTGACGAGGCAGTTTCCGCCCTCGATGTGCTGGTACAGGCTCAGGTGCTGAACCTGCTGGCGGACCTGCAGGCCAACCTTGGCCTGACGTACCTGTTCATCACCCACGACCTTGCCGTGGTGCGGCAGATTGCGGACCACGTGTGCGTGATGGAAAAGGGCCGCCTGGTGGAGACCGGTTCCACGGACGAGGTCTTCGAGTCGCCGAAGCAGGACTACACCAAGGCGCTGCTCAATGCCATCCCCGGCGCTAAGCTGATGCTTCCGCCCGAGGTGGCGTAGCGGGACATTTGAGTCCAGACGGCTGGAGCCGGGGCCTTCGGGTCCCGGCTTCAGCCGTTTTCGCCGTTCGCTCCCGTATATGCCAGCGCCTGTCCGGCGCCCGGGGCAGGGGGAACCCCGAGTTCACGCAAGCGGCGCTCCAGGACCCCGCCCAGCTGCTTCCGGCCTTCCGCATCCATATGGACCGCATCAGCAAGGTGCTGGGTCAGGTTGTATTTGGTCAGCCAGTCGCCGGCACTCACGAACGTGACCCGCTGCCGGGCTGCGATGCCCGCCAGCAGTGCGTCCACCTGGCTCCGCCGGCCGCCGCCGTCCTGGGCTCCGCGCGCAAGGGTTCCCACCATCACGATCCGCGTGCCGGGGTACCTGGCTTTCAGTGCGTCGATGAGCCGGTTGGCGTTGGAACTGATTTGCGCATCGGACGCGCCCCGGGCAGCGTCGTTGCCGCCGCCTTCAATCACGATCAGGCCTGGTTCTCCGGCCGGCAGCAGCCAATCGCCGCGTTCCAGGGCATCGATGTAGTTGCCCACTTTCCCATTGGCAGCAGTGAAGCCCGTGCCGCCGTAGCCGCAGAAGTGGACGCCGTAGCCCAGGCCCGCCAGGGCCCTGCGCGGCCAGCTGTCATCGGGTACGGACTGGGAGTCGCCGATCAGCACGGCGGTGCTTCTCGCATTAGCCACCACCAGCTCATTGCGTCCAAAGACCGGATTGCGGTAAATCTCACCCGGGAACAGTGCGGGGCGCGTCAGCACCGTTGAGAGGTCGACGCCTGACGCGTACTGGGTTGCATTAGGTTGGCCGACGGCGTTGGCCCTGAGCAGTGCGGATGGCAGGTAGCCCTCTGTGGTGGAGGCCTCATCAGGTGCCACGTCTGCCTGCTGCCCGGGGGCGGCAAGGACAAGTCCCGCGGCAAGGGCCAGCACCGCGGCGCGCGTGAGCACGCGCGCTGTACGAGGGGATTCTTTGCGGGGCGATGGGCTGCTCATCAACAGCAATAATGGGGCATTGGCGGGTATTTATCCAGTGAGTGTGACCTGGCAGGCAGAGGTGGTTCCGGGGACTGGCGGCAGCCCCGCATGCGTCCGGATTTAGGCCATCACTTGCCGCAGCGTTTAGACTGGAAGCAGACGCCCTGTGTTAAGGGCCAAGTCCGTCGTGCGTTCCAGTTGGAAATGTCGCGATACAACAGCTGACTCCACTGAATCGAGCCATTACGCATGTCTGAAACCACCACCAACACCGCGGTAGCCACTGCATCGCGCAGTGATCTGCGCAACGTCGCGATTGTGGCCCACGTTGACCACGGCAAGACCACTTTGGTCGATGCCATGCTCAAGCAGACCAATTCCTTTGCCGAGCACAACCACCTCGAAGACCGCGTGATGGACTCCGGTGACCTTGAGCGCGAAAAGGGCATCACCATCCTGGCCAAGAACACCACGGTGGCCTACAACGGTCCTTCCTCCAACGGCGAGACCATCACCATCAACGTCATCGACACCCCCGGCCACGCCGACTTCGGCGGCGAGGTGGAGCGCGGCCTGTCCATGGTCGATGGCGTCGTCCTCCTCGTTGACGCCTCCGAGGGTCCGCTGCCGCAGACCCGCTTCGTCCTCCGCAAGGCCCTTGCCGCCCACCTGCCTGTCATCCTGCTGGTCAACAAGACCGACCGTCCCGATGCCCGCATCGAGGAGGTCGTCCACGAGTCCATGGACCTGCTCCTCGGCCTGGCTTCCGACCTGGCGGACGAAGTTCCCGACCTGGACCTGGACAAGATCCTCGAAGTTCCCGTTGTTTACGCTGCAGCCAAGGTTGGCCGTGCGTCCCTCGAACAGCCCGCTGACGGCACCGCCCCGGAGAACGAGGACCTCGAGCCGCTCTTCAAGACCATTGTCGAGCACATTCCGGCCCCCACGTACAACCCCGAGGGCGTCCTGCAGGCCCACGTCACAAACCTGGATGCCTCCCCGTTCCTGGGCCGCCTCGCCCTGCTCCGCATCTACAACGGCACCCTCCGCAAGGGCCAGCAGGTGGCCTGGGCCCGCCAGAACGGTGAGCTCAAGACTGTCAAAATCACCGAACTGCTGGCCACCAAGGCACTGGAGCGCGTTCCCGCAGAATCAGCCGGCCCCGGCGAGATTGTGGCCGTCGCCGGCATCGAGGACATCACCATTGGCGAAACCCTCACCGACGTCGAGAACCCGCAGCCGCTGCCGCTGATCACCGTTGATGACCCCGCGATCTCCATGACCATCGGTATCAACACCTCCCCGCTGGCCGGCAAGGTCAAGGGCGCCAAGGTCACGGCCCGCCAGGTAAAGGACCGCCTGGACAAGGAACTGATCGGTAACGTCTCCATCAAGGTGCTCCCCACCGAGCGTCCCGATGCCTGGGAAGTCCAGGGCCGTGGCGAGCTGGCGCTGGCCATCCTGGTTGAGCAGATGCGCCGCGAGGGCTTCGAGCTCACAGTGGGCAAGCCCCAGGTGGTTACCAAGACCATCGACGGCAAGATCCATGAGCCCATGGAGCACATGACTATCGACGTGCCCGAGGAATACCTTGGCGCCGTCACGCAGCTCATGGCAGCCCGCAAGGGCCGCATGACCAACATGGCCAACCACGGTACCGGCTGGTGCCGCATGGAGTTCATCGTTCCGGCCCGTGGCCTGATCGGTTTCCGGACCCGGTTCCTCACCGACACCCGCGGTGCCGGCATTGCAGCCTCCATCTCCGAAGGCTACGAGCCCTGGGCCGGCCCCATCGAGTACCGCACCAACGGCTCCATGATCGCCGACCGCGCCGGTGTGGTCACCCCCTTCGCCATGATCAACCTGCAGGAACGCGGCTCCTTCTTCGTGAAGCCCACCTCCGAGGTGTACGAAGGCATGATCGTTGGCGAGAACTCCCGCGCCGACGACATGGACGTCAACATCACCAAGGAAAAGAAGCTCACCAACATGCGTGCCGCTTCCTCCGACACCTTCGAGAACCTGACCCCGCCGCGGGAGCTCACCCTCGAAGAGTCACTGGAGTTCGCCCGTGAGGACGAGTGCGTCGAGGTGACCCCGGAGGCCATCCGCATCCGCAAGGTGATCCTGGACACCAACGAGCGCGCCAAGGCCAACCGCGCCCGCGCCAAGGCCTAGTAACTCAACAGGTCCACAGAACGCCACCGGTATCTACCGGTGGCGTTCTGCTTTAACGGGCTCGCCGGCACAATGATGTAGCGGTTCATTGTGCAGGGACTGTCCGTGCACAACGAGCCGCGCTGTCACCGCGCACTGACGGTTGTCCACATAGCGGTTTCCTGGCCCTGCGTCCGGCCCCGTAAACGGCAAGCATGCAGTTATGCCGACTGTTTCCGAAGTCCTGGCTGCCCTGGGCGGCGTTGCCAGTACCCACTCGCTGTCCATGGCGGGAGTTTCGCGCCGGAACCTGGAATCGGGGGTGGCCGCAGGCTCAGTCCAACGAATTGCCAGGGGCGTCTATGCCCACCCGCAGGCGGACCCGGTGCTTATCCACGCGGGCCGCCACCACGCGGTCCTGGGCTGCGTCTCGGCTGCCGGCGCCGCTGGCCTGTGGGTTGTCAGCCAACCAGACAGACCGCACCTGGCCGCAGCACACGGCAGGCCGATCCCGGGTTGCATGGTGCACCGGAGCAGGATTCCGCTGACACCCCTGGACGTTGTGTGCCAGTCGTTGCGCTGCCTGGCGCCCCTGGAGGGACTGGCCATTGCGGAATCCGCGGTCAAGAACGGGCTCATCCAACTTCCTGCCCTGCGGGAGCGATTTCCGGCCGTCCGCGAAAAGGGCCTCCGGGAGTTGGTGGCACGGATCCGCCCCCAATCCGGGTCCGTCATCGAAACGATGGCACGGTATTTGCTGGAGGAAGCCGGGCACACGGTCGAGCTGCAGGTCAGGATCCCCGGGATGGGACACCTGGATCTACTCGTTGATGGCCTGCTCGGTATTGAGACGGATGGTTACGCCCACCACAGCAGCCGGGAGGCTTACCGCGAGGATAGACGGCGTTGGAATGCCACCGTTATCCAGGGTGTCCCAACCCTTCGGATCACCTTTGAGATGCTGCTACGCGAGCCGGACGGGTTCGTGAAGATGGTGCAGCGGGCGTTGGCTACGTACCGTACTGCGCAATGACTGCGGGAGTGGGTGCGCCGCGGGGACAGTGCCTGCGCCGTGGGCGGCGGTGTCAGTGTGCAGCGGCGCGACGCGGGGGAGCGGGCGGCACTTTCTTGGCCGCCACCACGCGGTCAAGGGGAATCACGACGTCGGCCTGCCGGGTGCGGACGGTACAGGAACCGGCGTCGCAGGCCAGCAGATGTCCCAACGCGTCCGTGAGGCCGCCCTCGATTTGGTAGCGCACCACCACCCGGGTGCCTGGCTCGGCCGCGGCGAGGAAGCGCGCTGGCGCAGGTACTGGCTGACTCACCAGTTCATACTAGGGTGCCCGGCTAGGTTCGCGGGAACGGGCTGAGAGATAATAGGCTCAGATGTCAGATACCGGCTGTGCTGCCGGATGCAAGAGCCGGCGGGACGCCGGAACCCCAACGTGGAGAGGCCAGGGACGTGACGTACGTAATCGCGCAGCCGTGTGTGGATGTCAAGGACAAGGCATGTATTGAAGAATGCCCCGTCGACTGCATCTATGAAGGTGAGCGTTCGCTGTACATCCATCCGGATGAGTGCGTCGACTGTGGAGCCTGCGAACCGGTGTGCCCGGTTGAGGCCATCTACTACGAGGACGACACCCCGGAGGAATGGGCCGACTACTACAAAGCCAACGTTGAGTTCTTCGATGACCTCGGCTCCCCGGGCGGCGCAGCCAAGATCGGCAACACTGGCAAGGACCACCCGATGATCGCCGCCCTGCCCCCGCAGAACCAAGACCACTGACGCGGACGGACATCGTGACCGCAGCAGTGAATTCGTTTGGCCTGGATCTGCCTGATTACCCCTGGGAGGCCATGGCACCATACGTGGCCAAGGCCTCCGGGCATCCCGGCGGAGCCGTCAACCTCTCCATCGGCACGCCCGTGGATCCCACGCCGCAGCTGGTCCAGGACGCCCTGAAGGCCGCCGCGAACGCCCCCGGCTATCCCACGGTCCACGGCACACCGGCGCTGCGGGAAGCCATCGCGGGCTGGTTTGAACGGCGGCGCGGTGTGGCGGGCATGGACCCCAAGAACATCATGCCCACGGTGGGTTCCAAGGAACTCGTTGCGTGGCTGCCGCTGCTGCTGGGACTCAAGCCCGGAGACGTCGTCGTACGTCCCAAGGTGGCCTACCCCACGTACGATATCGGCGCGACCCTCGCGGGCGTCACCTCGGTGGCAACGGACAACCTGGACGAGCTGGACGAGGCCACCCGGGCGCGGGTCCGCCTCATCTGGGTCAACTCGCCGGGCAACCCCACAGGCAGCGTCAGGGACGCTGACTCCCTGAAGGCTCTGGTGGTCCAGGCCCGTGAACTGGGCGCCGTGGTGGCGTCGGACGAATGCTACGCGGAGCTCGGTTGGGGCGACTGGGACGTCCAGCGCGGCGGCCAGCGCGTCCCCAGCATCCTCGATCCCCGCGTGGCCGGTGGCTCGCACCAGGGACTGCTCGCCGTCTACTCGCTCAGCAAGCAGTCCAACCTGGCCGGCTACAGGGCAGCTTTCGTCGCCGGTGATCCGGACCTGATGCCCAACCTGGTCAACAGCCGCAAGCATGCGGGCATGATCGTGCCCTACCCCATCCAGGAAGCCATGCGGGTGGCACTGGGCGACGATGCGCATGTCGAGGCCCAGAAGGACCTGTACCGTGGCCGGCGCGAACGCCTGGTGCCCGCGCTGCTGGACTTCGGTCTGGAGATCAAGGAATCCGACGCCGGCCTGTACCTTTGGTCCACGGCAGGAGAGGGCACCTGGGATACCGTTGCCCGCTTGGCTGAGCGGGGCATCGTTGTGGGGCCAGGGGTCTTTTACGGGGACGCGGGCAATGGCTATGTGCGGGTCGCCCTGACCGGCTCGGATGAGCGCATCGACGCAGCAGTGGCCCGGCTGGCCGAAGCAGGCTCCTAAGGGTACGTAATATTCGTGTGACTCGCCGCACATCCGGTGTGTTTTAGGCCGCACGGGCGGACCCCGGATTAGTGACACCCGCCAAGGAGCGGTACTTTTTAACTGATCAATGGTGGCTTTCTACAAGAAGGCAGCCCGGGTGTTGGAACCTGTCTCTTCAGGCTTCGTGCACGGCTCACCTGATGTTGGATCAAGCTTTCGACAGAGGCCAAAGACGCCTCATGAAGGGGACTCCATGACTGAGACCAACAATGCTGCGACCCTGCTCCACGCAGGTGGCGAGCTGAAGCTCCCGCGCATCCAGGTTGTTGAAGGGAACGAAGGTTACGACGTCTCCAAGCTGCTGAAGCAGACCGGTGCCGTTACCTTCGACCCCGGCTTCATGAACACCGCAGCAACCACCTCCGCCATCACCTACATCGATGGCGATGCAGGCATCCTGCGCTACCGCGGATACCCCATCGAGCAGCTGGCGCAGCACTCCAGCTTCCTGGAGGTGTCCTACCTTCTGATCTACGGCAACCTGCCCACGCCTACTGAGCTGGATGAGTTCGACCAGAAGATCCGCCGGCACACCCTGCTGCACGAGGAACTCAAGGGCTTCTTCGGCGGCTTCCCCCGCGATGCGCACCCCATGCCGGTGCTGTCCTCGGCCGTGTCCGCGCTGTCCACCTTCTACCAGGACTCGCTGGACCCGTTCAACGCCGAGCAGGTGGAGGTTTCCACCATCCGCCTGATGGCCAAGCTGCCGGTCATCGCCGCCTACGCGCACAAGAAGTCCATCGGCCAGCCCATGCTGTACCCGGACAACTCCATGAACCTGGTGGAGAACTTCCTGCGCCTGAGCTTCGGCCTGCCTGCCGAGCAGTACGAGCTGGATCCGGTGATCGTCAAGGCACTGGACCTGCTCCTCATCCTGCACGCGGACCACGAGCAGAACTGCTCCACCTCCACCGTGCGCCTGGTGGGCTCCTCCAACGCCAACTTGTTCGCCTCTGTGTCGGCCGGCATCAACGCCCTCTTCGGACCCGCCCACGGCGGCGCCAACGAGGCCGTGCTGAAGATGCTCCGCCAGATCCAGGCCGAGGGCCTCAAGCCCGAGGACTACATGGAGAAGGTCAAGAACAAGGAAGACGGCGTCCGCCTCATGGGCTTCGGGCACCGCGTCTACAAGAACTACGATCCGCGCGCCAAGATCGTCAAGGCCACGGCCCACGAGATCCTCAGCAAGCTCGGTGGCAACGACGAACTGCTGGATATCGCCATGCGCCTGGAAGAGAAGGCGCTCAGCGATGACTACTTCATCCAGCGCAAGCTCTACCCGAACGTGGACTTCTACACCGGCCTGATCTACAAGGCCATGGGCTTCCCGGAGAAGATGTTCACCGTCCTGTTCGCCATCGGCCGCCTCCCGGGCTGGATTGCCCAGTGGCGGGAGATGATCAGCGATCCGAACACCAAGATCGGCCGCCCGCGCCAGCTGTACATCGGCGAACCGGAGCGCGACTACCCAGCACGTTAGCAATTACGACGACGGCCGCCCACCTTCCACAGGTGGGCGGCCGTTCCGCGTTTAATAACCATCCACTGCTGACTACTTGTCGTTCTGGGGCTCCAAAACGACAAGTAGTCAGCAGTGGACGGGGAGGCGGGGTCAGGAGGCGTAGCCCTGGGGGTTGTTCTTTTGCCAGCGCCAGTGGTCCTCGCACATCTGGTCCACGGTCTTGGTGGTGGACCAGCTCAGGTCCGCCAGGGCGGAGGTTGCGTCCGCCCAGAAGGCCGGAAGGTCCCCAGCACGGCGGCCGGTGATCTCGTAGGGGATGGGCTTGCCCACGGCCTTCTCGAACGAGCGCAGCACCTCGAGCACGGAGGAGCCCTTGCCGGAGCCCAGGTTCCAGCGGAAGACGCCGGTGCGTCCCGCGATATGGTTCAGCGCGGCCACGTGCCCCTCGGCGAGGTCCACCACGTGGATGTAGTCGCGCAGGCAGGTGCCGTCGGGGGTGTCGTAGTCCCCGCCGAACACCATGAGCTTCTCGCGGCGGCCAACGGCCACCTGGGCGATGAACGGGACCAGGTTGTTCGGGATGCCCTGGGGGTCCTCGCCGATGCGGCCTGAGGGGTGCGCGCCCACCGGGTTGAAGTAGCGCAGCAGTGCTATGTGCCAGCGGGAGTCGGCCGCGCCGAGATCGGAGAGGATGTCCTCGATCTGCTCCTTGGTGCGCCCGTAGGGGTTGTTGGCGCCGATCTCCATCTTTTCCACGTAGGGGATGGGGTTGTGTTCGCCGTAGACGGTGGCTGAGGAGCTGAAGACGATGGACCGGACGTCATGCCTGTCCATGACGCGGATCAGGTTCAGGGTGCCCACCAGGTTGTTGTAGTAGTACTTCAGCGGCTCCTGCACTGACTCCCCGACGGCCTTGAGTCCGGCGAAGTGGATGACGGCGTCAATCGCGCTGCCGGCAAAGACCTTTTCGACGGCGGCCTCGTCCACCAGGTCAACGTGGTGGAACTCGGCGGCCTTGCCGCTGAGCTCAGCCACGCGCCGCAGCGATTCCTCGCTGGAGTTGACCAGGTTGTCGATGACGACCACGTCGTGGCCGGCTTCCTGCAGGGAAAGAACAGTGTGGGAACCGATGTAGCCGGTGCCCCCCGTAACCAAGATTTTCATGCCTCAACGCTATCCCACGCGGACCGCCCGCCGCGGCAGCGTTCCGGATGCCGGGCGCGCGGGTGCGGTGATGGAAGCACATCCGTGCTAATAAGGATGGTGCCCAAAATAGTTGACGCCGATGCCAGGCGGCAGGATGTTGTCCAGGCGGTTCTCCGCATTATCGCCGTGGACGGGCTGGAGCGGGCCTCCCTGCGGGAAGTGGCGGACGAAGCCGGGCTGGCCGTTGGTTCTGTGCGACACTACTTCCAGGGGAGCGAGGAGCTCCTGGCCTTCTCCTTCGGCACGGTGGTGGACCGGGTGGTTTCCCGGCTGGAGGGACTGCTGCCGCCCGTCCAGGGGGCGGCAGCGGGCAGCCCCGAGCAGCGTGCAGCTGTTTTAACCCTCCTGGGCGGCATGCTTCCCCTGGATGAACGCACAGCCATGGATGCCTGTGCCTGGCTGGCCTTCAAGAACGCCGCCCGGATCAGGCCCTTCCTTGCGGGCGAGGCCGACCGCAGCCATCGTGAAGTCGCCGCCATCGTGGGTGGTGTGGTGGCTTCCCTGCTCCCGAACGATGAGCCGCAGGAGAATTTGGTGGTCGAGGCCGAACGGCTGCTGGCCACCCTGGACGGGCTGCTCATGCATGCCCTGCTGCAGCCGGGCTGGATGACCGCGCAGATGTGCCGGGACGTCCTGGAGCGGCACCTGGACGGGCTGGCACGGTGAACGGCCGGACCGCCCGCCGGCACTACCGTGAATTGGCTGCGGGAATAGACTGATAGCCGGATGCGCCGGACCGGTCATGGCGCCCCGCAGGAGCAGGCCAGGGAAGGACTTCGGATGCAGCACGCAAGCGGTTCAGGGTGGCAGATCACTACGGACACGTCCGGGCCGATGATGATTGCGCTGTACGTGCGGGACGCGGCCGGCCTGAATGGCGTGGGCCGCCCCATGTTGTCCCACGGAACGCCCAAAATCCGCCCGGCAGACCACAAGCACCTGACCTCGGATGTGGGCGGCCTCAGCGCATTGAAGACTGAATGGGAGGCCTGGTGGGAACAGCTGCTCAAGGCCTATCCGCAGTCGTCCCCGGAACTCTCTCCGCCCAGCTTCGAAGCCTTCGGCAACTCCCCCGCCCTGCAGCGGGTACTGCAGGCACATTTCGGCGCCGCGCTCACCTGGGCAAGGGAGCGCAGGAGCGAATATGCAGAGCTTGAAGCCGAACGCGTGGCCACCGGAACGGACCAGCTGCTCCAGGACATGGTGGACGACAGGCTGATGGAAGTGGGCCGGGACTCGCGGGATTTCAAGCTGACCATCATCGAGCTGCCCTTGGATGAACAGCGGGCCTGGTACCTGGAACCTGACAAGATCATCATGAGCCAGGAGCTGATGAGCCAGCCCGAGCTGTTCCGCAGCTACGTCCAGCCGGTGCTGGAAATCCTGGTCTAGCCCCCGCACAGGAGGCCGACGGCGGCCCTCAGCTGCCGCCGTCGGCCGTCCGCACGGTGATGCGCACCTGGCCGTCAGGGGAACCTGTCACCTGCCAGCCGTCGCCACTCGCGCGCTGCCACGTGTGCCCCTCCACTTCCACCCGCACGACGGAAAGGTCCTTGGCGTTGGCGACTGCCCATTGGGCAACCGACCAAGCCAGCGCCCCTTGGGAGTCCACCACCAAGGTGGCGCCGTCCACCCGGCTGTCAACGCCGCCATAGGCCTGGTCCAGTTCCGTGGCCACCGACGCGGAATTCCCGCCGGCTGTGGGGGAGCGCAGCGTGCATTGGACTCCTGCCGGCGTTTGTCCGGTGAGCCCGGACGCGAATGCCCGTCCCATTTCCTCATGCTGCGCGTACGCCTTGGGGTAGGCGGACCGCTGGACCTGCTGGGCTGCGTCGGTGATGTCCAGTGTCTCGTAGCCGGGAATCTTCACCAGCGCGTCATAGAACGCATTGACGGCGTAGTAAGGGTCCATGATCTGCGCTTCCGTGCCCCAGCCCTGGGACGGCCGCTGCTGGAAGAGTCCGCGCGAGTCCGGTCCGGCTTGGTCGCCGTGGCCGATGTTGCGCAGCTTCGACTCCTGCATGGCCGTCGCCAGGGCGATGGTGGCAGCACGCGGGGGAAGGCCCCGCCGGACCGCCGCCGCGGTGATCAAGGCCGCGTTGGACGCCTGGTCTGGTGCCAGCTCCCCGGTCCGGTCGGCGGCCTTGGCTGTGCAGCGTTCCGAAACGAGGGTCTCGGAACGCTGCACAAAGTACACCGCCGTATAAATGCCTCCCGCTACCAGTGCGAGGGTGAGGAGCAGCACCGCCAGACGGCGCAGGCCGCGTCTGCGCGCCACAGACAGAGGTGCCATGAAGGAACTAGTTGGCGTGCAGGGCGTCGTTCAACTCAACGGTCTGGCCCTTGCGGGGGAGGGCCTCCACTGCGCCGGTGGTGGAGTTGCGGCGGAACAGCAGGTTGGGGACGCCGGAGAGTTCGGCGGCCTTGACGATCTTGGTGGTGTCCTCGCCCACCTCGTCCTTGGGTCCCGGAACGCGGACGCGGGTGCCTGCCGTGACGTACAGTCCCGCCTCCACCACCGAGTCGTCGCCGATGCTGATGCCCACGCCCGAGTTGGCACCCAGAAGGACCCGCTCGCCGATGGTGATCTTTTCCTTGCCGCCGCCGGAGAGGGTGCCCATGATCGAGGCACCGCCGCCAACGTCGCTGCCGTCACCGGTGACAACGCCGGCGGAGATCCGGCCTTCCACCATGGAAGTGCCCAGCGTACCGGCGTTGAAGTTGACGAAGCCTTCATGCATGACGGTGGTGCCGGCCGCGAGGTGGGCACCCAGTCGGACCCGGTCGGCGTCGGCAATCCGAACGCCGCTGGGCACCACGTAATCCACCATGCGCGGGAACTTGTCGATGCCGTAGACGGTGACGGCACCACGGCGGCGCAGCTTTGCGCGGGTCAGTTCGAAGCCTTCGACGGCCGCCGGCCCGAAGTTGGTCCACACGACATTGGGGAGCTTGCCGAAGATGCCGTCCAGGTTGATGGTGTTGGGCTGGACCAGGCGGTGTGACAGCAGGTGCAGCCGCAGGTAGGCATCAGCGGTGTCCGCGGGGGCCTCATCCAGGTTGATCTGGACGAAGACCACCTTCTGTTCCGTGCCGCGGTCCTCGTCGGCGCCATTCTCCGCGATGCGGGTCAGGGCTTCGTCGGCGTTTTCCACCGAGCGGAGGTCTTCCGCCGCAACACCAAGTGCCGGTGCCGGGAACCAGACGTCCAGGACTGTCGCCTCGCTGCCGGCGGTGGCGATGGTGGCCACGCCAAAGCCATAGGCGGAACGGTCATCAGCGGTTGAGGTCAGGGTTGCGGGCACGGCGGAGGAAGCGGTCTCAGTCATGTGCCCCAGTCTATCGAGGGCCGGGCAGGCGGTTCGAACTAGACTGGCTTCGTGACTGCTGAAACCGCCCCTGAACCTGCCGTATCCGCCCTTGACCTCCGCCAGGACGTGGCGTTGCTGACCGCAGCCCTGATGGATATTAACAGTGTGTCCGGCAATGAAACGCAGCTGGCGGACGCCGTCGAAGCCGCCCTGCTGGAGATTCCGCAGCTCAGCGTGGTGCGTGACGGCGACGCGATCATCGCGCGGACGGAACTCGGCCGCAGTGAGCGCGTAATCCTGGCCGGACACCTGGACACCGTCCCGCTGCCGCTCACCGAAGGTTCCAGGGGCACCGTCCCCTCCAGCTGGGAGTCCCGTGTTGCGGGCGAGGGCATCCTGTATGGCCGCGGCGCCACGGACATGAAGGGCGGCGTGGCGGTGCAGCTGGCCTTGGCCGCAGGAATGTTCGACGGCGGCGCGCAGCCCAAGCGTGATGTGACCTTTGTGTTCTACGACCACGAGGAAGTGGAGGCGGTGAAGAGCGGCCTGGGGCGCCTGGTCCGGAACCACGGAGACCTGCTGCAGGGAGACTTCGCCATCCTGCTGGAGCCGACCGACGGCACCGTGGAGGGCGGCTGCAACGGGACGAGCCGGTTCGAGGCCAGCACGGCGGGGGAGGCCGCGCACTCGGCCCGCGCGTGGATGGGGAGCAACGCCATCCACGCCGCCGCGCCCATCCTGGCCCGCCTGGCAGCCTACGAACCCCGGACCATCAACGTGGACGGGCTCGACTACCGTGAGAGCCTCAACGCGGTGAAGATCAACGGCGGCACCGCCGGCAACGTCATCCCGGACCGTTGCGTGGTGGAGATCAACTACCGGTTCGCCCCCGACAAGACGCCGGACCAGGCCGAAGCGCACGTCCGGGAACTGCTGGAAGGCTTCGACGTGGTGCGCACCGATGCCGCAGCCGGGGCCCGGCCTGGTCTGCAGCACCCCGCCGCCGCCTCCTTCGTTGCCGCCGTGGGAGCCGAGCCCAAGCCCAAATACGGCTGGACCGACGTCGCGCGCTTCAGCGAACTGGGCATCCCGGCGGTGAACTTCGGCCCCGGCGATGCGCTCCTGGCCCACAAGGATAACGAGCACGTCCACGCCGACGCCATTCGCAAATGCCTTGCCGCGCTCCAAAGCTGGCTCGCTGCCTGAGGAAGGGTTAAACAGCAGAGGGCCGGAACTCCCAGGGGAGTTCCGGCCCTCTTTGGTGGGCAGCTGCGAAGACTAGGGAGCCGCAGCTTCCAGGACGTCCGGTTCCGCCTTGGCCGTTCCGCCGGCAGCCTTCTTGGAGCCGCGGCGCTCGATCCACACAGCCAGCCGGGACACCGAGATGTTGATGGCGATGTAGATGGCGGCGGCTACGAAGAATACGGGGAACAAGTACTGCGGACCCAGGAAGTCCGCCATGACCTGCACCGCGCGCAGCAGTTCACCGTAGGCCACGATGTATCCGAGTGAGGTGTCCTTCAGGAGCACCACCATCTGCGCCACCAGCGAGGGCATCATTCGCCGGATGGCCTGCGGCAGCTCGATCAGCATTCGGGACTTGTAGCTGGTCAGGCCGATGGCCAGCGCCGCTTCGCGCTGTCCCTTGGGCAGGGACTGGATGCCGGCGCGGATGATTTCCGCGAAGACGGCGGCGTTGTAAAGCACCAGGCCGGCGATGACGGCGACGAAGGCAGAGGTGCGGAACCCCAGCAGGATGAAGAGCATCATCAGGACCACGGGCATGCCGCGCAGGAACTCCAGGATGATCCGCATGGGGACGCGGATGGCAGCTGCGTCCGAGATGCGCAGCAGGCAGAGCAGCAGGCCCAGCGGGAAGGCAATCACCGCAGCAATGGCTGCCGCGGAAAGCGTTGCCCCGAGGCCGTTGCCGAGCAGCCGCCATACGTCGGCCCGGGTGAAGATTTGCCAGCGGCGGCTCTCGAAGATGCCCTGCTGCCCCAGGGTCATGATGATCCAGGCCAGCAGGCCGAGAATCAGCAGGCCGCCGATGATCGAGGCAATGAGGGAGATCCGGCGTGCTTTGGGGCCGGGAACGTCGTACAGGACGGAGCTCATCGGGCAATCGCCACCTTTCGTTCAACCGTGTTGGCGAGGATTCCCAGCGGAACGGTGAGGAGCAGATAGAAGAACGCGGTGCCCAACAGGACGGTGATGACGGCGTCACCGTTGGCATTGGCCAGCTGCCGGCCGTAGCCGAACAGTTCCAGGACGAAGAACGCGCCGGCCACAGAGGAGTTCTTGACCAGGGCGATCAGGATGTTGATAAGCGGCGGGATCACCGTCCGCAGGGCCTGGGGGAGGATGATGAGCGTGAGTACTTGGCCGAACTTCATGCCGATACTGCGTGCGGCTTCGGCCTGGCCGACGGGCACGCTGTTGACACCTGAGCGGACAGCTTCGGCGATGAACGCTGCGGTGTAGGTGCTGAGGGCGATGATCGCGGCAATTTCGAACTGCTCAAACTTGACCCCAAGCCGGGGGAGCACAACGGCTGCGAAGAAGAAGGCGATGGTCAGCGGGGTGTTGCGGAGGATCTCCACGTAGACAGTGCTGAAACCGCGCAGCGCCGCTACGGGTGAAACGCGCGCCGCCGCCAGCAGGGTGCCGAGGATCAACGCGAAGACGCCGGAGACGGCGGAGAGGAAAAGTGTGCGAAGAAAACCGCTCCAGTACAGGGGCAGGTTTTCAATGATGACGTCCATAGGATCCTTCGGCTGTAAGCGTGGACGGATTAAAAGCTGTGCTGCCGGGGCCGTTGTGCAGCCCCGGCAGCGTGGACGCTGTTTAGTAGCGGTTGATGGCCGGGAGGCTCGGTGCGGTCTTGATGACCGAACCTGCGGTGGCTTCCCAGGCCTTCTTGTAAGAGCCGTCCTTTTCGAAGGACTCCAGCTGGTCGTTGATCCAGTTGCGGAACTCGGTGTCGCCCTTCTTCAGGCCGATGCCGTAAGGCTCCTTGGTGAAGGTTTCGTCGGAGGCCAGCTTGAAGGCGTCCGGTTCCTTGTCGACGAAGCCGGCGAGGATCACGTTGTCCGTGGTCACGGCTTCAACCTGCTTGTTGCGCAGCGGCTCGAGGCAGGCGGAGTAGGTGGCGGCCGGGACCAGTTCCGCGCCGTACTTGTCCACGATCGTGGCAGCAGGGGTGGAGCCCGTCACGGAGCAGACCTTCTTGCCCTTGACGTCCTCGGGCTTCTTGATGGTGTCGTTGTCCTTGTTCACCATGAGGGCCTGGCCGGCTTCGTAGTACGGGCCCGCGAAGTCGACAACCTGCTTGCGCTTGTCGCTGATGGTGTAGGTGGCGATGACCAGGTCCACCTTGCCCTGCTCAATGAAGGGTTCGCGGTTGGCCGAGACGGTCTCCGACCATTCGATCTTGTCGGCGGGGATGCCCAGCTTGGCGGCGATCAGCTTGCCCATTTCAACGTCGAAACCGACGGGCTTGCCGTCCAGGCCCACCTGGCCGAACAGCGGCTGGTCGAACTTGGTGCCGATCTTGATGGTGCCGGCGGAGGCCAGCTTCTCCATGGTGGTTCCGGCAGCGAAGGACGGCTTCTCGACCGGGCTCGGGTTGCTGGACCCGCCGGAGTCGCCGCCGCCGCAGGCGCTGAGGGACAGGGCGAGGGCAGCGGTAGCCGCCACGACGAAGGACTTCCGCCGGGACATAAATGTCTTCATGACATTCCTTTCATTGATGGCCGTGGGTTTTCCGGCCTGGATGCGAACTGAAGTGTGTTTGTTCGGTTGAGTCAGTGCGTGAGCAGCTTGGACAGGAAGTCCTTGGCGCGGTCACTCTTCGGGTTGGTGAAGAATTCCTCCGGGGTGGCATCCTCAACGATTTGGCCGTCAGCCATGAAAACCACGCGGTCCGCCGCCTTGCGGGCAAAGCCCATCTCGTGCGTGACCACGATCATGGTCATGCCTTCCTTGGCGAGCTGGACCATGACGTCCAGCACTTCGTTGATCATTTCGGGGTCCAGGGCGGAGGTTGGCTCGTCGAACAGCATGACCTTCGGCTTCATTGCCAAGGCGCGGGCAATCGCGACGCGCTGCTGCTGGCCGCCGGAGAGCTGGGCCGGGAGTTTGGGGGCCTGGTGGCCCACGCCCACCCGTTCCAGGAGCGCCATGGCGTCCTTTTCAGCGGCCCCCTTGGAAACGCCCTTGACCTTGATAGGCCCCAGGGTCACGTTTTCAAGGATGGTTTTGTGTGCGAAGAGGTTGAACGACTGGAAGACCATTCCGACGTCGGCGCGGAGCTGGGCGAGCTCCTTGCCTTCCTCGGGGAGGACTTTCCCGTCGATGCTGATGGTTCCGCCCTCGATGGTCTCCAGGCGGTTGATGGCCCGGCAGAGGGTGGACTTACCGGAACCTGAGGGTCCGATGACCACAACAACCTCGCCCTTGCGGACCTGCAGGTTGATGTCCTTCAGAACGTGCAGCTGGCCGTAATGCTTGTTAACGGCGTTCAGGGAGACGAGAGCATCGCCGGGCACATGAGTAGTCATAGGAAAGAATCTAGCGAACAACCGGGGGTTATGACGCCAATCACCCCAACTTCGTGCTGATCGTGATTCAAGAGATACCTGCAGTTGGAGGTTAGCCTAGGGGAATGAGCATCAACGCAGATCCGGCCAAGAATTCCCAGCCGCGCCGTAAGGGGCCCCTTGAGCTGCGCCGCAAGCAGGCGGCAGTGGAAATGTCGGACCAGCACCTGCTTGATACCAAAGGCCCCGGCCAGTTCGTCCACACGGATCCCTGGCGCGTGCTGCGTATCCAGAGCGAGTTCGTGGAAGGCTTCGGGGCGCTCGCGGACATTGGAAAAGCGGTCAGCGTCTTCGGTTCAGCCCGCACCAAACCCGGCAGCATCTACTACGAGATGGGCGTGGAAGTGGGCCGCAAGCTCGCCGAGGCCGGAGTCGCCGTGATTACCGGTGGCGGCCCGGGCTCCATGGAGGCGGCCAACCGGGGAACGGTGGAAGGCAACGGGGTGTCAGTGGGCCTGGGCATCGAGCTGCCGTTCGAACAGGGCCTGAACCAGTGGGTGGACCTCGGCATCAACTTCCGCTACTTCTTCGCCCGCAAGACCATGTTCGTTAAATACGCCCAGGGCTTCATTGTGCTCCCCGGCGGACTGGGCACCCTGGACGAGCTGTTCGAGGCAATGGTCCTGGTGCAGACGCGGAAGGTGACGTCCTTCCCCATCGTGCTCCTTGGCGTCGACTTCTGGGGACCGATGATCGACTGGATCCGGGGCACGCTGGTGGCCGAGGGCATGGTTTCCGAAAAGGACCTGGACCTCATCCAACTGGTGGACGACCCCGCGGAAGCCGTGGACCGCGTCCTGCACGTCGCGGTGGCCCCAGCGATGACCGGCGAGCAGCGGCCGGAGTAGCCTGGCGCAACGGTTCCAGCCGGCGGGTCTGGCACGATGGAACCGTGAGCTTCTTCCTCGTTTTCCTCGCCGTCCTGCTGGTGGCGGCGGTCCTTTGGGCCGGCCTGGGCCGGCGTTCCCGCGCAACCGGCAACACCGGGCTGCCTGCACTCCTGGATGGCGGATTCGAGGAGCCGCCCGCGAACCTTCCGCCAGTGCTCCTTCCCGGGAACGCCGTTCCCGAGGACGTGACCCGGCTGCGTTTCTCGCTTGGCCTGCGCGGCTACCGGATGGACCAGGTGGACCAGGTCCTGGACGAGCTACGGGGCCAGCTGGCTGCAAAGGATGCGGAAATAGCCGAGCTTCGCGGCAGGCTGGAGGCCCCGGAGGATCCTGCGGAGCAGTCGTCCGACGCCGGATCCGTCACCGGTGATGAGGCAGGGGAAGAGCCGGGCACAGGAAGCGCCGGAGAGGCTGCCCTCCATGGCGGTTCCGCGCAGGTCCCTGAGGACGCAGCACCGGGGAAGGGTGGCCTGTGAGCACGGTGGCCCGCCGCAACCCGCTGGCATCGGCCGGCAACGCAGCCCACCGCGCGGCCTCCGCCGTCCGCAGTTGGCCGTCCTGGCTCCAGGTGATGGCCCTGTACGCGGCGGCGAGGCTGGTTTCCGCCTGCATCTTCATGGCCGCGGCCCTCCACCAGGGACCCAACCCCTGGTTCCCGCCAAAGCCGGACTACTGGAACTTCATCAACATCTGGGACGCGCGCTGGTACGGCCAGGTCATCGCCAACGGCTACCCGTCGGTCCTTCCCACGGACACTGCCGGCAACGTGCAGGAAAATACCTGGGCCTTCTACCCGCTCTTTCCGGCTCTGGCAGGCGGACTCAGTCGCCTCACCGGCCTCAACCCAGCAGCCTCGCTGACTCTGATCGCCATGCTGGCCGGCTGGGCCGCAGCGCTGGCGGTGTACCAACTGTTCCGGCAGAAGGCCGGCCATGCCACCGCCATGTGGGGGGTTGCGTTCTTCTCGGTCTTCCCCGTCTCCGCCGTCCTCCAGGTGCCCTACGCCGAACCCCTGTCGCTCCTGCTGCTCGCCTGGGCCCTGCTGCTGGTAGTGCGCCGGCAGTACCTGTGGGCCATGCCCGTGGTGGTCCTGCTGTGCCTGTCCCGGCCGGTGGGTGTCCCCTTTGCCGCCATGGTGGGCCTGCTCCTGGTCTTCCGCGCCGTCGCATTCGTCCGCGCCGGCCCGCAGCGCGGCAGCGATGACGCATCCCATTCCGGCCGGGACCTGGCGGCACTTACCGGGCTTACCGCCGTCGCAGGCGTCTCCGGCCTCGCCTGGCCCGCGGTGGCGTGGGCGGCCACGGGTGACCCGCAGGCCTATACCAAAACGGAGACGGTGTGGCGCGGCCAGGACCTGGTGCCTTTCAAACCGTGGTTCGACACCGGCGTCGAGCTATTTGGCCCGGTGGTGGGCGTCCTGGCCCCCGTGATGTTCGTGGCGCTGTTCGGCGCGATGCTGTTCCTTCCCCCGGTGGTGCGGCTCGGCGTCGAACTGAGGCTGTGGTGCGCCTGCTACATGGGCTACCTGCTGGCCTTCCTCCACCCGCAGACCAGCACCTTCAGGATGTTGCTGCCGCTGTTTCCACTGGCCCTGGGCGCGGTGTTCCTCTCCCGGTCGAGGGCGTACCGGGGGACCGTTGTGGTGATGTTCCTGCTGCTCCAGGTAGTGTGGATCGTCTGGCTGTGGGCGTGGGCGCCGCTGCCCGGCGGAGGGGATTATCCGCCGTAGCAATACATGCTTCTGCGCAGGTCAGGGCGGGAATAACACGCCCAGGAAAATGTCCATCGATTAGCTACGTGCGGGTAATTCCGCGATAATGATAGGTAAGCAAGGACAAAAGCATTCAGAAAACGCGCAGCCTTGGCGGTGGAGCCAACACCCCGCCATAGCCGCCTGATCGACATGCGGACACAGCCCGCCCGGGCTGATCAGTCCTGGGACAAAATGGAGGGGAATTCCTCATGGCGGCTATGAAACCACGCACCGGCGACGGCCCAATGGAAGTCACCAAGGAGGGCCGCAGCCTGATCATGCGCGTCCCGCTCGAAGGCGGCGGACGCCTGGTGGTCGAACTGAATGCTGCCGAAGCAGCCAATCTCAAGGAATGCCTGGTCGGCGTTACCGAATAAACGTGCCGGACAGGGTCCGCAGCCTGCGGGCTGCGGACCCTGTCCGTCTCTGGGGGATACCTATTTCTTGACGGCCACCAGCAGGCCGTCCCCGGTGGGAAGCATTGCCGACGCCAGCCTGTCGTCGTCGCGGATCGCCTTGCCCACCTGACGCAGGGTCACCGTGTTGGGCTCCCGGCCGGCGGGGTTGGCCACTTTGTCCTTGTCCAGGGCGTCGTTGATGACCAACAGCCCGGAACGCTTGAGCAGCCGGATGGCCTGTTCCACATAGCCGGGGAGGCCGGGCTTGTCCGCGTCGATGAACACCAGGTCGTAGGCCCCGTCCGTCAGCCGCGGCAGGACATCGCCGGCGCGGCCGGAAATGGTGCGCGTACGGTTGGCCGGGCTGCCGGCCTCGGCGAATGCCTCGCGGGCCGCCCTCAGGTGTTCGACGTCCACGTCGATGGTGGTCAGGACCGCGTGCGGGCTTAGGCCGCGCAGGAGGCACACGCCGGAGACGCCGGCGCCTGTGCCGATTTCCACGGCGGTCTGGGCTTTGGATGCAGCAGCCAGCACCGTGAGGACGGCGCCCACGCCGGGGCTGATGGCGCTGACGCCCAATTCAAACGACCGCTCCCGGGCCCGAAGCATAACCTCATCCTCAGCGGGCAGATCTTCTGCATAGGACCAGCTGCTGGACTTGTCGGCGCTCATGGATTTCGCTTTCTGGGCGTAAGGGGGGAATGTCTCCCCAAGCCTACTGTGTCCGGCCGGTCAGGCCGGGAAAGCACCCGTTGCGCCCAAGGCTGAAGTTTGCCTGCGGTCAGGAAATTCCCAGCCAAGTTTGACATGATTGGTATCCGCTCATCCAAAAGGTGACCGGCGCCGAATCAGAGATGTCAACAGTATCCGGGCGTTAGCATTCCACGAGGGGAGTGGACGATGTCATCTTCAGTTGTGGCACCTGTCCCTGCAGTCAACAATCCCGATGATGAGTGGGTCCGTCCCACCTGGGAAGAAGTGGTCACCAACCATTCCGCGAAGGTCTACCGGCTGGCCTACCGCCTGACCGGCAACAAGTTCGACGCCGAGGACCTCACCCAGGAAGTGTTCGTCCGCGTCTTCCGTTCCCTGGACAACTTCAAGCCGGGAACGCTCGACGGCTGGCTGCACCGCATCACCACCAACTTGTTCCTTGACCAGGCGCGCCGGAAGACCCGCATCCGTTTCGATGCCCTGGCGGAGGACGCAGAGTCCCGGCTGCCGGGCCGCGAGCCCGGTCCCGAGCAAAGCTTCGAACTGAACAACCTCGATCTTGATGTGCAGGCCGCGCTGGAGGAACTTCCGCCGGACTTCCGCGCTGCCGTGGTTTTGTGCGACCTCGAGGGGCTGTCCTACGACGAAGTCGCGGAGGCGCTGGGCGTCAAGCTGGGCACTGTCCGGTCCCGCATCCACCGGGGCAGGACGATGCTCCGGGAGAAGCTGGCCCACCGCGACCCGCGCCCCCAGCAGTCCCGCCGCAAGCTCAAGATGCCGCGCATCGCCGGCATCCTCTGAACGGCACATGAGGTCCCAGTTTCCTTTCGGTGGCAGGCATCAGCGCACGGGCAGCCACCTGGAGGCCTGCCAGGAGTGCGCTGCCACCGTTCGCCGGGAACGCCAGTACCTGGAGCGTCTGCGGGACGCTCCCGTACCGCCCGCCAGCGATGACCTGACCGCACGGCTGCTGGCGCGCACCTCAGAACTGGCCGCACAGCCGGCACCGTCCGTGGACCACAGCAGCACTTCCCGCCTGGCTGCCCGGGCCCTTGCGCTGACTGCCGGCGGGACAGTGGCCGCGGCCGGAGTGTTGGCCGTTGGGGCGTTCACGGCGGCTGGAGATCCCACGGCCGGCGGGGCGGTGGGCACGGAGGCGGCCTTTTCGCATGTCTCCTCGCAGACACCGGCGGACGGCAGGACGTTGACCGCGGCACAGCTCGCAACGCTGCGCTCCGAGGGCTGGGCCTGCCCTGAACTGCAGGCCATGGGATTCCACGTGGAATCGGCCAAGGCGCTGGTTGTTGACGGCCAGCCTGCGGTGCAGCTTTGGCTTACGGACGGCGCCAATCATGCCACCGTCACGGAACAGCATCCCGTCGCCGGGCAGGCGGCAGTAGAGGCTGCCGCTGCCGGAAGTGCGCCGGCGGAAGCCGACGGTGGGAAAACAGGCCCCTCGCAGGATTGGGCCACGTCACCAGGGGCCGCCACTTACCGCGCGGCAGGCCTCACCGTCACCTACCGCTCCGACCTGCCCGCCGCGCAGTCGAACCAAGCCCTGCCCATCCTCAAACGGCTTGTGGACAGTGCCGCAGAGGGGGTGGCGGCCGCTGTTCCGGACAGCTCAGAGGGGCAGGCGGCCGAGCCGCTGGAGGCACGGCTGGAGCGCGGGTTCGGCAAGATTGCGGCGCTGTTTACGCAGTGACCCGAACTGTTGCTCCGTCCGCCGGACGGGAATCGTCACTCGTGGCCCGGAAAGGGTAATCTTCCTAAAGTGTTTGGAATCAACGGCCCGGAGTTCATTCTTCTGCTGATCATTGGCGTGCTGGTGATCGGCCCCCAGCGGCTGCCTGAATATACCCAGAAGCTGGCGAACCTGGTCAAGGAAGTCCGCCGCATGGCCAACGGCGCGCGTGAGCAGATCAAGGAAGAAGTGGGCATCGATATCGACGATGTCGACTGGAAGAAATACGATCCGCGCCAGTACGATCCCCGACGCATCATCAAGGAAGCACTGCTCGACGACGACACCAAGCCTGTGAGCGCGGGCGCCCCGGCCGCCGTGGCTGCAGTTTCCGGCGCCGCGGCAGCAGCCGAGTCCGCTCCTGCGCGGCCCGAAAGGGTTGTGGAGAGGCTGGCCCCGGGCGAGATTGCCCCGTTCGACACCGAAGCCACCTAAGCCCGCCCGGCCACTTAGGCCTGCCTCGTCATCGGGGCTTACTGCTCAGCGGGGCTGCAGCCCCAGCTTCATCCCTGCCAGGCCGCGGGGTTTGGCCGCCAACTGCCCTGCAATGGCCGCCAGCGCCGCCGCTCCCGCCGAAGCCGGCTGGCCCAGGACGATCGGCACCCCAGAGTCCCCGCCTTCCCGCAACTGGATGTCCAAGGGTATCTGGCCCAGCAGCGGAACGTCGGCCCCTACCGTGGCGCTAAGGCGTTCCGTGAGGACCGCCCCGCCGCCGCTTCCGAACAGTTCCATCCGCCCGCCGTCGGGCATTTCAAGGTAGGACATGTTCTCGATGACGCCCGCGATCTTCTGCCCGGTCTGGGTGGCAATCGCACCTGCGCGTTCTGCGACGTCCGCCGCTGCCGCCTGGGGAGTGGTGACCACCAGGATTTCGGCCTTGGGCAGTAACTGGGCAACGGAGATGGCAATGTCACCCGTGCCCGGCGGAAGGTCCAGGAACAGGGCATCCAGGTCGCCAAAGTAAACGTCGGTGAGGAACTGTTCCAGGGCCCGGTGCAGCATGGGTCCGCGCCAGGCGACCGGTTTGTTGCCGCTGACGAACATGCCGATGGAAATCACCTTCACGCCATACGCAACGGGGGGAAGGATCATGTCGTCCACCTGGGTGGGTTTTTGCGTGACGCCCATCAGCGCAGGGACGGAGAATCCGTACACGTCCGCGTCCACGATGCCCACTCGGAGGCCCTGGGCGGCCAGGGCGCTGGCCAGGTTGACGGTGACGGAGGATTTGCCCACCCCGCCTTTGCCGCTGGCCACAGCGTAGACCTTGGTGAGCGAGCCGGGGTCATTGAACGGAATGCTGCGCTGCCCGCCCGCGCCGCGCAGCTTCTCCTTGAGGGCGTCGCGCTGCGCCTGGTCCATCACCTTAAGTTCGACGTCGACGGCGGTGACACCGGGAACGGCGAAAAGGGCCTTTTGGGAATCGGCGGTGATGGTGTCCCGCAGCGGGCAGCCGGCGATGGTAAGCAGGACCGCCACGGTGACCTTGCCGTCGTCGGACACCTGGACGGAATCCACCATGCCCAGCTCGGTGATGGGACGGCGCAGTTCGGGATCGATGACCGTGGCCAGTGCGTCGTTGACGGCCTGGTGCAGCGGGGCGGCGCTTGCTGTGGCGGGATCGATAGGGGCGCTCATAGGAGGAGCCTCGGCTTTCATGCAGTTGCGGGCCGCCGGATAGTGGACGGCCTGGCGGTCATTGGGCAGAGTGGCCGGGTTTGACCCGGGGGATCTGCTGGGTACGCGGGCTGCGCTGCCGGTCCCGTTGTTCGCGCAGTTTGTCCTTGACCTTGTCCCGCGGAGATTCGTGGGATCCCGGGCCGGTGTCGTCGTGGGTGCGCAGCTCCTCCTGGGCCTCGAGCAGGTCCTCAAGGAGGGAACGCAGTTCGGCCCGGACGTAGTCGCGGGTGGCTACCTCGCGCAGTGCGATCCGAAGGGAGGCAAGCTCCCGGGTGAGGTACTCGGTATCGGACAGGTTGCGTTCGGCGCGCTGGCGGTCCTGCTGCAGGGAGACGCGGTCACGGTCGTCCTGCCGGTTCTGCGCGAGCAGCAGCAGGGGTGCTGCGTAGGAGGCCTGCAGCGACAGCATTAGGGTCAGCAGGGTGAAACCAAGGTCCCGGGAGTCGAACTGCCAATCAACCGGCGCCCACGTGTTCCAGCCCAGCCAAAAGATGCAGAACACCGTCATATACACCAGGAACTGGGGCGTACCCATGAACCGGGCGAAGGCCTCGGTGGCGTGCCCGAACGCATCAGGGTCCGGGCGGAACGTCGGCAGGATCCGTTGCCTGCCGCTCAGGGGAGTGTCGAGGCTGCCTTTTGATTCCGCTTTGGCCAGGTTCCGCTGGTTGGGGTTCTTCGGAGCACTGATATCAGCCAATGCGGCCACCGAGCTTTCTTATCGGGGCTTCGCCATCATGGGCGCGCCAGTCGTCCGGCAACAAATGATCCAATACGTCATCAACAGTCACCGCCCCCACAAGCCGGCCGGCGTCGTTAATCACCGGGAGGGAGTTCAGGTTGTAGGTAGCCAGCGTCCGCGCCACTTCGCTGATGTGCGCCTGGTCGGACAGCGGCTCCAGGTTCTTGTCCACCAGGTTTCCCAGTGCCTCGAACGGCGGGAAACGCAGCAGCTGCTGGATGTGCACCACGCCCAGGAAGCGGCCGGTAGGCGTTTCCAGCGGCGGCCGGGCAATGAAGATCGACGACGCCAGGGCGGGGGAGAGCTCCTCGCGCCTGACGTGGGCCAAGGCTTCGGCGACGGTGGCTTCCGGGGGGAGGATCACCGGCACGGGGGTCATGAGGCCGCCGGCCGTGTCCTCGTCATATTCGAGCAGGCGGCGGACGTCCTCGGCGCCTTCGGGTTCCATCAGCTGCAGCAGTTCCTCGGCCTGGGCAGAGGGGAGCTCACCAAGGAGGTCGGCGGCGTCGTCCGGGTCCATCTCCTCCAGCACGTCGGCTGCGCGCTGGAGATCCAGTGCGGAGAGGATTTCCACCTGGTCGTCCTCCGGGAGCTCCTGGAGGACATCCGCCAGGCGTTCGTCCTGCAGTTCGCTGGCCACCTCGAAGCGGCGCTTGTCGCTCATCTCCTGGAGGGCCTCGGCGAAGTCGGCGGGTTTAAGGTCCTCGTGGTTGGCCACGAACTGGGTGGCGGCCTGCGGCTCGGTCTTCTGGCCTTGTTGGGCGTCTGCCCAGTCAATGATCAAGGTTTCGTTGCGGCGCAGCCGGCTCAGGGGCGACAGCGAATGCCCGCGCCGGACAAAGAGCTTGCTGACGAACCAGTCACGCGACCTGTGCTGGTCGATGGCGATGTCTTCGATGGTGGCGTCGCCGCTGCCGTCGCGGAGCGTGACGCGCCGGTCGAACATCTCAGCTACCACCAGAGTTTCCGCCCCGCGCTGTTCAAACCGGCGCAGGTTGACCAGGCCGGTGCAAATGACCTGGGTCTGGTCGATCGAGGTGATGCGGGTCATGGGCACGAAGACGCGCTTCTTGCCCGGAACTTCCACCACGATGCCCACCACGTGCGGGGCACCCTGGGTTCCCCGGGACAGCACAACAACATCGCGCAACCGGCCCAGCCGGTCGCCCAGCGGGTCGAAGACATCGAGGCCCAGAAGGCGCGCCACGAAGACGCGTGTAGGTGTTGTGCTCACCACTACAGGCTACCGAGTCTGCTCTCTTTTAGCTGAATTTACAGGCAGCACCCACCTTGATGGGCAAGAATGGGGTTATGTCGAACTTATTTGGTGCACCCAGGGCCGGCGCCCCGAACGGACCGGACGATGCCCGGGCTGTTCCCACCGGTGACACCGTTGGCTCCTACACCTCCTACCTCGACGCGCAAAAAGCCGTGGACTACCTGGCGGACCAGCAGTTCCCGGTCCAGATGGTCTCCATCGTGGGCAATGAGCTGAAGATGGTGGAGCGGGTGACCGGGCGGCTGAGCTACCCCCGGGTGGCACTTTCGGGGGCACTGAGCGGTATGTGGTTTGGCCTGTTCGTCGGCGTCATGCTGTCCTTCTTCGCGTCTTCCCCCGGATACTTTTCGATCATGACGTCGGTGTTGATGGGTGCCGCCTTCTTCATGCTCTTCGGCATCGTCACCTACGCCATGCAGCGCGGCAAGCGCGACTTCACGTCCACCAGCCAGGTGGTGGCAACGAACTATGACGTCATCGTGGCCCCCGAAGCAGCCCACGAGGCCCGGCGCCTGCTGCAGCAGCTGCCGATGTCCCGTTCCGACGCCGCCTCCAGCCATGGTCCGTACACGCAAAACGACTACTACAACCAGCCCCACCAGCAGCAGCATCCGCAGCAGCAGGGGCCCGCGCGTCCGGCCGGCTGGAATGACCCGTACGGCCAGCGGCCTGCAGGCCCTTCCCACGAGGGACCCGAGCACAGTGCCTCGGCCCAGGACGGACACGCGTATCCGCACGACGCCGGGCAGCAGGGCAACCAGCAGTATGGCGGCGGCCAGCAACAGCCCGTCCGTTCGGTCCGCTACCCGGACCTGCCGGACGGCCGTCCCCAGTACGGCGTCCGGCTCCCGCAGGGTCCCGCCGCGGACGCCGGGCAGCAAGGTCCGGGACATAGCCCGGAACATGGTGCGGAACAGCAGGAACACCATGGTGGAGCACATCGTGCGGAAGAACATTACGGATCCGACGGCGACCAGCACCGGGGCGAACACCGGCAGTAGCAGCCGGTAGGTTTACAGAGCCTGACAGCAGGACACACAAAGAGCGGGACCGCCGGAAAGAATCCGGCGGTCCCGCTCTTTGTTAATCGCTGGGGCGAATCAGGCTTCTTCGGTCCGGTAGATCCCGGCCATCCAGTCCTCCACGTCCTCTGCCTTGCGAGGCAGCGCTGCGCTGAGGTTGACGGGGCCCTCAGCAGTCATGAGGATGTCGTCCTCGATCCTGACGCCGATGCCGCGGTACTCCTCCGGGATCGCCAGGTCTTCCTTCTTGAAGTACAAGCCCGGCTCGATGGTGAACACCATGCCTTCGGTCAGGACGCCGTCGAGGTAGAGTTCCCGCTTGGCCTGCGCGCAGTCGTGGACGTCCAGTCCCAGGTGGTGGCTGGTGCCGTGCGGCATCCAGCGGCGGTGCTGCTGGCCTTCCGGGCTGATCGCTTCCGCAACAGTGACGGGCAGGATTCCCCACTCTGCCAGGCGCTCGGCCAGGACCGTGGTGGCCGCGGTGTGGATGTCGCGGAACTTGGTCCCCGGCTGGGCGGCGGCGAAGCCGGCATCGGCTGCATCGAGCACCGCCTGATAGACCTTGCGCTGGATGTCGCTGAAGGTGCCGCTGGCCGGAAGCGTCCGGGTGATGTCCGCGGTGTAGAGCGAGTCGGCCTCGACGCCGGCGTCCAGGAGCAGGAGTTCGCCGGCGTGGATGCGGCCGGTGTTGCGGGTCCAGTGCAGCACCGTGGCGTTGTTGCCGGAGGCCGCGATGGTGTCGTAGCCAAGCTCGTTACCCACCTCGCGGGCCCTGGCGAAGAACGCTCCCTCCACCACGCGTTCGCCGCGGGCGTGGGTGAGGGCGCGCGGCAAAGCCTTAACAACCTCTTCGAAGCCTTCCACGGTAGCGGACACCGCGATCTTCATCTGCTCAATTTCCCACTCGTCCTTCAGCAGGCGCAGTTCGGAGAGCGCCTCGCTGAGCTTTTCGTCCAGGGCATCCAGGACGCCCAGGTCCAGGTTCTCGGGGTCCCTGGCGGTGTTGTAGCGGGCGGTGTCCACCAGGGCGTCGATGTTCTCGTCGACCTTACGGACCAGGCGGATGGAAATGCCGCCGATTTCCGGGGCGCCCACATTTTTGGTGATGGCTGTTTCCAGCTGGTCGATGTGTGCGGTGGCCAGGCCCAGGCGGGCCTCGAACTCTTCGAGGGTGGGACGGGCCCCGATCCAGAACTCGCCCGAGCGGGAGTCCGCGTAGAACTGTTCCGTGTCCCTGCCGGCCAGCGGCCGGAAGTAGAGCGTGGCGCGGTGGTTCCCGCCGTCCTCGCCTGTTCCTTCTTCCACCGGTTCCAGGATCAGGACCGCGTCCGGCTCGTGGTCCAGGCCGAGTCCGGTCAAGTGCGCGAAGCCGGAGTGCGGGCGGAAACGGTAGTCGCAGTCATTGGACCGGACCTTCAACGGCCCCGCGGGGATGACTAGGCGTTCGCCCTTGAACAGGGCGGAGATCGCCTTGCGCCGGTTTGCGGCATAGGGGGCGACGGCGTCGAGTTGGGGAAGCTCCTGGCTGGACGGCGCCCAATTGCTGGCCATGAAGGCCTTGAAGGCGTTGGAACTGGGCCGCTGGGAGCGGTTGTTGACGCGCTCCTCCAACGGCTGGGAAGCAGAGTTTTGGGTGTTTTCGGCATCGTTCACGGCACAATCGTCTCACCAGCTTCCCGGCTAAGCGAACAGGCCTCCCGGGTCTGTTGTTCCCGGTCCACTACGCTGGATAAGTGAGGATTGACCTGCATGCCCACTCCAACGTCTCCGACGGCACCGAGACCCCTGCCGATGTCATGGCCTCTGCTGCCCGTGCGGGGTTGGACGTGGTGGCGCTGACCGACCATGATTCAACGGCAGGCTGGGCGGAGGCTTCCGCCGCTGCTGCAACGTACGGGGTGGCCCTGGTACCTGGGATGGAGGTCTCCTGCCGGACGGAGGAGGGCATCAGTGTCCACCTCCTGAGCTACCTGCACGATCCCACCCATCCAGGCCTCCTGGAGGAGATCACCAAGGCCAAGGATTCCCGCCAGACCCGGGCCGAGCGGATGGTGACCATCCTGGCCGAAGACTATCCGCTGACCTGGGACGACGTGATCCACCACGTTGCGCCCGGCGCCACCCTGGGCCGGCCGCATATCGCCGACGCCCTCGTTGCCGCAGGGGTAGTGGAGGACCGTTCGGAGGCCTTCGCCTCCATCCTCACCTCCCGCTCGCGGTACTTCATTCCGCACTACGCTCCGGACCCTGCCACCGCCGTCGAACTTGTCCGTGCCGCCGGCGGCGTGCCGGTGTTCGCCCACCCGGTGGCCTCCGCCCGGGGGCGGATCGTGGGGGAGCGTACGTACCGCGACATGATCGACGCCGGCCTGGCAGGCCTGGAGATCGACCACCGGGACAATCCGGAGGAGGGCCGCGACTTCCTCCGCCGGCTCGCGGCGAAGCATGACCTGCTGGTCACCGGCTCCTCTGATTACCACGGAACCGGGAAGCCCAACCTGCTCGGGGAGAACCTCACGGCGCCAGGCATGTTGGCGCGGATCGAGGAACTCGGGACGGGAGCCATGGTCGTCCGCCCCTGAAACGCAGCCCGTCCCCGAAGGGCCGGCGGGAACCTAGCTGGGCTGGCGGGATACCAGGGTGGCGTGCGCACCCAGCCGCTTGGCCATGATGTCAATGGCCGGCTGGTTCTGGTCCACGCACACGAACTTCCGGCCCAGCTTTGCGGCCACTGCCCCCAGGGTGCCGGAGCCGGCGAAGAAGTCCAGGCACCAGTCCCCGGGACGGGACGAGGCAGCGACAACGCGCCGGACCAGGCCCTCCGGTTTCTGGGTGGGGTAGCCGGTCTTTTCCTTGCCGGTGGGCGAGACGATGGTGTGCCACCAGACGTCGGTGGGCAGCTTTCCCAGCTCCCGCTTGGCAGGAGTCACCAGGCCCGGTGCCATGTAGGGTTCACGGTCCACCTCGGCGCTGTCGAAGTGGTACTTGGCCGGGTTCTTGACGTAGACCAGGATGTTGTCGTGCTTGGTGGGCCACCGGTTTTTCGCGCGGGCGCCGTAGTCGTAGGCCCAGATGATCTCGTTCAGGAAGCATTCCCGGCCAAAGATCGCATCCAGCATGACCTTGGCGTAATGCACCTCGCGGTAGTCCAGGTGCAGGTACAGGGTGCCGTCATCGGCCAGCAGGCGCCAGGCCTCCACGAGCCGGGGTTCCAGGAAGGACCAGTAGTCGCTGAACGCGTCGTCGTAGCGGTGCAGGGCGCCCTTGATCGTGTCGTAGGAGCGGCCCTTGAAACCCACCCGGTCCCCGCTGCCGCCGGCGTTGACCACCATGCGGGTTTCCTGGCGCTGCTGCGGCCGGCCGGTGTTGAAGGGCGGGTCCACGTAAATCAGTGTGAAGGCGCCGTCCGGCAGCGTGGGGAGGTACTCCGCGTTGTCCGCGTGCACCACCAGGCTGCCGCCGTCCGGCGCCCAAACAGTGTCAGTCATCGAGGCAGTTAGCCCTCGGAGTTGCCAGGCTGCGTGCCCTTGTCGGCACCCGCCACCACTTCGCCGTTGCGGCGGCGGGTGCGGGTCCGGGTGCGGCGGGCGCGCGAGGGCTGAGCGCCGTCGGCTGCCGGGGCGGCAGCTTCACCGGCAGGTGCGGCTTCCGGGTTGGACGTACGACGCCGGCGCTCACCCGAGTGGCCGGCCGAATCGCTGCTGCGGCCTCCTTCGCGGTTGCCGCCCTTGCTGCGCCCGCGTCCGTCCCGGTCCTGGTCGCGCGAGCGGCCTGAGTCCCGGCCGCCGCGGGTGTTCTTCTTGCCAGTCTCGCCGAGATCCTCGAGCACCTCGGCGTCGACGCCGGCCAGCGTCCGCTTGTCGCGGGGCAGGCGGCCCTTGGTGCCCTCGGGAATATCCAGGTCCGTGTACAGGTGCGGGGAGGATGAGTAGGTTTCCACGGGCTCCGGGACGCTGAGGCCCAGTGCCTTGTTGATCAGCGCCCAGCGCGGCATGTCGTCCCAGTCCACGAACGTGACTGCGGTGCCCTTGTTGCCGGCGCGGCCGGTGCGGCCCACCCGGTGCAGGTAGATCTTCTCGTCTTCCACGCACTGGTAGTTGACCACGTGGGTGACGTCCTCGACGTCGATCCCGCGGGCGGCAACGTCCGTGGCTACCAGGACGTCCACCTTGTTGTTGCGGAACGCCCGCAGCGCCTGTTCACGGGCGCCCTGGCCCAGGTCCCCGTGGAGGGCGGCGGCGGCGAAGCCGCGGTCCACCAGTTCCTCGGCCACCTTGGCGGCGGTGCGCTTGGTCTTGGTGAAGATGATGGTCCGCCCGCGGCCGCGTGCCTGCAGGATGCGTGCCACCACTTCGGTCTTGTCCATGCTGTGCGCACGGTAGATCAGCTGGCGAATGTCCCGCTTGGTCAGGCCCTCGTCCTCCGGATCCGCTGCGCGGATGTGGGTGGGCTGGGTCATGTACCGGCGGGCCATGGCGATGACGGGGCCGGGCATCGTGGCGGAGAACAGGAGTGTCTGGCGGACGGCGGGGGTGGCGGCGATCAACGTCTCCACATCCGGCAGGAAGCCCAGGTCCAGCATTTCGTCGGCTTCGTCAAGGACCACGATCTTGACGTTCTTCAGGCTCAGGTGCTTCTGCTTGTAGAGGTCGATCAGCCGGCCGGGGGTGCCAACCACTACCTCGACGCCCTGCTTCAGGGACTCGACCTGGGGTTCGTACGCGCGGCCACCGTAGATGGTGGTGATCCTGGCATTGCGCTTGCGCGACGCGGTCTGGAGGTCGCTGGCCACCTGTACCGCCAGTTCACGGGTGGGAACGATGACCAAGGCCTGTGGGGCACCCGGCACGGCCAGTTTGGCGTAGCCGGGGTCGTCCTGGCCGATGACACGCTGGAGCGCCGGGATGCCAAAACCGAGGGTCTTGCCGGTGCCGGTCTTGGCCTGGCCAATGATGTCGTGGCCGCCCAGGGCCACCGGCAGGGTCATGGCCTGGATGGGGAAGGGGTGCGTGATCCCGGCGTCGGCCAGGGACTCCACGATGTCTTCGCGGACGTTGTAGTCGGCAAAGGACTTCTCGGCGATCTCGTGCGGCGTCTCGTCCGAGATGATGGTCTCTTCCGGTTCGATGGTCTCGGTACCGGACACGTCGCTCAGAAGCTGGTGGGTATGCAATTCACTCACAGGGGAGTTTCCTTATTCATTTAGGCATTGGCGCTGCCTGCTCAACGGGCCGGCCAAGGCTGGCCGCTCCGGAGCACGCTCTGGCGCGAAAGCGATTCCAGTGGAAGCCGATCGCGGGCTATCTAATGCTGGCACTGGGGACCAGCGGGCAAATCTCAAGATCGCGTAGGGGCGGGCTTGTTGGTTTCAAATGGAGGAAATCAACGACCGGGCATCCAGTTCTACCCCTCCAGTCTAGCCGCATGGGTGCGGAAACACGCTTTCGGCCCGCCTGCGGCGTCCGCTGGTTCCTCAGCAAACGAGTTCGAAGTGGATCTCCCGGGTGGTGATGTCCGAGGACACCAGCCGGACCCGTACCTTGGTGCCGGATTCCAATTCGCCGGCGCAGCGCGCGGTCACCGCGGGTTCTGCGATCTGGATGATCCCGGAGCTTCCGTTGCCGTTCTTCGCATTGCCGTTGCCATTTTTCCCGTTGCTTCCACTGCCGTTCTGCGGCTTGGACCCGGAGATTACGATCGCGTCGAACTCCTGCCCGATGTGGTTCAGCAGCAGGGCCGCCTCCACGGTGTCCAGGGCCAGGCGTTCCATCCGGGACGCCAGCTGGTCCGATCCCGCCATGATGCCAGGCAGCAGCGGCAGGGCTTCGCGTGCCCAGCCGGGAACATCGCCGCCATTGCTCAGGGCCTCGCAGATGACCAGGACGAAGCGGTCCACCAAGCGGCGCAGCGGCGCGGTGGTGTGGGCATACGCCGCGCCGATGGCGGACTGGATCCCATCCTCGGGGACGGTTCCGTCAAAGGCGGTGTAGGAGGCTCCGCGGAACAGCATGCCTGCCGAATGCATGATGGCCAGCTGCCTCGGGTCGGTGGGATCCAGTGACCGCAGGTATTCGCCGTAGCTGACTTCGCCGTCCCACGGCCTGCCCAGCACCTCGGTCTGCAGCCGGAAATGCCTCAGGGACCGTTCATCCGGGGCCGGCATAGTTCGCAGGATGCCCACCTTGCCCTCCAGCATGAGCTCCGCCGCCGCCATCCCGGTCATCAACGAAATCTGCGCGTTCCAGTCCTCCACGGGAAGCTGCGGAACGGCGTCAATCCGGTAGCCGCCGTCGGGCAGTTGGACGATCTCCTGTTCGGGCATGTTGAGGCTGGCGCCTTCACGCGCCCGCTCCAGTGCCACCCGCTTCAGGCCCACCTCGCGGAGCAGATGGAGCACGGGGGAGGCCGTCCCGGCGTCGAGGTCTGCCTGGGCGCCCTTGTAGCTGAGCTTGTCACGGCTGCGGACCCGCGCCCGGCGGACGCCCACTGTCAGGACGGTTGCTTCGCCGTCGAGAGTGAAATCCCATACGAAGGCAGAACACTCCTGGCCGGGCAGCAGGCTCCCGGCCCCTTCGCTGATGACTTCCGGGTGCAGCGGGATCCGGCCGTCCGGTGCGTAGAACGTCTGTCCGCGCCGCCGCGTCTCGGCGTCCAGGGGACCTCCCGGCGCAACGAAGGCCGGAACATCGGCGATCGCGTACATCACGCGGTAGCCGTCCCCGTCCAATTCGATGAACACCGCCTGGTCCAGGTCCGTGGAGGACGCCGGGTCGATAGTGACAAACTCGACGGCGGTCAGGTCGTAGGACGGCAGTTGCAGCGCCGCCACGGCGGCCAGGGCGTCTTCCACGGCTTCGGCGGGATAGGGGCCGGGAAGTTCAAGTTCCGTCCGCAGCAGGCCCAGCGCCTCTTCCAAGGCATTCTTGTGGTCGTGAACGTTGGGAGCCAGCCGATGATGTGACACAAAATTCAGCGTAGCCCCAAGTTCCGCGATTAAGCAGGCTCAGGAGCCGGCGGCGTCCAGCGCGTCGAGGAGGGAGGCAGCAGCTGCGGCGGGATCAGGGGCTTCGGTGATGGCGCGGACCACCACGATCCTGCGCGCACCCGCCTCCGCCACCTGGTGGACGTTGCCGTGGTCGATGCCGCCAATGGCAAACCAGGGCACGGGATCGGCAGCCTGCCGGGACGCCCCGGCTGCGTACTTCACCAGTTCGGGACCGACGGCGGCCCTGCCGGGTTTGGTGGGGGTGGCCCAGACCGGACCCACGCAGAAGTAGTCCAGCCCGGAGGGGCCGGCGGTTGCGGCCAGGGCGGCATCCACCTGTTCGGTGGTGTGGCTGGAAAGTCCGATGGCGGCGTTGCCGTTGACCAGAGTGCGTGCTGCCGCCAGCGGCAGGTCCTTCTGGCCAATGTGGAACACGGGGGCCCCGGAAAGCACGGCGATGTCGGCGCGGTCATTGACCGCCCACAGCTTGCCGTGCCGGACCGCCACTTCCTTCAGCACCGCCAAGAGGTCCAGTTCCTCGGCGGCTTCGATGGTCTTGTCACGCAGCTGGATGATGTCCACGCCGCCGGCAAACGCCGCGTCCACGAACTCCGCAAAGTCGCCGCGGTCCCGCCGCGCATCGGTGCAGAGGTACAGGCGCGCCTTGAGGGCCTCGCTGTCGCGGGCATTGACAACCTCGGCACTGGCAACTCCGCCGGCCGGAGCATGGGAACCTGCGGGAAAGGATGAGGTGGTCGCATTCATGCCTGCAAGCCTAGTTCCTCTAAACTGGGGAGGTACTGCGGGAGCCCGCGGCAGCTGTCACAAAGCGCCGGGCTGAGAGGGCGTCAGAGCCGACCGCTTGACCTGATCCGGTTAATGCCGGCGTAGGGAAGGAACCCAGATGCATACCCCCGGCACCGCTCAGCCCGCATCCGTTGACGCGTCCATCCCCTCCACCCTTCGTGCCGACGTCGCCGTCATTGGCGGGGGAGTGGTGGGACATGGCATCGCCTGGGAATTGCAGCGTTCCGGACGCTCCGTCGTCCTCATCGACGATGCGCCGGGCGCCGGCGCCAGCTGGGCCGCGGCCGGCATGTTGGCCCCGGTGAGCGAACTGCACTACCAGGAGGAGGACCTCCTGGAACTCATGCTGGACGCATCGTCACGGTGGCCGGCGTTCGCTGCCGGTGTCACCGATGCATCGGGGGCGGATTCCGGATACCTCACGACGCCGACACTCGCCGTGGGTGCCGACGCCGCCGACCGCCGCGCGCTGATGGACCTGCGCACAGTTCAGCAGGCGAGCGGCCTGGCCGTGGAACCCCTGACCGTGCGGGAGGCCCGCAAACGCGAACCCCTCCTCAGCCCTGCCATCGCCTGTGCCCTCGACACCCCGGCGGACCACCAGGTGGATCCCCGCCGGTTGGTGGCGGCCCTGCGGCAGGCCCTGGCCCGCGCCGCCCAGGAGTTGCCTGGCCTGGTCGTGGCCGGTGCGGTGGACGGGTATGCCGTGCCGAAACGGGCAGCCGGGCTGATGTGGGAAGGCGGAACGGTCGCCGGCGTCCGGCTCGCCGGTGGCGGTGCCGTCCTGGCAACAGAAACCGTGGTGGCCAACGGCCTGCAGTCAGGCGCGCTCGCGGACCTGCCCCGTGGCCTCGAACTGCCGCTGCGGCCCGTCCACGGGGACATCCTCCGCCTTGCGGTTCCCCGGCACCTCCAGCCCCTGGTGACAGCAACGGTGCGGGGCCTGGTCCACGGAGTCCCGGTCTACATCGTCCCGCGGCAGGACGGGACCGTGGTGATTGGAGCCACCCAGCGCGAGGACGCCCTGTCCGATGCCGTCAGCGCCGGCGGCGTCTACCAGCTACTGCGCGATGCCCAGGCCCTGGTGCCCGCCGTCGCCGAACTCGAATTGCTGGAGTGCACCGCCCGTGCCCGCCCCGGAACCCCGGACAATGCACCGCTGCTGGGGCGGGTGCCGGTGGACCTGGCCTTAGGAAGCGAAGGATCCGGAGCGGATTCCGGTCACGTCCCGGGGCTCATCATCGCCACCGGGTTCTTCCGTCACGGCGTCCTCCTCACACCTGCGGCAGCAGCAATTTGCGCGGAACTGCTGGACGGAAAAGCCGACCCCCGCTGGGCACCCTTCAGCCCCGACCGGTTCTCCAGGCCGGCACCGGCGGCAAAAGACACCGATATCAAGGAGACAGCGTGAACATCACCCTCAACGGCAACCCGCACACGGTGGCGAACGGCGCCTCCATCACCACGCTCGTCAGCCAGGTCACCGGACGCCCGCTGGCTGACAACGGGCAGGCGACGGACGGTGGGAAACTGGGCGTCGCCGTCGCCCATAACGCCCAGGTGGTGCCGCGCAGCCAATGGTTCGCCACGGTGCTCGCCGAGGGCGACGACATCGAACTCGTTACAGCAGTACAGGGAGGCTGACGCCATGACCGAAACCAGCACCATCAACCCCGCCGGGAACACAGGTGCCGCCGACGCCCTGGTGATTGACGGCGTCGCCCTCGGCTCCCGCCTCATCATGGGCACCGGCGGGGCGCCCAGCCCGGACGGCCTGGGCGCAGCGCTCCTGGCCTCCGGCACTGCCCTGACCACCGTGGCCATGCGTCGTTACTCAACCGCCGAAACCGGCTCGCTGTTCCAGCTGCTGGTGGACCACGGGATCCGGGTGCTGCCCAACACCGCCGGTTGCTTCACCGCCAGGGACGCGGTCCTCACGGCGGAACTGGCCCGCGAAGCCCTGGAAACCGACTGGGTGAAACTGGAGGTCATCGCCGACGAACAGACCCTCCTGCCCGACGCCGTGGAGCTCGTGGAGGCCACGGAGCAACTGGTCAACCGCGGCTTCAAGGTCTTCGCCTACACCAACGACGACCCCGTGCTTGCCCTGCGGCTCGAAAACCTCGGCGCCACCGCCGTGATGCCCCTGGGCGCCCCGATCGGGACCGGCCTGGGGATCCTGAACCCGCACAACATCGAGCTCATCGTTTCGCGCGCATCGGTTCCGGTGGTCCTGGACGCCGGTATCGGTACGGCGTCCGACGCCGCCCTTGCCATGGAGCTGGGCTGTGACGCCGTACTGCTGGCCACGGCCGTGACGCGCGCGCAGAACCCGGCCCTCATGGGCGAGGCATTCAAGCACGCTGTGATCGCGGGCAGGATGGCCAGGGCAGCGGGCCGGATTCCCCGCCGGGAGCACGCCCTTGCGTCGTCGGCTATGGAGGGCCGGGCGGAGTTCCTCTGACCGCCGCCTAATCTGATCAATCCTTAAATGGCTGTGGCCACTACCCCTGGGGGTAGTGGCCACAGCCATTTAAAGACGCATCAGCGGCGCAGGATGGCCGTCAGCCGCTCCATGTCGTGGCGGGTACGCGAACGGCCCAGGTAGACCACGGCCCCGGTTGCGGCCGCGATGCCCAGGACCATGGGCAGGACCCAGGGGAGCCAGGTCAGGCCGGGCAGGTAGCCGAAGCCGGCCGTCATGAGGATGATCCACGCCAGCGCAGCAACACCCACCGCAATTCCAGCCGGCAGCGCCGCGCCGTAGGTGGCATGGCGCTTGTCATTGGCCCAGACGATGAAGCCGCCCGCGGCGGTTGCCAGCACCACGATGGTCAACGAAAGCATGGGTCTCCCTCTTCGGCGCGGGTTAGAACTGGCCGAAGCCCACGCGGCGGACCTCTTCAGCGCCGATTTCAACGTACGCCAGGGCGTTGCCCGGAACGATGATCAGGCGTCCCTTGTCATCCTTGAGGCGCAGCTCATTGCCTTCGCTGATGGCCTCGCCGACAACCTTGGCCACCGTCTCGGCATCCTGGGTCGATTCCAGTACGATTTCGCGGCCAACGTTCTGAACGCCGATCTTAATTTCCAAGGGGGCCTCCCAGCCTGTGAAGTGCTCGTACTTCTCTACGAGGTGTTGTCTTATTTGTAGTCTAGGACTCTTTGGGGAAGCGAGAGATTCCGCGCCAAGCTAAACGGTAGATGAGGTCGCTCGCCACATCGAGGTCCAGGTTGCCGTCGGTTTCCAGCCAGTACCGGGCACTGACCTGCGCCATCCCCGCCAGGCCGCGGCCCAGCAGTTCCGCCTCGAGATGGGGGAGCTTGGTGTCCTCCGCGATGACCCGTGCAATGGCATCGGCGAAGGTCCGGTTGAAGGTTTCCAGCCGGGAGCTGACGTCGGGGTCGTTGATCAGGTCGGATTCGAAGACCAGCCGGTGGGCCTGGTCGTCGCTGGCAATGAAGTGGAAGTACGCCCGCATAACGGCTTGCACGCGTTCGTCGTTGTCCGTGGTGGAGTTCAGGGCACCGAGCATCAGTTCGGTCAGGGACGCCAGGTGGCTTTCCAGCAGGGCGAGGTACAGGTCGCGTTTGGAAGGAAAGTGCTGGTACAGCACCGGTTTGCTCACATGGGCGGTCTCAGCGATCTCGTCCATGGCAGCACCGTGGTAGCCGTTGGCAACGAACACTTCCTGGGCCGCAGCAAGGAGTTGGGCGCGGCGCTCATCCCGGGGCAGCCGGGCGGACCGTTGGCCTGCGGGGCGGGAGGGAGTTTGCGGTTCGGCGGCGGGCGGGCGGTCGGCCCGTGCTTCAGGGACCACAGTTGTCCTTCTTTCCATTGCAGTTACCCTTCACTTTACTGCGGGGTAATATGACCCGGCGGTATCCCGGGGCATACATTGAAGTATGGCTTCGTCTTTCACCGCAAATGTTTCAACCCTTTCCCTGGATCCGCTGGTGGAACCGGCTGCGGACCTGAGCCCAGACGAGGTGGAACGGTACTCCCGGCACCTGATCATTCCCGAGATCGGAGCCCTGGGGCAGCGGCGGCTTAAGAACGCCAAGGTCCTGGTGATCGGCGCCGGCGGCCTGGGCGCGCCGGCGCTGCTGTACCTGGCCGCGGCGGGTGTCGGCACCATAGGAATCATCGACGACGACGTGGTGGACCTGAGCAACCTGCAGCGACAGGTCATCCACGGGGTGGGCGACGTGGGACGGCCCAAAATCGAGTCGGCACGCGACGCCATCGCCGAACTGAATCCGCTGGTGGACGTCCGGCTGCACAACGTGCGCCTGGACTCGTCCAACGCTCTTGAGCTGTTCAGCGGATACGACCTCATCCTGGACGGTGCCGACAACTTCGCCACGCGCTACCTGGTCAATGACGCCGCGGCCATCCTGGGCAAGCCCTACGTGTGGGGTTCCATCTTCCGTTTCGACGGCCAGGTCAGCGTGTTCTGGGAGAAACACGGCCCCACCTACCGCGACCTCTACCCGGAGGCCCCGCCCGCAGGTTCCGTCCCCTCCTGTGGTGAGGGCGGCGTGTTCGGCATGCTTTGCGCCGCCGTGGGGTCGCTGATGGTGACCGAAGCGGTGAAGTTAATTACCGGCGTCGGACGTTCCCTGCTGGGCCGTGTGGCGCTCTTTGACGCTCTAGGCGGCAGCTGGCGCGAGATCCGCGTGTCCAAGGACCCTGCGGCGGAACCCATCACCGAACTGACGGACTACGAGGCCTTCTGCGGGATCACGCCGGCAGCGCCGGCCGATACCGAACACACCGTCACCGCCACCCAGCTCGCCACCATGCTCGCCTCGCGGAAAGCCGGGCTCAAGGATTTCGAGCTGGTGGACGTCCGGGAAGCAGGGGAGTACGACATCGTGCGGATCGATGGTGCCAGGCTCATCCCGCAGGGACGTATCCTGGCCGGCGAGGCATGGGACGAACTTCCGCAGGACCGGGACATCGTGTTCCACTGCAAGGCCGGGACCCGGTCCGCCAACGTGCTGGCGGCGGCGCGGCAGGCCGGTTATCAGCGGGTGAGCCACCTCGACGGCGGGATCCTGGCCTGGGTGCGGGACGTGGAACCCGAAAAGCCCGTCTACTAACAGTTGCTCTATCAGATATGGCTCCCAAACCGATGGTTTAGGAGCCATATCTGATAGAGCAAGGGGCTCAGGCGGTTTCGCGGCCCTTGTGGTCCACCGGGCACTCGGCCTCAGCCGGTGCGGGGGAGGCGGCCGGTGCGGTGGCCGGCTGTTCGACGGTGATGCCGTACAACGCTTCCAGCGCTGCCACATAGTCGTCCTGCTGGCCGTTGGCGGCGAGTTCACGGGCGCGCACCGTGGGCACGTGCAGCAACTGCTTGACCATGCGGCGGAGGGCAAACTCCACTTCTTCGGCGGCGGCGGTGCAGCCGTGCCGGGCCCGGACCTTTTCCATTTCCGCGTCCAGCACGTTCATGGTGTGGCGCCGGAGGGCAACGATGGCCGAATCGACGGAGCGGGCTTCGCGTTCCTGCTCAAAGGCCTTGGCCGCACCTTTCACGATGCCGCTGGCCTGGGCGAGTGATTCCGCCTGTTCCTGCGGTGCCGCGAGCCGGACCGATTCGAGGGTGAGCAGCTCAACGCCGTCCAGCTCGCCGACGGCGGGGTCGAAGTCGTGCGTGAGGGCCAGGTCGATGGCGATCAGGGGCTGCGCGGAGCCGGCGCGGACCTGGGCCAGTTCATCAGCCTCGACGCGGTTATCCGAGCCGCTGCAGCCGATCATGACGTCGGCGGCGGCCACCGCAGGCCGCAGGGACTCAACGTCCAGGGCCACACCGCCCCGCGAGGCCACGAAGCCTTCGGCCCGGCCGGATGAGGAGAAGACGGAGATGTCCGTGCAGCCGCGTTCGCGCAGCAGTGCCATGGTGGCGCCGGCGTAGGCGCCCGTCCCGAAAAGCACAACCTTCTTGGTTGACCAGTCAGGGTTTTCGGAAAGATCCGTGGCCAGGTCCAGTGCCACGGAGACGATGGAAAGCCCACGGGAACCAAGGGCGGTCTGGGCGCCCACATCCTTGGCGGTCTTCGAGGCCGCCTGGAACAGCCGGACAAGGCCGGCGCTGACGGTGCCATCGTGCTGGGCGTTGATCAGCGCCCGCCGCACCTGCCCGGCGATTTCGCGTTCACCCACGACGGCGGAGTCCAGTCCAGCGCTGACGGCGAACAGGTGCTGGGTCACCTCGGGTCCCGTCCGGGTGCTGAAGGAACGGGAGACGAGGGGTTCGGCCAGGCCGCTGGCCTCGCTGATGCGTGATACGAGGGCTGCCCGGGCCGCTTCGACGTCGTGCGGGTTGGGAGCCTCACCGTAGATTTCGTAACGGTTGCAGGTGGCAAGGACCACCGCCCCGGCCACGGCAGGGGATTCGGTCAGCGCGGATGCGGCAATCCCGGAGGAACCGTTGCTCAACTGAGCAACGGTTTCAAGATCGATGTCGGCGTGTGTAGCCACCAATGAGAAAAGAACCACAGCAGACCAATCATAGCTTTTTCGTTGCCCGGTAGAACAACCTCCGGAAAGGATAGTCGCCACACTTCGCGGTGATTCGCGCCACCTTACCGGAGCGGGCCCTGGCAGCGACAGGTTGTCGTTATCTTTTGCTGCTCTTTTTGGGCACAATCAAAAGCATGACTCCTAGCCCCGCCGTCTCAGCTGCCGGCGCCCTCGCCGCAGACCATCCACTGATGGACGGCCGCACCGCCGACTCCCCGCTGATCACGGCTTACCGCGGGGGCACGCCGTCCCGCCGTCCCGTGTGGTTCATGCGCCAGGCGGGCCGGTCGCTGCCGGAATACCTGAAGGTGCGCGAGGGCATTGCGATGCTGGACTCGTGCCTCCGTCCTGAGCTGGCCTCCGAGATCACCCTCCAGCCCGTCCGCCGACATGACGTGGACGCAGGCATCTTCTTCTCCGACATCGTGATCCCGCTGAAGCTGGCCGGTGTTGGAGTGGACATCGTGCCCGGGGTGGGGCCCGTCCTGGAAAGGCCCGTGCGCACCGCGGCCGACGTTGCCGCCCTGCCGCAGCTCACCTGGGAAGCCCTGGAGCCCATCCGCGAAGCCGTTCGGCTGACGGTGGCCGAACTGGGCAAGACACCCCTCATCGGCTTCGCCGGCGCACCATTTACCCTTGCCGCCTACATGGTGGAGGGAAAGCCGTCCCGCGACCACCTTGGCCCCCGGACCATGATGCATGCGGACCCGGAGACCTGGGCCGCGTTGGCCAACTGGGCTGCCGACGCCTCCGGCATGTTCCTCCAGGCCCAGCTCGAGGCGGGTGCCTCGGCCGCCCAGCTCTTCGACTCCTGGGCAGGCTCGCTGGGACTGGCCGACTACACCAAATATGTTGCGCCGGCGTCGGCCCGTGCCCTGGACCATGTCCGCCACCTCGGCGCCCCGCTGATCCACTTTGGCACCGGCACCTCCGAACTTCTCGTTGCCATGCGCGACGTAGGCGTGGACGTGGTGGGCGTTGACTACCGGCTGCCGCTCGACGAAGCAAACCGCCGCCTGGGCGGAACGGTGCCGCTGCAGGGAAACATCGATCCCGCGCTGCTGTCAGCCCCCTGGGAAATCCTCGAAGCCCACGTCCGCGAGGTCATAGCCGCGGGATCGGCAGCGCCGGGCCACGTCCTGAACCTTGGCCACGGCGTACCGCCGGAAGCGGACCCTGACGTCCTGACCCGGGTCGTGAAACTCATCCACTCCATTTCATCGGAGTAAACCCGTGGGCAGCTCTCCGGCAGTGCCCGGCACAGCATTGGTGGTGGGCGGCGGGATCTCCGGGCTCCTGTCCGCCCGGGAACTTGCCGCCGCCGGCCACCAGGTGACCGTCCTTGAAGCGGGGACGGCGTGGGGCGGCTGCGTGGGCAGCCACGTGGTGGCCGGACTCACCCTTGACAGCGGCGCCGAGTCGTTCGCCACAAGGTCCGACGCCGTCGCCCGGCTCTGCGCCGAGCTCGGCCTGGGTGGAAAGATCGTTCCTCCGCGGCCCGGCGGTGCCTGGGTGCATCTTCCGGACGGGCCCCGCGAACTGCCCCGGACCGGAGTCCTGGGCATTCCGGCGAACCCCTGGGATCCTGAGGTGCGGCGCACCCTGGGGACACTTGGCTCGTTGCGCGCCTCCCTGGACCGCCTGCTGCCTGCCTCCGTAGGAGCCGGCGCGGGTGTTACCAGCGTGGCCGCCCTGGTCCGGGCCCGGATGGGGTCGCGGGTGCTGGAGCGGCTCGTCTCGCCGGTGGTGGGCGGCGTCCACTCAGCCGACCCCGGCCTCCTCGACGTCGACATGGTGGCTCCGGGCCTGCGTGCAGGCCTGCGGAAGCATGGTTCCCTCGCTGCCGCGGTGCTGGCGCAGCGCCGCCGCGCCGGCACTGCGGCAGCCCAGCAGGCTCAAAAAGGACAACCGGCGCAGCAAGCCCAGACCGGTAAACCGGCCAAGGCAGGCTCCGCCGTCGCCGGGCTCGAAGGCGGCATGCGCATCCTGGTGGACGCCCTGGTGGCGGAGCTCCAGCGCCTGGGCGTTACGCTGCTGCCGGGCACTGCCGTCACGGCTGTCGCCCGCACCCAGGACGGCTGGCGCGTTGAAGCGGCCGGGGCTTCCCATAGCGCCGCCCTGCTGGTCGTGGCTGTGGACGGGCCTGCCGCCGTCGAACTCCTGGAAGATGCAGTTCCTGCCATCGCAGGGAAGAAGCCGGCCTCCGGGCCGGACGTCAAGCTGGTCACGCTGGTCCTGGACAAACCGGACCTGGACGCGAGGCCCCGGGGAACCGGGATCCTGGTGGCCCCGCAAACGCCGGGGATCCAGGCCAAGGCCCTGACGCATGCCACTGGCAAATGGGACTGGCTGGCTGCCGCCGCCGGTCCCGGGAGGCACGTGGTGCGCCTCTCCTACGGCCGGGTGGACGGCGCTTCCGCCCAGCTTGCCGGGCCGGAAGCCGATGAAGAATTGTTCGCGGCCGCCGTCCGTGACGCGTCCGCACTGCTCAGCGTCCGCATCACGGGGGAGGACGTGGAGGGCTGGGATGTGGTCCGGTGGCGGGGCGCCTTGCCGTTCGCGGCGGTGGGCCACCGCGAACGGGCAACGGAAATCCGCAGGGCCTGCGCCGCCGCCGGCGGCCTGGCCGTAGTGGGCGGCTGGGTGGCCGGGAACGGGTTGGCCGCTGTGGTGGCCGACACACGTGAGCAAATCGGTCAACTGACCGCCACCTGAGCATCGCTGCTGGTCAAGCGGCCGGGTCTGGTTTTCGGAGCCCATCCAGGACACGCCCCGCCGGTCTTTCCGGTTTTCAATCGGCCAACCGTTCTGGTTAGGGTCGATGACTATGGTTTCAAACAGGTCCGAGCTTTCACTGTCCCGGACCGGTATCCATGGGGGAATCCGACGTGGTACCGCAGCAGCGGCCGTCGGAGCGGTACTGGTTCTTTCCACCGGCGTCCAGGCAGCCTTGGCTGACGATGCAGTTTCCCCTCCCCAGGACCCGCCGGTGCAGGCTTCCGCGGCAGCATCTGCTGCGGCGTTCGGACTTACCATCGCTTCGGGCCAAGGCACCCCGGGGCAGCAGGAAGCCAAGCGGGGCGATGAAAACGGTGCACCCGGGCAGCAGGGTGACACCCCTGCCGGCACCCCTGCAACCCGGGCCCCGCGGACGCCGTCTCCGTCCATCTCCTTGCCGGGTACCTTGCTTCCGGTGATCACAGGTTCCGCGTCTGCAAGCACGACGCCCTCCCCGTCGCCGACCACCTCCGGAACGCCCCTGGCACCCGGCCCGCAGACCACAGCCCCCGCGGCTCCAACGGGCACCGGATCCGCCCTGGCCACCGTCCGGCCGGGATCCCCCTCCGCACCCGGCGGAGCCCCGGCTGCCGGCACCTCGAATGCGGCAGGCGCTCCTGGACAGGCCCCAGTGGCTGTTCCTCCGGCCGGCGCACCGGGAACAGGAGCAGTTCCGGGCGGGGACCCTGCTTCCGGTGCAGCGTCCTCCGTGTCGGGTGCCGGAGCGCGTGGACCTGCGGGCCCAGGCATCCTTGGGGCCGACGGCAATGCTGCGGGCCAGCAAGGGGCCATCCGTGAAGGAACAAACGGGGCAGGGAGCAGCGAAGCGGAGGCAACGCCAGCGCCGGCCCTGCCAATCGCCCTGCCGACCGCCCTGTCGATCAATGCCCGGCAGTCCCTGCGCACCCGCGCGCCCCAGGCTGCGGGTGCACCTGCAGGTCCAGGCCAGGCAGTTTCATCCACCGGACCGCTGCCGGACGTGCCGGACGCCATGATCTGGCTTGGGGCGGGCCTGGTCGGTGTGGGAGCCGCGGCAGGCTTGGTGTTCCTGCGCATGCGCCGCCTCTAGGACCCCTCCCCAATACGGTTCGCTGCAGTGCTAAACGTGACTTTGATCACTTCTACGAGTTGTAGAACTCTTCGGTTTCGTCTTGGAGGGAGGGAGGGGGCAAACTTGTAACCATGAGCCACACTTCTGCCGAATCTGTCACTAAAACCGAAGAATCAGCCGAGCAGTTCTTTACCCTTTGGACGGTCTTCAAGCGGTCGGAGTCCGTGGTCCGCAGCGCCGATGCCGCCGCAGACTTCGAAGCGCTGCTGGAGCGGCTCGCCGCTGCCGGGGTAACGCACCGGGGCAGCTACGACGTCTCGGCCATGCGCGCCGACGCCGACGTCATGGTGTGGCTCCACGGCTCCAAGCCGGAAGCGCTGCAGCAGGCCATCCGCGACATCCGACGCAGCACCCTGTTTGCCGGCACCGAGATTGTCTGGTCCGCCATGGGTGTCCACCGCGAGGCCGAGTTCGCCAAGAACCACACCCCCGCCTACTCCCGCGGAGTCGCTCCGGCTGAATGGCTCTGCGTCTACCCGTTCGTCCGCTCTTACGAGTGGTACATCCTTCCCGAGGCCGAGCGCGGCAAGATGCTCCGCGACCACGGCCTGCTGGGCCGCGACTTCCCGCAGGTCATCTCCAACACTGTCTCCTCCTTCGCGCTGGGCGACTGGGAATGGATCCTCGGCCTGGAAGCACCGGAACTGGTGGACCTGGTGGACCTGATGCGCCACCTGCGGGCCACGGAGGCACGCAACCACGTGCGCGAAGAGATTCCCTTCTACACGGGACGCCGTATCTCTGCCGACGAGGTTGCCGAGGTGCTGGCATGAGCCCCGAGCAGCAGGCCACTGCCGTCAACCCCGTCACCGAGGCCGGACGCATGGCGCCGAAGAATTACGACGCCGTCCTGCTCGCCTCCTTTGGCGGTCCTGAAGGGCAGGAGGATGTCATTCCGTTCCTCCGCAATGTCACCCGCGGCCGCGGCATCCCGGACGAGCGGCTTGAGGAAGTCTCGCACCACTACCGCGCCAACGGCGGCGTCAGCCCCATTAACCAGCAGAACCGCGAGCTCAAGGCCGCGCTGGAAGCCGAACTGGCAGCCCGCGGCATTGAGCTGCCCGTGCTGTGGGGCAACCGCAACTGGGCTCCCTACATCCCGGAGACCCTGCAGGAAGCGTACGACGCCGGCCACCGCCGGGTGCTGATGCTTACCACGAGTGCCTACTCCTGTTACTCCAGCTGCCGCCAATACCGCGAGGACATTGGCATGGCGCTGACGGAGACCGGCCTGGACGGCAAGCTGGAGGTAGACAAGGTCCGGCAGTACTTCGACCACCCCGGCTTCGTGGAGCCGTTCGTGGAAGGAACCGCCGCCGGCCTGGCCGACGTCCGCGCCAAGCTCGCAGAAGCGGGTACGCCGGATGCACCCATCCATGTCCTGTTCGCCACCCACTCCATTCCAACCCGCGACGCCGAAGCTGCAGGCCGTTCCGAGGGGGAGCCGCGCGTGTTCGAGGAAGGCTCCGCCTACGTGGCCCAGCACCTCGCCAACGCCGGCGCCGTCATCGAGCGCGTCAAGGATGAATCCGGGCTGACCGCACCGTGGTCCCTGGTGTACCAGTCCCGTTCCGGTGCCCCGCACGTGCCGTGGCTCGAACCGGACATCAACGACGCCATCGAGGAGCTGGCAGGCCAGGGCGTCAAGGGCATTGTCATCGTTCCCCTCGGCTTCGTCAGCGACCACATGGAAGTTGTCTGGGACCTGGACACCGAGGCGATGGAAACCTGCGCCAACCTGGGCCTGGCCGCCACCCGTGTCCCCACTCCGGGGACACACCGGAAGTTCGTCGACGGCCTGGTGGACCTCATCCGTGAACGGACGGTGACCAACAACATCGCCGACCGTCCCGCTGTCACGGATCTTGGTCCTTGGTACGACGTCTGCCGGCCGGGATGCTGCGCCAACTTCCGCGGCGAAAAGCCCACCATCGCAGGCGCCGACACCACTGTTGGCACCGGCCACGATCCGTACCCGTCGGCCGCTGCCGGGGAAACGGCCCAGCTGTGACGGTCCGCATTGGAACCCGCGCCAGCAAGCTGGCGCTCACCCAGACCCAGCAGACCGCAGACCAGCTGGCCGCCGTCGGAGGTTTCCCGGTGGAACTGGTGCACGTCCGCACCGATGGCGACGTCCTCACCGGGTCGCTGTCCCAGATGGGCGGGACAGGCGTCTTTGTCGCTGCCCTGCGCGACGCGCTGCTGCGCAATGAGTGTGACGTGGCGGTTCATTCGCTAAAGGACCTGCCCACCGGGGCCGCAGTGGGCTTGAGCCTTGCCGCCACCCCGCGCCGCGTGGACGTCCGCGACGTCCTGTGCGCCCGCGACGGACTCAAGCTGGCAGACCTGCCGGCCGGTGCCCGTGTGGGGACCGGGTCGCCGCGGCGTGCAGCCCAGTTGCGTGCCGCCCGTCACGACCTGGATATTGTCGATATCCGCGGCAACGTGGACACCCGCCTGGGCCGTGTTCCCGGATTGCCCGGCAACTCCACGGACCAGGTGGTGCCCGGCAAGTCCTGCGACCTCGATGCCGTAGTCCTCGCCGCGGCCGGCCTGCAGCGGATCGGCAGGCTGGACGCCGTCACCGAGTACCTCGAAACCGACGTCATGCTGCCCGCGGCCGGCCAGGGATCCCTCGCCATCGAGTGCCGTACGGCCGACGCGCCGCCGAAGCCCGGATCGGCCGAAGGGTCCCAAGCAGTCTTGGCCCAGGCCCTGGCCGCGCTGGACGACCCCGACACCCGCCTGGCCGTCACCGCCGAACGCGCGCTGCTGGCCCGGCTCGAAGCAGGATGTGCCGCTCCGGTTGGCGCCTACGCCTACCGGAAGGGCAGCATGCTGCACCTGGAGGCCGTAGTGTGCGCCGTCGACGGAACAGACACGGTGCGGGACAAGCGCGCTAGCGACGGGCTGACCGAGGTCGGTGCCACCCTGTTGGGAATCGAACTGGCTGAAGCCCTCCTGTCTGCCGGAGCAGCCGACATCGCAGACCTGCAGGCGTCCTGACCTGGCAATGACGCAGCCTTCCAGCAGATCCGGGCAGGACGAGCCGAACGGCAACGCGCCGCTCGGCGGGGTCCGGGTCCTGGTCACGCGCAGCCCGGAACGCTCCGCAACACTGGTGGCGGCCCTGCGGGACGCCGGTGCCACGCCGGTGCTGCTCCCGCTCATCGATTTCGAACGGGCCCGGGACCAGCATGCCCTGGACGTCGCCTGCGACGCCCTGGCGGCAGGCGCCTTCGACTGGCTGGTGGTCAGCAGTGCCACCACCGTCCACGTCCTGATGGAAAAGGCAGCCGAGCGTGGGCTGCGGCTGGACCAGCTGGTTCCTGCCGGCACCCGGGTCGCCGCCATCGGTCCCGCCACGCGCAGGCTTCTGGACTCGGCCGGAGTTCAGGTAACCCTCACGCCGGACGCCGAGCAGTCTGCTGCCGGCCTGCTCGCTGTGTGGCCCGGCGGCGGTACAGTGTTCCTGCCCCAGGCGGACATTGCCGCACCCACCCTGGCGGAAGGCCTGGCAGCGGCGGGCAGTGCCGTTGAGGCGGTAACCGCCTACCGCACCGTTGACTACCCGGCGGCAGCGGAGCGAAGGCTCGGCGTGCAGCCGGAGGACGGCGACGCCGGCCCGCAAGCGCCGTCGTACTACCTCCTGACGCCGAAAGCCGCCGCGGCAGAGATCGCGGCCGGAAAGATCGCCGCCGTGATCGCAGCCTCCCCGAGCGCCGTCCGCCGGATCGCTGCGCTGGGGCCGCTGGCGGCTTGCAGGCTGGTCGCCATAGGACGCTCGACGGCGGACCAGGCCGCCGCCCTGGGCCTGGACGTGGCGGCAGTGGCGACTGAGCCGACGCCGGACGGGCTGGTGGCGGCCGTGGCCAAAGCACTCAACCCGCCCTGACCGGGACCGGCACGTTACCTCCAAAAAGGCTTCACAACCAATGCGAAGGACAGGATCCATGACTTTCCCCAACCAACGCCCCCGCCGCCTGCGCACTACCCCCGCCATGCGCCGGCTGACCGCCGAAACCCGCCTTGCACCGGCCGAACTCATCCTTCCGGCCTTCATTCGGGAAGGCCTCACCGAACCCAACCCCATCACGTCGATGCCCGGCGTGGTCCAGCACACAACCGACACCCTGAAGCGCGCCGCAGCGGAAGCCGTTGAGCTCGGCCTCGGCGGCATCATGCTCTTCGGTATCCCGGAAACCCGCGACCCGGAAGGCTCGGCTGCGCTGGACCCGGACGGGGTGCTGAACAAGGCCATCCGGGACGTCCGTGCCGAGGTGGGCGACGACCTGGTGATCATGAGCGACGTGTGCCTGGACGAATTCACCGACCACGGCCACTGCGGAGTGCTCGACGCCGACGGGTACGTCGACAATGACCGCACCGTGGAGATTTACGCCCGGATGGCCGTTGCACAAGCGGAGGCCGGGGCGCACATGCTTGGCCCTTCGGGCATGATGGACGGCCAGATCGCCGCGATCCGCTCGGCCCTGGACGAGGCCGGCCACGTCAACACCTCCCTCATCGCCTACGCCGCAAAGTACGCCTCGGCGTTTTACGGTCCCTTCCGCGAAGCCGTGGACTCCCAGCTCAAGGGCGACCGGCGGACCTACCAGATGGACGCCGGCAACCGCACCGAAGCCCTGCGCGAGGTCGAACTCGACCTCGCTGAAGGTGCGGACATCATCATGGTCAAGCCGGCCATGAGCTACCTGGACATCGTGGCGGATGTGGCCGCGATGAGCCCCGTGCCCGTGTCCGCGTACCAGATCTCCGGTGAGTACGCGATGATCGAAGCCGCCGCCGCCAACGGCTGGATCGACCGCCGGGCCGCCATCACCGAATCCGTGCTGGGCATCCGGCGCGCGGGCGCCCACACCGTCCTCACCTACTGGGCCGCCGAACTGGCCGGCTGGCTCAAGGAATCCCGATGACGGACGGGCCTGCTGCTGTGCGCACCGCACCGGGACCCACCGCGCCGGTGGGGGAGGAGCGGATCCTCCTGGGCCTGAACACCTTTGGCGACGTTGGCGAAAATCCCGACGGCAGTCCTCAAAGGCACGCTGAGGTCCTGCGCCAGCTGCTGGAGCAGGCGGAACTGGCCGACGCCGTCGGGCTTCATGCATTTGGCGTGGGGGAGCACCACCGCAAGGACTACGCTGTGTCCGCGCCGGAGGTCTTCCTGGCTGCCGCTGCGGCGCGGACGTCCCGAATCCGGCTGGGCTCCGCCGTAACGGTCTTGAGTTCCGACGAGCCCATCCGGGTTTTCCAACGGTTCGCCACGGTGGACGCCATCTCCAACGGCCGCGCCGAAGTGATGCTGGGCCGCGGATCGTTCGTGGAGTCCTTTCCGCTGTTCGGGCTGGACCTGGCGGACTACGAGGTCCTGTTCGAGGAGAAACTCGAGCTGTTCGACAAAGTGCGGGCGCAAAAGCCCGTGCACTGGGAAGGCCGCACCCGGCCCGCACTGGCCGGCCTGAGCGTCTACCCGCCGCTGGAGCACCACCTGCTCCCAACGTGGATCGGGGTGGGCGGAACGCCCGAATCCGTGCTCCGCTGTGCCCAGTACGGCTACCCGATCATCTTCGCCATCATTGGCGGCCAGCCGCGGGCCTTCAAGCCCCTGGCGGATCTCTACCGCGAGGCGATGGCCAAGTACGGGCACCCGATGCAGCAGATTGCCACCCACTCGCCGGGGCATGTGGCCGAAACCGACGAACAGGCCCGGGAAGAGCTGTTCCCGCACTGGCTGAAGCTGCGCAACAAGCTGGGAGCCGAGCGCGGTTGGGGGCCGGCGGGGCGGGGCGAGTTTGACGCCCTCTGCTCCACGGAAGGTGCCCTCTACGTTGGATCGCCGGAAACGGTGGCCCAAAAGATCGTCCGGCTCAAACGGAACCTTGGCGTGGACCGCTTCGACCTCAAGTACAGCAATGGGCCGCTCCCGCACGCAGCCATGATGCGCTCCATTGAACTGATGGGTACGGCGGTGGCGCCGCGCGTGGCGGAGCTGCTCGCCGGCTAACTGTGCCTTCCGGCTAACTGAGAGAATAGGAACCATGACTTCCAGCAATCCTCGCAATGAGGCACTCTTCGACCGCGCCCGCCAGTTGATGCCGGGCGGCGTCAACTCCCCGGTCCGGGCTTTCGGTTCCGTCGGCGGTACGCCGCGCTTCATGGTCTCCGCCAAAGGCCCGTACCTGACGGACGCGGACGGCAAGGAATACGTGGACCTCGTCTGCTCGTGGGGCCCGGCGCTCCTGGGCCACGCCCACCCTGCCGTCCTGGATGCCGTGCACGCCGCCGTCGACCGCGGCCTGTCCTTCGGTGCGTCCACCCCTGACGAGGCCAACCTCGCGGAAATCGTCAAGGAACGCGTCCCCGCCGTCGAACGCCTCCGCATGGTGTCCACCGGCACCGAGGCCACCATGACCGCCGTCCGTCTGGCCCGCGGGTTCACCGGCCGCAACCTCATCATCAAGTTTGCCGGCTGCTACCACGGCCACCTGGACGGCCTCCTGGCCGCCGCGGGCTCCGGCGTGGCCACCCTGGCCCTTCCCGGCTCCGCGGGCGTCACCGAGGCCACCGCGGCCGAGACCCTGGTGCTGCCCTACAACGACCTCACGGCGGTCAAGGAAGCCTTCGCCGCCCACGGGCAGAACATCGCAGCCGTCATCACCGAAGCCGCACCTGCCAACATGGGTGTCGTCACCCCAGCCGAGGGGTTCAACGCCGGGCTCTCCCGGATCACCCGCGAGCACGGCGCACTCCTCATCGTCGATGAGGTCCTCACCGGCTTCCGCACCGGCTACTCCGGCTACTGGGGCCTCACCGGCGGGGCGCCCGACGCCGAGGACCCCTGGACGCCCGACCTGCTGACCTTCGGCAAGGTCATCGGCGGTGGAATGCCGACGGCGGCACTCGGCGGCCGTGCCGACGTCATGGACTACCTGGCCCCCACGGGCCCGGTGTACCAGGCAGGAACCCTGTCCGGAAACCCGGTAGCCATGGCGGCCGGCGTTGCCACCCTAACCAACGCCACCCGGGACGTCTACTCCTTCATCGACGTCCGGTCGCTGGAGCTTTCCTCGGCGCTGTCCAACGCGCTGGATGCCGCGGGTGTGGACCACTCCATCCAGTTTGCCGGGAACCTCTTCTCGGTGGCCTTCGGGACCTCGGCCCACGGCGTGCACAACTACGCCGACGCGCAGGCGCAGGAAGCGTTCCGCTATGCGCCGTTCTTCCACTCCATGCTGGAATCAGGGGTCTACCTGCCGCCGTCGGTCTTCGAAGCCTGGTTCCTGTCGGCCGCCCACGACGACGACGCCATGAACCGCATCTACGACGCCCTGCCCGCGGCAGCGAAGGCAGCAGCCGCCGCACGGGGCTGAGCCCGGGCCGAAAGGCTCATCCCGCCGTCGTCCTCTCGCGAGATGAAACAGAAATCCCCGCCTGCACGCTGCAGGCGGGGATTCCTTTTTGTGTTCCGGGTGCTACAGGACGTCTGAAAGGAAGCCTTTGAGCCGGTCCGTCCTGGGTTCAGTGAAGAGCTGCTCAGGCGAGCCGGTTTCCACCACCACGCCGGCATCCATGAAGGTTACCGAGTCCGAAACGTTGCGGGAGAAGCCCATCTCGTGGGTCACCACCACCATGGTCATGCCGCCCTTCGCCAGGTCCGTCATCAACGCCAGAACGCCCTTGACCAGCTCAGGGTCCAGTGCGGAGGTGGCTTCGTCGAAGAACATAACCTCGGGCTTCATGGCAAGCGCCCTTGCGATGGCCACGCGCTGCTGCTGGCCGCCGGAGAGGTTGGCCGGGCGCGAATCCGCCTTGTGCTTCAGACCCACCAGGTCCAGCTGTTCCAACGCTTCGCTGCGCGCCTGCTCCTTGGAGAGCTTGCGCAGTTTCCGCAGGGCCAGGGAGACGTTTTCCTCCACGGTCTTGTGCGGGAACAGGTTGAACTGCTGGAACACCATGCCGATCCGGCGGCGGAGTTCGTCCGGGTTGTCCTTCAGCACGGAACGGCCATCCAGCAGGATGTCGCCCTGGTCCGGCTCGATCAGCCGGTTCATCACTCTTAGCAGGGTGGACTTGCCCGAGCCCGACGGTCCGATGACGGATGCGGTGGTGCCCTGCGGAACGTGCAGGTCAATGCCCCGCAGGACGTGGTTTCTGCCGAAGGAAAGGTGGATGTTCTTGGCGCTCAGCGTTCCTGATGCGAATTCGCTCATGCCTGGGCTCCCTTTCCAACGACGGCTGCGGCGTCGTCCGGTTCTTTCTTTTCGGGCCGCCCGGTACGCAGCCTGGCGTCGATGTAGTTGACCAGGTGGGTGAGCGGAATGGTCATGGCGAGGTAGAAAATCGCCGCTGCCACGTACGGGGACAAGTTTCCGCTGCGGGCGGCGGCGTCCTGGCCGATCTGGAACAGTTCCCGTTCCGTGGCCAGCAAGCCCAAGGTGAAGACCAACGAGGAATCCTTGATCAGCGCAATGAACTGGTTCATGAGCGCAGGAAGCACCCGGCGGATACCCTGGGGAACCACTACAAGCCGCATGGATGCGCCGTAGCCGAACCCCAGGGCACGCGATGCCTCAAGCTGTCCTTTGTCTACGCTCTGGATGCCGGAACGGAAGATTTCACCCGTGTACGCGGCGGCCATGAGCGACAGAGCTGCAACTCCCATGGGGTAGGGGCTGTTGCTGCCAGTCATCTCGCGGAAGATTGGTCCGAACCCAAGGCCGATGACCAGGATGGTGAGGACGGCCGGGAGTCCACGAAATACGTCCGTGTACACCCGGGCAGCCCACCGCGCCACAGGATTCCGTGAGATTCCCATGAGAGCCAGGACCAGGCCGACGACGGCACCGATCAGTCCCGAGGTGATCGCCAGGACCAGGGTATTGGGCAGGCCCACAGTGAACATGCTTGGCAGAACCTCGGCGATCTTCTCCCAGTCAAGGAAGGTCTCTCCGAGTCGTGTCAGGAAATCCATATGGCGTCGCTATCTTTTCTGGGTAGCCGGTGTCTAGTTCGCTGGGACCTTGACGGCCTTGCTGCCCGGCTTCCAACCCTCGGGGGTCTGCTCGGCAGCCGTCGGGCGGTCCGTGTACCACTGGGCAGTCAGCTTGGACCAAGTGCCATCGGCAACTATGGCGTCAAGGGCCGAGTTCAGCGCTTCGAGCAGCGCAGGGTTGTCCTTGGCCACGGCGTACGCGGTGAAGTTCTGCGTGTTGAGCTTCTTCTCGGCGATTTTCGTGCCGTCTCCGGGCTTGACCTGGCCGGTCGCCTGCTGGGAAGGAGCCACCCAGGCGTCCACCTGCCCACTCTTCAGGCTGGCAAAGACGGTGTTGTAGTCAGGGAAGGAAACGGGCTCAATGTTCAGGGTGTTCTTGACGTAGTCTTCCTGGACACTGCCGCTAACGACGCCGATGCGAAGGCCGCTCTTCAGTTCGGCGAACGTCTGAACCTTGGCGTTTTCTTTGGTGACCAGAGCCATGTAGCCGAAATCGTAACCATTGGTGAAGGCAACCGTTTCACGGCGGGCGTCCGTGGTGGAAATCGAGGAGGAGCCGACGTCGAACTGCTTGTTCTTGACCTGGCTGAGAAGCGCCTGGAACTTGGTGGAGGCGAACTCGATCTTGAGCCCCAGCTTGTCGGCCATGGCACGCAGAAGCTCATTGTCGTAGCCGGTGAACTTGCCGGACGCATCAACAAAGATATTCGGCGGGGCGTCTGACAAGGTCCCCACGCGCAGGGTGCCCTCGGTGGCGAGGCCGAGCTTGCTCTTGTCAATCTTGTCGATCGGGGTCACGTTGGCAGTGGTGTACTTGTCCAGCGTCTGCTGGTCACTGCCCTTCAGCGCGTCCGTGGGCGTGCCGCTGGGCTGGGAAGATCCGCCGCCGCAGGCTGCGAGGGACACCGCGAGGGCAAGTGCAACGGGAGCGGTAGTGAGCCACTTCATCGCTTTGATTTTCATCAGGTTGTCACTTTCATGTGAGTCGTAAGTCGACTGGGCCGCAAGGCAGCGCTGTGGCGCCTGGCACCTGCCCGGCGCGGGTTGGGCTGTCCGGGGCAGGGGTGACCGCAAAACTTTATTGTCTCACCAAGGCGGAACCGGAGCCTGGGCAGAAGAAAACTGCCCTACGCTGCTGCTGATGCCGAATTTTATGCGCAGAATGGGTTTTCTGCGCAGTATTTGAAGCGGTGCGCACGCATGAAGGCGAACCAGGCTCGATGGGTAGCGGCCCGTTTACTTCGCGGCGTGACTGTGACATGTCTCCCACTTGGAGTAGGCCCGGCGGCCTAGAAGCCTCCAGCCGTGGCGTCCTGCGGCGGAAGTACGGGCCAGTCTCCCTCGATTACGGCCGCGGGCTTGGTCTTTCGAAGATACCCCTGGAAGTCCGCCGCCTGGCTCACCGCCCAGTCCACCTGCAGCTGGTGCAGCTGGCTGGCGGGCATCATCAGCTTGGGAAACTTTCCCGCCATCGCATCAAGGACGCGGAGGGTTGCCAGGGCATCGGCAGCCGACGTGTGGGCATTGTCCAGGACCACTCCGTACTCCTCGCAAAGCGCGGTGAGTGTGCGTTTGCCCTTGCGGTACCTGTCAACCTGTTTGTTCATGATGTACGGGTCCAGGACGGGGAAGCGGGTGAGCTGCGGGATCCCGTAGCGGGCCGACTCGGCGGCAAGGACCGTGAAATCATAGCTGGCGTTGAAGGCGATCACCGGGGTTCCGGAATCAAAGAGCTCCTGGAGGACGCCCGCCACTTCCCGCGTGACCTCGTGCGCGGGCCGCCCGTCCCGCCTTGCCTGCTCCGTGGTGATGCCGTGGACGTCGCTTGCCTCGGTGGGAATTTCAACGCCCGGATCGGCCAGCCACTCGTGCTCGGTAATGACCTTGCCTTCGTGATCCACCACGGTGATGGATGCCGTGACGATTCGTGCCGCCCTTGAATTGCGGCCGGTGGTCTCAAGATCGAAGGCTGCGCGGGGGAGCGTGTTCCAGGAACTCATGCTTCAACGCTAAGGGGACCCGCCGACAATTCCCGGGAGCGCCACTGCGGCTACATTGGATCAATGCGGAATGAGTACGTCCAAGCGGTCCTGGCCGTCGTCAGGCTGGTGCCTGCAGGGTCCGCGGTCTCGTACGGGGACGTCTCCGAGCTCCTGGGGTCAGGAGGTCCCCGCCAGGTGGGTTACGTCATGAGCCACCATGGCGGAGGTGTTCCCTGGTGGCGCGTCCTGAAAGCCAGCGGCCATGCACCGGAGGGCCATGAAGCCGAGGCTCTGCTCCTTTACCTTGAGGAAGGAACCCCGCTTCTGGGGGCCTACAGTTCCTACTTGCGCACCGGGGAGGGGCGGTGGCGGGTGGATCTGGGGACCGCGCGCTGGGCGCCGACAGACAGTGATTTTGACAGTATCGATGCCGTTGCCGAGGACCTGGAGCGCCGCCTCCATGAATTGTCGGTGGCTGATGATGGAATGAGTTTGTGACCGTAACGATTCCTTTGACCGGCCCTTGGGACCCCCAACGGCAAGAGCCTGGGATTGGCCAGGAGCCCGCTCTACCGGGCACAGGGGACTCCGCATCCAGCGGAGCCCTGCCGGAGACCCCCGCCCTTCGGCTGCTCCCGCCACGGCGGGCGCACGCGGACGCGCCCCGGCTCACACCGGACCAGCAGGCGGCGGTTGACGTCGTCCAGGGCTCGGGGCCCGTCCTGGTGCCGGGCGCTCCGGGCACGGGAAAGACCACCGTCCTCGTCGAGGCCGCGGTCCAGCGGGTCTTGCGTGACGGCGTCGACCCCGAACGCATGCTGATCCTTGCGCCCACCCGCCTTGCAGCGGATTTCCTGCGGGACCGTTTCACCGCCCGGCTGGACAGGAGCCTCAGCACCACACCGGCCAGGACATGGGCTTCCTATGCATTCGACCTGATCCGACGTGCCAAGGCAGAGGGAGTTATTCCGCTGTCCAGGCCACCGCGCCTGCTCTCAGGCCCTGAGCAGGACCTCATCATCAAGGAACTCCTTGAGGGCCACCGGCTTCCGGGACTGGAATTGCCCTGGCCCGCGGACCTGCACGGTGCCATGGAAACCCGCGGTTTCCGCCAGGAAGTGCGGCAGCTCTTCGACCGCATCATTGAATCAGGCCGCACAGCCGAAGACCTTGCGCAACTCGCGGTTGACTGCGACCGGCCGGACTGGAAGGCCGCAGCAGCCCTCTACGCCGAATACCGGGACGTCCTGGACCTGCGGATGCCGGAGGCCTTCGATCCCGCTGGAATCATCACCGCGGCCCGGCAGATCTTCCAGGACTCACCCGATTTCCTCGCTGCGGAACGCGCCCGGCTGCAGGTTGTCCTGGTGGACGATGTCCAGGAAGCCAACCCGGCAATCTTCGAGCTGCTGGCGGACATCACCGCCGGCAAGGACTGCTACGTGACCTCATCCCCGGACACAGTGGTCCAGGGCTTCCGGGGAGCCCGGCCCGATCTGGTGGCTGAACTGCCCCGGCTGCTCTCGGCCACGGGGGCCGTCAGCGAGCGTCCGCTCTGGAACGCCCACGGCCTCACACCTGCCGTGGCCCAGGCCTGGTTGAACGTCGCAGGCCGCATTTCCCAGCGCGCGGGCGGGCAGCTGGCCCGCCGCCTTGAGCAACCCTCATGGCCCGGAAAGCCCGAACATCCCGTACAGCCTGCACACCAACCGGTGACGGGCGGGGTGGAGGCCCACTTGGTTCCCACTCCCGTGCATGAGCTGCGGTACGTTGCGCAGCGGATCCTGGACCAGCACATCAACCTCAACCGCGACCTTGCTGACATTGCCGTCATCGTGCGCAACGGCGGCCAGGTCAGCGAGCTGCAGCGGTACCTTTCCGGGCAGGGCATTCCCGTACGCGTACCAGTGGCTGAGTCCGCGGTCCGGGACGAGGTGGCGGTGCGTCCACTCCTGGATGCTTTCGCCATCGCCCTGGACCCTGCGCTGTTGACACCGGAAGCTGCGGTTTCATTGCTGACCTCCCGCATCGGCGGGGCCACCTCCATCGAGCTGCGCAGGCTGCGCCAGTCGCTGCGGCGGGAGGAACTCCTGGGCGGTGGGGGACGCGCCAGTGATGCCCTCCTGGTCGAAGCCCTGCTCGAACCCGGTGCGCTGGGTGCGTTGGGTATTGAGGGCCGCGCCGCCCGCCGCACTGCGCGAATGATCCACGCCGGGAGGGAGGCTGCAGCCCTGCCCGGAGCCAACGCGGAGACGGTGCTGTGGGCACTGTGGGACTCCACCGGGCTCTCGTCGGCCTGGACGGCAGCGGCATTGGAGGGCGGACCCCACGGGGCCCGCGCTGACCGCGACCTCGACGCGATGATGGCGCTCTTCCACACGGCGGAGCGCTATGTGGACCAGATGCCCGGCGCCGGCCCTGAACAGTTCCTCGAATACCTCCTGAACCAGGAGCTTCCCATGGACACCCTTGCCGCCCGCGCCCAGCTCGATGACGCCGTTGAGCTGATGACCCCTGCTAGTGCTGCAGGCAGGGAATGGCCGGTGGTGATCATCGCCGGACTGCAGGAGGGCGTATGGCCCAACACGAGGCTCCGAGGCGAGCTTCTCGGAAGCACGCTGTACGCGGACGCTGTGGAGCATGGTCCCGCCTATGCCCTCCAGCGCGACCCCTTGAGCCGGTTGCGCGACATCCGTTACGACGAACTCCGAAGCTTCTCCACGGCGGTCTCCCGGGCACGGGAAGTGCTGGTGTGTACGGCAGTGTCTTCGGAAGACGACCAGCCGTCGTCCTTCCTGGACTTCGTTGCGCCCTTGAGGCCGGGCCAGGAGGGCAGGGCTTTCACCCAGGTGGAACGGCCGATGACGCTGCGCGCGTTGGTCGCTGAACTCCGGCAGTATGCCCAGCTGGATGGTGACTCGGGGCAGGCGCAGGAAGCAGCCAGGGTACTGGCGCACTTGGCTGCAGCGCAGCCCGCTATTGCGGGAGCGCACCCCGACAGCTGGTGGGGGCTGGCGCCCCTGACATCCTCCGGCGCGGTTGTTCCCCCGGGCGGAACGGTTTCCGTGTCCCCCTCGAAGGTGGAGACGGTGCAAAAGTCGCCGTTGGACTGGTTCGTGCAGGCAGCAGGAGGGGAACCGGCAACAGATTTTGCCCGGAGCCTCGGGACCCTGGTCCACGCGATCGCCCAGGACATACCGGACGCGTCCGGATCTGAGTACGTCGCTGAACTGGTCCGCCGGTGGCCGGCACTGGGCATGAAGGACAACTGGGAAGGAAGGCTGGACTTCCAGCGTGCCGAGGCCATGGTGCGGAAGCTGGCGCAATACGTGCTGTCCATGAGGAGCGAAGGCCGCAGCCTGCTGGGCGTGGAACAGGACTTCGAAGTGGCCCTTGGCGAGGTGGCGGTGGATGAGGCAGCGCCGCGGGAGGCGGTCCTGCGCGGGCAAGTGGACAGGCTGGAGATCGACGGCGAAGGCCGCCTGGTGGTGGTGGACCTCAAGACCGGGAAGCGGCAGCCGGGCAAGGGCGAGTTGTCCCGCCATCCGCAGCTTGGTGCCTACCAGGCCGCAGTATTGGCCGGTGGCTTCGAGACCGGGTCCCCGGGGTCCGGCCAGCCCGGCGGGGCGGTGCTGGCGCAGCTGGGGACCACCGCCAAGAGTCCCGCCATCCAGCAGCAGGAACCTCTCGACCCGCAGGAGAACTGGGCATTGGACATGGTCAAGAACGCCGCCGCCGTGATGGGCGGCAGCGAGTTTATTGCCCGGCACGACCCCTCAAAAGGCAGCCATGGCGGCCATGGTTGCCGGCTCCCCGAGGTATGCCCCTTATGCGTGCGCGGAAGGCAGGTGACCGAATGAGCGAGGCACTCTCCACGCTGCCTGCGGCGCAGGTTACACCGCCCGTACGCTTCAGTCCGGAAGAACTTTCCGTGCTCCTCGGCGAAAAGAACACCCCTACACCCGAGCAATCCGCCATCATCTCCTCGCCCTTGGCACCCCGCTTGGTGATCGCGGGAGCGGGCTCGGGAAAGACCGCCACCATGGCGGACAGGGTGGTGTGGCTGGTGGCCAACGGCTGGGTCACCCCGGAGGAGGTCCTGGGCGTGACCTTCACCCGCAAGGCTGCGGGCGAGCTGGCCAGCCGGATCAGGTCAAAGCTTCTGGCCCTGCAGCGCCTCGCCGCCAAGGACACCGTGAAGGGGATGTTCCCCGAGGGCCTTCTCAGCAGTGACGCCCTGGAGCCCAAGGTGTCCACCTACCATTCGTTCGCAAGCGGCATTGTCTCGGACTACGGGCTGAGGCTTGGCGTGGAGCGGGACGTGGTGCTGCTGGGCGGAGCGCAGGCCTGGCAGCTGGCAAGCGAAGTGGTCGAGGCCTACGATGGCGAATACGCCCACTTCCGGGCCGCGAAATCCACCCTTGTCAAAGCGGTCATCCAGCTGGCGGGAGAGTGCGCAGAACACCTCCAGGAACCGGAAGATGTCGAAGCGTGGCTCATGGCGCGCCTTTCGGAGTTTGAGTCGCTGCCGTACCTGGCCGGCAAGATGAAGAACCCGCCCAAAGCGGCCGCGGACCTTGCGGGCATGCTGCGGACCCGCGCAAGCGTCGCTGACATGGTGGGCCGCTACGCGGCAGCCAAACGTGCCCGCGGGGCACTTGATTTCGGCGATCTGGTGGCGCTCGCCGCCAAGGTGGCGCAGGATGTCCCGTTGGCGGCTCAGATGGAGCGGCAGCGGTACAAGGTGGTTTTGCTGGACGAGTTCCAGGACACGTCCTACGCGCAGCTGGTCCTCTTTTCCCGTCTCTTCGGCGGCGGCCACGCGGTGACAGCGGTCGGTGACCCCAACCAGTCAATCTATGGATTCCGTGGGGCTTCCGCGGGACAGTTGTTCCATTTTGTCCGCGAGTTCCCCGTCCGCACCGGGCAGACGGAACCTGGAGGAGGTTGGGCGCCGGCTCCAACCTCCTACCTGACAACCGCATGGCGGAATGGCCGGTCCATTCTTGGAGCAGCCAATGTCATGTCGCAGTCCCTCGGCAGGGCAGCAGCACAAAACGGACCTGCCGGGGGCAAGGCCGCCGCCGCTGAGGTCCCTCCATTGCAGCCGAGTCCATTTGCCGTGGAGGGGACTGTGGTGGTTGGCCGTTTTGCCAGCGACGTTGAGGAAGCCGCAGCCTTGGCCGACGACGTCCTCAAATATCGGGTCACCGACTTTGAGCTCAAGCCAGACGGCACTGCCGAGCCTCCGGCCATCGCGGTGCTGTGCCGCAGGCGAGCCCAAATGGAGACCGTCCGGCGGCAGTTCGAAGCCCGGGGCATCCCATACGAAATCGTGGGTCTTGGGGGGCTCCTGGACACCCCGGAGATCGTCGACCTTGTGGCCACCTTGCGGGTGCTTGCCGATCCGGGCCGCTCCGACGCCCTGATGCGGCTGCTTGCCGGCGCCCGGTGGCGGATAGGTCCCGCCGACCTCATGGCATTGCGCGACTGGTCGGGCCAGCTGGCCCGGCACCGGGAGAGGGCAGCACAGGGCTTCGACGTTGACAACCCCGACACCGACAGCGACGAGGCGGACGCGCCAATCCTCGAAGGCGACCTGACTGACGGCGCCAGCCTGGTCGAAGCGTTGGACTTCCTGCCCCGGGACGGGTGGACGTCGCCAAATGGCCGTGCCCTCAGCACGGGGGCGCGCAGCCGGTTGTCGCGCTTGTCGATCGAGCTGCGGCAACTGCGGGCCTATCTGGGCGACGATCTCACCACACTTCTGGGTGAGGTGGAGAGGGCCATGCTGCTGGATATCGAGGTGGCGGCCCGCCCGGGGATCAGCATCCACCAGGCGCGCCGCAACCTCGACGCCTTCCAGGATGCAGCTGCCGGTTTCCTCCGTACCTCCCAGCGGGTGGACATCCTCGCGTTCCTGTCCTGGCTGGAGGCTGCGTCGGCGGAAGAGAACGGGCTGGAAGCGCCCGCCAGTGACGTTAACCGGGAAGCGGTGCAGCTGCTGACCGTGCACGCATCCAAGGGCCTGGAATGGGACGTGGTGTTTGTGCCCGGAATGAACGCGGGCGCCTTCCCCAGCGACAGGGACTCCCGCTGGAGCAGTGGTGCCGCCGCGCTGCCGTGGCCCCTGCGCGGGGACCGGGCGGACCTGCCCCAGTGGGACCTTGACCAGCCGGACCAGAAGGGCTGGCTGGACGCCGAGAAGGACTACAAGGCCGGCGTACAGGCGCACGGCGAGTCGGAGGAACGGCGCCTGGCCTATGTCGCCTATACCAGGGCCAAGCACGTGCTGTGGGTATCCAGCGCCGCCTGGGTTGGTTCGCGGGCCGGGCGGGCGGAGATGTCACCGTTCCTTGCCGAGCTTGAAACCTTGACGCAGCGGGCGGGCGGTGCCTCGCCTCCGAACGCGGTGGTCCACCCACTGTCGCTGGAAGAAGCTGCTCTTCCTGACCAGAGCCCGCTGACCCTCGAAACAGAAGAAGCACGCTGGCCGTACGATCCACTGGAAGGTCCGGTGGACCCGCGGAGCGGTGAACGCCTGCGCCTGGCCAGCGGACGCCGGACAGCCATGGAAGCAGCCGCCCAGCGCGTGCTGGGGATTCTGGAGCCAGGCGCCGGCAAACCGGCTCCCGGGGAGTGGGCAGGGCAGCACAACATCCCGGGGCAGGGGAGCAGTTCACTGCCTGGGGTCCGGCCGGAACTTACGGGGGCCGCGGCGGGCTGGGCCCGTGAAGCGGCCTTGCTGCTTGAGCGCAGGGCAAGAAGGTCCAGCGGCCAGGATGTGCACCTGCCCACCCATATCTCCGCTTCAACCCTGGTTGACCTCGGCGACGACCCCCACGCTGTAGTGGGGCGGCTGCGCCGGCCCGTGCCCCGTGAACCAGGTATGTCGGCGCGCAAGGGAACGGCCTTCCATGCCTGGGTTGAGGAGTACTTTGGAACGGCAGGGATGCTGGACCTCGGTGAAGCGCCGGGTTCAGACGACCACATCGACGCCGCTTACAACCTCGACGAGATGGTGGCCACCTTCAAGGCTTCCCCGTGGGCTGACAGGTCGCCCGCGTTCGTTGAGGTCCCAGTGGAAACCAGGGTGGGCGAGGTAGTGGTCCGCGGACGGGCCGATGCAGTCTTCCAGGACGCGGACGGCCGTTGGGACCTGGTGGACTGGAAGACCGGACGCCGCCCGTCCGGGGCACAGCTGAAGACCCGTTCAATCCAACTCGCGGTGTACCGGCTGGCGTGGGCGCGACTGAAGAATGTGCCGCTGGAGGATGTGCGGGCCGCGTTCTTCTACGTTGCCGATAACGCCGTGGTCCGGCCGCACGACCTGGGAACGGCCGCCGAGCTGGAAGGAATCGTCGCCGCGGCGCTCAGCCAACCCTAGGACGCGCAGGTTAGGCCCGGTACCAAGGCGCGGGCGCCAGCTCCAGGGCCGGCGCAAGAGCAGTTCCGCGCGAAGCTCAGCCCTGTTTGACGTTTATGACCGAGATAGCGGCTGTTGACGTGTCGTCCGGACCCTTCTCTTCCTGCTCCTGCCCCGCCTGGGCTTTGCTTTCGGCAGCGGGCGGTTCCACCGGAATGGGGGCCACCTGAACGGCAGGACGGGCATGCACGACCGGCTCCGCTTGGGCAGCCGGCTGGCTGCCAGCGGCGGGTTGTGCCGGTACGGCAGGTTGGGCAGCCTCGAGGCTGCTGGTGCCAGGTTGGGCAGCGGCAGGACTGGCGGGACCAGGTTGGCCAGGGCCGGCTTGCGCGGGGACGGGGATGACGGTAACGGCGGGAGTTACGGCGGAACTGCCGCTCCCCGTTACATGGGCTGTCCCGGAAGCCCCACCAGCCGTTGCTGCTCCAGAAGTCTCCGGCCCATTCTTGGCCGGCAGCGGCTCAACGCTGATCGGCTGCCCGCCGTACTCGGCGATGTCGCTGGCGAGGCTTTCCAGCATCCCCTCCGCTTCGGTGACCATTTCCGCGTCACCCGCGGCCAGGCCCTTGACCAGGTACTGCGCCAGGGCGAACTCCGCGGACAGGGCGGCCCGGCGCAGTAGGTGCTGGTCCGGCACGTCCCGCCGGCTGGACGTGTAGGCCGCCAGCACGGTGTCAATGAAGTCCTGCTCGTTGGACGCCACGAGCCAGGCAAAGTCGTCGGCAGGATCGCCGATGCGCAGATCGGTCCAGCCGGTGACTGCGGTAACCCGTCCGGACTCCACCAAAAGGTTGTCCTCGTGCAGGTCGCCGTGGACCACGCAGGGGTTGAATCGCCACAGGGACACGTCCTCCATGGCGTGTTCCCACCGGCGCAGCAGCGTGGCAGGAATTCGCCCGGTGGTTGCTGCCTGGTCCAGTTCGTTCAGCCTCCGCTGGCGGAATTCGTTGGGGGTGTAGCTGGGAAGGTCGGCGTTGCTGACCAGTGACCGCGGCAGGTCATGGATCGCCGCCAGGGCGGAGCCGATCTCGCGGCCCAGGCCGGCCGGGCCCGAGGTGAGTTCCTCCACGCTGCGCGTACTGCCGGACAGGTGCGAGTAAACGAAAGTGCTCAGGGTCCCCAGGCGGACGCTGCCGGCCACAGTCGGCATGAGGAACGGCAGTTCCGCCCGCACCCCGGGCGCGAAAGCCCGCAGCACCAGGAATTCCGTTTCCAGCCGGGCGCTGGCCTCGGCGTGCCGCGGCGACCGGACCCGCCAGCGCTTTCCCTCGGAGTCTAGGAGCAGGGCTGAGTCGAAGTCCGCGGGATCATCCGGCGCAGAGCTAACGGCCGTCGGGGTCAGTCCGGGGACTGCCGCGGTTGCAATCGCCGCCAGTTCAATCGGTTTTCTTCTCACCGTTCCACGGTAAGTTGCGCGCCGTCCCAGAAGGCGGTCCGGCCGCGGCGAGTCTTGAGATAGCTGCAAATAGGGGGGGGCACCCCCGCAGGCGATTGCCCGGGAAATGTGAAATGTCGGTGGCAGTCAGTACGGTGGAACCATGAGCCACACGGAGTCCATAACACCCGTCCACCAGGCTGTGCCTGCACCACTGCCGGCAAACCACCTTGTTGACACCCTGCTCCCTGTGCGGCCGGCCCTGGTGGACCGCGGATCTGCCGTTCGCGGCCGGCCCGGCATGGTCGATGAGTTGCTGGCCGGTCCGGAGGCGGTGGCCGCAGTCTTGTCCCGGCGCCAGGGACTGGTGCGGGGCAGCAACCTGGTCCTGACCGGGGCCAGGGACCTCCTTGCGGAACTCACGGAGGCAGGATCCGCGCCGGAGCTCATCGTGTACCTGGGGTCGGCACTACCCGACGCCGATCTCCCAGCCGGTACCGAACTGCTGCTGTTCGTACTGCCTGAACCCGCGGAGCCAGGCACTGCCGGGATTCCCGCCGATGCAGCCTGGGCCGGGTTCAGGGAGGTCGCGGCAGGATTGACCGCCACTTCCACTGCCCTTTTCGTGGAGTCCAGCGCCATCGCCAACTGGCACGCAGCCCACACCCACTGCCCCCGCTGCGGCACACCCACCCAGGTGGAAGCCGGCGGCTGGGTGCGCCGGTGCCCGGCAGACAACTCCGAGCATTTTCCCCGGACCGACCCCGCCATCATTGTCACGGTGGTAGGCCCGGACGGCAGGCTGCTCCTGGGCGGCGGCGGCCCCCTGGATGCACGGAACTACTCCACCCTGGCCGGATTCGTTGAGCCCGGGGAGTCGCTCGAGGAAGCGGTGGTCCGCGAGATCCAGGAAGAGGTGGGAGTGCGTGTCACCGCCTGCCAGTACCTGGGCTCCCAGTCGTGGCCGTTCCCGGCCTCCCTTATGCTTGGATTTACCGCCGTTACCGACGACGCTGAGGCAACGCCCGACGGCGTGGAGGTCACCAGGGCGCGCTGGTTCAGCCGCGACGAACTCCAGGAGGCGGTGCTCAGCGGGGAGATCACCATTTCCACCAGGCTCTCCATCGCCCGCTCGCTGATTGAGCACTGGTACGGCGGCCGGATCCAGGACCTGGCCGGCGCCTAAGTTATTCCATCCACCAGACACCAGCACGCGGTAGTCGAGAAACAAAGCAGCAGAAGTGACTACAGAGAATTTTGATGGATCAGGCTCCCTTGAGGACCGGATCCTTGGAGGGCTGGACGACGAACAGCGTGAGGTGGCCAGCACCCTGAACGGGCCGCTGTGCGTGCTGGCCGGGGCGGGAACCGGAAAGACCCGCGCCATCACGCACCGCATTGCCTACGGTGTGCACTCCGGGGTCTACACCCCGCAGCGCCTCCTCGCAGTCACCTTCACCGCCCGCGCCGCCGCTGAGATGCGCAGCCGCCTGCGGGACCTCGGCGCGGGAAATGTGCAGGCACGGACCTTCCACGCGGCCGCCCTGCGGCAGTTGCAGTTCTTTTGGCCGCAGGCTGTAGGCGGCACGCTGCCCAACCTGCTGGACCACAAGGCCCAGCTGCTTGCGGAGGCGGCCCGCCGGCTCAGGCTCAGCACCGACCGCGCATCCATCCGCGACCTTGCCTCGGAAATCGAGTGGGCCAAGGTGTCAATGCTGACACCTGCCAACTACCTGGAAAACGCCCAGGGGAGGGGCGCGCCCGGCGGGTTCGACCTCACCGCGGTGGCGCGTGTCTTCCAGGCCTATGAGGACGTTAAGACCGACCGCAACGTGATTGACTTCGAGGACGTCCTGCTGATCACGGTGGGCATCCTGCAGGAGGACGAAAGGGTGGCCGCCACCGTTCGCGAACAGTACCGGCACTTCGTGGTGGACGAATACCAGGACGTGTCACCGCTGCAGCAGCGGCTCCTGGAGCTCTGGCTCGGCGGGCGGGACGAACTCTGCGTGGTGGGCGACGCCAGCCAGACCATCTATTCCTTTACCGGCGCATCGCCCCGGCACCTCCTGGACTTCAAGGCCCGCTATCCGCAGGCCAATGTAGTCAAGCTCATCAGGGACTACCGTTCAACGCCGCAGGTGGTGAAACTGGCCAATGACCTGCTGGCCGGCCGCCCCAGCGGAGGGCCTGCCGCCGACGCAGCCTGGGCCACGCCCCTGCAGCTCGTGGCCCAGCGTCCTGCCGGGCCTGCACCGCAGTTCACCGAGTGCACGGATGATGAAGCGGAAGCCGCCACAGTGGCGCAGAAGATCAAGGCACTGCTCGACGCCGGCACTCCGGCCAGCCAGGTGGCTGTCCTTTTCCGCACTAACGGACAGTCCGAGGCGTACGAGCAGGCACTGGCAGCGGCGGGCATTGGCTACCAGCTTCGGGGCGGTGAACGCTTCTTTGCCCGCAAGGAGGTTCGGGACGCAATCCTCCAGCTCCGCGCAGCCACCAGGGCTGTGTCCGAAACGGATACCCCCGAACCTCTCGGGCAGCTGGTGCGCGACATCGTTTCCTCCCTGGGCTACACCGAGTCCGCGCCGCACAGTGGCGGCGCCCTGCGCGAACGCTGGGAGTCGCTGGCTGCCCTGGTGGCGCTGGCCGATGAGCTCGTGCAGAACCGCGGAGCCCAGTTCGGCCTGGCGGACTTCGTTAACGAACTCCAGGAACGCTCGCTCGCCCAGCACGCGCCCACCGTGCAGGGCGTCACGCTTGCCTCCCTCCATGCCGCCAAGGGCCTGGAATGGGATGCCGTCTTCCTGGTGGGCCTTAGCGAAGGGCTGATGCCTATTTCCTTCGCCGATTCGCCCGAATCGGTGGATGAAGAACGCCGCCTGCTGTATGTCGGGATCACCCGTGCCCGCGAACACCTGTCCCTCTCATGGAGCACGGCAAGGACCCCCGGGGGCCGGGCCAACCGCAAGCCGTCCCGGTTCCTTGACGGCCTGCGGCCTGACTCGGTAGCAAGCTCAAGTACCCGGGGGAAGGGAACGGTGCCCCGCCGCAAGGCTGCCGCCCCCGCCGTCTGCCGGGTCTGCGGCAGCATGCTTGCCACCGGAGCTGAACGGAAGGTGGGACGCTGCAACGCGTGCCCGCCCACCTACGAGGAACAGACCTTCGACGCCCTCCGCAGCTGGCGCCGGGAAGTGGCGCAGTCCGCGGACGTTCCGGCGTTCGTGGTGTTCACCGATGCCACCCTCACGGCCATAGCCGAGGCGCGGCCGGCGTCGCTGGAGGAGCTGTCCGGGCTCGCCGGCGTGGGTCCCTCCAAGCTGGAGAGGTACGGGGAAGACGTCCTCCGGGTACTGGCTGAAAGCTCCGTCCTGTGAGGCGCAGCCCCAGCAGCAGTTCCCGGCAGGCACCCGCCCGGCGGGCAGCGCCCCAGCCGGCCGCGGCCTTGGCCACTGCCGACGGTTTCCCCGTGGAGGTGCGGCGGTCTGCCCGGCGTACCCGCACGGTAGCTGCGTTTTGGGAAGACGGGACGGCGGTGGTTGCCATCCCGGCCCGGTTCACTGCTGCGCAGGAGCGGGAGTGGGTCCAGCGCATGCTGGAAAAACTGCACAGGCAGGGGGAGCGGCGGGCAGCATCCGGCCGGCGGCGTCCTGCCACCGATGAGGCCCTTGCAGCCCATGCGGCACAGCTGTCCGCCAAGTATCTTGGCGGCCGGTCACGTCCTTCCGCCGTCAGGTGGGTGGGCAACCAGAACTCCCGGTGGGGTTCTGCCACCCCGGCCGATGGAACCATCCGGCTGTCGGACAAGCTGCGGCCCATGCCGCAGTGGGTCATCGACTACGTCCTGCTCCACGAACTGGCCCACCTCCTGGTGGCCTCCCACAGCGCGGCGTTCTGGAAGTTGCTGGAGGCGTATCCGGAGACCCGGCGGGCCAAGGCATTCCTCGAGGGTGTCTCGTATGCCACGTCCCGGGGGCTGGCACACCAGGGCCTGAAGCAAGATGCGGCAGGGAGCCAGACAGACACCGGGCAGCTGCAGGGAGACTGGTTGGCAGACGCGGACTAGGCCCTTCCCGGGGAATCCGGCCTTTGTTCCGGCGGGTTAAACACCCCGGCGGGCCAGGAATTCCTGGCCCGCCGGCTAAGTGTCAGCCCCTGGGCTGGTCGGTTCCGCCGTCGTCGTCCTTGCCCCGCGAGTCCTTGCCCCCGGCGTCCCCGTCCCCACCCTCGGAGCTGTCGGCTTCGGCGGTGTCCTCGAATCCGCCGCTGAGCAGCTTCTGCAGGGCATCATCCACTTCGCTGTCGCTGGCTTCGGCGAGCTTGCGGCGTGAGCTGAAGCCCTTCGGGTCATCCAGGTCCTCGGCGGTGGGCAGCAGGTCGGGGTGGTGCCAGATGGCGTCACGGCCTTCGATGCCGCGCTCTTCCTTCAGGCTGGCCCACAGGGTGGCGGCGTCGCGGAGCCTGCGCGGCCGCAGCTCGAGTCCCACCAGGGAAGCGAAGGCGTGTTCGGCGGGGCCGCCGGTTGCCCGCCGGCGGCGCACTGTTTCGCGCAGCGCGCCGGCGGACGGCAGGACCTTCTCGGTGGCAGCAGCGGTGAGTTCGTCCACCCAACCTTCCACCAGGGCCAGCGCCGTCTCGAGCTTCTTTAGCGCCTGTTCCTGGGCGGGGGTCCGCTGCGGCATGAAGACACCCTGGGACAGGGCCTCCTGGATGCCCTCGGGGTTGCTGGGGTCCAGGTCGCGGGCAAGCTCCTCGATGCGTGAGGTGTCGATGTGGATGCCCCGGGCGTATGCCTCGATGGCGCCCAGCAGGTGTCCGCGCAGCCACGGAACCTGTACGAAGAGGCGCGCGTGCGCGGCTTCCCGCACGGCAAGGAACAGCCGGATGTCGTTTTCGGGCAGGGACAGGCCTGCACCGAACGCCGCAACATTGGTGGGCAGGAGCGCCATTTCCAGGTCGGCGAGCGGCACGCCGATGTCAGTGGAGCTCACCACGTCCTGGGAAAGGGCACCGATGGCCTGCCCCAGCTGCATGCCGAAGATCGCGCCGCCCATGTTCTGCAGCATGGACGAGGCCCCGCCCATCATGGCTTTCATTTCCTCGGGCATCTGCTCCGTCATGGCGGAGGACAGGGCGTTGGCGATGCTGTTGGCCACGGGCTCAGTGAGCCGCTTCCAGGTCCCCAGCGTGGCCTCCACCCACTCGGCGCGCGACCAGGCTTTGCCGATCAGGCCGGTGGAGGGCAGGTCGGTGACGGGGTCCAGCCACAGCTCTGCGAGGCGGAGGGCTTCGTCGACGTCCCGCGACTGCTGCGCAGTGACCGACGGGTCAGAGCTGCTTGCGGCTACGCGCCGGGCATTGTCGTGGGCCAGGGTCCAGTTGACGGGGCCCTCGGACGGGGCGCTCATCATCGCCTGCACCTGGGAGAACATCTGTGCCAGCAGGTTGGGGTCGTCCGGGAGGCCTGCAGCCTTGGCGAGTTCGGCGGGGTCGAAGTTTTCCATCCCCTTGCCGCCCATCAGATTCTGCAGCATTTCGGTCAACGGATCCTTCGGATTGTCGTCGCCGTTGGACGGATTGAGTGGGTTGGAGGTCATGGTCCCGCCGATCGATGGTGTGACTGTTGATCAACCTTCACGGTACCCCGGCGGGGGTCGGCTGTCTGCCGTCCGCCGCCGTCGTTCGCTCTAGGCAAAGCGCCCCCGCCGCGCCGTCACCGCGTAGTGTTGGGGGGTGACTACAACCCGTGGCGGACATCCCTCCGAGGACCACGTTCCCGACGTTTCCCCCTTTTCCACTCCCGCGCCTGTGGGCGCCGGCGGTCCACCGGAAAGCACTGGTGGAAGCGGCACCGAGGGCGCCGGAGGCGGCTCCGGGGATTACGACGGCGGGCAGCCCCGCAGGCGGCTTTCCACCATGATGGTTGCCGGGCTGGCGGCGTTGGGGTTGGGGATTGCCGTGGGTACCGTTCCAGTGCCCTATGTCATCGAGTCTCCCGGGCCCACCTACAACACCCTGGGGGAGAGCCAGGGCCATCCGGTGATCAATGTCAGCGGCCATGAAACCTATCCCGCTGCCGGGAGCCTCGATCTGACCACGGTGTACGTCGACGGCGGCCCCACGGGCTCCGTCAGCATCCTCGACGCCTTCTCCGCCTGGCTGGACGGCTCCAAGGCCGTATACCCGGTGGAGTTGATCTATCCGACCGGCACCACCAAGGAAGAGGCCCAGGAACAGAGCGCGGTGGCCATGGCCACGTCGCAGGAGAACGCCGTGGCCTCCGCACTGAACGAACTCAAGATCCCGTTCGGCCAGCAGCTCCAGGCCGCGGACCTGTCCAAGGACTCGGCGTCGGCAGGAAAGATCCAGCAGGGGGACATCCTCAAGGCCATCAATGGCAAGGACATCACCTCACTGTCCGTTGTCCAGGATGAGCTGGCCGCGGGCAAGGGAGCGCCGGCAACGGTGACAGTTGAGCGGGCGGGCCAGCCTGTCACGGTCCAGATCACCCCCAAGGACAATGGCCAGGGCCGCTTCATCCTAGGTGTCATGTTGAAATATCTCTTCACTTTCCCGTTCCAGGTGCAAATCTCGCTGGACAAGGTGGGCGGGCCCAGCGCAGGCCTCATGTTCTCGCTGGGCATTATCGACACCGTCACGCCGGGCGACCTCACGGGCGGCAAGCACATCGCCGGCACGGGCACCATATCCCCGGACGGAGCGGTGGGCCCCATCGGTGGCATCGGCCAGAAGATGCGGGGGGCGCGCTCCGCCGGGGCCACCCTCTTCCTGGCGCCCGCCGCCAACTGTGACGAGGTTGCCGGCCACGTTCCCGACGGACTCCAGGTGGTCCGGGTGGAGAACCTCGCCGGGGCCCGGCACGCGGTGGAGCTGGCGGGAAGCGGGCAGGACACCTCCGCACTTCCGTCCTGCACCGGCAAATAGCACCGGCGCCAGCACTAGACTGAGCCCAACTAGACTCGACAGGAACTAAGCTCCACCGCCACTCGTGGCACAGATGACGGACGAAACCAGCCGTTTGACCGGTACCGTACGTCGCTCGCACGCTTCGAATCTCGACGACCAGCTATGAGGTACCCAGTTTGTCCCGTCCCGCCAGCACCATGTCCACAGGCAGGCCCCCTTCACGACGCGGCGCCCTGACGCCCACCTTGATCGTCGTCGCCCTGGTGGTGGTGGGGTTCATCTTCTTCGCCAACGTCTGGACCGACGTCCTCTGGTACCGGCAGCTGGGCTTCGTCGAGGTCTTCATTACCGAGAACCTCGCCAAGATCGCAACATTCGCGGCCGGCTTCGCCATTATGTTCGCGGCCGTCTTCTTCTCGATCCGGATTGCCTACAACGCCCGGCCCGTTTACGCGCCTGACTCGGAGGTGCGGGACAACCTCAACCGTTACCAGGCACAGCTGGAGCCTGTCCGCAGGATTGTCATGGTTGGCCTGCCGGTCCTGTTTGGCTTGTTTGCCGGCAGCGCAGCCGCCAGCCAGTGGCAGAAAGTCCTGCTGTTCTTCAACCAGGTGGGCTTTGGCCAGACCGATCCGCAGTTCAACATGGACATCAGCTTCTACCTGATGACCCTGCCGTTCCTTGGGTTTGTGACCGGATTCCTGATCAGCGTGGTGGTGATAGCGGGCATCGCCGGCATCCTCACCCACTACCTCTACGGCAGCATCCGGCTGATGGAGCGCGGCGTGTTCACCAGCCGGGCCGCGCAGATCCACATCGCCGTCACGGGCGCCGCTTTCCTGGTGCTCCTGGGCGTCAACTTCTGGCTGGACCGCTACTCTTCGGTGCAGAGCAACGGCGGCCGCTGGGCCGGTGCCCTTTACACGGATGTCAACGCCGTTATCCCCACCAAGGCCATCCTCGCGGCGGCCGCGGTCCTGGTGGCCATCCTGTTCATCGTGGCTGCCGTCATCGGCCGCTGGCGCTTGCCGGTGATCGGCACTGCCATGCTGATCATCACTTCCATCCTGGCCGGCGGTGTCTATCCGTGGGTCATCCAGCAGTTCCAGGTCCGCCCATCCGAGCAGACGCTGGAAAGCGAGTACATCAAGCGCAACATCGATAACACGCGCAAGGCCTACGGCCTGGACGGCATCCAGGAAACCCGTTACGACGCCACCAATACGGCCAACACCGGGGCCCTGGCCCCCGATGCCCAGACGACAGCCAACATCCGCCTCCTGGACCCGAACCTGATTTCGGATGCTTTTGCGCAGCTGGAACAGTACCGCCCGTACTACCAGTTCCCCAAGGCCCTCAACGTGGACCGTTACGAGGTGGACGGCAAGATCCAGGACACCGTGATCGCGGTCCGGGAACTGAACCCCACCAACGTACAGACCAACCAGCAGGGCTGGCTCAACCAGCACGTGGTGTACACCCACGGCTATGGAGTGGTGGCCGCCAAGGGCAACAAGTTCACGGCTGATGGCAAACCTGAATTCCTGCAGTCCGGCATTCCGTCAACAGGCGTGCTGGGCAACGACAGCACCTACGAACCCAGGATCTACTTCGGCGAGTCCTCACCCGAATACTCCATCGTGGGCGCCCCCGACGGCGCCACGCCCCGTGAGCAGGACCGGCCCTCCGGCAAGGAAGGGGAGGGGGAGACCCAGTACACCTTCAAGGGCAACGGCGGCCCGAACGTGGGCTCGTTCTTTAACAAGATCCTCTACGCCATCAAGTTCCAGTCCTCGGACCTGCTGCTGTCGGACGGCGTGAACCCGCAGTCCCAGATCCTCTATGACCGCAGCCCGCGCGAACGGGTCCAGAAGGTGGCCCCCTACCTGACGGTTGACGGCGGTGCGTATCCGGCGGTGGTGGACGGCCGGGTCAAGTGGATCGTGGACGGCTACACCACCAGCCAGTACTTCCCATACTCGCAGCAGAAGTCATTGTCGGATGCCACCGCTGATTCGCAGACGAGCTCCGGCCGTGCCGTGGCCCTGCCCAACAGCACGGTGAACTACATCCGCAACTCGGTGAAGGCAACGGTGGACGCCTATGACGGTTCGGTCACCCTGTATGCCTGGGACGATACGGATCCTGTCCTGAAGGCCTGGCAGAAGGTCTTCCCCTCAACGCTGAAGCCGTATTCAGAGATGTCCGGCGCCCTGATGAGCCACGTCCGGTACCCGGAGGACCTGTTCAAGGTCCAGCGTGAACTGCTGGGGCAGTACCACGTGACAGATCCCACCAGCTTCTACAAGAACAACGACGCGTGGAGCACGCCTGCCGATCCCACCGTGAGCACGGACGTGAAGCAGCCGCCGTTCTACATGTCGCTGCAGATGCCGGACCAGCAGAAGCCTGCCTTCCAGCTGACGTCGTCGTTCATCCCGCAGATCGTCAACGGAAACGCCCGCAACGTCCTGTACGGCTTCCTCGCCGCTGACTCGGACGCAGGCAACCAGGCCGGCGTGAAGGCGGACGGCTACGGCAAGCTGCGGCTCCTGCAGATCCCGCCGGAAACTCAAGTTCCCGGTCCCGGGCAAGCGCAGAACAAGTTCAACTCCGATCCCACGGTGTCCCAGGCGCTCAACCTGCTGCGGCAGGGCGCCTCGGACGTCCTGAACGGCAACCTGCTGACCCTGCCCGTGGGCGGCGGCATCCTCTACGTGCAGCCGGTCTACCTCAAGTCGACGGGTGAGACGTCCTACCCGACGCTGCAGCGCGTCCTGGTGGCCTTTGGTGACAAGGTGGGCTTCGCGCCTACCCTGGACGCCGCGCTCAAGCAGCTCTTTGGCGGGGATTCCGGGGCGGCCGCAGGTGACTCCGCCAACAACGGCCAGACGCCGGCTGGTCCGGCGGCGCCCACCACACCGGCGGAGGCGGATGCGAAAGCCCAGCTGAAGGCGGCGCTGGATGAGGCGAACTCGGCTATCCAGGCCGGCCAGAGCGCGCTTGCGGCCGGCGACTTCGCTGCCTATGGTGACGCGCAGAAGAAGGTTGCGGCGGCGCTGAAGAAGGCCATGGACGCCGAGGCTAAGATCCCGGCCACTGCTCCTGAGGCCAACCCGGCCCCCGCAGCATCCGCCTCGCCTTCGGCCACGCCTGCACCGTCCGCCTCAGCGGGGCGGTAGTACGACGGCGGCAGCCCGGCACTTGAGCCCTTGGGGGAGCGGGTGCCGGGCTGGCGTAACGGACGTCACGCCGCTCCGATTTGGCCTCGGGTTCACCTCCCGGTAAAGTAGTTCTTGCGACGCGGGGTGGAGCAGTTCGGTAGCTCGCTGGGCTCATAACCCAGAGGTCACAGGTTCAAATCCTGTCCCCGCAACTGAGGAAAGGCCCGGACACTGGAAACAGTGTCCGGGCCTTTTGCTTTGCCCGGCACGGGCGGCCGCGGCAGCACCGCCGTCGAACTTTGCCATAGCTGCACCTGACGTGACCACGCTACGTCGCCGGGGACGGGCCTTAGGGCCTGCGTGGTCGGGGCGCCGGCAAAAGTAGGGTAATGTTGATCAAGCGACGCGGGGTGGAGCAGTTCGGTAGCTCGCTGGGCTCATAACCCAGAGGTCACAGGTTCAAATCCTGTCCCCGCAACTTATAAAGGCCCCGACCGGCAGTTACGCCGGCCGGGGTTTTTCGTTTCCTTGGATGCGCCCAGTTCCTAGTATTCTCTTTCGAAGGGCCCCGCGATCTGCGGGCAGCCCCAGTCCTTCCTGAGAGGTATGTTGTTCGATGGCCACACCCACGAAGAAGCCCGGCGCCGCGACGGGCAAGCGGTCCCGGCTTTACTGGATGGTTCCCGCCGTCCTCGTGGCCGTGGTCCTGGTGGTGCTGATCGCCAAACTGCTCATGGGGCTGCCGGCGGTGGCTTCCTTCGTCGCCGACTACCCGGGCCAGTCGAAACTGCCGGGCGACGCCCCTGTAGGGTTTCCGGCCTGGCTGGCGTGGCAGCACTTCCTCAACGCTTTCTTCCTGCTCCTGATCATCCGCACCGGCTGGCAGGTGCGGACCACCACGCGGCCCAGCGGCCACTGGACCAGGAACAACAAGGGCTTGATCCGTACAAGGAACGCGCCCACCAAGATCAGCCTTGAGCTCTGGTTCCACCTGACTCTGGATGCGCTCTGGATCCTGAACGGGCTCATCTTCGCCGTCCTGCTGTTCGCCACAGGGCAATGGATGCGCATCGTTCCCACCAGCTGGGACATTTTCCCCAACGCGCTCTCGGCCGCACTGCAGTACGCCTCCCTGGACTGGCCCACTGAGGACGGCTGGATCAACTACAACGCGCTGCAGCTGCTGGCCTACTTCGTGACCGTTTTCATCGCGGCGCCGCTGGCGTTCATCACGGGCCTGCGGATGTCCGGCGCCTGGCCCAGGAAGGCAGCCAGCCTGAACAAGGCGTTCCCCATCGAATGGGCCCGTGCCGTCCACTTCCCGGTCATGATCTACTTCGTGGCGTTCATCGTGGTCCACGTCTTCCTGGTGCTTACCACCGGCGCGCTGCGGAACCTGAACCACATGTACGGAGGGAGCGACGACGACGGCTGGTTCGGCTTCTGGGTGTTCCTTGCCTCCGTCGCCGTTATGGTGGCCGCATGGTTCCTCGCCCGCCCCATCTTCCTGCGGCCCATCGCCTCCCTGATGGGCAAGGTCAGCCGCTAAAGGCTGCGGCGCTGCCTTGTGCTTGGTCAGGCGCTTTTGATCTTCTGGTAGGCGTCCAGGGCCCGCTCCCGCGATTCGGCCAGGTCCACGAGCGGCTTGGGATAGCCTTCCGCTTCAACCGTCCACGGCTCGTGGATGCCCTTGCCCTCGACGTCCCGGAGCTCCGGGATGAAGGTCCGCAGGTAGCTGCCGCCGGCGTCGAACTTCTTGCTCTGCGTGACGGGATTGAAGATCCGGTAGTAGGGCGAGGCGTCCGCCCCGGACCCGGCCACCCACTGCCAGTTGGCGGGGTTGTTGGCGGCGTCCGCGTCCACCAGCGTGTCCCAGAACCATTCCTCCCCGATCCGCCAGTCGGTGAGGAGGTTCTTAACCAGGAACGACGCGGCGGCCATCCGAACCCGGTTGTGCATCCAGCCTGTCTGCCACAACTGCCGCATCCCGGCATCCACCAGCGGGTAGCCCGTGTTGCCCTGCTGCCAGGCGGCAAGCTCTTCACGGGTGGTGGGGGCCCACTGGAAGTTATCGAAGGCCGGGCGGAAGTTGCGGGTGGCTAAATCCGGGTTGTGGTAGAGCAGGTGCCAGTTGAATTCCCGCCAGCCCAGCTCGGCCCGGTAGGTACCGACGTCGGAAGGGACGTTGTGCGGATGCCGGCGCCGGATCTCCCGCCACACGCGGAACGGGCTGACTTCCCCGAACCGCAGGTGCGGTGACAGCCTGCTGGTGCCTTCGGTGCCGGGCAGGTTCCGGCCGGTTCCGTAATCCTCGATGGGCCCGTCCAGGAAGTCTTCCAGGCGCTGCTGTGCACCCGTCTCACCGGGCCGCCAGGTGGCAGCCAGGCCGCCGCTCCAGTCGGGGGAGGAGGGCAGGAGGTTCCAGCTGCTGAGCGTGTCGCTGGCAGGGAGGCCGCGTCCCGATGGCGCAGGCTCCGGCAGGGTGTCCGGCGCCTCGAAGGGGTTCCGGATGTCCTGTGATGCGAGGCAGGCCCGCCAGAACGGCGAATAGACCTTGTAGGGTCCGCCCGCTCCGGTCTTGACGGTCCAGGGCTCGAAGAGGAGGTTCGCCTGGTAGCTGGACGCCTGCATCCCGTGGCCGCCCGCCCACTCCTTGAGGTCGGCGTCGATAGTCCGTTCCGGCTGCCCATACCGGCGGTTCCAAAAGAGGTGGTCCGCCTTCGTCTGGGTGGCCAGCGTCCTGATGGCCTCTCCGGCAGGGCCACGGCGAAGTACCAGGCGTGATCCCCGGCTTTCGAGGTCCGCGGAGAGTGCGGCCAGGGAGTGGTGCAGCCACCACCGGGCGGCTCCGCCGAGGGGCCGCACACCCTGGGACTGCTCATCCAGGATATAAACGACAGTGAACGGCAAACCGCGGCCGGCCGCTTCGGACAGGGCCGGGTTATCGTCCAACCGCAAATCATCGCGCAGCCAGACCAGGGACGTTCCTTCGGAAGAAGCCATGGCACCACGGTACACACAGCGGACACAACTATGGCCGGGACCCGGTCCCGGCCATAGCCATGTATCAGTTGGCGACGTATCGCCGGGCTTTACAGCTTGTCGAAGTCTGCCTCGTCGACCGTCGATTCTGATGATGCCGGGCTTGCTGCGCCCAGAGCAGGCTTGGAGTTGCCGCCGGCCTTGAGCGCCGCCAGGCGCGCTTCGATCTCAGTCTGCTCACCCAGGTCCTCCAGCTGGTTGAACTGGGCGTCCAGGCTGGACGCTGCAAGCTCCTGCTGGCCGCGGACCTTTGCCTCTTCGCGGCGGATCTTCTCCTCGAAGCGGCCCACTTCGCTGGTGGGGTCCATGATGTCGATGCTCTTGATGGCGTCGTGGACCTGGGTCTGCGCGGCTGCGGTCTTGGACCGCGCAACAAGCTCGTTGCGCTTGCTCGTCAGCTGGTTGAGCTTGTTCTTCATCTGGTCCAGCCCGGTTTTCAGCTTGTCCACGACCTCGCGCTGGGAGGCGATGCTCGGCTCCGCGCCCTTGGCTTCGCTTTCAGCGGCCATCTGCCGCTGCAGGGCCACCTTTGCCAGGTTGTCGAACTTCTCGGCGTCGGCTACGTCGCCGGCCGCGCGGAACTCGTCAGCCTTGCGGGAGGCGGCAAGTGCCTTGTTTCCCCAGTCGTGGGCGTTCTTGACGTCCTCGTTGTAGTCGTCTTCCAGCATCCTGAGGTTGCCGATGGTCTGCGCTACGGCGGACTCGGCTTCGGCGATGTTGTTGGTGTAGTCGCGGACCATCTGGTCCAGCATCTTCTGCGGGTCCTCGGCGTTGTCCAGCAAAGAGTTGATGTTCGCCTTTGCCAGCTGCGCGATCCGGCCGAAAATGGACTGCTTAACCATGGTGTTTGCCTTTCGTCCTGCTCTTTGTTGACCACTGGAACCGGTGCACAGTGGTGTAGTTCGTCTGTCCGCCCGCCGGGATCTTCCGGCGTGTCCGGCGGAAGTCTTTAGAAACTGCCGGAGTCTCCGCCGCCGAAATCGCCGCCGCCAAAGTCCCCGCCGCCGAAGCCGCCGGAGTCTCCGCCCCAGCCGCCTCCGTCGCCGCCGCCCCAGCCGCCGCCACCGCCCCAGCCTCCGTGGCCACCGTTGAGGATGGAGTTGATCAGGATGCCACCCAGGATGGCGCCGCCCAGTCCGCCGCCGCCTCCGCCGCCGAACATGCCTCCGCGCCCGAAGCCCTGGTTCGCGTAGCCGTCGAAGTGCTCCACGTCCGCCTGGGCCTGCTGTGCCGCCTGCGCCGCGAGGGCGTGGGCCTGCTGCGCGTAAGTGAGCGCGGTGACGGGGTCGGTCCGGGCAATGGACAGCGCATAGTCGAGGTTCCGTTGGGACTCCGCCAGCCGGGTGCGTGCCTCGGTTCCCACGCCGCCGCGCCGGGCGGTGATGTAGTCGGAGGTGGCGCTGATCTGGGCCTGCGCGGACATGATGGTTTGCTGCAGTGATGCCTGTGCCCGCCGTGCCTGCTCCTGCTGGTCGCGGATCCCGGTCAGGGCCTGGTCCAGGGACTGGTGGGCCGTTTCTACCCGCTGAAGGGTGGCGATGGGATCGATCTTCCCGCCCTGGATCTCCGTCTTCACCTGCGCGAGCGCTGCCTCCACCGCGGCTACCGGTCCTGCAAGTTCCGCGTGGGCGCCGGATTGGATCATGGCTTTTGCCTGGGCCAGGTCCTGTGAGGTGTCCACAACTGCTGCTTCGAGCCCGTTGCGGGCCTCGTCGAGGTTGCCGGCAACCTTGGTGATGGCGTCCAGGAGGACGTTGGTCTGGTGCAGGCTCTCCTCGGCAGCACGGACGGCCACGGCCGCCATGCTGCCTTCGCCTTCACCCAGCTTCTGCCGCGCGGTCTCGGATGCGTTCTGCACGAACGCCAGGCGTTCCTTGGCCTGGACGATATTGTCCGAGACCTGGACCAGCGCGCTGTCGGCATACTTGGACCGCATGGCCGCCAGGGACTGTTCGGCGCTGGAGATCTTGGCGTCCGCCTCGCGGGCTCCCGCGTTGACGGCGGCCAGGGCCTGCGGAGCGTTCTTTTCGAGTTCGCGCAGGGAGTCGAAGTCAGCTTTCTGCTCCTGCAGCGACTCCAGGGCGGCCTCAGAGCGGCGAATGATCTCACCCAGCCAGGTCCGCTGCTGTTCCTCGGTGTCCGGGATGTGGTCATCGAGCTGCTGCTGCAGCTTGAAGGACTCCGTCATGTGCGCCTTCGCTTCCGCTAGGGCTTTGGTGAAGTTTCCGACGGCGGCATCCCCGTACTGGGCCTGGGCGAAGCCAAGTTCCTGCTCACTGGACTTGATGGCGTCGTCCGCCTCGATAAGCAGCGAACCGCCCTTCCGGCGGAGTTCCTCAACGCTTAGCGAAGCCAGCGGGTCCAGTTCGGCCCCCTGGGGGCCGTAGCTTGCGCTGGATGCACCCTGTCCGGCTGCCTTCTTTCGGCGGTTCCGGTAATACAGATACGCGCCGCCGCCGGCAACCACCACGCCTGCGCCTACCAGCAGGCCCGCACCTGCGCCGTCACCGGAGGACACGTTGCCACTGCCGCCGCCGGCAGCGTCGCCCACGGCGGATGCGGTGTCGATGGCGGCCTGGGCATAGTCCTTCTTCCCGCCGGCGAGGTTGGCGACAACCGCGTTCTGGGTGATGTTGCTCCGCTTGGAGTAAATGGCGCTGGCCGAGTTGGGGGAGAAGTAGTACTTGCCCTGGTCGGTGGCGATGGCAAGGATGACATCGGCCTTGCCCATGCCTTTTGTCTTTGCCACGGCCTGGCTCCAGGCCGTGGGGTCAGAGGGGTTGTCGAACGACTTCACTGTGATCACGTACAGGTTGTACTTGTGATCCTTCAACAGCTTCTGAATCGCATCCTGGACTTCACCCTTCCGGCTGCCCAGCACGTTTGCGTTATCAACGATGTTGGTCCCGGAGGGGATGGTGACCGGGTCGTCGGCCCAGGCGGCGCCGGCAGGTACCGCCAGCAGTCCGGCAAGGCCGATCACGGCGAGGATACGTTTGAACTTTGACCGCATGTGCAACCCTTCAGCACGCCTGACACCGATTCGGGACGAATCAGTCGTCGAATCCAGCAGCGCCCCCACGCTTGGTGTGAAGCCGCAGGTCGCTGTGGCATTTCATCTTGATTCTATGGTGCACCCCACAGGCAGTCCATGCGACCGAATATGCCTCCAGCGAAACGCCCCCCGACCAAACAGGCTTGCTTGAAGCGTTCAGGAAGCTCTCAGCAAACATCCGAGCTTGTTCCAGCGGAACGGTTCATAGTTAATGGCAGACGAGGATGAAAGGAAGTCTCATGACTGAGAATCAAACCCCAGGACCGGTCCCTGAGGACAACGGTGCGCAAAGCCGGAACCCGTGGCACCAGCAGGGGGCGGAACAGCCTGGAAACCGCCAGTCGGAAACTCAGTATGGGAACGCAGGCGGCCCCCGCACCCCTCAAGGCAACCCGGCCCCCCAGGATCACGCCGGCCCACAGAACAACACGGAGCGGCTGGACCGGCCGGAGGCGCGTGACCACCACACCCAGGAATTGCCGGGCGCACCACGCCCCGTCTACCCGCAGCGTCAGCCGTTCTACGGCCAGTCCGCAAATTATGGCCAGCAGCACCAGGACGGCCAGCCCGGATACTACGGCCAGCAGCAGCACCAGAATGGCCAGCCCATGCACGGCACCGGCCACGGCGCGCCCAACGGGAACGTCGGCCTGGCCCCCAACCCCAAGGACGCCCCGCGCCGGAAAGCGACGTTCGGCATCGGCACCCTCGTGGCCAGCATCCTCGCAGCAGGCCTGGTGGGCGGCGGAGTGGCGACCGTTGGCGCGGGCGAGCTCTCCGGACATAACGCCTCCAGCACCTCGACCGTTGGCAGCAACAGCCAGCCCGGTACGGTCATCGTCAACAACAAGGACGACGTCAACGCGATTACCGCAGCTGCGGTGAAGGCTTCGCCCAGCGTGGTCACCATCAGCGCCACCAGCGGCAGCTCCGGCGGCACCGGTTCCGGCATTGTCCTTGATGACCAGGGGCACATCCTGACCAACACCCACGTGGTGACCCTGGACGGCCAGACCGCCAACGCCAGCCTTGAGATCCGCACCAGCGACGGAAAGGTCCTGCCGGCAAAGCTGGTGGGCACCGACCCCCTGTCCGACCTCGCCGTCATCAAGGTGGACGATACCTCCGGCCTCACCCCTGCCACCCTTGGTGACTCGTCCAAGCTGAATGTGGGCGATACTGCCATCGCCATCGGTTCCCCGCTCGGTCTGACCGGAACCGTCACGGACGGCATCGTCTCCACCCTCAACCGGACCATCAGCGTGGCATCGTCGGCTGCTCCCAAGGGCGGGGACAACAGCCAGGGCGGCGACCAGGGATTCCAGTTCGCCCCTCCGGGCGGCGGGCAGAGCCAGCAGAATTCCAGCGAGGGCTCAATCGCCATTAACGTGATCCAGACGGACGCGGCCATCAACCCCGGCAACTCCGGCGGCGCCCTGGTGAACAGCAAGGGCGAGATCATCGGCGTGAACGTGGCCATCGCGTCCGCCGGCTCCGGCACCTCCACCTCGCAGAGCGGGAATATCGGCGTCGGGTTCAGCATCCCGATCAACCATGCCAAGCGCGTGGCACAGGAGATCATCGACAGCGGCAAGGCCTCCCATGGGCAGCTTGGCGTCAGCGTCAAGGCCAAGACCACCTCGGGCGCGGCCTCAGAGTTCTCCGTCGGCGCCGACGTAGCCACCGTCGATCCCAATTCCGCAGCGGGCAAGGCCGGCATCAAGGCGGGTGACGTCATCACCAAGTTCAACGACCTCACCATCGGCGAGCCCAACCAGCTGACCGCGGCAGTCCGGGAACAGCCGGCAGGATCCAAGGTAAAGATCACCGTGCAGCGCGGCGGCAGCGAGCAGACGTTCGACGTCACGCTCGGCGCGGCAGCCAGCTAAGGCAGGACAGCACTAACGCAGGCCCTGACGACGGCGGCGTCCCCACCAATGGGGGCGCCGCCGTCGTCATTCCCTGCTCGGGAAACAGCGCTGAAACAGGCGTTAACGGAAGGGGGCGCGGGGACGCGCCGATATGGTTAGCTAGGAGCTACCCGCCTGCCGGGCATTCCGCGGCCATGCCCACCCGGCTGGCTGTCCACAAGCATGGAAGGCTGCTGTAAACACAGTGGAAGAGACATTGAAGATCGTAGTCCTGGTCAAACATGTACCGGACGCCCAGTTCGACCGCCACCTCAACGGGGAGGGCAACACCGCGGACCGCGACGAAAGCATTCTGTCCGAGCTTGACGAGTACGCCCTTGAAGCAGCCCTGCAGCTGGCGGAGGCGCGCGGCGGAAGCAAAGCAGGCAACCAGGTCATCGCCCTCAGCATGGGACCCGCCGGAGCCGTCAACGCAGTCAAGAAGTCACTGCAGATGGGCGCCACCGAAGGCGTGCACCTCACGGACGACGCCCTGGCGGGATCCGACGCCGCGGCCACCTCGCTTGCCCTGGCCGCCGCAGTTCGGCACCTGGGCGACGTGGACCTGGTCATCACCGGCATGGCTTCCACCGACGGCGAGACCTCCCTTGTTCCGGCGCAGCTGGCCGAGCGGCTTGGGCTGCCCCAGGTCACGTTCGCGTCCACTCTCCAGGTGGACGGCGGCCGCCTGACCGCCCGCCGCGACGCCGACACGTCGTCTGAAACGGTGGAGGCACCGCTGCCCGCCGTCGTGTCCGTCACGGACCAAATCAACGAACCCCGGTACCCCAACTTCAAGGGCATCATCGCCGCAAAGCGCAAGAGCATCACCACCCTGTCCCTGGCCGATATCGGCGTGCAGCCGGCGCAGGTGGGCTTCGCCGGCTCCTGGACCAGCGTGACCAGCGCGGACCAGCGGCCGCCCAGGACCGCAGGCACCATCATCACCGACGAGGGCGACGCCGGCATCAAGCTGGTTGACTTCCTGGCCGCCCAGAAGCTGCTCTAAGAGGGACACCGACATGGCAAAAGTACTCGTATTCATCGACAACCCCGGCGCGTCGCTCAAGAAGAGCAGCCTGGAACTGCTGACCCTGGCCCGTTCCCTGGGCGAGAGCACAGTGGCGCTCAACGGCGAACTCTCCGACGGCGTCGCTGCCACCTTCGCCGAATACGGCGTGGGCGGCATTCTGCGCCCCTCGGCCCAGGACCTGGACGACTTCCTGGTGGCACCGAAGGCTGCCTATGTTGCCGCCGCCGCTGAAACCACCGGTGCCGGCATCGTCCTGCTGGACAACTCACCGGAAGGCAAGGAGATCGCTGCACGTGCGGGCATCCGCTTGAACGCCGGCGTCATCACCGACGTCGTCGCCGTGGACCCGGACGGCACCGCTCACAAATCGGTGCTGGCCGGTTCCTACAACACCGCCTGCAAGGCCAGCACCCCGGTGTCCGTAGTGACCCTGAAGGCCAACAACGTCACCCCGGAGCCCGCGGCGGCCCCCACAACTCCCGGGACCGCCACGGTGGAGGTTCCCGCGGTAGCCGCAGCGGCCCGCATCACCGAACGGCAGCAGAAGGTGGCCAGCGGCCGGCCCGACCTCACCGACGCGCGGATCGTGGTGGCCGGCGGACGCGGCATGGACGGCGACTTCGGTCCCGTCGAAGAGTTGGCCGATGCACTTGGAGCAGCTGTCGGCGCCTCCCGCGCCGCCACGGATGCGGGCTGGATCAGCCACGACGCCCAGGTGGGGCAGACCGGCAAGACCGTTTCCCCGCAGTTGTACATTTCCGCGGGCATCTCCGGCGCCATCCAGCAGAAGGCGGGCATGCAGACGTCCAAGGTCATCGTTGCGGTCAACAAGGATGCCGAGTCCCCGGTCTTCGAGATTGCGGACTTCGGCATCATCGGCGACGTCTTCGATGTCCTGCCGCAGGCCGCCGCCGAGATCAAGAAGCGCAAGGGCTGATTCGTTGACTGCCTCCACGGGGCAGGCAGGGAGCCCGTTCAACCCGGATAAGCACCGGGTTGGGCGGGTGCTCTGTTTTGCGGCCCATCCTGACGACATCGACTTTGGCGCTGCCGGAACCGTCGCCGCCTGGACGGCGGCCGGCGTCCAGGTCAGCTACTGCATCATGACCGACGGCGAAGCGGGCGGCTTCGACCCGGCCCACCGTGCGGACATCATCGCCATGCGCGACGCCGAACAGCGCCGGGCCGCCAAGCTGGTCGGTGTCACCGACATCCACTACCTCCACCAGCGGGACGGGTACCTTGAGCCGTCGCACGAAGTGATGAAGGCCGTGGTGCGGCTGATCCGCGAAGTCCGTCCCGACGTCGTCCTTGCCATGCATCCGGAACGGAACTGGGAGCGGATCCAAAAGAGCCACCCGGACCACCTGGCCGTGGGGGAGGCAGTGACGCGGGCCGTGTATCCGGCACTCGAAAACCCTTTCGCCTACCCCGAACTGGCCGACGCCGGTCTAGAGGCCTACAAGCTGCCATGGCTGTGGCTCTACGCAGGGCCCGGGGAACGGGAAAACCACTTCGTGGACGTCACGGACCACGTGGACGCCAAGCTGGCTGCCATCCATGTCCATGTCAGCCAGCACCCCGACGTCGCGGCGATGGAAGTCACCGTCCGCCAGGGGATGCAGCATAATGCCGCCAGGGCAGGGTTGCCGGAAGGGCGCAGCGCGGAAGCCTTCCACGTGGTGGCCGTCAACGGGCCAGACACAATCGCAGGTTTCTAGGTACGGAAAAGCGCCCCCGGTTCCTGTCATAACGGAACCGGGGGCGCTTTCCTGTTGCCGGGACTCGAACCTCAGGCTCCGAGCGGAGCCGCCGCGACCGTCGGCAGCGTGGGGGCCTTGGACCCGCCGGCCGGCTCGACAGTGATGCCCAGCGACGCGGCAGAATGGATGCCCTGGACCACGGCAGGCTTGGAGAGAGCCTGCTCGTCCATCAGCCCCTGCGACACCGGTGCCGAACCGTCCTTGGGGATCAGCCACATTTGGTAGACCTTGCCCGCAGGGGGAGCGGGGACGCCGCTCATCTTCACTACGGCAGCGTCCTCGGATGCTGAAATCAGCAGGGTTGCCTTGCCGCCGCCCGCCACGTTCACGGACGCCTCGCGCAGGTCGCCTGCCCTGGCCACCTGGTTGACGGGATCGTTCTGGTCGGCCATGTAGGCGCCCACGCCCACACCGCCGAGCGCGATGGCCGCTGCTGCCGCGACGCCCACCAGCCAGCGCCGGGTGCCGGATGGGCCGCGCCGCTCCTCGCGGCGCTTGCGCGCCTGCGCCAGCTCATCCTGTGTACCGGCGCCGGCAGGGGTGCCCTGCGAAGAAGCCGGCAGTGTGCTTCCGGCCGGTGCCGGTGCGTCGACCGCTCCTGGTCCACCATGGCTGGGGAGTTGGGCAGGAAGCTGGGCGACGATCCGTTCGAACAGGTCCGACGGCGGCTCCTCCTCCGCACGGAAAGTACGGGCCAGGGCCTCCCGGGACTGCCGGACGCGTGCAAGGAAGGCCAGCCGCTCCGGCTCCGGGGCGGTGGAGATGTACCGGTCAATGGCATCGCGTTCCTGCTCCGTGACCGCGTCAAGGGCATAGAGCTCTGCGAGGTCCACGGCGCGGCCTGCGGCAAGATCCATCGCCACGGTGTCACCGAAGGAACTTGACCGACTGTTGCGGCCTTCTTCCATTCCGCTCATCTCAACTCACCCCCAAACAGGTCTTCAATCGGATCAGTCCGTCGCGGATGCGGGACTTGATAGTGGGCACTGCCGCATTCAGCCGTTCTGCCACCTCACGGTAAGTGAGGCCGCCGTAGTAGGCCAGGCGCACGGATTCCTGCTGTGTTTCCGTCAGCGTCCCCAGGCAGCGGACCACGGCCTCCGCTTCCAGCCGGCTGCCCACTTCATCGGAAACGGTGTCATGGTCGATGTCCTGCGTGCTGGCACCGTACTTGGCTTCCCTGTCGGTGGAGGACTGTGACGAGCGCACCTTGTCCACGGCCCGCCGGTGCGAGATGGTCATCAGCCAGGAGAGCGGGCTGCCTGCCTGCGGATCGAACTTCGCGGCGTTCTGCCAGACCTGCAGGAAGACTTCCTGCGTGGTGTCCTCGCTGAGTTCGGGATCGATCAGGACGCGGCGCGCCATGCCGAAGACCCGCCGGGACGTCAGCTGGTAGAACTCGGCAAACGATGCCTGGTCCCCACGGGCGATGCCCGCCAGCAGGACCGAGAGGCGTTGGCTGAGGTCAGCCGGTGGGTCAGTCACCGCGGCGGAGCCCTCGGAATTCGGCGCGTTGGGAGTTTCCATTACGTCCAAGCATAAGTCTCCGGGCGGGGAATCCTCAGCAGTGCCGTGCCGGCTGCGGCTGTCCGGCCTGGATCCTGCCTCCAGTAGTGTCACCTGCCGCTCCTTGGTCCCGGTCCGCTTGAATGCCTACAGGAGCTGTTCGGAGCAGGGCCGGGCGCGGATGGGACGACGGGTAAAGATTTTCCGTGATCCGGAGCGGGATCCTAAAGCCTTGCCCCCGCAAAGCCCTGCTGGCGCCAGGCTTCATAGACAGCGATGGAGGCGGCATTGGCAAGGTTGAGGGAACGAAGGGCCGGCAACATGGGCAGCCGCACCGTGGCGGTCACGTGGGCATCGTTCTTCAGTTCGGCCGGCAGCCCGACGGATTCGCGGCCAAACATCAGGACGTCGCCCGGGGCGTAGTCGATGTCCGTGTAGCTGGTGGTGCCGTCAGAGGTGAACGCGTAGACGCGCTCGGGCTGGAGGTGCTGCCAGGCGTCCTCGATGGTCTTGTGCACGGTAACCACGGCGAGGTCATGGTAGTCCAGCCCGGCCCGGCGCAGCTTGGCGTCGGAAAAGTCGAAGCCAAGGGGTTCCACAAGGTGCAGTTCGGCGCCCGTGATGGCGGCGAGGCGGATGGCGTTGCCGGTATTGCCGGGAATCTCTGGTTCATGGAAAAGGATGCGGAACACCTCCCCATCCTAGCCACCGCCGTCAGTGCATGCCGCGCAGCAGCCTGGCCAGGACCGGGACGTTCACTGTGTTGGGTGCGGGACCGGAGGCAAGGAAATCCTTCAGGCCCCGCACCGTGCCCGCCGCGTTCAAGATCTGGACGGTCTCCAGGGCTCCGGCGGGCCGCCGGTGGTGGTCAATCACGGGTTCATGGAGGTTTCCGTCCGGGCCGTGCACCACGGTCCATCCTGTGACGTTGAGCTCCGGGAAGATTTCCTGCATGGCCCACACCACCCGGGCCAGCTGCGGAGGTGCCACAGAGCGGCCGCCATGGTTGAGCGTCCTGCCGTCCCAGGCGTAGGCACCCCTGGGCAGGAGCATGGAGTTGACCAGGGCCAGCCGGTAGCCGGAAAGGACCGCATGGTCGATGTGGCTGTTGTCCGCCGGGGATTGGAGTCCATTGATGAGCCGGGCGGCGGGAATGGCAGGCAGCACCTGCCGGGTCAGCAGCTGCACGGTGCGCATCTCGCGCTGGATGCGGGCCTCAGCGCCAAAGATGCCGCGTTTCCGCGGCACCCCGTGAACCTGCTGGCGGGCTTGGGCCAGGGGGATGAGGGCAACGTCGTTTCCTTCGTACGGCGGAACGTAGATCGGCGGGTCGCCGGCGGTGTTCCTGCTGTTGCCTGGCCTCCGGACGGTGGCCGACGCTCTGCTTCCGGCGGCCGGGGCATCAAAGTGGGCGCCGTCGTCGGGCGCAGCGCCGCGGACTGAACCGGCGCCATAGGACCGGTCGTATGCTTTTCGCCGCTGCGGATCGATCAGGGTTTCGTAGGCAGCAGTCACGCGCCGGAAGGTTGCGGCATCACCGCCGTGGTCCGGATGCGCAATCCTGGCGGCTCGGCGGTAAGCCACCTTGATTTCCTTGTCGGTGGCGGTGACGGCCACGCGAAGGACCTGGTAGTGGGAGCTGCTGCTCTCGGTCAAGCATTCTTCCTTTTCATCATGCGCGGCTTCCTGTTTTCCGTCGGGGAAACCCGTGCCCGCCCAGTCTAGCCAGCACTTGTGGCGGCCATGCCGTGACAACGAACGCCGGGTGCTTGCGGGTTCCCGGGGGACCGGAGTCTAGACTCGTGCCTGCGCGGCTGAACGGGGACCCGCGGCCGGAAGGAAACTAACAGGGGTGGAAATGGAAATGCCGACGACGGCTGGGCGGCCCGGCAGGGCACGGCACAGGGGAGTGCCGCTCGCCTTCGCATGCCTGGGCGCTGTGCTCTTGGGCGGCTGCAGCGTTGGGGTTCCGGATCCTTCCGCACCGGCTGCAACTTCGAATACTCCGGTGCCGGCCACTCCCACCATCACCCCGGGATACGACGCCGCCGCAGTTGCGGCGCGGGACCTGCCCTTCGCTGCCGGCGGGACCCTGGCGCCGGGAGTGCCGGTGGGCATCTCTGATGAGCTGAAAGGCGCGCCGGGCTGGAAGCTCGAAAAGGAAAACGTGGCCGGTGCCAGCCAATATGCAAAGACGGACGGCTGCGTTGTGGCGGCCCGTGTCAGTACAGGCCAGGCTCCGCTGGCGCGGGGCGGGGACCGGGATTCCACTGTTGCTCTCTTCCAGTACCTGGACGGCACCATCCAGCCTTCGTACCTGAAAACGGAGACATTGCAGTGGGGCGGCACCCCGGATGCCCCGGGCAAAAACGTGGAAGTGCTGGCGCTGGAGCAGGCGGCCCCGGGCGGACGGTCCACTGCGGTGATGGCGAGGGTTTTTGGTACGGCGGATTCGTCGGCCTATATATCGGTGTCCTGCCCGGACGCGGCGGCGTTGGCGTCAGCGCGCAACGACGTCCGCCGCTACCTGCCGCTGCTTCCTCCCGGTGCTTGACCTGGCCCGTTGGCAAGGCCGGCCAGTTGGCGCAAGGCCGCCGGCGGCTGGAGGGCACAGCTGCCGGCGGATTCTTTGCACAGAACGCCCGCTTCCGCGGGCAGAACCGGGCTACTCGGCGGCCCGCCCGACCCCCACTGACAACCGATTGAGGGCCAGGGCGCCTACCAGGAGCCCGAAGTCCCGCAGGGCCACATCGTAGAAGCTTCCCAGCAGCAGCAGGTTGATGATGATCCCGGCCAACCAGGCGGCCACCAGCAACGAGCCGTATTTTGGACGCACCGCCACAACCACGCCGGCGATGATCTCCACCAACCCAACGACATACATGAAGGTCTGGGGTGGCAGTGGCACCACCGCGGTGGCCTGGGGCGCTAGATAGACAGTCCACTGGGCAAGGACGTTCGTGAACTTGTCCAGGCCGAAGAGGATGGGTGCAACGGTGAAGACAGTGCGCAGCAGCAGGAAGGCCTGCCGGGCCGCCGGCACGGTGGTGAATGCATGCCGGGTGCGCACTGCCGATGCTGGTTTCATGGTGTACTCCTTCTAAAAGTAGGTATCGTAATTTTAGAAAGCTGGCGTTCTATAATCAATAGATCTTGAATTTGGATTTGGAGGCCCCATGTACCGACTTCCCTGGGCGGACAGGATCGCGGCCGTCGCCTCACTCACGGATGATAAAAGGCTGCAACTATTCGAGCTGGTTACGGCGTCGCCCCGGCCGATGGGGCGCGATGAGGTGGCCGAGGCCGCAGGTATGGCGCGGAGCACCGTTTCCTTCCACCTGGACAGGCTGGTCCAGGATGGACTGCTGGCCGTGGAGTTCCACAAGCCAGCGGGCAGGACGGGGCCAGGCTCGGGACGCCCGGCCAAGATGTACCGGCCGGTGGGCGGCGAAGTGGCAGCCTCCGTACCGGACCGGAACTATGACCTCGCCGGGGAGCTGATGGCCGCTGCCATCGAGTCTTCGCAGGCCGAAGGCGGGCCGGTGGGGGAATCGCTGCGCGCCGTTGCGTTCCGGAAGGGCCGGGAGCTCGCAGCAGCGGCCGGCGGTCTGGAGGATTTCCTGTCGGAGGCGGGCTACCAGCCGCAGCCTGATGGTGACGGCGGCTACCTGCTGCCCAACTGCCCCTTCCATAGACTTTCGAGGGCCCACGCAACAGTGGTGTGCGACATGAACGGCGCCTTCCTGCGTGGGGCGGCGGTTGGCTGCGGCGGCCCCGAGGACCGTGTTGCCGAGGCCTCCGGACCGGGTCATTGCTGCGCCCGGATCAAGGGCGCCGGCTGACGGTGCCCGGCGGGAGCTGAGGCGCGGCACGATAGAATTGAAGGATGCCCGCCTACCTCGATCATGCCGCCACCACGCCGCTTTCCGGCGCCGCGCTCGCCGTCTTGACCCGGGAACTCGCGCGGACCGGCAACCCCTCATCTCTGCATGGGTCCGGACGGCGTGCCCGCCGTGCCGTGGAGGATGCGCGGGAGGCCATCGCCGCAGCGGCGGGAGCGCACCCCTCGGAGGTGATCTTCACCTCGGGAGGCACCGAGTCGGACAACCTCGCGGTGAAGGGCATGTACTGGTCCCGAGTGGCAGAAGACCCCCGACGGCGTCGCATCCTTTGTTCCGCCGTCGAACACCACGCGGTCCTTGACACCGTGGAATGGCTTGAGCGCCACGAAGGTGCCGAGGTGACCTGGCTGCCGGTGGACGGCGAAGGAGTGCTGGACCTCAACGTGCTCGCAACTGAACTTGCGCGCGATCCAGGTACCGTGGCGCTGGTGACCGTCATGTGGGCCAATAATGAGGTGGGCACCATCCAGCCGATCCGGCGCATCGTTGAACTGGCCCATGGTGCGGGCGTCCCGGTGCATTCCGATGCAGTCCAGGCGTTCGGCTCGGTGCCGGTGCACTTCAAGGATTCCGGCCTGGACGCCATGTCCATCTCGGGGCACAAAATCGGGGGTCCCGTGGGGGTGGGGGCACTCCTGCTGGGACGGGCGGTGAAATTGACGCCCGTGCAGCATGGCGGCGGGCAGGAGCGCGATGTACGCTCCGGCACCCTGGACACCCCTTCCATTGCCGCCTTCGCTGCAGCCGCGGAAGCTGTCACTGCAGCGCTTCCCACGGAGTCGGCACGGATCGCCGCGCTGCGGGACAGGCTGATCGACGGCGTCCGCGAACGGGTGCCGGAGGCGGTCCTCCGAGGTGCACCCGGCGCCGGCCGGCTTCCGGGAAGCGCCCATTTCACCTTCCCCGGCTGTGAAGGGGACTCGCTGCTGTTCCTCCTTGACCTCGCGGGGATCGAATCGTCCACTGGTTCGGCGTGCACGGCCGGCGTGCCCCGGCCCTCCCACGTGCTCCTGGCCATGGGCCTGGACGAGGAAACGGCGCGTGGAGCCCAGCGGTTCAGCCTGGGGCACGCTTCCACGGAAGCCGACGTCGACGCCCTGCTTGCGGCGCTGCCTGAGGCTTATGCCCGGGCTCGCCAGGCGGGCATGGCCGGGCATGAGTCCTCGATCCAGACCGCAGGGACCGTGGCACGGCAGGTGCCGGGCGGGGCGTGACCCTCACCCTCACCTTTTCCGGCCGATTTGCCTGCCGCCGTAGAATGGATAGTCGAAGATCGTTTCCGCCGCCGCTGCGTCCAGTCCATGGCGGCCCCGGGAAGCAAGCATCCCCCAACAGAAAGCCAGCATGCGAGTACTAGCAGCCATGAGCGGTGGAGTTGACTCCGCTGTTGCCGCCGCCCGCGCGGTGGAGGCCGGGCACGACGTCGTCGGCGTCCACCTTGCCCTGTCCCGCATGCCCGGAACCCTGCGCACCGGCAGCCGTGGATGCTGCACCATCGAGGACTCCCGCGACGCGTGGCGTGCCTGCGACGTACTCGGAATTCCCTACTACGTGTGGGATTTTTCCGAGCGCTTCAAGGAAGACGTCGTCCAGGACTTCATCGACGAATACGCGGCCGGCAGGACGCCCAATCCCTGCATGCGCTGCAACGAACGCATCAAGTTCGCCGCCCTGCTGGAGAAGGCCATCGCCCTGGGCTTCGACGCCGTCTGCACCGGGCACTACGCCAAGGTCATCGAGGACGCCGACGGCAACCGGGAACTGCACCGCGCTGCCGACTGGGCCAAGGACCAGAGCTACGTCCTTGGCGTGCTCACCCACGAACAGCTCAAGCACTCCATGTTCCCGCTGGCGGACACCCCCTCCAAGGCCGAGGTGCGGGCCGAAGCGGAGCGGCGCGGGCTCTCGGTGGCCAACAAGCCGGACAGCCATGACATCTGCTTCATCCCCGACGGCGACACCGCGGGCTGGCTTGCTGAAAAGATCGACATGACCAGCGGCGACATCGTGGACGAGACGGGAACCAAGGTGGGGGAGCACCCCGGTGCCAATGCGTTCACCGTCGGCCAGCGGCGCGGACTGAAGCTGGGGACTCCTGCTGCTGACGGCAAGCCCCGCTTCGTGCTGGAAATCCGGCCCAAGGAAAACAAGGTGGTGGTGGGCCCAGAGGCGCTGCTCGCCATTGATGAGATCCGCGGCATCAAGGTGTCCTGGGCAGGGCTTCCCATCGCAGAAGTGGAAACGGGTGCCGGGTTCGACTGCTACGCACAGGTGCGGGCCCACGGGGACCCGGTTCCGGCCACTGCGCACATGGAACCCGCCGCCGACGGCGCGGCCGGAGGCCAGTTGGTGGTCCGGTTGGTGACACCGCTGCGGGGCGTAGCTCCCGGCCAGACCGTGGTCCTGTACCAGGGCTCCAGGGTTCTGGGCCAGGCAACCATCGACGCCGCTCGTTCGCTCCAGCGGGCTGCCCTGTAACCCACCCCTTTTGATAGCCCCGTCCCGGTCTGCCCCGGGGCGGGGCTTTGCCGTCCCCGGAACTTTTTGCGGCCCGGCGCGGGCAGACTTTGTCCGGCAAGTGGGCAACAGTACCAATGAGATAAATTTTGTGTTTCAAGTCACGGAATTGGCCGTCTTGAGGGCTGACTCTCTGATTGAATCTAGGGATCAGCACTGCCCGCCGGGGCAGGGGTCAACATTGCCCGTGTCTCCGGCGCGCGCGTACTCATCGGACAGAAAGTTCACAGATGATCAAGAGCACAACCGGCCTGCACCGCGCCATCGCGCTGGCAGGCATTTCCGCCCTGGCCCTGACAGCCTGCACCGGGCCATCGGGCGGCGGCGGTGGAACGTCGAGCGGCGGAAGCGCCGGTGGCGGTGCCATCACCTTCGGAACGACCGACAAGGTCGTCACCCTCGACCCCGCGGGCTCCTATGACGCCGGGTCCTTCCTGGTGATGAACCAGGTCTACCCCTTCCTGATGAACTCCAAGCCCGGCTCAGCCGAGGTCAGTCCGGACATCGCTGAGTCCGCGTCCTTTACCTCGCCGACGGAGTTCACGGTGAAGCTCAAGCCCAACCTGAAGTTCGCCAATGGGCACGCCCTGACCGCCTCGGATGTGAAATTCTCCTACGACCGCGTGGTGAAGATTGACGATCCCAACGGTCCCGCCTCCCTGCTGTCCAACCTCAAGTCGGTTGAAGCCAAGGATGACACCACAGTGGTGTTCACCCTCAAGGCCGGCAATGACCAGGTGTTCCCCAGTGTCCTGGGTACCAACACCGGGCCGATCGTGGACGAGGAAGTCTTCCCGGCCGACAAAGTGATGAGCGATGAAGACATCGTCGCCGGCAAGCCCTTCGCAGGCCCCTACACCATCGATTCCTACAAGAAGAACGAACTTGTCAGCCTCAAGAGCAACCCGGACTACAACGGACTGCTGGGCAAGCCCGCAAACGACAGCGCCGTCATCAAGTACTACGCGGACTCCAACAACCTGAAGCTGGACGTCCAGGGTGGCAACATCGACGTTGCCGGCCGCAGCCTGACCGCAACCGATGCCGCGGACCTGGACAAGGACTCCAAGGTCAAGGTCTACAAGGGCCCGGGTGGTGAGCTCCGGTACATCGTCTTCAACTTCGACACCATGCCTTTCGGTGCCAAGACGCCGGAAGCCAACCCAGCCAAGGCGCTGGCGGTCCGCCAGGCCATGGCTGACATCGTGGACCGCCAGGCCATCTCCGACCAGGTCTACAAGGGAACCTACGTTCCCGCGTACTCGGTGGTCGCTGACGGCCTGCCGGGTGCAACCCAGCCCATGAAGGAGATGTACGGCGACGGCAGCGGCAAGCCGAGCCTGGACAAGGCCAAGAAGACCCTGTCCGACGCCGGCATCACCGGTCCGGTCAACATCAAGCTGCAGTACAACCCGGACCACTACGGCAAGTCCTCCGGCGACGAGTACGCCATGGTGAAAGAGCAGCTGGAGAAGTCAGGCCTGTTCACCGTGGACCTGCAGTCCACCGAGTGGGTGACCTACTCCAAGGCACGCACCGCTGACGCCTACCCGGTGTACCAGCTGGGGTGGTTCCCGGACTACTCCGATGCTGACAACTACCTCACGCCGTTCTTCATCCCCGGTAACTTCCTGAAGAACCACTACGAGAACCCGACCGTCACGGACCTGGTGCAGAAGCAGCTCACCACCCCGGACAAGACCGAGCGCCAGAAGCTGATCGGCGATGTGCAGACGGCTGTGGCCAAGGACCTCTCCACCCTGCCGCTTCTCCAGGGCTCGCAGCTGCTGGTGGCGGGGAAAGATGTCAAGGGCGTCGAAAAGACCCTTGATCCTTCCTTCAAGACCCGCCTTGGCGTCCTGTCCAAGTAAGCACTCCACCCCCATCGGGCTCTGACAGGCCAGAGGCGGGACGCCGCGACGGTGTCCCGCCTTTTGCCGGTCATCAGCCAGCACCGAGGGGACTGCTGGCTCCCGGTCACCACGAATCCAGGTACCGATGACAACTTTGATTGACGCGCCACCCAGTGACGCGGACGCGCTCCTTCCGCCAAAGAAAAAGCAGGCAGGCGGAGGGCTTGGCCAGTACATCCTGGTCCGCTTTCTGCTGATTTTCCCAACCATCCTCATCCTCGTCACCATGGTGTTCTTCCTCATGCGGATTACCGGGGACCCCATCACGGCCGCCATGGGCGGCCGGCTGCCCCCGGACCAGCTGCAGGAACGGATCCACGCCGCCGGCTATGACCGGCCGCTGCTCGTGCAGTACTTCGAATACCTGGGCCAGCTGGTCACAGGAAACTTCGGCACAACGCTTTCGGACAACCGCCAGGTCACCGAGATGCTGACCACCTACGGCTCGGCCACACTGGAGCTGGCAATCAACGCCCTCATCGTCGCCCTGCTGGTGGGAATCCCGCTCGGCATGGTCGCCGCGCACCGGCGTGACCACCTCCCGGACGCCGTGCTCCGGATCCTGGCCATCCTCTTCTACGCCACCCCGGTTTTCTTCGCCGGCATGCTGCTCAAGCTGGTGTTCTCGGTGTGGCTGGGCTGGCTTCCCGTCGCCGGCCGAGCCGGCACCAGGACCGAGCTGTCCCTCACCGCACTGGAAGCTCCCACCGGCATCTACTGGCTGGACGCCCTGCGCAGCGGCAACATGGCCGCCTTCAGCGACGTGATGTCCCACGCCGTCCTTCCAGCGCTGGCACTGGGCTTCCTTACCGCGGGAGTCTTCCTCCGGCTGGTGCGGACAAACGTCATCGGCACCCTGGGCAAGGACTACATTGAAGCGGGGCGCTCGCGTGGGGTCAGCGAGTACCGGCTCGTCACCAAGCACGCCTACAAGCCGGCGCTGATTCCCATCATCACCGTCATGGGCCTACAGATCGCGGTGCTGCTCGGCGGCGCCGTGCTCACCGAAACGACCTTCGAATGGAAGGGCCTCGGGTTCCAGCTGGCCAACTACCTCACGGCGCGCGACTTCGTGGCTGTCCAGGGCATTGTGGTGCTGCTGGCAGTCATCGTCGCCGTCACCAACTTCATCGTGGACATTATCGCCGCGCTGATCGACCCCCGCGTGAGGTACTGACATGACCGCAGAAACCACTCTCGAACCCGTCGCAAACCCGCGGGCATCCTTCATCCGCCGGCTGCCGGTAGTGTCGCACTTCAACAAGAGCGTCGGCCTGCAGCGTTTCATGCTGGTGGTGGGCCTGGTCCTCACCGGCATCTTCCTGCTCACGGCGCTGGCCGCACCATTGCTGGCGCCCTACGGCTTCGCGCAGCTGTCCGACGCCGACGGCAGTTTCCCCACCCAGCAGGCCCCGGGAGGTAAACACCTCCTGGGCACCACCGTGGGTGGATACGACGTCCTGTCACGCGTCATCTGGGGTACCCAGACGGCACTGCTGGTCATCATCGTGGCCGTGGTCCTCTCCATTTTCGCGGGCGTCATCCTCGGTTTGGTGAGCGGCTACATCGGCGGGTGGCTGGACCGGGTCCTCGTGGTGGTGGCCGACGCGATCTACGCGTTCCCGTCACTGCTGGTTGCCATCGTGATGGCCATCGTCATCAGCGGCGGCCAGTCCAGCCTGTTCGGCGGTATCCTGGCCGCGGCCATCTCCATCACGGTGGTGTTCATCCCGCAGTACTTCAGGGTGATCAGGGCAGAGACCATCCGGCTCAAGGCTGAACCCTTCGTGGAGTCGGCAAAGGTGGTGGGCGCATCGAACATCCGCATCATGACCCGGCACATCTACCGCAACGCCACCCGCACCCTGCCGTTGATCTTCACCCTCAACGCCTCCGAAGCCATCCTGACCCTGGCGGGCCTGGGCTTCCTGGGCTTCGGCATTGAACCAAGTTCTGCGGCCGAGTGGGGCTTCGACCTGAACAAGGCGCTCGCGGACACCACGTCGGGGATCTGGTGGACGGGCCTTTTCCCCGGCCTGGCCATCGTATGGACAGTCCTCGGGCTGACGCTGGTGGGCGAAAGCATTAACGACCTCAACGATCCGCGCCTCCGCGGCCGCAAGCGCAGCGGACGCAAGGGCACTGGCGCTGCGCCGGCCGCTTCCGGCGGATCCGGCACCGAAACAGAATTGAGCAACCCGTGAGCGAAAACCTTGGTTCACTGTCAGACCAGCAGGACCAGGACCGTATAACAGTCCTGGACATCGACCACCTGAAAGTCACGTTCGCCACGGACGGCGGTGACGTGCGCGCCGTCAAGGATGTCAGCCTGGAGGTCAGGGCCGGCGAGGTGCTGGCCATCGTTGGCGAGTCCGGCTCCGGTAAAACGGTGACCGCGAAAACCATCCTGGGCCTGCTTCCGGAAACTGCCGTGAGTTCGGGCGCGGTGCTGATCAACGGCGCCAACGTCATCAGCCTCAGCCCGGGGCGGCTGCGCCAGATCCGCGGCCGCGACGTGGCCATGGTGTTTCAGGAACCGTCCACCGCCCTGAACCCAGTGTTTACGGTGGGGTGGCAGATCGCCGAAGGCATCCGTGCCCATGCGGGAGCGAACGGCGGGGGACGGGTGTCCGCGAAGGAAGCCAAAGCCCGCGCCATCGAGGCCCTGCGCAAGGTGGGCATCCCCGATCCCGAACACCGCGTCAACTACTACCCGCACCAGTTCTCCGGCGGGCAGAAGCAGCGGGTGGTGATCGCCGCGGCGCTGGCGCTGAACCCCGGCCTCATTGTTGCCGACGAACCCACCACCGCCCTGGATGTCACCGTCCAGGCCGAAATCCTGGAACTCCTCCGGGACCTGCGGGACAAGTACGGCACCTCGATCGTATTGATCACGCACAACATGGGCGTGGTGGCTGACCTGGCGGACCGTGTGGTGGTGATGTACCAGGGCGACGTCGTGGAGGAAGCTCCGGCGAAGACGCTGTTCGCCGAACCAAGGCAGGAATACACCCGCAACCTCCTTGCCGCGGTGCCGCACCTGGGCCGCAACTCGGCGTCGGCAGGCCTGACCGAACGCCGCCACCAGGATGAGGAAGTGCTGGTGGCTGCCGACAACCTGGAGATCGAGTACCCGGGGCGGCTTGGGGCGCCCGCCTTCAAAGCCGTGGATGGTGTCAGTTTCACCCTGTCCAAGGGCGAGGTGTTTGGCCTCGTGGGGGAGTCAGGGTCCGGAAAGACCACCATCGGCCGCGCCATCGCCGGGCTCAACCGCACCACCGGCGGGAGCCTCAAGGTGTTGGGCTACGAGATGCTGAATCTTCGCGAGCGCACTTTCAAGCCGCTGCGCAAGGATATTGGCTTCGTGTTCCAGGACCCGGCCGCCTCCTTCAATCCGCAGCTGACCATTGGCGAGTGCATTGCAGAGCCGATGCTCATCCACACGAGGCCAAGCGATGCCCAGGCGCGCAAGCGCGTTGGTGAGCTGCTCGAATCAGTCCAGCTGCCGGCGTCGTACGCGGGGCGTTACCCGCACGAGCTGTCCGGCGGCCAGCGGCAGCGGGCATCACTGGCGCGTGCCCTGAGCCTGAACCCCCGGCTGCTGATAGCGGATGAGCCGACGTCGGCCCTGGACGTTTCGGTGCAGGCGAAGGTCCTGGAGCTGTTCAGGGACATTCAGGAGGAGTTTGGGTTCGGCTGCCTCTTCATCAGCCACGATCTTGCGGTGGTGGACATCCTGTCCTCCTGGGTTGGCGTGTTGTACAAGGGGAAGCTGGTGGAGCAGGGGATCGGCAGCCAGGTGATGGGCAACCCGCAGCATGACTACACGCGGCGGCTGATTGCATCCCTGCCCGTTCCTGACCCGGCCGAACAAGCGAAACGCCGGGAGGAGCACCGGGCGCTCCTGGGCATCTGACCCTGCAGTGCGTCACGCAGTGAAGCGCCGGTGCCGGCAGGCTGCCGGCACCGGCGCTTCACACCCGCGGTGATTCCGTCCGCTCCCATAGACTGGAGCCATGACGCAGCACAACCCCATCCCTCCTGGCTCCGATGATTTCGATCCCACCGCCAGTTCCCTGGCAGGCCACGTGGACGAATCGGTGATGGCTGAACTGCTGTCCATCCGCTCCAGCATTGACAACATTGATGCCACGCTGGTGTACCTCCTGGCTGAACGCTTCAAGGCCACCCAGAAAGTCGGCTTCCTCAAGGCCACCCACCGCCTGCCCGCCGGTGACCCCGGTCGGGAGGCCGCCCAGATCGCGCGCCTGCGCCGCCTGGCCGAGGACGCGCACCTTGACCCGGCATTTGCCGAAAAGTTCCTCAACTTCATCATCGGCGAGGTAATCCGCCACCACGAGGCCATCGCCGAGGACCACCAGGCTTCCTCCGGCCAACAGTCCCAGACCTCCGCACTGGCGTGAGCCGGGAACCGAACCAACGGGGGTCCGGCGAGCCAGCGGCTGAGGCCGCGGGGCCTTCATACGAAGCCGCGGAGGTCACGGCAACGGCACTGGGTCCGTGGCCGGGCGAGGACCCGCTCGAGGCAACCCGGATTATCCGGGGCGAGCTCGGCAGCCCGCACCTGCCGTTCCTGGCCGAGCTTCCGGACCGCGGGGTTGGTTCCGACGCGCTGGGTCGTACCGCTTCCCTCCTGGAGGAACTCGCGGTGGATGTCCAACCCCACGGATGGCGGCTTGTGGACCGGCCCGGCAAGGACATGCGGCGTGCCGCGTCGGCGCTCTCCACCGATTTGAACGTGCTTGCCGACGTGGCGGGGGCGGAAGACGTTTCCGCTGCTGAATTCAAGGTGCAATTGGTGGGCCCGCTGAGCCTTGCCGCAGGCCTGTACCTGCACAACGGTGAGCGCGCGCTGCTGGACCATGGCGCGCGGCGGGACCTGGCCGCTTCCCTCGCAGCAGGAGCCGGCAGTTACCTCGCGCGGGTGGCAGCAGCCGTTCCGGGTGCCCGCTTGGTGGTGCAGGTGGACGAGCCCGCCATTGCCGCCGTGCTGGCCGGAACCATACCCACCGCCAGCGGCTACCGCACACTCCGTGCGGTGGCGGCATCGGAAGCACGGGAGTCCTGGCGGCTGGTCCTGGATGCCCTGCGCGCAGCCGGTGCCGCAGACGTGGTGGTTTCGTTTCCGGAAATCGAGGCGCCGATCGAACTGGTCCTGTCCGCCGGCGCCGACGGCGTTGCGTTGCCGCTGAGGGCGTTGACGAACCGCCAGTGGGAGCAGGTGGCCGGTGCGGTGGAGGCCGGGAAACAGTTTTGGGCAGGCGCCCTGGAGGTGTCTGGGGGGCCGCTGCCCAAGGTTGCCGACTGCGTGGAGTCCGTATGGCGTCCCTGGCGCCAGTTGGGCCTTCCGGCGTCGCTGCTGGCCGCCACCCGGGTGACGCCCTCGGCAGGACTGGCCGGCCTCACACCCACGCAAGCCACCGCGGTCCTGGGCAGGCTTACCCAGGTGGCTGACGGCCTCAACCAGCAGGTACTGGGGTAGGGGCTAGACCCTGCTTTCCCAGCGTTCCGGCTGCGCGTAGCGGGGAAGGTAGCTTTGCGCGGAACTGCCGCCGCTGTAGGGGCGCAGCCGGTAGTCGAAGGCACCCGCGTACACCAGGACCAGGCCGATCTGCGGCTGGATGACCTTCACCTGGATGCGGTGCCGCCCGTTGCTGCCCTCCTCCGGGTCCCACCACTGTTCGGCATAGGCCTTGGCATCCAGGCCTGGCGGAAGGGGTACCCGGAGGGGGCCCAGGAAGAGCCGCGAAGCTTCTGATACTCCGCGCAGCCTTCCTTCCAGGGTGACGCTGAGGTTCAGGTCAGTTACCAGGCGCCGGTACCGTCCCACGTAGTCCACCAGCTGGGTGGCGCCGGTCCGGGTGGTGGCGCTGGTGGTGTCCTGGAAAAGCCGGGTGCGTTCCGGGAAACGTATTTCGCGGCGGGCGGTGAGGCTGGAACGGCCGAACGGATCCTGGTGCGCATGGTTCTCGATCCGGAACGGGATGTTTTCACCGTACTCGGGAAAGAAAGCTTCTTCGCCCCCAGTGAGGCGCAGCAGAGGGCGCAGCCACCGCTGGCGGCACCCGACGACGTCGAACGTTCCTTCCCCCACGCCGTAGTGCCCGGATCCCGGCGCCAGAGAGAAGTACTCCTGCAGCTCGGGTTGCAGCCGGGAGAACTCCGCGCCCAGGGCCTGCCGGTAAATGGGGACGCTCATATATAGTGGACCTCCTGTTGCCTGTGACCTCGTGCCAAGCGGGGCTGACTGTCTCCGGGTTCACAATCTACCGGCAGCTTTGAGCCGGATGTACATGTCCGCCAGCCGGGGCGGCAGTTCGTGGGGCTCGGCGTCCACCACCTCCACTCCATAGCGCCGCAGCTCCGCGGTCACCGCCGCACGCTGCAGGAGTGCCCGCTCAGCCGCTGCCGCGCGGAAGACTCCGGTGGCGTCGTTTCGTTCCCTGAGCATGGCACCCAGTTGGGGGTCGCGGACGGCCGCCACTACCACCACATGCTGGCTGGCCAGCCGCTCGGCCACCGGCAGCAGGCCCTCTTCCGACGCTCCACCGTCCAGTGACGTCAGCAGCACCACGAGGGACCGGTGCGTGGATACGGCCCGGATCTGCGCAGGGACGGCGGGCCAGTCCATCTCGATCAGTTCGGCGTCAAGGGGCGCCATGGCCTGGACCAGCCGGCCGAGGATGGTGCCCTGCCCGGCAGAGCCTGCCCGCGCCCGCGTCCTGCGGTCGAAGGCCACGAAGTCCACCCGGTCTCCGCCCCGTTCGGCCAGTACCCCCAGGAGGAGTGCCGCCTCGATCCCGGTGTCGAGGCGCGTTTCGTCACCAATCCTGGCCGCGGACGTGCGGGACGTGTCGAGGACCATCACCACCCGCCGGTCCCGTTCCGGGCGCCACGTCCGGACCACCACTGCGGAGCGCCTCGCCGTGGCGCGCCAGTCGATGGAGCGTACGTCATCGCCGCGGACGTAGTCGCGCAGGGAGTCGAACTCGGTGCCGGCGCCGCGGATCTGGACGGCGGCCTTCCCGTCGAGTTCGCGCAGTTTCAGCAGTTTCGAGGGCAGGTGCCGCCTCGAATGGAAGGGCGGCAATACCCGCACTGAGCCGGGGCATTCGATGGTGCGCTGGCGGGCGGCCAGGCGCAGGGGCCCGAACGAGCGAAGCGTCACGTGCGGCGCTGCCAGGTCACCCCTTCGGACCGGCAGCAGCCGGACATCGTAGCGCCTGCCTTCCCCGGCCGGTACGTCGATGTCCTGGACCGGGTTCTGTGCCCCGGCGGACGGTTGCCAGCCATCCCGCAGCGATCCCCGGAGCGCGCGGCTGCCGCTGTTTCGGACCGTGAGGACGGCGTTCATCGACCTGTTAAGCGTCACGTTTTCCGGCTCCGCGCGCACCACGCTGACCCGGCGAAGGGAGGCCGCGAAGACCAGGTCCGCCACCAACAGGGCCGCGAGCACGGCGGCGGTGGCAAGCACGGTCAGCCACCCTGGGGACAGCAGCACCGGCACCAGGCCAAGCAGCACCAGCGCAACGAAGCGTCCCGAGACGGCCATCAGCGTGGGACGGGGACGGACGCCAGGATGCTGCCCAGGACATCGTCCACCCGGACGCCGTCCATCTGGGCTTCGGGCTGCAGGGCCACCCGGTGCCGCAGGCACGGCAGGGCCAGTGCCTTGACGTCGTCAGGGGTGACGAACGGGCGGCCGGAGAGCCATGCCCAGGACCGTGAGGTGTTGAGGAGTGCAGTGGCACCGCGGGGTGATACGCCCAGCTGGAATGAAGGGGCGGCCCGGGTTGCCCGTACGAGGTCAACGATGTACGCGATGATTTCCGGTTCCACGGCCACCCGCGTCACTGCCTCCCGCGCCCGTTCCAGGTCCTCCGCGCCGGCCACCGCCCGGACGCCGGCTGCTGCCAGGTCCCGGGGATCGAACCCGGCGGCATGGCGGCGGATGACTTCAATTTCGTCCCCGCGCTCAGGCAGCGGCATGGTGAGCTTGAGCAGGAACCTGTCCAGTTGCGCCTCCGGCAGGGCATAGGTCCCCTCGTACTCCACCGGATTCTGCGTAGCCGCCACAAGGAAGGGCGCCGGCAGCCGCCGGGAGGCGCCGTCCACCGATACCTGCCGCTCTTCCATGGCCTCGAGGAGCGAAGCCTGGGTCTTTGGAGGGGTGCGGTTGATCTCATCAGCCAACAGCAGGTTGGTGAAAACAGGTCCCTCCCGGAAACTGAATTCGGAAGTGTGGGAGTCGTAAACCAGAGAACCGGTGACATCGCCTGGCATGAGGTCGGGGGTGAACTGCACGCGCTTGGTGTCCAGGCTCAAGGCGGAAGAGAGCGCCCGGACCAGCAGGGTCTTGGCAACTCCGGGTACACCCTCCAGCAGCACGTGCCCCTGCGACAGCAGGGCAATCAGGAGGCCGGTGACGGTGGCGTCCTGTCCCACCACTGCCTTTGCCACTTCCCGACGGACAGCAAGCAATGCCTGCCGCGCGCCGTCGTCGTCCATGTAGCTGCCGGAGTCCACGGCATTAAGGGTTCCCGGGCCACTGCTCTGTTCGCTCATCGGGTCATGACCTCTTTCTCGAGTTTGTCCAGCGCCTGTGACCAGGCCACAAGCCGGGCTTCGGTTGCGGGGTGTTCGTTTATCAGCGCGCGGATGGCGGTAGCGTCCATGCCGAGGAGCCTGGCGGCAGCGGCTATGGTGTCCTCGGCAGTGGCGCCCGGGCCCAGGCGGAGCTTTCCGGAGAGCCGCACCAGCAGCCCGGCCCGCAGGTTGTCCCGGGCCTGGCCGATGGAGCGGGAGTCCTGGTAGAGCCGGGCGCGCCCCTCCGCCGTCTCAACAGCCTTGACCACCACCGGCAGCGGCTCGAACACCAGTGGGCCGTGGCGGCGTCCCCGCCACAGGACGGCGGCCAATGCCACCAGAACCAGCCAGGGGCCCAGGAAGCGGGCCCAGTCCGGTGCAAGGTCATCGAGTGTTTTCCCGGATCCGGTCACCGCTACGTCCTCCAGCGAGGGCAGGTACCAGACGAGGTCCGGCGACTTACCGAGCATCCGGACCGCGAGCGCGGCGTTGCCAAGTTCATCCAGCTTGTCGTTGCCCAGCACGGCCCTGTTGCCCAGCACGGCCAGGCGTCCGTCGTTGCTGACGGCGAGCATCCCGGCGGTTCCCGCTGTCCGGTAACAGGACGTCCCGCCGTCGTACACGAAGCCACCTTGGCCCGTGACTTGTCCGGCTGCCTCCGCGTCCGGGTGCGTGCATCCGGGCTCCAGGACCGGGAAGCCATCGGGAACCACACCGGCCTGGCGGATCCCGCTGTCAAGGGCGGTGACAGTTTCCAGCCTGGGGGAGACCACCACCACTTTGTCCGCGGCCGAAATCAGGGCGGCCAGCTGTGGCTCACCCAGGATGCCGTTCCTGTCATAGAGCAGGAGGGTAGGGGAGGAGCCGGAACGCAGGTCGTTCAGCGCTGCGTCGAAGCGGGCGGGCGTGTGGACGGAGACTCCGTGCCGGCCCAGGATTTCGCCCAACGCCCTGGCCCCGTCCGGCCCGGCATTGTGGACGGAGAGGGGAATGGTGTCGCCCTTGGGAGCGAGTTGCGTGCCGATCACCAGTGCCAATGCAGCAGCCACCAAAACACCCGCTGCCGTTAGTCCACGGTGCTGCCGCAGCCACGCGAGGAACTTTCGGGCCTGCGGCCTCGCTGTGACGGGCACGGCTTCCGGGGTGTCTGCCAGGCTGCCGGCCGGCCCCGGCTGCCTGGTGTCAGTAGCGGACACGCTCATGGCAGCCGTACCGCGCTGCCGGCGGGAACCGGTTTCATGGCGTCCAAGGCGGAGTCCAGACCCGTCATCTCCTGGTAGTCGGCCCTGCCTGCTGCCCTGTTCCCATACCGGATGCCATCAAAGACGGCCGCCGCCCGCAGCAATCGCCCCGACTCAGTATTGAAAGGTATGGACAGTGCCCGTGCCGCTTCGTCCGCGGTGCGGCCCGGCTGCGGGTCCAGTACAGTGCGGGCTTCAGCGCTGCGGACCACCGCCCGGAAACGGTCGACGACGGCGTCCCCCCACTTTCCGGCCGCGGCTGCGGCGTCTGCCCGGTTCCGGTAGTCCGTGGCTGACATGGAGGCTTCGCTTTCGAAGACGTCCCTGGCTTTCCGCGCGCGGGCGTTCAGCCGGGGGCGGGCGAGGATGATGGCGGCTGCGATGATGGCCGCAATGACGAGGGCGATGACCGGGCTGGGCACCGCTGCCGGGTCCCCGGAGGAGCCGCCCAGAGACTGCAGCCAGTCGAGGAAGTTCCGCCAGAGGGTGTCCAGCCAGGACGGGGCGGCGTCCCGGTATTCCGGTTTGGCCAGCTCCTCCACCGCCCAGCGCCGTGCTTCCGCCGAATCAGGGAGCACCGGAGGTTCAGCGGCCATACGGCCATGCCCCCGGCGACCCTGGTGCCGTCCCGTATCCGGGGTGCGGCGTGCTGCTGCCTGCCTGCGTTCCCCGGCCCGGGACGCCGTCAGGATCAGCGCCGGTCTCCAGCTGGCGCAGCAGCGCGATGTCCAGACCGTCCTTGCGCATCCGCAGGTCCATGTAGAGCAGCGCCATCACGGACGTCTGGTAGGCGTAGGCCACCGCGCCCACCAAGGCACCGATCACCGCAGTGACCACGCCCATGACGGCGCCCATTGTGGCGTCCTGCCCGCTGCCGCCGTGCGGCGAGACAACACCGGACACGAACGCGGGCAGGAGGCTTACCGGGATCAGGACCACCTGGGTGATCACTCCGACCAGGATGGCGACCACCAAGGTGATGCCCAGGATCCGCCACCAGTTGGCCCGCGTGAGTTCCCAGGAGCGACGGATTCCGGCGAGGGCCCCGACTTCTTCGATCACGACGGCGGCAGGGGCCACCATGACCTTCACCGCCACCCACGCAACCGCGACGCCAAAAGCCAGCATGAGGGGGAGGACCAGCAGAACGGCTGCGCCCCGGACATTGGAGAACAGGAAAACAATGATGGCGAAAAAGATCGCCGTGGTGGCCATAACCGCGGCAACCAGCAGCGCCGCCAGTGCGGCCAGCGCGCCGAACCTTGGCCGCGCCAGCGACAGCATGCGGCGGAAGCCCGTGGGCCGGTTCAGGATGGAGCGCGCCACGGGCACCACCATGGCGCCTTGGAGGATGGCGGAAATGAACACCGACAAGATCGACAGGAGGATGAAGCCGGCCATCATCCCGATCCCCAGGGAAGTAAGCTCGGCGCTGCTGGCCGTTTCCGCCCAGGCCTGGACAGACCCTGACGACGTGGCAACGAGTGCAGCGACCACCGCAGCGAGGACGGCAGACAGTGACTGCGCCAGCAAACCGGCTCCGAGCATTGCCTTGGCATTGCGCCTGATGGCCTGGAACGATCCGTCCAGGACCTCCCCGAACATCAGGGGCCGCAACGGAATGATCCCCGGCTTGGGCGGGGCCACGTAGCGCGGATGGGTGGCGGGCGAGGCGCCGTACGGGGAGGCTCCGTAGGGCGATCCTCCATAAGGCCCAGGGGAATAAGGGGAGCCCGGGTACTGCGGCCCGCTGTACGGGGATCCATTCTGGGGCTGCCCGCCATATGCCTGGCCGCCGTACGCCTGTCCGCCGTAGGCGTTGCGGCCGTATGCCTGGCCGCCGTCTGGCTGGGTCCCGGAGGTAGAGGCGCCGGGGTATGGACCGCCCGCGTACGGGTTATTCCCGGACTGCTGCCGCCACTGCTGCGGCTGCGTTTGGTACCCCTGCTGCCATGGCCGCTGCTTCTCCCAAGGGGACTGCCGCCCGGACTGTGATTGCTGGCCTTCGCGTGGCTGGTGGCCCGGAGGCGCCCAGGGCTGGTCCCAGGCACCCGCGCCTGGTCTGGGCGTTTCCGGTCCTGGCGTCCCTGGTGGGGGCATTCCTGGTCCCGGCGCGCCTGCCGGCGCCGGCGCACTGCCGTCCGGTGCCTCGCCCGGCCGCTCCTGCCCGGGCTCCCCGGGCCCCGACTCCTGTGGTGACACTGATTCCTCCCCCAATACCAGTCCGCCTGCCCCGCCTGCCGCCCGCCGCAAGGTGCGCACCGGAAGCGCAGGACATGACCCCAAGACTATAGTTCCGGCGTCGGACGGCCTAGTACTCCCGCCATGCCGGAAGCCCCTCAACAGGACAAACCCATCCCGATAAGGGAATATATAGCTATGAAGGCACGCATTCTGGTGGTAGATGATGACGAAGCGCTGGCCGAGATGATTGGAATTGTCCTCCGTAATGACGGCTTCGAGCCGGTCTTTTGCGCCGACGGCGCCCAGGCACTGGACGTCTTCCGGTCATCACGGCCGGACCTGGTCCTGCTCGACCTCATGCTTCCCGGCATGGACGGCATCGAGGTCTGCCGGCAGATCCGCGGCGAGTCGGACGTGCCCATCGTGATGCTGACCGCCAAGTCGGACACCTCCGACGTCGTCCGCGGACTGGAGTCCGGTGCCGATGACTACGTGCCCAAACCCTTCAAACCCGCCGAGCTGGTGGCACGCGTACGTGCCCGCCTTCGCCCCGGGGACCAGAAGGCGCCCGAGACTCTTCGCATCGCCGACATCACCATCGATGTCGCCGGCCACACCGTCAGCCGCGGTAGTGAGCGGATCTCCCTCACCCCGCTGGAATTCGACCTCCTGGTGGCACTGGCCCGTAAACCCTGGCAGGTATTCACGCGGGAGCTGCTGCTGGAACAGGTTTGGGGATACCGCCACGCTGCCGACACCAGATTGGTCAACGTCCATGTCCAGCGGCTGCGGTCCAAGATCGAACAGGACCCGGAAGCCCCGGAAGTTGTATTGACGGTGCGTGGTGTCGGCTACAAAGCAGGGGTCTGACCCCGCTGCGCAGGGCGGGGAACCGGACCAGCGCACAACCCCGCACACTGCGGTTGCCGGCCCGAACGGGAACACCGCGGGCCAGGACGACGCCGCGGGGGACAGCACCCCACGGGAGGGCCCCGCAAGCGGGGCCGCCCCTGACGGCGCGCCCGGCCCCGGGGACGGCATCACTCCCGTGCTCAGGCATGTGGCATTCCGGGCAAGGATCTGGCAGCGGCGTGCCCTGATCGTCGCCCTGCGCGTGGCACGCCTGGTCCGCACGGGTGTGCGCCGCTTCCTTCCCGGCCTGAGGTATCTTGGCCGCGCCCTGCAGCAGCGCTGGCGCCGGTCCCTGCAGTTCCGCACCGTCCTCACCACCCTGATGCTGGCTGTGACCTCGTTCGCCCTTGTAGGCGCATATCTGTCCAACCAGATCGCCAACAACCTGTTCCAGGAGCGGCTGACCCAGGCGGAGTCGGAGACCCGTTACAACGTCAAGCAGGTACAGGACACGTTCGACGGCGCCCAGGTCACCGACCAGTCCAGCGTCATCACCTTGGTTTCGGACACGCTGAGCGCAGTGGAAGGCCGGGGTTCGGTCATCCAGCGACGCTACGTCTTCGAAGCGATGCCGAACCAGACCAAACCCCGGAACCGCTGGGTGGAGTCAAGAGCCTCCGACCAGCTGACCGTCAGTGTCATTCCGGCGGACCTGCGGAAGGCAGTCCAGGACTCCGGCAAGGACCAGTACTGGGCCTCCACAGTCATCCCGGTGGGCACGGAGGACCGGCCGGGGATCGCCGTGGGGAACAAGGTGACCTTCAACGGCACGGTTTATGAGCTTTACCTGATCTATGACCTGAATACCGCCCAGCAGACACTCAACGAGATCCAAAGTGTCCTGTGGGCCGGCGGTGCAGTGCTGGTCCTCCTGATCGGCGCCGTAGCCTGGTACGTCACCCGTAACGTGGTCAGTCCTGTCAGCCATGCCGCCATGGTGTCCGAGAAACTGGCAGCCGGGCAGCTGCAGGAGCGCATGGTGGTCAGGGGCGAGGACGAAGTGGCGCGCCTTGGCGCTTCCTTCAACCACATGGCAGCCAGCCTGCAGGAGCAGATCACCCAACTGGCAACGCTTTCGCAGATGCAGCAGCGATTTGTCTCCGACGTCTCGCACGAGTTGCGGACGCCGTTGACCACCGTCCGGATGGCAGCAGAAGTCCTCTACGACGCGCGTGATGATTTCGATCCCATTAATAAGCGGTCCGCAGAGCTGCTTTACAACCAGGTGGAACGGTTCCAGTCCCTCCTCTCCGACCTCCTTGAAATCAGCCGCTTCGACGCGGGTGTGGCAATGCTGGATGCCGAGCCGGAGGACCTGCTCCAGGTGATCGCCCACGTCATTGAAGGAGCGGCACCCGTGGCCGCGGAGTATGGCTCCGAGATCATCTTCGCTGCCCCCGAAGGTGCCATGATCGTGGAAATGGACGCTCGGCGGATTGACAGGATTTTGCGGAACCTGATCCTGAACGCGGTGGAGCACGGTGAGGGTAAACCGGTCACGGTCACGGTCGCGGCCAATGAAACTGCCGTGGGCGTCGCCGTCCGGGACCATGGCATCGGCATGGACCAGGCACAGGCGGCCCGGGTTTTCGACAGGTTCTGGCGTGCCGATCCCGCCCGCGCCCGCACCACCGGCGGCAGCGGCCTGGGATTGTCCATCGCCATGGAAGACACAAAACTGCACCATGGCTGGCTGCAGGCCTGGGGACGGAAGGGCGACGGCGCCAACTTCCGGCTCACCCTTCCACTGCGCCAGGATGTCGTGATCGCCGAATCGCCCGTGCAGCTGGAACCAAAGGACGTGACCTTTCCGGGAGCACCGGGAAGTATCCCGGCAGAACAGGACTACAAAAACATGCTGGTGCTGCAGACAGGCACCGCCAGGCCTGCTCCGGCACGGGCGCCTGAGGAGACGCCATGAGGGCCGCAGTGCGCCACGCCAAGTATCCGGCGGCATTGCTGGCGCTGCTGATGGTCCTGCTGTCGGGGTGCGCGCGGATTCCCACTTCCGGCCCGGTGGGGAAGAGCAGCGAAAGCAGCGCCGGAAACGTCAGTGCACCGGTGTTCCTACCGGCAGCGCCACAACCGGGCGCATCACCGGAAACCATCATCGACTACTTCTACCGTGCCGGCAGCGGCTACGAGGACGACTATGCGGTGGCCCGGCAATACCTGACGCAGGCATCGGCCGTGTCTTGGAAACCGGACAAGCGCGCGCTGGTGTACCGGGAGGCACGTGTTGTCCCCGCGGGCCCCGAGAACGTCTTCAACTATGAACTGGACGTCTCCTACACGGTTGACGCCGACGGCATCGCCACACAGTCGCCGCCCGGAACAGTGGAACGCATTCCCGTGACGGTGACGCAGGTTGACGGGGAGTGGCGGATCTCCGGGATTCCGGATGGGACCGCCATCGCGGAGGAGACGTTCAAGGTGATCTACGGCGCCTACCCCATCTACTTCTACGACCCCACCTTCACCTACGCCGTCCCCGACGTCCGCTGGTTCCTGAAGAACAAGACTGTCAAGGCCATGACCAGCGCGCTGCTGGCCGGCCCTGCTCCATACCTGCGTGGCGCCGTCGCCAGCGCTTTTCCCTCGGGGATCAAGCTCGCCCGTGAATCAGTACCCGTGGTGTCGGGGGCGGCCCAGGTGGACCTGACGGCCAAGGAATTGACGGAAACGTCAGCCGAGGACCGGCTGCGCATGCAGATGCAGCTGACGCTCACGTTCCGAAGCCAGCCCGATGTGGTCAACGTTGAGTTGCGTGCCAACCAGGACCTGGTCCGGGTGGAGGACAACGGGAGTGTTCTTCCGCCGGTGCTGGACAAGACCGTGCCGTCGCGGCAGATCGCCGTCAGCGGTAATGAGCTGGTGCGCTACGAGAACAACCGGGTGTCACCGCTGCCCGATATGCAGCCGGTTTCCGCGCTCAATCCCCGGTATCCTGCCGAGTCCCCGGTGTCGCAGACTGCGGCCTTCCTCAATGACGGCCGGACCACCCTGTACAGCATCAGCCCAGGGCAACCGGCGCGTGCGCTGACCACCAGGAGCACTCTCAGCCGGCCGTCCATTAACCTCAACGACTGGGTATGGACAGCGGGGCCGGGCGCCACCGGTGCCACTGAGGTGGTGGCGTTCCACCCAGCCGGCGTGGCGGAAGGAGCAGCAGTCCCATCCGTAACGCTGGCCCCTGCCTGGCTCGCCGGCCGCACCGTGAGGGAGCTCCGCATCTCTCGCGACGGCGTGCGCGCCCTGGTCATCTCCGAACAAAACGGCAAGTCCAAGGTGCAAATAGCCGGCGTGATCCGGGCCGGGGACGGCACCCCCCGGGAGCTGACGGCGCCCATTACCCTGGTGGCTTCCAGCGATCCCGACCAAGGGGTTTGGGTGAACGGCACCACTATTGCGGTGATGAAGGGGGCGGCAGGTACGAATGTCACGCCGGAACTGCTGTCCCTGACTTCCGGGCAGCCGCAGCAGCTGGCTCCCTGGCCGGGCCTGGTGGCTATCAGCGCGGGAAATGGCGCCGACGACCTTTACGTACAATCCGGGGAAGGGATCTTCCAACGCCTCGGCAATGGCTGGTCGCCGCAAATCAAGGGCCCCATCGATCCTGCGTTCCCGGGCTGACCTGCTCCTGCCCCCAAAATGGCAAACGGCAGGCAGCTTAGCGCTTCACGGCGTTGGTGTTCCCCGCCTTGTCCACATAGCCGCCGGCGTGCTGCCGCAGGCCCGGGATCCGGGCCACAGTGGAACGGTGAACGGCATCACCCCAACGGCGGACCCCATTGATCGGCGCCGCAGCGGAACCAGGGCAGTGGATCCGGATCTTGCCCCGCACCCGCCCTCGGCGGCCCTGCACCGCGCTGAACACCAGGCCGCCTTCCTGCGACTTCTCGACTGGGTGGCCGGCGCCGCGGAAGACCTCTTCGCTTTGGCGGTCCCGGTGGACTGCGTCTGCTGCGGATCAGAAGACCACAGTCTTTGCCCCTCCTGTGCTGGCCGCCTCCGGCAGTTGACCAGGGAGCCCTTCCGCGTGGAAAGCGGGGCGCCTGCACTGATGGATGTCGCGGGGACAGTCATACTGCCAGTGGTGGCGGCAGGCGTGTACCGGGACGAACTGGCACAGGGGCTGTTGTCGTTCAAGCGGCACGGGCAGCACCAGCTCGCCAAGAGTCTTGGCCGCGCGCTGGCCTCGGCAGTCAGGGCGGCAGCCCGCGGCGGCCCCGGGTTCCTGCTGGTTCCGGTGCCCACCAGCACGTCCGCATACGTCAGCCGGGGTTTCAGCCCCGTCCACCTGCTGCTGAAGCAGGCGGCGCGGCAGTTGCCGGGGTTCGAGGTCGCAGATGTCCTGCGTAAGGCGGCCCCCGGGGGCCGGGTTCCGGACGGGTACAAGGGGTTTGTAGGCCGGAAAGCTTTAGGGGGTCAAAAGGGGCTGGGCAGGGGAGCCCGATCACAACGGGTCCGGGGATCCATGCAGGTCAAGCCCAGGGTCCGGGCAAAGGTCACAGGGCGCCCATGCATCCTCATCGACGACGTCCTGACCACCGGCGCCACCCTTGGCGAAGCAGCCCGGGCACTTCACCTCGCCGGCGCCCAAGTGAGGGGTGCTGTCGTGTTGGCGGCGACACGCCCGCCCGACGCCCCTGACCCGGACGCGGTACCCGCAGGGCCGCCGCGGAACCACCATGACTTAGAAAAAAATAAACCGGGAAAGGATGAATAACGGGTGGCTATGAACTAACGTCTGAGGTGGGTACCAAGAACAGAATGTACCTTTCGATGGCGGCTCGGAGAGGGGCTCGACTGTCAGGCAGCAGGGCCCATGGAAGTGCCGCCGTCGTGTCACCGAAGTCATTTGGAGGGCACCATGGAGTTTATGATCAGCGGACGAAATCTGACGGTTTCAGACCGGTTCCGCGAATACGCCGGGGAAAAGATCGCAAAAATCGAATCGCTGGGTGACAAGATCCAGCGTGTCGATACGAAAGTCTCCAAGGAGACCAATGCCCGGCAAACCGGCGACCAGTTGACGGTCGAGGTGACAGTCCTGGGCCGGGGCCCTGTGATCCGTGCCGAAGCGAGCGCCCCAGACAAATTTGCCGCCTTCGACCTCGCCTACAACAAGCTGCTTGAGCGGCTCCGCCGGGCCAAGGACCGCAAGAAGGTCCACCATGGCCGCCACACTCCCAAGGCTGTCCGTGAAGCAACAGCCACCCTTGAACCAGCCAGCGCGCACGAACCGTTGTACCTTGAAGCCAACCGCAGGAGTGAATCCGCGCAGGCGCCGGAAGAAAAATCCCCCTACGACGTTGAAAATGACATCCCGGCCGGGAACTCGCCGGTACTGATCAGGCGCAAGGTCTTCCCCGCTGCTTCAATGACGCTCGACGATGCCGTGGACAACATGGAGCTCGTCGGCCATGACTTCTATCTCTTCGTGGACAAGGCGACCAATACGCCTTCCGTCGTGTACCGCCGCCGCGGCTGGACCTACGGAGTCATCACCCTGGACCACGAATGCGAGCCAGGGGACACCGCCGTGGAGGAAAAGGTCCTGGCCTACCGCTCCGATGACGCTGCTGCTAACGCTTAAGGTGGACAACACCACCGCCAGAGAGGACTGAATTGTCAGCAACGCTGAGCCTTGACCAGGCCCGGCGGATCGCACTGGCAGCACAGGGACTCCATAAAGGACGGCCCGCCGGCCCCGTGACAGCACGGACGGTGGGCCGTACTTTTGCCCGGCTGCAGCTCGTCCAGATCGATTCCGTCAACGTCCTGGTTCGGAGCCACTTCCTGCCCTTTTATTCCCGGCTTGGCGACTACGACCGCGACATCCTGCAACGCATGTCAGCCAGCCATCCGCGCCGAATGCTTGAATACTGGGCCCACGAAGCCAGCTACATCCGGCCGGAGCATTACCAGGACCTGCTTCCGTGGCAGAAGCGGTCCTGGGTGGGCGCTTCCCGGCTCGACCCCGGGATTCGTGCTGACGTCGCCGCCAGGATCCTGGCAGCCCTTGCCCGGTCCCGGCCCATGACCGCCTCGGAACTGACAGCACGGCTTGGCCATGTGGAGGAAAAACAGTCGGACAACTGGGGCTGGAACTGGAATGCGGTTAAACGCGTGCTGGAAGACCTCTTCGAAGAGGGGCTGGTTTCGGCGGCCTCCAGGACCGGGCAATTCGAGCGCAGGTACGCGCTGACATCGAAGGTCCTGCCGTACCGGGCTTCTGAAGTCCGCGAGGTGGACCCAACTGCTGCACTCCAGCGGCTCACCGATGCGGCCGCGCTGGCGCATGGAATTGGAAGCATCCGCTGCTTCGCCGATTATTTCCGCACGCCGGTCAAGGCAACCGCCCAGGCCGTGGAGCATCTCGTGCAGCAGGGCCGGCTGGAACCCGTCAAGGTGGCTGGCTGGGGGCGGGACGTCTTCCGGCATGTGGAAGCGACACTCCCACGGCGTGCCACCGGCCGTGCCCTGTTAAGCCCCTTCGATTCGCTGGTCTTCGAGCGCCGGCGCCTGTGGGAACTGTTCGGGTTCCATTACCGGATCGAGATCTACACGCCGGAGCCAAAACGGCGTTTCGGATACTATGTCCTGCCTTTCCTGCTTCGTGACAGGATCGTGGCACGGGTGGACCTGAAAGCGGACAGGGCGGGCGGCCGCCTGTTGGTGAGGTCCGCTTTTGCCGAGCCGGACGCGCCGCTGGACACCGCCGTCGAACTCGCCGCGGAGCTGAAGCTGATGGCCCAATGGCTTGGCCTGCCGGAGGTGGAAGTGGGGCAGGCAGGCGACCTCGCCGCGAGTCTGTCCCAGGAACTGGCACGCCTGTAGCGAGTATCCGCTCTCAGGGAAAAGGGGCACCGGCCGCGTGTCTCTCCCGTAGACTGAACACGCCAGAATTCGGCGGCATCAGACTGGGAGCATCTTCACGTGGCATCACTTATCGAAAAAATTCTCCGCACGGGTGACAAGAAAACACTCCGGCAGCTGCGGAACTATGCCGATTCCATCAACGCCCTCGAAGACTCATTCAAGACCTTTACCGACGCCGAGCTGCGCGAGGAGACCGACCGTCTCCGCGAACGCCATGGGGACGGTGAAAAACTCGACGACCTGCTTCCGGAGGCATTTGCCGCCGTGCGGGAAGCGTCCTCACGCACCCTGGGGATGCGCCACTTCGATGTCCAGCTGATGGGCGGCGCCGCCCTGCACCTGGGCAATATCGCTGAAATGAAGACCGGTGAAGGCAAGACCCTGGTGGCGACCGCTCCCGCCTACCTGAACGCCCTCACCGGCAAGGGCGTGCACGTGGTCACCGTTAACGACTACCTGGCCGAATACCAGTCCGAGCTGATGGGCCGTGTGTACCGGTTCCTCGGGCTGACCAGCGGTGTTATCCTCGCCAACCAGGATCCGGCCGTTCGCCGCCAGCAGTACGCCGCCGACATCACCTACGGAACCAACAACGAGTTCGGGTTCGACTACCTGCGCGACAACATGGCGTGGGACCGCAATGAACTGGTGCAGCGCGGGCACAATTTCGCCATTGTCGACGAAGTCGACTCCATCCTCATTGACGAGGCGCGGACGCCGCTCATCATCTCCGGCCCGGCCCAGGGCGATACCAACCGCTGGTACAGCGAGTTCGCAAAAGTCGTGCTCCGGCTGCAGCCCGAGAAGGACTACGAAGTCGACGAGAAGAAGCGCACGGTTGGCGTCCTGGAGAGCGGGATCGAGAAGGTCGAGGACTACCTCGGTATCACCAATCTCTACGAATCGGCGAACACCCCGCTGATCGGCTTCCTGAACAACGCCATCAAGGCCAAGGAACTGTTCAAGCGGGACAAGGACTACGTCATCCTTGACGGTGAAGTCCTGATTGTCGACGAGCACACCGGCCGCATCCTTGCGGGACGCCGCTACAACGAAGGCATGCACCAGGCGATCGAGGCCAAGGAAGGCGTCGAGATCAAGGCCGAGAACCAGACGCTGGCCACCGTGACGCTGCAGAACTACTTCCGCATGTACGGCAAGCTTTCGGGCATGACGGGTACCGCCGAAACTGAGGCCGCTGAATTCATGAGCACCTACAAGCTGGGTGTTGTGGCCATCCCCACCAACCGGGACATGCAGCGGATTGACCAGTCCGACCTTGTGTTCAAGAACGAAGTTGTAAAGTTCGACGCCGTGGTTCGCGATATCGCCGAACGACACGAAAAAGGCCAGCCCGTCCTGGTTGGCACCACCAGCGTGGAGAAGAGCGAATACCTGTCCAAGCTCCTCGCCAAGGAGGGCATCCGGCACGAGGTCCTGAACGCCAAGAACCACGCACGCGAAGCTGCCATCGTGGCCCAGGCAGGCCGGAAGGGCGCTGTCACCGTGGCCACCAACATGGCCGGCCGCGGCACCGACATCATGCTGGGCGGCAACGCCGAATTCACTGCCGTCGCCGAGCTCGCCAAGCGCGGGCTGGACCCGGAGGAGAACTCCGAAGAGTACGAGGCCGCCTGGCCCGCTGCGCTCGAAGAAGCCAAGCAGTCCGTGAAGGATGAACACGAGGAAGTCCTGAACCTCGGAGGACTCTACGTCCTTGGCACCGAACGCCACGAGTCACGCCGCATCGACAACCAGCTCCGCGGCCGGTCCGGCCGACAGGGCGACCCCGGCGAATCACGGTTCTACCTCTCGCTGACCGATGACCTGATGCGGCTCTTCAACTCCGGTGCCGCAGAGCGTTTGATGAACAGCTCCGTCCCGGACGACGTGGCGCTGGAATCCAAGCTCGTGTCGCGTGCCATCGCTTCCGCCCAGGGGCAGGTGGAAGGCCGCAACGCCGAGCAGCGCAAGAATGTGCTGAAGTACGACGACGTCCTCAACCGCCAGCGTGAGGCCATCTACAGCGACCGCCGGCGCATCCTTGAGGGCGACGACCTGCACGAAAAGGTGCAGTTCTTCGTAGAGGACACCATCACGGCACTCATCGATGCCGCAACCGCCGAAGGAAACGGCGACGACTGGGACTTCCACCAGCTGTGGACAAACCTCAAGACGCTCTACCCTGTCAGCGTTACTGCGGAAGACATCATCGAAGAGGCCGGCGGCAAGTCCAGGGTCACCGTGGAGATGCTGAAAGAGGAAATCCTTTCCGATGCCCGCCTGGTGTACCAGGCCCGGGAAGAGGTTATTGGCTCCGAAAGCATGCGGGAGCTTGAGCGCCGGGTGGTGCTTTCCGTCATCGGCCGAAAGTGGCAGGAACACCTCTACGAGATGGACTACCTCAAGGAAGGCATCGGCCTTAGGGCCATGGCGCAGCGTGATCCGCTGGTGGAATACCAGCGCGAAGGCTTTGCGATGTTCCAGAGCATGATGGAAGCCATCCGCGAGGAGAGCGTCGGGTTCCTCTTCAACCTGGAGGTGGAAGTGACTCCTGCACAGGATGTCGTAGTGCAGGACGCCGCCGGCGGACACACCGAACATGTGGACCCCCAGGTCCGCGCCGCCGGTCTGGAAGCCCCGGAGAGGCCTGCACAGCTGCAGTACACCGCTCCCAGTGAGGGCGGTGGAACCCAGACCCGGGTGGAAACCCGGTCCGGGGGCGGACGCTCCGGGAATCCGGCCAAGGCGGCAGCGCAGGATGCTGCCAAGCGGCCCGCGAAGAAGAAAAAGCGTTAGCAGTACCGCCGGAAGTATCGGGAGGCAGCAAGCAGGACAGGGACGGAAGCGTCCCTGCCCTGCTTGCTGCCTCCTCGCTTGTAGCTTCGCCCCCGGGGGGCAGTTCCAAATCTCAACCGATGACGAGCTCGACTATCCGCCATACCTGTTTGCTGCGCTCAAGCCTGACAGCAACGGCACGGGCGCGAACGTCATCCACCACTACGGCACTTGCCTCGTAAATGCCGTCGGCCACCTCGCACACCCGGACGGAGCGGACCGTCGAATTGCGGTGGAGCCGGGCCAGTGCAGGGTTTCCGGTCCGGGTCAGTTCGCGCCTGATCAGGGCTGCACGATGCTGCAGCGCTGCAAGGCACCGCGGATCAAGGCGGCGGGCCAGCTGGTGGACGGGACGGATTCCCGCCAGGACTTCCATGGAGGCTTGGATCGTGCCCCGCGTGATCGCCCTGACTTCCGCCGCCTCATTGACAGGCTGCAGGGATGGCTTCGCCCCGGGAGGCTGGGCTATCGGTGCCGGTGCAGGGCGGGTTTCTGCCGTGCCCTTCCCGCCGTTTCCCGTAGTGGCGGCAAGCCCCCGGACGGTCCGGACAGGTGTCGCTGCAGTCATTGTGTTCCCCTAGCTTCATGTCGTCTGATGGATTGTGTGGCAGGCTGGGGCCCGCCAGGCTGCCGGCCGGAATTTGCGGGATGCACCCTGGCCCGGGTGGCCTGGCTACGACGCCGCAGGCGCCTGCAGTATTTGGCCGGGAAGCAGGACGTCGGGGCTTCCGCCGATCAGGGCGCGGTTTGCTGCGTACCACCGCGGCCATTCAAGGGCCACCTCCACGTCCGATGCCTCAGGCCCCAGATAGGTCGCCACGATGCCCCATAGTGTGTCGCCGGCCAGCACGGCTACTGAAGTTGCCTGGCCACTTAGGGCTGGACCGGAGGCATCTCTCACCTGAGGTCCGGCCAGCAAACCGGGTTCCACCACCGGGGGAGCAGGCTGCCAGCCGGGGTGGAGCGTGGCATCGGGGAGCTCGCTGCGGGAACTCCGCGCCATCGCAGCGTCTTCAGGGCCTCTTGGCGCTTCTTTTGCAGCCACGGTTGGCGAAGGGACCTGCATGCCGCCGGCGCCCAGGCTCCTACCTCCCTCCGCAACAGTGCCTGCGGGCGCAGGTTGCGATGGGACTGACGCCGCATATGCCTGTGTGGGGGTCCACGCAGGCCCGGGCGTGGCCGGTGCGGCATTCGCCGCGGCTCCTGCCACCAGCTGCAGCGACAGTGCGGCAACCACTGCCCGCTGCATGAAGGCCGGAGACAGACTGCGGGCCGACGCCGCGGCATGGCCTCGTCCGAAGCGTTCCAGCAGAACCGAGGCGCCTGCGGTCAGGATCGAAAAGACCCACCACAGCAAAAGGGCCATGCCGGCTGCAGCTGCGGCCGCCCCCAGAAGAACACTCACGGGTGCGTCCTGGTTGCGGGCTGCGGAGTCCTGCCACTGTCCAAGCAGGCCAACCCCCAGGAAGCAAAGCAGAATGCCCAGCACCAGAAGACCCAGTGCCATGAAGGCATCGGACCACTTTGCCTCTTCGGAGGGGCCCATTACTTCTCCTTTGATGTCGTTTGATGCTGTTTGATAATGCTTGAACAAGTTTGAGCGCAAAGATCAGCGTTTGTCCATACGTTGGAGAGGAAAAGATGCGGCCGTTGACTGGCCGGGCAGGGCAACCTACGCTGACGGGATGCGCTGGGATGCTCTCTTTAGTGACATGGAAAGCCAGTTCGCAGAGGCCGACCGTTTAGCGCTCGACAGCGAGATCAACGAGCGGACCCGGGCCGAGATGGTCAGCCTGCCACTCGAGCACCGGCTGCGTGCGGCCGTCGGGTGCCGCATCGGCGTTTACCTGCTTTGTGGAGAATTGGCGCGCGGGGAACTCAGGCATGCCGGAGCGGACGCGCTGGTCCTCGACGAAGACCAGCACCAAGTACTCATCCCTTACGCCGCTGCGGCGCGGTACGTCGGCCTCGGCAGGCACGCGTTGCCGGAGAGCTCACCGGTTCGCCGCTCAATCGGGCTTGCCCACTCCCTCCGCGGCCTTGCCCGCGACCGTGCGGAATTGTCCGTGACGATCGCGGCGGGAGCCGGCGCACAGCGGCTGGCCGGCGTTATCGACCGCGTCGGCCGGGACTACGTAGACCTGGCCTCGGTTACTCCTGGGGAGGTACGGAGGAGCCGGAGTGTCGGTGAAGTGACAGCTATCCCATTCACTGCCCTGGCCATGATCAGGTCGCCCAAGGCAGGCTGACTCCGGCTGGGAATCCGCGAAGGGTGCGGGGCGTCAAACAGACTTGGAGCGTGATTCCTGGATCATGCGACTGGCCTCGGCGTAGCGTTCCTCGATGTACTGCTCCAGCATTTTTTCTTCCACCCGCCACTGCCCGCGGCCGCCCACCTGGATGGCTTTCAGTTCGCCGCTGCGGACCAAGGCGTACGCGGCAGGGGAGTTGATCTGGAGCTGCTCTGCTACGTCGGCAAGCGTGAGGAACCTTGGCATACATCCATTTTGCCATCAAGTGGCACCTTGTGGGCCTGTTATCCACAGTTTGGCCGTATTTGGATATTTGACTTTTGTTCGCGTGGCCTTGCGGTAACAATGGGGAGTCCGGCCAGAGCGGGCAGGTCCGGTATACCTAGGGGGAGAACGGTATGGTTCCTGATTCAAGTGCCACAGCGGCGCGGCTGAAGCGCCCTTCGTGGAAGGATCCGCGGCTACTGGTGGGCGTCCTCCTGGTCCTGGCATCCATAGCGGGGGTCATCTTCCTGGTTGGCAGTGCAGACCGCAGCACTGAAGTCTATGCAGCACGGGAGGGCATCGCTGTCGGCGAGCGCCTCACGCAAGAGAACGTGGTGCGCGCCAAGGTCCGGCTGGGTGACACGGAACAGCACTACATCACGGTGGCGGCCGGCCTGCCCCAGGATGTTGTGGCCATGCAGAGGATTGGTAAGAACCAGCTTGTTCCCAGGGCGAGCCTTGGTGCCGTCGACCAGCTGAACCGAAAGCCCGTTGCCCTCACTGTCGAACAGACGTTGCCATCGCAGGCGGTCGCCGGGGCCCGTGTGGACGTCTGGGTGGCCCAGCCCGATGCGAAGAACGGATTCAGCGAGCCCAAGCTCATCCTTCCCGGAGCGGAAATTGCAGAGGTTGCGAATGGGTCCACTGCCCTCGGGTCATCAAAAACCACCGTGCTCATGGTCCTGGTCGAGGACAAGCAGATGCCTGCATTGCTGGGTGCCCAGGCCAATGAGGCGAAGATCTCCGTCGTGTGGAACCCGGGCGGCGCCCGATGAACATCCCCGTCGTCACCGTCGGCCAAAGCCGTGAGGACCTGGTTGGCGGTCTCGAAAGACTGCACGGTCCGGTCACGGTGGTACGCCGGTGCGCGGAACTTCCCGAACTGCTGGCGGCCTGCCAGAGCGGACTTGCCCGGGCGGCCGTGGTTGCCGATGGGTCCGAGGGGTTGACTGCTTCCCTGGTTGACCGGCTTGGTGCAGTAGGCGTCGCGGTCATCGCGCTGACCGACAATGCAGAGGAGGCGGTGAGGCTCCGCAAAATTGGCGTTGCCTCGGCGTTGACGGGGGTCGAGTCGGCAGAGCTTTCGGACAGGATCGCCGACGCAGTCGCTCAACTTACGGGTGGGGCCCGTCCGGCCAGCCTCAGCGCAGCCGCTGACCCCGGAGCTGCGCTGGCAACCGATCCTGTTGAGTCGGAGCAGGAGGCTGAAGGGCGCGGAAGCGGAAGGCTCATCGTCGTCTGGGGACCAGCAGGCTCGCCCGGAAGGACCACGGTGGCGGTGAACATCGCCGGGGAGATGGCCGCCGACGGCCAGGACGTCCTCCTGGTCGACGCCGACACCTACGGCGCCAGCGTCGCTGCAGTACTTGGTCTCCTGGACGAGTCAGCCGGGCTGGCCCAGGCGTGCAGGCTCGCCGATCACGGGCAGCTGGATGCCGATGCACTCCGGAAGGTTGCCGCCACGGTCGCTACGGCATCAGGACAGTTCCGGGTGCTGACGGGTATCACCCGGGCGGACCGTTGGACAGAAATCCGTGCCACAGCGCTGGCGCGGGTCCTCGAAAGGGGCCGGGAGATCGCCGAAGTGGTGGTGGTCGATACCGGCTTCTGCCTGGAAGCCGACGAGGAACTAAGCTTCGACACCATGGCGCCGCGCCGGAACGCGGCCACACTGCGGCCGTTGGAGCTGGCGGACACCGTCTACGCCATAGGCGCTGCCGATCCCGTGGGCGTACCCCGGATGGTACGCGCGCTCGCCGAGCTCGAAGACGCGGTTCCGCAGGCGTCACCCACTGTCCTGATGAACAAAGTGCGTTCCTCCTCCGTCGGGAGGGATCCTGAGCGCCAACTGCGCGATGCATGGGAAAGATACGGGCCGGCCTCGGAACTGAGGGCATTCTTGCCCCATGATCCCCGCGCTGCCGACGCCGCACTCCTGGCAGGGTCCCTCCTGCTGGAGGCCGCCCCGGATTCTGAACTGCGCCGTGCAATCCGCGGACTCGTTTGTGCACCAGACCAGCAAAAGCGGAGATCCTCTGTATTTTCTTCCACACCACGGCGAAGGGCGAAGGACTAGGCTCGCCATAAGAGCTGCAAAGGTGCGGCGAATATCTCTGATGGAGGCGTTGTCGATGTCGTCTGGATCCAGTGTGGAGGACCAGCCCCTCTCCATTGAAGGCCTTGAGGGTTTCATGGGGGACTACTACCAGCACCTGGCTGAGGAGGATGCGCGGAGCTACCCGCGTGATGTGCTGGAGGCCCGGGCTGAAGAGCACCGCCGCGCGGCTTCCGTGAGGCAACCCGGACAGGCCAGGATCTCGATTGTCGATGAAGAAGACAGCAGCGTCATCTTTGTCGTCACCGACGACATGCCATTTCTGGTCGATTCGGTAAACGCCGAACTTGTCCGGCAGCACGCGGCCATCAAACTCGTCGTCCACCCGCTTTTCGTGGCTACCCGCAACCGGGAAAGCGGTGAGCTGGTCAAGGTGAACAGGGTGCCCGCACACCTCGGGATTTCCAGCGGGGACACCGCTGCGATGCCCAACCTTTCCCACCTCATCGCGCAGGGGGAGAACGCCTCCCACATGGAATCGTGGATCGCCGTCGAAATCCAGCGCGTCCCGGACGAAACGAAGACGTCGCTGCTCGAGGGCCTGACCCGCGTGCTGAACGATGTCCGGGCCGCCGTGGAGGACTGGCCCAGGATGCGCCAGAAGGCGCTGGAAATCGCCGAAAGCCTGGACCGGGTGGCCAACTCTACGCAAATTGCCGAGCTCCGGCAGGCGAAGGACCTGTTGCGGTGGCTGGACGACGGGAACTTCACGTTCCTCGGGTACCGAGAATACGACCTGCTCAACGTGGACGGGGAAGACGTCCTCGAATTGCGCGAGGACAGCGGGCTCGGGCTGTTACGTGCCGCCGCAGACTCCCCCCACATCCAGCACCTGACCGATACCGGCCGCAAGAAGGCACGGGAAAAGCGTGCGCTCGTCATCACCAAAGCCAACTCGCGTTCCACCGTTCACCGTTCCGCCTACCTGGACTACATCGGCATCAAAAGCTTTGACGCTGCTGGGAACGTCAACGGCGAACGGCGCTTCATCGGACTCTTCGCCACCAGCGCCTACGCCGGCTCCGTCCGCGACATTCCCATCGTCCGGGAAAAGGTGGACGCCGTGCTGCAGAACGCAGGCTTCCCGCCGGACTCGCACTCCGGCAAGGACCTGCTGGGAATTCTGGAAACCTATCCCCGTGACGAGCTGTTCCAGATCGAAGTCCCCGACCTTGCCGCCACCGCGCTGGGAATCCAAAAGCTGCAGGAACGGCGGCGCACCCGCCTGTTCCTGAGGCCCGACATCTACGGCCGCTTCATGTCTGCCGTCGTCTACCTGCCCCGCGACCGCTACACCACCAACGTCAGGCTCCGTATTGAGCAGGAACTGAGGGAAACGTTCCAGGCAGTCTCGATCGACTACGAAGCCCGGATGACCGAATCGGCACTCGCGCGGCTCTTCTTCCGCATCCGCCTGCCCAAGGACGCCGACGTCAGCCATGTCAACAGCGATGAGCTGGAAAAGCGCCTGGTCCGGGCCGCACGGTCTTGGAGCGAAGGCATCGCGGAAGTCCTGCGCGAGGGCCGGGATGCAGCCGAGGCCAAGGAACTTGCTGCCATCTGGGCCGAGGCGTTTCCTGCCAGCTACCGGGTGGACTACGAAGTAGAGGACGCGCTGGAGGATATTGCGCGTTTTGAGAAGTACGGGGCTGCGGCCGAGCGAAGCACCGGCGAGCGTCAGGACCGGCCCGGCGTGCATGTGTACCTTCCCGAAGGTGCCGGTGCCACGCTGGAGGAGGATGCCCGGGTCAAGCTCTACATGCTGGAGCCCAAGAGCCTGAGCCAGATCCTGCCGTACTTCCACAACCTCGGACTTGAGGTCCTGGATGAGCGCCCGTTCGAAATCGAAACGGCGGACCACCGGGACTTCTTCCTGTACGACCTGGGCCTTAAGTACCCGGGGGCAGTGGACCCGATGTCCACGGGAGAGTTGCTGGCTGAGTCCTTTGGCGCGGCCGTCACCGGCGCCGCGGAATCAGACAGCTTTGACCGCCTGGTGCTGCGGGAAGGCCTGCACTGGCGGCAAATCACGGTGCTGCGCGCGTACGCCCGCTACATGCGGCAGATGGGCAACAGCAGTTCCTTCGGCTTCATGGCTGACACGCTCCTTGCCAACCCTGACGTGACCAGGGGCCTGACCGCGCTCTTTGCGGCCCGCTTTGACCCGGCGCTGGCGGAAGACAGCCGTGAAGAGGCCCAGGCGTCCGTGCGGCAGGAACTCGCAGCCTCCATTGAGAAGGTGGCAACGCTCGACGCCGACCGCGTGCTGCGGACTTTCGTCAACCTGATCGAGGCGACCCTCCGCACCAACTTTTACCAGGACAAGCCGCACCTCAGCTTCAAGCTGGATCCGGCGCAGATCGAAGGGCTGCCTTTCCCGCGGCCAATGTTTGAAATCTGGGTTTACGCTCCCCGGGTGGAAGGTGTGCACCTTCGCTTTGGCAAGGTGGCGCGCGGCGGGCTCCGCTGGTCCGACCGTCGGGAGGATTTCCGGACCGAAATCCTGGGCCTGGTCAAGGCGCAGACAGTCAAGAACGCCGTCATCGTGCCCACGGGCGCAAAGGGCGGTTTCTTCGCCAAGCAACTCCCGGACCCGTCCACGGACCGTGCCGCCTGGATGGCGGAAGGCGTCGAAAGCTACAAGACGTTCATCCGGGGCCTGCTGGACCTTACCGACAACCTCCTGACCGAAGGTGACGGCCAGCGGCTTGTGCCGCCGTCGAACGTTGTCAGGCATGACGACGACGACTCCTACCTTGTAGTTGCCGCCGACAAGGGCACGGCTACTTTCTCCGACATCGCCAACGGCCTGTCAGCGGAGTACGGCTTCTGGCTGGGCGACGCCTTTGCCTCGGGCGGTTCCGTGGGCTACGACCACAAAGCGATGGGCATCACGGCGCGCGGCGCCTGGGAATCGGTGAAGCGGCACTTCAGCGAGCTGGACCTTGATACCCAGACCGAACCGTTCACCGTGGTGGGCGTGGGTGACATGTCCGGGGATGTCTTCGGTAACGGGATGCTCCTGTCCCGGCACATCCGCCTGCTTGCCGCATTCGACCACCGTCACATCTTCCTGGATCCCAATCCGGATGAGGAATCCTCGTTTGCGGAGCGGCAGCGGCTGTTCGAGCTGCCCCGGTCCTCCTGGGACGACTATGACAAGTCACTGATCAGCGAAGGGGGCGGGATTTTTGCCCGCCAGGCCAAGTCCATCCCGGTATCCGCGCAGGTGCGCACCGCACTTGGGCTGCCGGCGGAAACCACTGAACTGAGCCCGCCGGAACTCCTGCGTGCCATCCTGCTGGCACCGGCCGACCTGCTGTACAACGGCGGAATCGGGACCTACGTCAAGGCAAGCTCAGAGTCCAACGCCTCTGTGGGGGACAAGGCCAACGACGCGATCCGCGTCAACGGCCGGGACCTGCGCGTCAAGGTGGTCGGCGAGGGTGGAAACCTGGGCATGACGCAGCGCGGCCGTATCGAGGCAGCCCTGCAGGGTGTCATCCTTAACACGGACGCCATTGACAACTCCGCGGGCGTGGACTGCTCGGACCACGAGGTCAACATCAAGATCTTCGTGGACCGGATGGTCGCTGCCGGCAGGCTGCCCGCCGATGAACGCGCGGACTTCCTGGCCTCGATGACCGACGAAGTGGGTCGCCTGGTCCTGGAAGACAACATCGACCAGAACATCCTGCTCCTGAACGACCGCACCCGGGTGGCGGAGTGGAGCCCCAGCTATGAACGGCTCATGGACTGGCTGGAGAAGAGCGCCGACCTGAACCGTGACCTGGAGGCGCTGCCTTCCACGGAAACCCTTCGGGAGCGGCTGCAGCAGGGCCAGGGGCTGACCTCCCCGGAGTTGTCGGTGCTGGCCGCCTACGCCAAGATCGAGCTGGCGTCGGCCCTGCGGGACAGTGAACTCGCCGACGATCCGTGGTTCCGTGGGACGCTGCGCTCCTACTTCCCGCACCAGTTGCGCGAACGTTTCGACGCCGAGCTGGACACCCATCCGCTGCGCCGCGAAATCATCGCCACCGTGGTGGCGAACGACATGATCAACCTGGGCGGCATCACCTTCGCCTTCCGGGTGATGGAGGAAACGTCGGCCAGCGAAGTGGCGGTGGCCAAGGCTTTCGTGGCCCTGCGTGAGGTGTACGAACTCGACGCGATGGTGTCGGAACTGAACAGCCTGCCCGCTTCGTTCCCCACCGAGCATTGGAGCGCCGTCCACCTGGACATCCGCCGGCTCCTGGACCGGGCAGTCCGGTGGCTGCTCAGCCAGGAAAGTGTTTCGCGCCCCATCGCCGAGGTGGTGTCCGAGTTCAAGCCGCTGATGGATCCGATGCGGGCCCGGCTGCTCGACTATCTGCGCGGCGATGACCGCGAGCGGGTGGCGGCGTGGCTGGCCAAGGGCCGTGAGTGGCAGCTTCCCGAAGACCTTGCCCTGCGCTGGGCCGAGCTGTTCGAGAGCTTCGTGCTGCTGGACATCGCCAAGATCGGCCGCTCCCGCAAGGACCCTGTCGAGGAGATCGCGGCTGTCTACTACACGGTCTTCAACCGCTTCCATGCGGACTCGCTGCTGGAACGGATCAGCAGCCTGCCCCGGCAGGACCGGTGGCAGGCGCTGGCCCGCGCCGCCTTGCGCGATGACCTCTACTCGACAGTGTCGGATATGACGACGGCGGTGCTGGACGCCACGTCCGCCGCCGAGTCACCCGACGCGCGGCTCAAGGACTGGGAGGCCCAGAATGCCGAGCAGCTGGGCCGGGCCAAGAGCATGTTCGATGAGGTGAACGCCCTGGAGGCCGACGACATGGCCTCACTGTCGGTAGCATTGAGGCTCTTGAGGTCAATCGTCCGACGCTAGCAAGCCGGCGTCGCAAATGGAGGTGCAGTGGCAATCTTTACGGACCCCATCAGGGAACACGCTGATTTCGGGCCGGGCGATGCCGAATGGCTGCACCTCCTGGTGGGGGACTGGCAGATGGTGGCGGACCTGGCGTTCGCCGACCTGGCGCTGTGGTTCCCCCACCCGGAGCTTGGCTACATTGCGCTGGCGCACGTGCGGCCCTCCACCACCCACACGGCGTTCCACAGCGACTTTGTGGGCGAAGGCATCAGGTCCGATCTGCAGCCACTTGTGGACAGGGCGTGGAACAGCAGGACCATCGAGCGTTCCAGCGAGACGAACTGGAACAGCGAGATGGCCCTGCGGGTGGAGGCCGTTCCCATGGTCCGCAATGGCAGGACCCTTGCGGTGGTCACCACGCACATGGACTTGTCCAGCTCCCGGATGCCGTCCCGGCTGGAACTGACGTACCGCCAGTGCGCGTACGACCTCCTGCGGATGGGAACCCTGGGGTTGTGGCCGGACTTTGCCTCACCCACCGGGTCCCGCCGGGGCGCCCCCCGTGTGGGGGACGGGCTGATCAGGCTGGATGCCGACGGCGTGGTGCAGTATGCCAGCCCCAATGGCGTGTCGGCCTTCCGGCGGTTGGGTGACGGCGAGTCCCTGGAGGGCCGTTCGCTCGCTGAGGTGACGGCCGGCCTGCTGAAAGACCGCCGGATGGTTGATGAAACCCTGCCGCTGGTGGTGACCGGCCGCATGCCGTGGCGCAGCGAAATTGAGTCCCGGGGGGTGAGCCTGTCCCTGCGGGCCATTCCGCTCCGTGATGAGCAGCAGCGGTTTGGCGCGCTGGTGCTCTGCCGCGACGTCTCCGAATTGCGCCGTCGTGAGATGGAGCTGGTAACTAAGGACGCCACCATCCGGGAGATCCACCACCGGGTCAAGAACAATCTTCAGACCGTTGCTGCGCTCCTGCGGATGCAGTCCCGCCGCATGAGGAGCGACGAGGCAAAGCAGGGCTTGGAACAGGCAATGCGACGTGTTGCCACCATTGCGCTGGTTCACGAAACCTTGTCGCAGGGCCTCACCCAAAGCGTCGATTTCGACGAGCTGATCGGGCGCCAGTTCCGGCTGTCCGCGGAGGTGGCGTCCCCCTCCCAGCAGGTCCGGACCGAGCGGGAGGGCACGTTTGGCGAACTCCCCAGCGATCTCGCAACCCCTCTTGCCCTGGTCATCAACGAACTGGTGACCAACGCCGTAGAGCACGGACTTGAGGGCAGGGCGGGAACAGTATGGCTTGTTGCCGACCGGTCCGAAGGTGAAGACGGTGAGGAGTTGACGGTCACCATTGCCGACGACGGCGTGGGACTTCCCGAAACCCCGCACGTTGAGGGACTGGGCCTGCAGATCGTGCGGACCTTGGTCACCAGTGAACTGGGCGGCACCATCACGTGGCAGCGCCGCGAGGGCGGCGGCACCGAAGTCAAGATCCGGCTGAGCCTGGCCGGCAAGTAAGGCGCGGCCTCCCCTCCCTGCCGGCGCATGCCGGAAGTGAGGCCAACGCCAGCAGGAGAACAGACAGAGGCCCCGGGACAATCCATCTGGATAATCCCGGGGCCCCTGTTTTAGTTGCTCTGCGCTTTTGCCTTGCCGTTTGAAGCCTTACTAGGAGGCGCGGCGGGCACGGGCAGCGCGCCGTTTCAGGGCGCGGCGCTCGTCTTCGCTCATGCCGCCCCACACACCGGCATCCTGGCCGGATTCCAGCGCCCACTGCAGGCATGTGTCCACGACGGGGCACCGCCGGCAGACGCTCTTGGCTTCCTCGATCTGCAGGAGGGCCGGCCCTGTATTCCCAACGGGGAAGAACAGTTCCGGGTCCTTGTCGAGGCACGCTGCGCGATTACGCCAATCCATGCTGATCAGTTGCTCCATTTCTGGGAAGTGCCTTTGTGAAATTATTCACTAGTGGCTACAAAGGAAAAGGGCCCTCTGGGCCCCCTTGGTCATCTGCATCAAGCCTGTCATGTTAACGCTGTGTAAACAAGGGGTAATAACGCCCGAAATCCCACGAAACCTGAGCGATGCATCACAGTGTCGGCCTGCGCCTTCACCAGTGTCCGACTATGTCCGGTAGGGTGCCATTGTGTCAAGACCCCCGGTGAACCCAGCAGGTACCCCATCTTCTCCCGATGACTCCAGCGGGGACGCCGGTCGCCCAGTGGGCCGACCGTCGACGGTGCCCGGTGGGGCCAAAGTGGTCGCGCTCGTGGCTGCTGCCGAGGCTTCCGCGCTCCTGGTGGCGGCGGGGTGGTATGCCTACGAGTTGCTGTCCGGGAGCCCCGTCCTGTCCTTCTGGGGCGCGGTCTTCACCCTGGGCCTCCTGCTGGCCTTTTCCGCCTGGCTTTACGCCGTTGCCGTCTCTCTCTACCGGGGCTTCCGGTGGACCAGGGCGGCCGCCCTGGTGGCCCAACTGTTCGTACTGACCATTGGCGTGCCGGCCATGACGAGCGGCCTGGTCCTCGTCGGGATCGCAATGGTGGTTCCGGCGGTCGCAGCCATCGTTCTCCTGTTCTCCAACAGGGTGATAAACCATGCCTCACGCACAGGGACCGCGCCGCCCACTCTCTGACCTTGCAGCCGGGGTGTTCCCAATCCGGGGCCTACATGTTTGTGGGACGGTGAAGCTCGCTCCCATGCTCCGCCCTGGCCACCTGAAGGGAGCAGGACCGGCCGCCGGAGATCAGCACGCCGCGGCCGGCCGGGGGATTCGGCTCGATTTCGAACCGGCTTCCGAACAGGTCACCGTCAGCTGCTGAGCGCGGACAGAGCAGCAGTCCAATGCCCGATGCCCTGGAGCTCATGATCAGCGGAATGCGCTGGGGGAGCGCCGGGCTGAAAGCGGCGGTGACCACGGCAGGGTAGCCAAGGGCAGTCAACTGGCTTAAGTCCCTTATTGCGGGTGGTGCGAGCAGATCGACATCATCAACAAGGAGAATTGACCCGCGGGGCACCTGTCCTGCTTCGGCCTGCACCAGCAGCTGGGACCAAAAACTTCCAGCCGGGTCCGACGGTTCAGGACAGGTGCACCAGGACTGTTCCGGGTTGAGCGCCTCCAGTGCGTGCAAGGTATTGGTCTTGCCGCTTCCGGGGCTGCCAAGGACCGCCATGACGCCGCCGCCGGGCAGGCGAAAGGACAGTGGGGCAACTTCGTCCCCCGATACCCCGAGGAGGATCTCGCGCTGGCGTCGGTCCCTTCCCGGGGGCGCCGTTGCTGACAATCCGGAATGGGGCCCTCCGTCCATCCCGTCCCGTCCTGGTGACGGGTGTTCGGGGACAGGGCCAACTCGCGTTGGCTCTGCCATTGCTGCAACCTGACTGACCGTGATTGTCACCGGGAGGGGTGCCACGCGAAATGGAGGCGGGCCCGCAGGCAGGTAATTGGGGTTGCCCGCGATGTCCGGGACAGCGGTGCGGTAGAACTGGCACACTGCGGGGTCGCCGCCGGAGGCAGGGCCAAAGACTGCCGCCCGCCCCTGGACGGCCGGGGCCGAGGGCAGCCGCGGCCACATGCCCCGGCTTTCCTCCGTGGAACCGGCCGGAAAGTAGAAGCGGTTGGGAAGGGCGCCGAAAAACCTGGCCGTTACCAGCTCGCGCTCGCCCGAGAGCAGCAGCGTGATTCCTGCTGTGGCGCCGTCACGAACGAGGTCGTGGACCAGGTCCTCAGCCCAGGCCAACGGCCCCGACCGGAAGGCCGAAACCCAGGACCCCCAACCGGAGATGACGAGGACGAGAGGTGTCCGGCTGCCGGCTGGATTACTCAGCCGCTGCCCAAGTTCCCGCGCCAGCCGCTCCAGGATCCGTACTCCACGCCGCAGCTCGTGCAGTCCGGCATGAGCGCCCGTCCTGGCTGCCCGGGCCAGCGGCAAGAAGCCTCCTGTGGCGTCCAACAGGTAAAAGTGGGTTTCAGCAGGACGGGTCATCAGTTTGTGGACGGCCAGTTCCAGGCCTTCTCCGGCGCCGGAAGCGGCACCGCCGACGAATGCAGCGTGACCGTGGCGGGCGGGGCTCCACACCAGGGCCTCTACCTTTTGCTTTTCCGGTAGATCCATCAAGCCCAGCTGTACGTGGCCGGCTTGGGCCAGGGGTTCCCCCCGGCTGGGGGTGGCGGTTGCCGGGCTCCAGGCGGGGCCACACGGAGCAGGTTCTTCCAGTTGCTCCGGCAGAGGCGGAGCTACAGGCCTCCGTGGCAGTGCTTTTTCCTGCGCGGCGCACAGGTTCCGCACCATGGCTGTCAGCGGTTCCACTGCCCGCGCGGGGGTTGGCGCAGCGGCTGGCCCGTGGCCGGGTTCGTCGCCGTGTGCGGTGAGGTAATCAGTTGTCCGGTGGACTTCAATTGCGGCGGAACGGCTGACCCCGGAAGGTGGGGCGAGGGAGGCTGCCTGGAACTCCTCTGCTGCCTCCGCTCCACGGGCCAGGAAGGCGCGGCCTGGCGAGTCGACACTGATGGCCGCGGCGGCCTTTGAGTTGACGATATCCAACGACTCCATAGCTGACTGCACGCGAAGGGCAATGCTGGAGGTGACGTTGGCGCGGATGTCTGCCGTCAGGGCGCCCTGCGGTCGCTGCGTTGCCATCACCAAGTGGATGCCGAGCGATCGCCCGATAGCTGCAATCCGCAGCAGTTCACGCAGTGCTTCCGGGGCGTCGTCAACCAGCATCCGGAACTCGTCGATGACGATGACCAGATGGGGAAGGACAAAGTCCCGGGCCGCAGCCGTGGAGCGGTATGCGGAGATATCCGGGACGCGGGCGGCTGAAAGGCAGCTCTCCCGAAGCCGCACTTCGGCGCGGAGTGAAGTCAGTGTCCGGACCATTTCGCCATTGGAAAGGTCTGTCTGCAACCCGACACAGTGCACGAGGCTGGCCAACGGGGCCAGCCCTGAACCGCCCTTGAAATCGATGAAAAAGAAGTTGACCCGCTCCGGCGGATGGCTCAGGGCGAGGGCAAGTGTGAGGCTGCGGAGCAATTCCGACTTTCCCGAGCCGGTGGTGCCTGCGACCAGAAGGTGGGGTCCGTCGGCATGGAGGTCGATGTACTTCGTTCCGGCTGCGCTCCGTCCCAGCGGTGCGGCCAGCCCGTCATCCTGTGCACTGGAGTCCCAGCGGTCAGCTGTGGCCTCAGGGGTGAGGGACAGGACCTGGCCGAGGCTGCAGGCAGCCGGAACAACACTGCCCGCTTCCCCGTCCCCGGAATGTTCGCCTGCCAGGCGCCGGCAAAAACGGGTGAACACGCCTTCGGGTGCCAGGTCGGGGACGAAGACCGTCTCGCCGAGGTCTAACAGTGCCACCGAGTGTCGTTCGGATAGAAGGACATCGGGTGCGGGCCGTTCCCCTTCGTCCGGAAGGAAATGCAGAACCTGCCACCCGTGCCGGAGTGCTGCTTCGCGGATCCGGTGTTCAGCCTCGAGCGTGGAGGATTCCCCCCTAATCAACAGGACCCCGCGCTCGCAGCCTGGTGGATGGCTGCTGTTCACGACTCCGAGTCCGGCACCGGCTGTTGCCGTGAGCGTCACCCTGGAAAGGTAGCGGGCAGCGAGTGGCAGGGTTCCCGGCGTCCCGTGGACGACGACCTGGGTGGTGCCCCCGCGCGGGTACCCCGCCAGTTGCATGAGGAAGGAGCGGATGGCCCCGTCGGTGGCAAAGCGCGGTCCGCCCACCGTGGTGAGCGGGCGGGCCGGGTCGAGCAGCACAGGCGCAATTCCGGAGGATGGAACCACTTGGGCAGCGCCAAGCGGTTCGACTCTGATGTTCGGCGCCTGTTCTGCCTGGCCCACCCGCAGCCAGATGCCATCGGCGCCCGTATCGTCATAGGGCATCTCCTTGGCTGATTCCGCGGCCATTGCTACGAGCGACAGGGGAGGGGCGCACCGCCGTCGGCGTTTTCTGTCTTCCTCGACAGCGGCATCCACAGCGGCGGACAAATCCCGCTTCTGCCGCCTTCCGCTGAGGGCGGTAACCAGGACCGGGAACGCGGAAGCCAGGGAAAAGGCGAGGAACATCCACATGCCGGTGAACGAGGCGAGCAGCACCCCGATTGCAAGTGGCAGAACAGCGGTGACAAGGAGTACGAGACGGTTTCCGGCCTCGGCCCGGCCGGCCACCACGATCGGGTCCGCCACCGACTTTCCAGCATCTGCCAGGATCTGAACCGGCAGTTCTGCAAAAACCAGTGACAGGTTGGACTGCCCGCACCTGATGCTGGAGTCCGTGGAGATGACCGTGCTGCGGATCCGCTCCCCGTTGACGTATGTCCCGTTGGCGCTATCCAGGTCAACCAACATGATGTCCGTCTCCGTAACCACGACGCGGGCGTGTTCGCGGGAAAGCTCCGGATCCGGAATGACAATCCTCGTGCCGCTGCGGCCAATGCTGTAGCTGCCACGTTGGAGCCGGACAATCGTTCCCGCTGCCGCGCCGCTGTCAACAGTGAGGGCCAGCGGAGCCACAGGACCGCCCACCGGCGGACGTTCAGGCCGCCGCCTCAAAGGAGCGGTGCCGGCATCGACAAGGATGGCCGCCTCCACCAACGGAGGAACACCCAGCACCAGGCAGCATAAATCTTCCCCGTCCACGGTGACAGCGCCTGCGCCGAACTTTCGTACCAACTGCTGGTGAATCACGGAGCCGGACGTGCCAAACGGGGCATCGATGGATAATTCCACAGGTGGCTCGACCTTCGGTGATCCCGGGCCGCCAACCAGCGTGCAGTTGAATGTCATGGTTGGGATCCTTCATGTTGTAACCCACACGCTAACCACGGCGGGCAGGCCCGGGCAGGCACTTCAGGCTCTATGTGGATAAACGTGTGGTTTCTGGTGTCCCCGGAGCCTGGCAGCGCGGTTAGGATCACTACATCCTGGACCTGGCCAATGCGTCCGTGAGTTGCGAAGGAGTCCCCCTTGACCACGATCGCTGACAGCGCGGACGTTGCGACCGGAGCCCACATCGGGGCAGGCACCAAGGTGTGGCATCTCGCACAGATCAGGGAGGCAGCCCGCCTGGGGGAGAACTGCGTCATCGGCCGCGGCGCCTACATAGGGCCTGGGGTGGTACTGGGGGAGAACTGCAAGGTCCAGAACTACGCGCTGGTGTACGAGCCCGCGGTCCTGGAAGCAGGTGTCTTCATTGGTCCGGCAGCGGTGCTGACCAACGATGTCTTTCCCCGGGCTGTCACACCGCAGGGCGTCCTTAAAACGGAGGACGACTGGGACAAAGTGGGTGTCACCATCCGGCAGGGGGCTGCCATCGGGGCGCGGGCAGTCTGCATAGCACCCCTGACCATCGGCGCGTGGGCCACGGTGGCGGCGGGCGCCGTCGTCACCAGGGACGTGCCGGACTTTGCGCTCGTTGCCGGGGTACCCGCGCGTCGTATTGGTTGGGTGGGGAGGGCCGGCCAGCCACTCCGGCAGGAGGGCGGGCAGTGGATCTGCCCCGGTACGGGGGAGGCCTACATTGAAGACGGCGGGACACTGCGCCTTGCCTGACGGCGGCCTGTGTGCCGGCTCACAGCCAGCGGGCTGATTCGACGGCCCGTGCAGTCCCTCGGGTAGGCTAGAGCAGCAGACAATGCGCACCATTGCGCTGCCCGCATTCGAACCAGGAGATTTTGTGACCGCTGACCTCGTCATCGTAGGGTCCGGCTTTTTTGGCCTGACAATCGCAGAACAGGCCGCCACTGAGCTCGGCCTGAAGGTCGTCGTCATCGACCGTCGCCATCACATCGGCGGAAACGCGTACAGCGAAAAGGAAGAGCAGACCGGGATTGAAATCCACCGGTATGGCGCCCACCTTTTCCACACCTCCAACGAGCGGGTGTGGGAGTACGTGAACAGGTTCACCACCTTCACGGACTACGTCCATAAGGTCTATGGCGTCCACAAGGGCGAGGTCTACTCACTGCCGATCAACCTGGCCACAATCAACCAGTTCTTCCGGGCCAACCTCACCCCCGGCCAGGCCAGGGACCTTATCAAGGAACAGGCCGGCGAACTGGCCGGAACGGACCCGCAAAACCTGAACGACAAGGGCATCCAGCTCATTGGCCGCCCGTTGTACGAAGCGTTCATCAAGCACTACACCGGCAAGCAGTGGCAGACGGACCCCAAAGACCTTCCGGCGGGCATCATCTCCCGGTTGCCCGTCCGCTACAACTACGACAACCGGTACTTCAACGACAAGTACGAGGGCCTGCCGACCAACGGTTATACCGCATGGATCGAAAAGATGGCGGAGCACCCCAACATCGAGGTGCGGCTCAACACGGACTTCTTCGACGAATCCCACGAGTACAGCAAGAACAAGGTTGTGGGCAACATCCCCGTCGTCTACACCGGCCCGGTTGACCGGTACTTCGACTACGCCGAGGGCGACTTGTCCTGGCGCACCATCGACTTCGAGGAAGAAGTCCTGGAGATGGGTGACTTCCAGGGCACGTCCGTTGTGAACTACAACGACGCCGATGTTCCCTACACCCGCATCATCGAACCCCGCCACTTCCACCCGGAGCGCGACTACCAGACCGAAAAGACGGTCATCATGCGCGAGTTCTCCCGTTTCGCAGAGAAGGGCGACGAGCCCTACTACCCGGTCAACACCTCCGCGGACAGGGAGCGCCTGCTCAAGTACCGCGACCTGGCGGCGGCAGAGAAGGATGTTCTGTTCGGTGGCCGGCTGGGCACCTACAAGTACCTGGACATGCACATGGCCATCGGAGCCGCGTTGAGCATGTTCGATAACAAGATCAGGCCGCACTTCGAAAGCGGCGTACAGCTTGAAAGCGGGGGAGTCGACGCATGAGCGTCCCTACCGACAACAAGACGAAGAAGTCCGTGAAGACTGACCGGGCGGGAAGCCCGCAGGCGTGGCAGACGCTTCAACGCGTGATCCTGCCCAGTGCAAGCCAGATGGACACGGTTCCCCTGTACATGGACATGGGCACCGCTACCGGTATCCAACTGCCTACTGCCGGGGACCGTGAGGGGAAGGCCAGCAAGGCCCGGACCATCAGCAGCCCCACCAAGGAAGCCCACGTGGAAGACTTCCTTTCACGCCACTCAACGTCTGTCCGCTCAGGCGAGCGGGTGTCCTTCGGTTCCTACTTCAATGCATTCCCGGCCAGCTATTGGCGGCGGTGGACCACCGTGGACAAGGTCAGGCTGCAGGTCCGAACCCAAGGGACCGGCTCCGTCATCGTGTACAAGTCGAATGCGCGCGGGTCCCTGCAGCGGGTGGACACCCGAAGGGTTGAAGGCACAGCGGAAAGCACCTTTGAGCTTTCGCTCGCACCCTTCGGTGATGGCGGATGGTACTGGTTTGACCTGCTTGCCGGTACAGAGCCGTTGATCATGCTCGACGCCGAGTGGCAAGGAGCAGCGGTCGAAACAACGCCGGGGTCCGTCACGCTCCAAATCACCACGCTGAACAAGACGGATTTCTGCCTGAACAACCTGCGCCTCCTTGCGGAAAGCGAAGAAGCACTTGCCCACGTGCAGGAAATCCTGATTGTGGACCAGGGGACGCAGAAGCTTGCCGACGCAGAGGGCTTCGACGAAGTCAAGCGGTCCCTGAACGGCAAGCTTCGCATCATCAACCAGTCCAACCTGGGCGGCTCGGGCGGGTTCGCCCGCGGCATGTTTGAAGCTGTAGAGAACGGCAGCGACTACGCCCTGTTGATGGACGATGACGTGGTTGTCGAACCGGAAAGCATCATCCGCCTGCTGACTTTCGCGGATCGGTGCAAGACACCGACTCTCGTCGGCGGGCATATGTTCGACCTCTACAATCGCACTGTGCTGCATACCTTCGGCGAGGTGGTCAATCCCTACAGGTTCCAGCCGTCGCTCCCCAGCGAGGACATGATCCTGGGCCACGACTTCCTTTCGTCCAACCTTCGGCAGACCCCCTGGCTGCACCGGCGTTGCGACGTCGACTACAACGGCTGGTGGATGTGCCTCATCCCCACGCAGGTCATCCGCGATATCGGATTGTCACTTCCGCTGTTCATCAAGTGGGACGATTCCGAGTACGGGTTGCGGGCCAAGGCCGCCGGCTACCCGACGGTGTCCTTGCCCGGCTCAGCTGTCTGGCATGTCTCGTGGATCGACAAGGACGACCTTGTCGGCTGGCAGGCCTACTTCCACGCCCGCAACAGGGTAGTGGCCGCGCTCCTTCACAGCCCCTACGAGTTCGGCGGCAGGGTCATCAAGGAGTCGCAGTACGCCGACGTCAAGCACCTCGTCTCAATGCAGTACGCCACAGCGCAGGGCCGGCAGTGGGCGTTGGAAGATGTGCTGAAGGGCCCGGATGCCCTGCCAGGACTGCTGTCCGCCAAGCTGCCGCAGATCCGCGACATGATGTCAGCACACTCTGACGCGGTTTTCCGGCCAGACCCGGAAGACTTCCCTGCGCCAAAGATGGATAAGCCGCCACGCCGCGGCCACGGCCCCTCCCAGCCCGGGAAGCTGACGCTCCTTCCCTGGGCCGCAAAGACTGTCGTCCGGCAACTGGCGAGCCCGGTCAAGGGCACCAGCGCCGAGCGCCCACAGACGACAATTGCGCACCAGGACAACCGGTGGTGGCGGATGGCACAGTATGACAGTGCCGTGGTGTCCAATGCCGAGGGCACAGGGGCCTCCTGGTACCGGCGTGATCCCCAGCGGCTGCGGAAGATGCTGGCCGAAAGCGCCAAGCTCCACTCTGCCCTGCTGAAGGAGTGGCCTGCTCTCAGTAAGAAGTACAAGTCCGCCGTTTCGGAGCTGACCTCCATGGAGTCCTGGAGGAAGACGTTCGAGCAACACACCCAGAACGAGATCAAGTGAGCGCAATCGCATCCGGTGAGCTGACCACTCCCGGGCTGGGCGGTGGGTTGCGGGACATCAGGCAGTCCGGCTTCCTGCTCAAGCTGCTGGTCCGCAAGGAACTCAAGGTGCGTTACCGGGGCTCCGTGCTGGGCCTGCTGTGGTCGTACGTGAAGCCCGGGGTGCAGTTCATTGTCTTCTACGTGGCCTTGGGGGTTTTCCTCGGCCTTGAGCGGAGTGCACGGAACCCGGAAGGGCTCTCAAACTACGCGGTCTACCTGTTCTCCGGCATTGTCCTGATTAACTTCTTTACCGAGGCTTTGGGCAACGCCGCGCGGTCGATAGTCAATAACGGAAACCTCATCAAGAAGATCTACCTTCCGCGCGAGCTCTTTCCCGTTGCTTCCGTCTGGGTCTCGGCTGTGCACTTCTTCCCGCAGCTGGTGGTGCTGGTCATCGGGTGTGTCCTGGCCGGCTGGCATCCCAACCTCATTCAACTGCTGGCTGCGGTTGCGGGTTTCGTTATCGTGGCTCTGCTTGCCACGGGACTAGGTCTCTTGTTCGGGGCTGCCAACGTCTATTTCCGGGATTCGGAAAACCTGGTGGATATGCTCCTGATGGTTGCCACCTGGGCTTCCCCTGTGATGTATGCGTGGTCCATGGTCCACGACAAGCTTGGTGCGGGGTGGTTCGCCGTCTACCAAGCAAACCCGATCACTATTGGGGTGGAGCTTTTTCATTATGCGTTCTGGTTCCCCACAACGGACGGATCCGTGGCCATGCCCCCGAATCTTTTCAGTCTTTGGCTGTTTGTTGGGCTGGGCGTGGCGGTGGCCATCCTCCTCTTGGGCCAATTCACCTTCCGGCGCCTTGAGGGCCGTTTCGCGCAGGAGCTATAAGTGGTCAAGGCAATTGAAGTTTCGGATATCAGCAAGCAGTTTGTCCTGCGCCACACACGGTCCATCAAGGAAGCCGTCGTTTGGCTCATAAAGGGGCGCAAGGGAGATCTTTCCGAGAAGTTCCACGCCCTGAAGAACGTATCTCTTGACGTCGAGGCAGGGGAGACCGTGGCGCTCCTGGGCCTGAACGGTTCGGGCAAGTCCACTTTGCTGAAGCACATTTCGGGAGTCATGCTTCCCGACACCGGAACGGTAAAGACGAGGGGCCGGGTTGCCGGACTTATCGAAGTAGGTGCCGGCTTCCACCCCGACCTCTCCGGGCGGGACAACGTGTTCCTCAACGGTGCCATCCTGGGAATGACTGAGCAGCAAATTAAGGAGAGGTTCGACGCTATTGTCGAGTTTTCCGAGATCGGCCAGTTCATTGATACCGAGGTCAAGTTCTATTCTTCAGGGATGTACCTGCGCCTGGCTTTTTCGGTTGCTGTGCACACAGACCCGGAAGTCTTCCTGATCGACGAGATCCTCGCGGTGGGTGACGAGCCTTTCCAGCGCAAATGCATCGATAAGATCCAGGAACTGGCGCACGAGGGAAAGACACTCGTTGTGGTGAGCCACGACTTGGACCTCGTTTCCCGCATCTGCGACCGGGGAATCCTGATGGAGCACGGTAACGTGAAATTCGATGGACCCATCCATGAGGCCGTCTCGATTTTGAGGGCCTGACGGGCGTCATCTGCAGCAGGTCAACGGCTGCACTCACTTTTTGATTGACCATCAGCGGTACGAGGTGCCGCTTCGGCTGGCGTGCCGACAACTTTTCGGAGGATTCTTGTCCTGGTTTGACGCAGTACCGCAGTTTCTCCTCGCAGTGGTTCTGCTGTTCATTCCGGGACTTGCCGTTGGCTTTGCTGCGCGGCTTGGCGCACCCCGGGCGGTCGCAGCAGCTCCGGGCGTAAGCGTCTCGGTCATCGGTATGGCGGCCATCGCCGCACCCTTCCTCGGAGTCACGTGGTCGCTGTTGCCGGTGGTGGCGGTAACCATTGGAATGGCAGTAGTAGCCTTTGGCGCTTCCGTTTTGCTTCGAAAGAGAGCCAAACCGGTTGAATTGGCTGGTGAGGACAGGCCGCGCTATTGGATCGTTGCATCTTTAGCGGCAGCGGCCGTGGCAGCATTCCTGATAGGGCGCAGGCTCCTGAACGCCATTGGCTCGCCTGAGTCGTTCTCGCAGACCTTCGATAACGTCTTCCACTTGAACGCGGTACGGTACATTCTCGACACCGGGTCCGGTTCGTCCCTTACCCTCAACGCCATGACAGGTGCGGGGTCGTATCCTGCCGCCTGGCACGACGTGGTGTCCCTGCTCGTGAGTGCCGGCGGTGGGGAAATAACCTCGTCAGTGAACGCCGTCAACATAGTCGTCGCCGCCCTGGTGTGGCCGCTCGGATGTATATATCTCGCGCAGACTATCTGGGGACGCCGTCCCGCGGTCAGCATCACGGCAGGCGTGCTGTCTGCCGCCTTTGGCGCGTTCCCCATCTCCCTGCTGGATTTCGGAGTCCTCTACCCGAATTTCCTGGCGCTGGCCCTGCTGCCCCTGGTATTGGCCCTGGGAGTGGATGCGCTTGGCCTGTCCGCCGTTTCGCACGGGTCCAGGATCATGAGCCTGCTGCTGTTGCTCGCGGTTCTACCCGGTATGGCCCTCGCCCACCCCAGTGCCGCCATGGCCTGGCTTGCTTTGATGTTGCCTCCCGCCTTCTATGTCTATGTCCGCGTTTTCGCTAAAACCCTTAGGTCCCGGAGGGGCAAGGGACGAGTGGCCGCTTCGGCTGCCCTGGTACTGGCTTTCGTTGCCGCCGTCGTACTGATCCGCCTTCTGTGGGACGTCGTGCGTCCCCCGGCGGAGGCTGCTTTCTGGCCACCGGTGGAGACGACGGGCCAGGCCATCGGGGAACTGATTGCCAGTTCGGCGATCGGACGCCCCGTTGCTTGGGCCGTCATGGCGCTGACGCTCCTTGGCATCTATGCGACCATCCGTTCCGGCCGCAAGGTATGGCTGCTGGGAACTTACCTGGTCGCGGCAGCTCTCTTCGCCGTCGTCAGTTCCTTTCCTGCGGATGACTTCCGGCTGTCTCTCACTGGTATCTGGTACAACGATCCGCCCCGCCTGGCCGCACTCCTGCCATTGGTGACAATCCCGCTGGCCTGCAGGGGCGCCGTCGAGGTCTGGTGCTGGTTGTCCTCAGCCCTGGCGCTGGCTGCCGGCTACCTGAACAAAAGGCGGCCTGGCCGAACCTTCGAGGGGGCAACCACGACGAACAGGCTGCGTCCCGCGGTTCTCTTCACCGCTGCTGGAATCGTCATGATTGTGGCATTGGCAGCGGCCACTCAACGCGGCAACGTCAGCCAGGCGCAAGCTTCGATGGCGGGATCCTATCGGTTGTCGGAGGATTCGCCGCTGGTCTCCACTGATGAGCTGGCGCTCATCAAACGCCTGCCCGGAGAAGTACCCAAGGATGCCCTTATGGTCGGGAATCCCTGGAACGGCAGCTCGCTCGCCTACGCCTTCGCTGACCGGAAGCTCGTCCAGCTGCACATCCTCAGTGCTGTTCCGCAAGGCGCGGCGCCGCTACTCAACGGGCCTGTTCCTTCCAAGGACGATCCCGCCGTGTGCCCCACAGTAGAAAGCCTGAAGATCGAGTACATCCTCGACTTCGGGCACCGTGAAGTACACGGCCGGGACAGTGGCTACAAAGGGCTGGACGCCCTCATAGCTGCAGGTTTGGCCACGTTGGAGGACTCACAGGGTGAAGCAAAGCTGTACAGGCTTGACCTGTGCCCTGCTCCCTAATGCTTGCAGTGGAATAAAACTTAGTGGTTTGCGACCTCGTGGGCCCTCGCACATCACATGTGGGCTGCCGGTTACCTTATGCACGAAGATAACGCCGGAGCACGTACACCTGGAAAGCGGCGACCGCCACTTCTGAAATCGCCATACCCCAAATCACCCCGGCCACACCAAAGTATGCTGCTCCCAACAGGATCAAGGGGGTACCAAGGACAGCCCCGACCAAAGTGGACCTCGCCAACTCCCTGGCCTTGCCAATGGGTACCAGGCATGCAAGCCCAATGACTTGTGACACGGCAACTGCAGCAAAACTAGTACCAACGGGAATACTCAGGTTATAACCGAAATTGGTCGGTCCAGGGACAAGGAGTTGGGCCGCCCAAGGTCCCGCCGCCGCGAGAACTGAACCCCCGACAATCCCCAGTAGCGGGGCAAATTGTGCTGCCCTCCTGATCCTATGGGTAGTGGAGCCAGCACCCCCCTCGGGGATCCAGCCTTGAACGAATTGCAGAATGGGTGAGAACGCGGTGACCGAGAAGCGGAAGAGACGGTCTGCGATGGCGTAGCTCGCCAATTGCGCGGGAATGATCATATTCACCGCCACCATGGGCAAGTTGACGTAAAAGCTTCCAGTGGCTGCCGTGATGACCCCATGACGTTGCTGCGCCATTTGCCGGAGAGAGTTCCGCAAAGAAAAGTTGGGCGCCAGTTGGCCGCTACCGTCCCGAAGTATCACGCGGGAACTAATCACAACGGCACAAATGTTGAAGACCAGTTGCGTGATGACCAGTAACGTGAAATCCCCGGTCATCACCAGAACGCCCACGCCTGCCACCGTGCCGAGCAACTGGGGGAGGGCATCAAACAGGAACAGTCTCATGGGCTTGCCCTCGCCGACAAAGTACCAGGAAGCCCCGACGAATGGCATGAGGTAGGCGGCTGAAGCGATAGAAACAAACACAGCTTCCCGGGGCCGCAGCACTGCCAAGACGATCATCATGACAGGAGCAGCCACGAGCAGCAGGTACGTGCGGGTGATTAGGGAGTCCAAAAAAAGCTGCGGCCGGTCCCTGCGGTCATGGGAGGCTACAAGACCCGGACCTATTGTTCCCCAGCCGAAAGCAACGACTACACCAAACAGGGTTGCGAGCGATTGCACGAGAACCTGCACCGCCCACGCATCGGCACCCACCACTCTCGTGATGATTGGAATCGCGAGAAGTCCAACGACAGTTCCTGCTCCAACGGTGAGAGCGAAGGTACCCATGCGAAACAGGGCGGCCATGATTGCCTTCATGACGCTTAGACCAACCTTTCGATCCCAGGCGCGGGTTAAGCGCCAAAGTCTCCAGCTTAGAGCAGCGATGGCACTGCCGCTCCGCAAGCCCACGCCGGTCCACTAAGCTGTATTGGTAACTCGCACCGCAAAGTCAGGATGGTCCATGTCCGTAGCAGCCGTAGTTGTGTCCTTCAATAGACTGGATTATCTGAAGAAGTGCCTCACGGCATTGGAGGAGCAAACTCGGCCACTGGATGAGATCATCGTGGTCGAAAATGGCTCCACTGACGGCAGTGCCGATTACGTACGGCAAAACCATCCAGGCATCACACTCTTTGAAACCGGGGCGAATCTGGGTGGGGCCGGCGGATTCGCTTGGGGTCTTGAGCTTGCCTTGAAGCATGGGCACAGTCTCGCCTGGTTGATGGACGACGACGCCGAGCCCAGAAGGGATGCATTGGGGCCCCTCGTTGCTGCGATGGAGAGCGAACCGCGGCCGGGATTTGCCGCGCCGCTTGTTGAAGACGAGACCGGAGCGGTTGTCCAAGGGAACCTCCCAGCAGTGTCGACGGACGCCAATGCGCAGCTTGTCGCCCGGAAGCTGGGGGGCATTGCGCTGACGCACACCACGTTTGTAGGGGCCCTTGTCGATCTCAAGCTTTCGGCGGCCATGCCCCTTCCCTATGCAGACTTCTTCATTTGGTTTGACGACGTTGAGTACACCAAGCGCTTGGCCCGTACCTCCTTCGGCATCCACGTAGTCGAGGCGCGCATGAAGCACCCCAATAATGCCGGAAAAAAGGACATGGGCGGACGCCTTTACTACTACCTGCGAAACCAGTTGTGGATCACCCGCCTCAGCCCTCGGCCGTGGTCGCTTACTCAGCGTCCGCTCTTCAGGCTTGCGGAGTTGTCAGTACTGGCGCTCCATCAGTTCAAGATCGCTGGAAACAAGCGGCTCTGGGTCTCGAGCACCGCACGGGGCCTCGCCCACGGGATGTTCCGCACGCCCGCTGCGCTTCAGCCAGGCGACCTTTTCGCCACCCTGCCGCCCGAGAAGCGGAAGCAGTTTGGTTCCCGGCCCTAGCGGCACCAAGGTCTGAAAACGGCGCCGAGCAGGATCTCCAGGACCCTCATCATGGGTACGTTCCGGCGCCGCCAACCGCCGGCCAGAAGCTGCACAAGCCGTACGGTGCGGGGCTTGGCATATACATCCAAGGCTTCCGTCAGATCGGCCGGGAAGGGTTGCCCCGCTGGCTGACCACGCTGCAGGAGCGTACGTGCCATCAGCGTCCGCCAGCCCAGCCCCGTCTTGTAAATGATCCTGCAGATACTCCGTGCTGAGGCATTGCCTTCGTAGCGGCGGACGAACCGGAAGGTGTTCCGGATCGAGCCGACAAGGCTCTGGCTCGATTCCCCAACTACGTTGCCGCCATGTTGGACGTAATCCTGCAGCACCAAGTCTTCGATCCTGACGCCCTTTCCGGCCATGGCGCAAAGTGCGATCCAGTGGTCGTGGTACTGGGAGGGAGCGGCCAGAGATGGAAAAGGCAGCGCCAAGTCGAGGACCTCACGGCGGAAGGCACACAGCGAGCCTGTGACTTGATTATTGGCGAAGAGGTCGGCTGCGCCAACATTCTTCCGGTCGGTCAACTCGCCTTTGGCCGGATCGGGATCTGTCATTGAAATTTCCGCTGACACTACCCGCGCCTGGCAGGTCACAAGCGCGGAATCATCCAGATACGGCAGTAGCTTGGTCAGCTTCTGGGGATACCAGTAGTCATCCTGGTCGCTGAGGGCAACCCAGCGGGCCTCCGCCGGCACTTCCTTCAGCGCCCGCTCAAAGTTGTGATGGAACCCGAGCCTGTTGTCGTATCCGAGTACGCGGAAACGGTCATCGTCGCCGCACGTGCGCTTCACGATGCCCTGAACCCGTTCGACGTTGCCGTCAACTGAGATAAGGCATACGAACTCCTTATGCGTCTGTGCCTGGATGGACAAAAGCTGGCGCGCGAACATCGCTTCATCAGGCTCATAGGCCGCCAGAGCCACCGCTCCGTATGATCCGGCGAAGGTCTGGGCAGCTAAGGACGGACTGGAAGGCGTACCGGTCATCGGGTCTGGAGCTTTCGACTTAGGGCAACGAAGAAGGCACGGAGCAGCATGACCCTTGCCCGGATGATAACGGAGACGGGCCGTCGCGATTTGGGTGTGGTGTTTTGCTCGTGCAAACGGCGTGCCACGGTGGCAGATTCCACGTGTGCCATTTCCCGGTTCAGGTTCGCCACGATTGCTATCCACTGGTCATGCGTTTCAGTCAGAAACGACGGGAAAGGAAGAATGAGCCGTTTCGCGTCGGCGCGGAAAGCCATGGTGCAGCCGTAGTAGGGCCGGATGCCGATCCACGTGGTGACCAGGTTGGCTAGCCACCGCCTGCTGTCGGCCTCCTTCAATTGCACTTTCTGCAATTTGTTGGCAGGGCCGCCGAACACGGTGAAATTGCTTGCCGCGAATGCCTTGGTTTGCAGGGCCTTCAGCAGTTTGTCCAGCCGCCCGGGTATCCAGACGTCGTCCTGGTCAGAGAGCATAATGTAGGCCCCTCTGCTCGCCGCGATAGCCTTCTCGAAGCTGGCAACGTAGCCCTGATTTTCCCCGCTCGGAAGGAGGATTATGCGCGGATCCTTGATCCTGCGGACGACGTCGGTCGTTGCATCCTTGGAGGCATCGTCAACGACGACGAGTTCATCATCCGGCGAAAGTTGGTCGAGGATGGACGCTATTTGCTCCGCAACGTAATCCTGGCCGTTGTAGGTGGCCATGCAGACAGATACCCGGACAGTTTCTTTTGCGCTCATGAACTGATCCGTTCCTGCAGCGAAGGATCGATTTTCCCAAGCCGTCCGGTCCAGCCATCCCAGCACCCCCGGGCGAGCGCGCGCAGTTGGCCTTTGCGGTTTGCGCCGTACAGCAGCCTGAAGATGTCACTTTCCATCTGGAAGCGGAGCCGCCGCACCAGCCAGCCCGGAAAGCGCGCCCCGTATTGGCGCCACAGGTAAATGCTGTTCCGGGTTATGTAGTAGACCCGGAACGGCGCATGCGAGTGGACGTGCCGTTTGATGCCCAAAACCGTTACGTGCCACCCGAACAACATCATCGGCTGTGCGTGCCCGAGTGAGTGGGTCATATTGCAGCCTTTTCCGATCAAAGTCGCAAGGCCATGCGACCGTACGCGCAGGTTGAATTCCGAGTCCACGCAGTCTATAAAGAGCCGCTCGTCCATCATCCCAACGGACTTGAGGGTGGAGACGGGTATCAGGGCGCCGGACTGCAAGGGATCGAACGCCTCGGGAAACTCTGCCCGTCGGGTGAGCAGGGGAACGTTTAGTCCATTGTGCGACTGGGCGCTGACGAGCCCCGGCTCGATTCCCTTGGCCTTGGCTTCTGCAAAGGTCTCCAGCGCCGCAGCGACGTAGCCGGGATCCAGCGCCGAGTCCTGGTCCAGGGTCAACACAAAGTCGGGGGACCAGTTTTTGAGCGCCAAATCGATGCCGGCGTTGAGGGCGGCGGCAATGCCTACATTTCCGGGCATCCGGATTACTGAGCAGCCCATCCCTTCGAGCTCCTGCAATACGGGGCTGGAGCGGTTTATGTCGGAACCATCGTCCACCACCACGGTCTGCGCCACTTGCTTGTTGAGCTCCAGGACCCTCTCGGGCAAGTCCTCAGGGGGGTGGAATGCTGAAATAATGGCCACCACTCGGGCGTCACTCTGGCGCGTCACGTCTCACTGTTCCTTTTCGCTTATCCGGATTGACCGACCCGCATGCGAGGGGACTGTCAGGCAGCACGGCCCAGTCTATCGTTGGCTCGTAGAGCCCTTCCATTCGTCCCCGCTGACCGTGGTCTGTCGAGACACCCGACGAGGGTGGCCAGCGGTGACGGGGTAGCATTATCGGGGTGCTCATTACCGGGCAGACAGATCCCACCTGTGTTGATTCAAGAAAAGGACCTACCTGGCACATGGCCATTGACGTATTGCTTCCCTACTATGGGGATGTCGACCTGATGAAACTCGCTGCCCAGAGTGTCATGAGCCAGCAGTTCGAAGACTGGCGCCTCATTGTGGTGGATGACGGGTTTCCAAGCCCGGAACCCCAGCGTTGGTTCGAATCCATCTCCGATCCCCGGGTGACGTACCAGAAGAACGAAACGAACCTTGGTGCCAACGGTAATTACCGCAAAGCGCTGGAATTGGCCGATGCGCCGATCGTGGTCGTTATGGGTGCTGACGACATCATGCTGCCCAACTACTTGTCCGTCGTTTCCAATGCCTTCGAGGCCTTCCCGCAGGCCAGCGTGGTCCAGCCCGGCGTGCAGGTGATTGACGAGAAGGGCCGCGCCTGCTCACCCCTTGTCGACATCGTGAAAAAGGTCTACGCGCCGAGCACGAAGGAACCGGTTCTCCTTCAGGGCGAAAAGATGGCCACCAGCCTCGTGCGCGCCGATTGGGCTTATTTCCCGTCTCTCGCTTGGCGAACCGACGTGATCCGGCGCATCGGCTTCACTGAAGGATTGCACGTCGTGCAGGACCTCGCCCTCCTGCTCGATATCGCCGCTGAAAACGGATCAATGGTAGTTGACCCCACCTTGGCATTCCTCTACCGGCGCCACTCGGCGTCAGATTCATCAGTCAAGGCCTTGGACGGGCGGCGCTTTGATGAGGAGCGGGCGTTCTTTGAAGGGCAGGCGCGGCGGTTCCGCGAGCTTGGCTGGCAGCGGACGGCCCGGGCTGCGGCCTTCCATACGACGTCACGCCTGAACGCTGCCACCCTGGTGGCCCGTTCGCTGGCTGTTGGAAAAACGGACTCGCTGCCCCGGCTGCTGAAGCACGTTGTTTCCTAGCAGGGCTTAAACAGTAAGGTGGCTCCCGGCCCAAGGCCGGGAGCCACCTTACTTTTTAACCGGTGGGCTATTTCAGGCAGTGGTTTCAGGCGGTTTCCCGACTCCGCGAACGTCACCGCCCGGTGCAGATTGGTTCCCGGCCCTGCCGGTCTCCAGTTCCTGCATCTTGAGGCGAAGAATTCCCACTTCCTCAGCCAGGACCCGGATCTCATCCTCTGCTTGGGACTGTTCGAAGGAAAGGTGCAGGCAGACCAGAACGAGCAGCAGCAGCGCCATCGCGAAAAGCAGATTGGAAGGTACCTGCACGCCGAGCAGGCCACTGGCCCAGAACAGAAGCTGTGGGAAGGCAACCAGGATGAGAACGCCGATGCCTATGATGATCCAAAGCACAGCGTACTTTTCCCGCAGGTGCCGGCGGCGGAGCATCTCGAAAATGATGAGCAGGATGACCAGCACAAAGATAAAGCCAACGAGGGTGGCCATGGAAACTCCTAGTTGGATGACGGTTCGTTCTTCTTGCGCGTCAAAGCGAAGAGGAGGGCAAAAGCTGACCGGCCCAGGTAGATGGCAGCTTTGACGGGGTCGTGGCTCGGCGTTCCGCCCTGCCGTTCCCGCATGGAGACACCAACCTGGCGTACCGTGCATCCGGACCGGATCGCAACAACCAGGGAATCGATGGTGTCGCCAAGGTACTCCGCCGGGTAGTGGTCAACGTATTGCCTGATGGCTTTCGCGTTGGCAGCGCGGAAACCCGAGGTGACGTCGGTCAGCTTGGTCCCGGCGATCTTCGATATGGTCCAGGCAAGGACGTTCATGGCCCACTTGCGCGGACCGCGGACCGTGTAGTTTCCTTTGTCCGCGAAGCGGGCACCAATGGCGATGTCTGCTTCCCGAAGGCCGTCAAGGACTGCCTTGATGTCGCGGGGATCGTGCTGGCCGTCCGAGTCGACTTGGATGACCTGGTCATATCCGTGCATCTTCGCGTACTTGAACCCGGTACGCATGGCACCGCCCACGCCCATGTTGAAGGGAAGCTGCACTACCAGCGCGCCTGCTGCACGGGCCACCTGTGCGGTGTTATCCCGGGAACCGTCGTCCACCACCAGAACATCGCAGGCGGGCCCGAATTCAAAGACTTCCCGGACCGTGTTGCCGATGGCCTCGGATTCGTTCCAGGCCGGCATGATGACCAGAGTGCGCAGGGCTTGCTCCGCAGGTGTCATGCCTTATCGGTTTCCAACTTGAGATACGTTGCCAGCCGCTGATCGGCGTCAACAACTTCGAAACCCGTTGACCGTGCCTTTTCAAGGTTAAGTGCACTGAAAAGGGGGCGGGGGGCTGCCGCTTTGTCCTTGAAGTACTCGGCTGTCGTGATGCCCGTGACGTCACCCCGGGCCGCTCCGGATTGCTCGTAAACGTCTCCGGCGATATCCGCCCAGCTTTTGACCGGGCCGTCATTGCTGAAGTTGTATGTTCCGAAGGCGGCGTCCCCACTCAGCAGGTGTCGAATGAAGGCTGCGATGTCTTCGGTGAAACTCAGCCGGCCCTTTTGGTCATTGACGACCGAGGGTTTGACCCCTTTGCGCGCGAGGCTGGCCATCGTGCGCACAAAGTTGTTGCCTTCCCCGATGACCCAGCTCGTCCTGACGATGTAGTGGCGCGGAACGACGCTCACCACCGCGTCCCCTGCGGCCTTGGTCTGCCCATAGACGCCCAGGGGCGTGAAGGACTCGTCTTCGTCGTGGTTGTCCAGAGTTCCGTCGAAGACATAGTCCGAAGAGACATGCACCAGAGTGAGGTTATGCTCGACGGCGGTGCGCGCCAGGTGCGCCACGGCGGCGACGTTGATGGACCAGGAGGCGCTCCGGCCTTCTGCCGTTTCTGCAGCGTCGACGGCGGTGTAGGCGGCAGCGTTGATGATGGTGGAGTAGTTCTTCCAGTTCCTGCCCGTGAAACTGGCCTCACTGGTGAGGTCAAACTCCGCCCGGCTTGCGAACTCAACTGTTGTGTCGCCGTCGTACGTCCTGCGCAGTGCTTTGCCCAGCTGCCCGTCCGCGCCCACCACAAGGATCTTCCTCGCGGGCATCGGCGCGACATCAGCCATCCGCGGATGCGCCTTATCCTTGTCCGAGAGCTCGGCCTGGGCAAGTGGAATGGGCCACTGGATGGCCGCTGTTTCATCCGCCAGGTTGAGGAAGGTGTACTGACCCTGTGCGTCCGCGGACCAGTGGTCATTCACCAGGTAGGTGTATGCCGTGTTGTCCTCAAGTGTTTGGAAGGCGTTGCCGACTCCCCGCGGAATGAAGATGGCCTGGCTTGGATCAAGCTCCGCGGTGAAGACAGCCCCGAAAGAGGGCCCCTCACGCAGATCGACCCATGCCCCGAAGATACGGCCGGTGGCAACCGAGATGAACTTGTCCCAAGGCTCGGCGTGGATCCCGCGGGTGGTGCCGGCCTTTTCGTTGTATGAAATGTTGTTCTGGACCGGGCGGAAGTCGGGCAGCCCGAGGGCGACCATCTTTTCCCGCTGCCAGTTCTCCTTGAACCAGCCCCGGTTGTCGCCGTGGACCGGAAGGTCATAGAGGACGACGCCGGGAATGGGGGTTTGGTGGGCGGCAAGCTTTTTTGAGAACTCCAGGGACATTTGTTACTGGCCCTGTTCCTTGTACTTGGCCTCGGTGGCCGCTTTTTGTGGACGCCACCAGTCCTCGTTTTCCCGGTACCACGCGATGGTGTTTTCGATCCCCTCATCGAAATTGGAGAACCTGGGCTCCCACCCGAGCTCATTGCGAAGCTTGGTGGAGTCAATCGCGTACCTCAGGTCGTGGCCGGGGCGGTCGATCACGTGGTCGTACGCGTCAGGGGACTGGCCCATATGCTTGAGGATCAGTTCGACAACTTCTTTGTTGTTCTTTTCTCCGTCGGCCCCGATCAGGTACGTTTCGCCGACGGTTCCCTTGGCGATGATGGCCAGCACAGCTGAGGAATGATCATTGGCATGGATCCAGTCCCTGACATTCTCGCCCTTGCCGTAGAGCTTGGGGCGGATCCCATCGATCACGTTGGTGATCTGCCGGGGAATGAACTTTTCCACGTGCTGGTACGGACCGTAGTTGTTGGAGCAGTTGCTGATGGTGGCCTGCAGGCCGAAGGACCGCACCCACGCCCGCACCAGGAGATCAGATCCGGCTTTGGTGGAGGAGTACGGACTGGACGGGTTGTAGGGAGTCTGCTCCGTGAAGCGCTCCGGGTCATCCAGTTCCAGGTCTCCGTAGACCTCGTCAGTCGAAATGTGGTGGAAGCGCTTGTTGTGCTTGCGGGCTGCTTCGATCAGCGTGTAGGTGCCGATGATGTTGGTGTCCAGGAACGGGCGGGGGTCGTGGAGGGAGTTGTCGTTGTGGGACTCAGCAGCATAATGAACGACTACGTCGGCGTCGGCCACCAGGCCATCGACAGTCCCGGCGTCCGCAATGTCGCCCTGAACGAAGTTGAAGCGTTCCTGCGGAAGGCCCTGCAACGACTCAAGATTGCCCGCGTAGGTCAGCTTGTCCAGAACAGTGACATGGTCTTCGGTGTTTTCGAGAACGTAGTGGACAAAGTTTGAGCCGATAAAGCCGGCTCCGCCGGTCACTAGAAGTCGCTGCATAATTCCCTAGACTACCGGATTTGCTGCTGCCCTAAGCGAAGGGAAAGATGGGTGCATGCGCGGAATAATACTTGCCGGCGGAACCGGCTCCAGGCTTCATCCCATCACTCTGGGTGTCAGCAAGCAGTTGGTACCGGTCTACGACAAGCCAATGATCTACTACCCGCTGTCAACGCTGATCCTTGCAGGTATCCGGGACATCCTCATCATCACGACGCCCCACGACGCGGAGCAGTTTGAACGCTTGCTGGGGGACGGCTCCCGGTTTGGCGTTTCGATCACCTACAAGCAGCAGCCTTCGCCCGATGGATTGGCCCAGGCCTTTGTCCTCGGCGCTGACCATATCGGCGATGACAGTGTTGCACTGGTGCTGGGCGACAACATCTTCTACGGTCAGGGCATGGGGACCCAGCTACGCCGCTTCAAGACCATCGACGGCGGGGCTGTCTTTGGTTACTGGGTCAAAGATCCCTCCGCCTACGGTGTGGTGGAATTCGACGACAACGGCAAAGCCCTCTCGCTCGAGGAGAAGCCGGCGGCGCCGAAGAGCCATTACGCGGTGCCGGGGCTCTACTTCTATGACAACAATGTGGTTGATATCGCCAAGAACCTGAAGCCCTCCGCCCGGGGAGAACTGGAAATCACCGACGTAAACCGCATCTATCTGGAAGCCGGAAAGCTGCAGGTCGAAATTTTGCCGCGCGGAACCGCTTGGCTCGATACGGGCACCTTCAATGACCTCAACGATGCTTCAAACTTCATTCGCACTGTTGAGAACCGGCAGGGCCTGAAAATCGGTGCCCCTGAGGAGATTTCGTGGCGGCTCGGGTTCCTGACCGACGACGAACTCCGCGAACGGGCTGAGCCCCTGGTGAAGAGCGGATACGGGGCGTACCTGTTGGAGCTTCTGGCGGAGAAGTAGTCCTGGGGTTTGGACACGAATAAGGGGGGTGAAGCCGCGGCTTCACCCCCCTTATTCGTGTCCTAGTAAGTCAACGTACGGCATCCCAGCTGGGAGTTGTACGCAGCAAATATTGAGACCGCCACCCCATAAGTGCAGACGCGGTATTGGCCGCGGGCGGTGATGGGGACCGATGTCGAATACCCGTGGTCGCCGACTGTCTGCAGGGCGCTGTTGACATCCGGCCGCTTCAAATTCGCGGTGAACGCGTAGCCTTTAGTGCTCCCGTCAGGATAGGTGATGTAGGCGTGCACCGGATTGGAAATACCGGGCAAGGCAGGATCAAGCGTCCAGCCTTGCGTTACGACGGCAGCCTGTCCATTGGACACCTGGATGCCGGCGCTGTCGAGGAATCCCATGGTGGGCGGCGTGGAACTGACCGTAAAGTTCTTGCAACCGAGCAAGGTGGGCCCGTTGGAGACAGGTGCTACGCCCACTGCCTGGGCACAGACCGAATAGGTCCCGGTGGCGGTGATGGGGAGCCCGGCTTGGAAACCATGATCACCCACAGTCCCTAACGCGGAGTTCACGTCCGGCCTCTTGAGGTTTGCCGTGACGTTCAAGGGCGCAGGACTCGTTACGGTTGTTCCATCCTTGGCGGAAATGTACACGTTGACAGGAATGCTCGTGGCGGGCTGGGTGGGATCCAGAGCCCACCCTGTGACCTGAAGGGCTGCAGAATTGGCCGCCTGGGTTATGGACAGGGTGTCGTAACTTCCGATGGGCGATGGATTCGCGTCGATGCTTACAGTCCTGCACCCAAGGGGAGTGTTTGCATTCTGGCCTATCGCATATGTGCAGACCTTGTAAGACCCTGGAGCTGTTACGGGTACCTGATAGTCGAAGCCGTGGTTCGAACCCAGGCCCGTCGCTGATTGCACGTCCGGCCGGGAGGTGTTCGCCGTCATTCGGTAACCGGTAGTTGTTCCATTCGGTGCCGTCACGTAGGCGTCTGCGTACGACGACGCGGATGGATTGGCCTGGTCGACTGCCCACCCTTTGAGTTGCAGTGTGACTTTGTCAGCCGCAACGACCTTTGTGAGGCTGTCAAAGCTGCCTACAGGCACCCCGATCCCTGTAGCGGTGACGCTCTTGCAGCCAAGGGGCGTATTGCCAAAGGTGCCAATCGAATAAGCGCATGCAGTGTATGTGCCTGATTGGGTAATAGGGACAGATCCGTCGAAACCGTGGTTGGGTCCATAGCCCAGGGCTTGGTCGACATCGGGTCTGTAGGCATTGGCCGTCCATGCATACCCGGTGGTGGTGCCACCCGGCGACGTGACGTACACGTGTGTCTGGTTCGAGGCGGCGGTGTTGGCAAGATCAGCCGACCAGCCACGCGCACGCAGCGAAAACTGGGTTCCGCTGCCTGTTATAGACAGGGAATCAAAGCTTCCCGTGGGAAGCGCTGACCCTGCCAACCGCTGCAGTGACGGGTAGTCACCGTTCCAGACGTTCGAGTCGCCCGCGAACGGTCCAGTGCTGCTGTACTGCCAAATGCTATAGGTGCTCCAACTGCCTGTCGGAATCGGCCCGGCATCGTTGGTAGGCGCACCGGGGTAAGCCGCCACCCACAGTGGATAGTCGCCGAAGCCCGACGGGTTGCCGAGGCACTGGTTCCACCAGCTTGTGTTTGTGTAGATTGCCGGAAGCCGGCCGGTCAAGGACTTCATGGTGTTCCCAAAGTCCTGGACCCAGGAGGTCAGCTGCCCGGGCGTCATGTTGTAGCAGGTATTTCCGAAGTAGAAACCGTTGATGGTCCGGCCCTCGTAGGGATTGAACTCGAAGTCCAGGACGGGCGGCATGGTGTAACCGTCGGCTGACCAGCCACCGCCATTCGCTACGAAATACCGGGCCTGGTCGGCTCCCGACGACCAGTTCGGGATCGCGAAGTGGTACGCGCCGCGAATCATTCCGACATTCCGTGAGCCCTGGTACTGCGCGCTGAATTGGTCGTTTGTCATGTAATTGCCCTCGCTGGCCTTTACATATGCAAATCTCGCACCCATGTTCCACTGCTGCTGCCAGTCGACGTTGGGCTGGTAGCCACTGACGTCGAGTCCCTGGACCCCGAACGTGGGCATCCAGGTACCTTCGGTAGAGAGGGACTCCATGCTCGGGCTTTTTGTGGCGGGAGTAGTGGAGGAGGCTGTCACCCTGGCGGAACGTTGGCCCATTTCAGCGCCGCGCCCGACTGCTTCGGCCATCGTTTGCGTTGCCGACGCGGACGGAGTCGGGGCGGACGGAGCTGACTGGGTGGGCGCGGGAACCGGGACAGCGGTTCCAGCGGCAACGGAAGGACTGGGGCTGGGGGTCGCGGCGGTTGCATTACCCGGCACGGCACTTTGAGATGATGACGGCGAGGGAGAGGGCGTGGACTCTACTGCGGCCGCAAACCCTGTAAGACCTGGACTCGTCAGCAGGGATGTGGCGAGTACGACGATCCCGATGGATTTCAGGGCTTGGTGACGGGACTGAGACAGGTTCCGCTTCATATGTGCTCCGGAGACAAACAAGCGCTCCGCTGAGCGCTCATTCTTGATTGCTGCTCAGGTGCTTCCCCCCAGGGAAGACACGTGGGACAGGTGGTGCCGATTATTAACGCGCTCACCATAGCATCGCGGGGTGCCATGTAACCAGTGGTTCTGATGTTGCCCATGTGACTCAAGGAGCTCAAGAGCTGCGGGTCAAGCAGGAAAACTGGGCTCGGAACATGCCATGCCGGGAAGTGCGTTCCAAAAAGAAAGCCCAGGAGTGGTGGTCCAGACCTGCCCAGCTGGAGTTCAGGCGCGGGATTTCTCCAGTGGCGCTACCTTGTTCTTAAAAATCCATTCCCTGTAAAGGAAATAGTTCCAAACTGTGGTGAGCACGGTTGAGGTTCCCTTGCCGATTATGTAATACCACCCCAACGCGTCAAACCCAGTGACGATGAAATCGCTGACAACGACATTGAAAATCACCAGGGAGATGTACTTTGCGGCACTAACACCGTGGTGATTGGTGGCCTGGAAGGTGAAGATGCGCTGCAGAAAGTAGTTGAAGACCAGGCTTACCAGGAAAGCGATTGGAGTCGCTATGACGAGATCTACGCCGACTACCTCGTGAAGGAGTACAAGAAGCCCCAAATCCAAAGCAAACGAGAGCCCGCCCACAAAAAGGAATCTGAGTACGGAGTTCTGGTACAACTTCTGCGCCCGGGTGCGCAGGACACTACTTTGCCCGGCTGGTCTGCTGGCTGGTGTTGTGGTTCTTGAAAATCGCACGCGTCTTGGTGCCCTCCCCGGCATAACGGAGACTCAAGGCGTTCTGAGCTGACCTCCTAGTAACATCAAATTATCATGCCAAGAACTCAGTCAAAACGACTCGCCATCCCGGGACCAGCCTCCGACGGTCGCCCAGAACGCCCTTCTTCCGCCAAAGTGCTGGTCGTTGCTTGGCTGTTGATCGGGCTGCTGGGCAGTGTCTGGTGCTTTGCGTCCCCCTTGATGTCAGCCCCTGACGAGCCGGCCCACACGGTGAAGGCTGCGGCAGTGGCACGAGGGCAATTCACTGGCAGCTCCACCGGTGTCCAAGGTGAGCGTTTGGCGGTTCAAGTCCCGGGCTACATCGCGAAACTGGAAAGCAATCTCTGCTTCGCGCACCATCCGGAAGTGACGGCAAACTGTGCGTTGCCCATTGATGCCGCCGACAGGGGGACAACAACCGCGCTTACATCAGCAGGTAACTACAATCCCGTGTACTACGGGATTGTAGGGTTGGCAAGCCGTGGATTGAGCGGCGAAACAGCTCTCTATGCCATGCGGCTGGTAAGCACTTGGGTGTGCGCCTTTTTCCTTGCCACAATATTTTGGGCAGCCTCCAGTCTTCGGCGCTTCGTCTGGCCTTCGCTCGCTGCAGCCGTCGCCATAACGCCCGCGGTCCTCTTCCTGTCGGCGAGCATCAATCCCACCGCCTTGGAAATCAGCACGGCTGCCAGCGTCTTTATGTGCCTTTGCTCTTTGCTGGAGCGCAGCCGCGCGCTGCAAGACTCGCATGCGAAGATCTGGTGCCTGGCTGTTGCGGGGGCACTTCTTGCCAACACACGCCCGGTCTCATTGCTGTGGCTGGCTGTGGTGGTAGCTGCCGCCGTCCTCGCCTATAACCTGCAAGCGTTCGGGCGGGTCTTCCGATATCGTCCAAGCTGGGTTCCCGTGGCCGTCTTAGGTCTGGCTTGCGTCTTTGCGCTTGGCTGGGTTGTCAGCTCCAACAGCTTTGACAGCCTTTTGGCCGGCGCCCCCGTCCCCAGCGACGTGGCAGCAGTCACAATGGCAGACCGCACCTTTATCTACGTTCCCGAATACGTGGGGGTCCTGGGCTGGTTGGACACACCTCCGCCACCTGCCGTGGTGTATGCGTGGGTTCTGGCCATGGGCGTCGTTCTGGTAGTCGGCATGACGGCCAGGCCCCTGCGGGCAAGATGGTCTGTAGCTTTGCTGACCGTGGTCGTACTGGTGGCGCCGGTGGCGTTGCAAGCGTCGTCAAGCGAGAAAGTGGGATGGATCTGGCAGGGGCGCTACATCCTGGCGGTGCTGGTGGTCCTGCTTCTGGCGTGTGGAGTCGCGGGACGTTTCGCTCCATTCCGAACTTCAACGCGTACTTTGTCGATAGTCAGGTGGACTCTCGTGGCCGGAGCTCTTGCCCATATATACCTTTTGCTTCAAGGGCTGAGGCGCTACACCGTCGGCATTACGGAGGGACACGTCAACTGGACAGAAATGTTCGCCCCCCACTGGCAGCCGCCCTTTTCATGGCAAGGGCTGACGCTTGCATACATTGTAGTTTTGGGAATAGCCGGATATTGCCTCTACCGGTTGCTCGCTTCGCCGCAGGGAAACGGCAGGGGCACTGTGCTCAAGCAGGGAACTCATAGCCCTTCCATGCTGGGCAGCTAGGGCCGGAGGTCCGGGGTCGCCGTGAAGCGCCTGGCTGAGGCCTCGGTGTTCTAAGGCCAGTAGGTCTTAGTGTCTGTGGCTCGCCGCCGTGGTGGCGGTCAGCTGTGCGTAGTGCTGATATGATTCCCGCTGGCCGCTTCTAACCATTTCAATTTCGGTGATAACGGTCATAAGGGGGATAGCGGCTTCCGCGCAACAACCCCAATTCCAGCTGCGGCTCTTTGGGCCGGCCAGGTCAGTGAAAGGGTGTTATGCCAGCAAGAAGTATATCAACGGGCATTCGTCCCCTTGGCGGCACACTGTACTCGCTATTCGATCCTCGTCGGAATTCGCTGAACGCAATCCGCCTACTTCTGGCAGCGGCCGTCATTGTTTCTCATTCATCAGTGATTGGAAACCTTGGGCCAGAACCGGAGGCTGGCGGGGAACACCTCGGTACATGGGCGGTCCTCGGGTTTTTTGCAGTGTCCGGTTACCTTATTACCCGTAGCCGCCTCAACGGGCAGTCCCCGTGGTCCTTCTACACCGCACGCTTCCTTAGAATCTATCCTGGGTTCCTTGTCTGCCTGCTTGCTGTCGCCTTTGTTTTTGCCCCCCTGTCTTTGTTGGTTGGCTCTTCGGGCACATTTACTCTCGTTGACTCGCTGAGTTACCTGGCGCGCAATTTCCTGCTTTATCCGCCATTCATAAGTCAAACGAACATTGGCACTACCGTCCCAAACGTGCCAGTGCCGGGTATCTGGAACGGTTCCCTGTGGACGCTTTTCTGGGAGGCTTCCTGCTACATCGCCGTGGGAACGGTTTGCTATGTCAAAAATGAGAAACTCCGAGCGGCGTTCATCGGTGCTGGATTCCTCACTGCCAGTGCCGTTTCGGCGGCAAAGCTGGTGGGCTGGGTTCCCGCCAGCGTGTACACTCTGGTGGCGCCACTTGTTGCAGCGTTTTGCGCCGGAGCCCTGCTGTTCCATTTCTCCGACAGGGTTCGGGTTCGGCCTGCCGTTGCACTATCTGCGGCTTTACTCATGTTGGCCATCTTCACGGAAACCGCTTCGGTTTTGGCCCCACTGCCGTTCGCCGTGATCATCATGGCTCTGGGCTCCGTTCTGCCGTTCCAGTCGGTGGGCGCCAAGTCGGATCTTTCGTATGGGGTTTATATTTACGGCGTCCCAGTTCAGAACATTCTGGAAATAGGATGGCCTGACCTTCCCTTGATCCCGTATATATTACTGAGCCTTGGCCTGACACTGCCTTTGGCCTGGCTTAGCTTTCGTTTTGTTGAAGCCCCGGCGCTTGGCTTGAAGTCCCGGCTGAGGAATAGCCCGTTCAGGTCGGATGTAGCGACAGGATCTAAATAATCCGGTGGACGCAGAATTCAAATAACCTGGCCAAAGCTGTACATACTTCCGCGGCCACAGCCGCTTCTGGTGACGACTTATTTCATGGCGGCGGAGACGGACCCGATAGGCATAACGGGCAGACATTCGCTTAGACAAGGGGTGTCTGTCCTTTAGCGCAGGTCTCTTTAGCCGGCGGAGGGTGCCGATTTGATGCCGGCGGAACTCCTTTGTCCACAGCTTGATCCATATGACTTGGCAGTCTCTTCCCTGCTCCTTAGGCTGGACCTCAGTCGCACTGCCTCCGCCGGGGGCGGCAGTTGTATGGGGGAACATATGGACGCGCTGGGAATAGTCGAGGACGAAGTCCGCGAGCTCATTCGCCGTCGCGGGCTCGACCCGCTCAGGCAGGCAGGCGAGGTCCGTCGATTGGTCGAAGCCGCAGTCACCGACTACGACGAACGGGCCCTAATGGGACCCCTTCCGCCCCTTGGTCCCCTTGACGCAGCCCGTCGCTTTCTTTTCGACGCCGTCGCAGGGTTCGGCGTACTTCAACCTCTCCTTGATGATCCAACCATTGAGGAGATCTGGCTCAACGCCCCTAACGAAATCTACGTGGCGCGGAACGGTGAGTCGGAGCTGACGTCACTCAGTCTTTCGGAGCAGCAGGTGCGGGACCTGGTGGAGCGCATGCTCAAGAGCTCCGGCAGAAGGCTGGACATGTCTTCACCATTTGTCGATGCTGCGCTGCCTGACGGCTCCCGGCTGCATGTTGTGATTCCAGATGTGACCCGCCGCCACTGGGCTGTGAACATCCGCAAATTCGTCGTGAAAGCCAGCCGTCTTGAACATCTGGTGGAGCTGGGGACGCTGACACCCCAAGCCGCACGGTTTCTCGGTGCGGCGGTCTCCAGCGGCCTCAACATCCTCGTTTCCGGCGCGACCCAGGCAGGCAAGACAACCATGCTGAACTGCCTGGCGGCCAGTATCGGAACCCGGGAACGAGTCATCACGGTCGAGGAAATTTTCGAGCTTCAGTTCCCGCTCCGGGACGTCGTGGGCCTGCAGTGCAGGCAGCCGAACCTCGAAGGAGAGGGCGAAATCCCACTTCGTCGGCTGGTGAAGGAGGCTCTGCGGATGCGTCCGGACCGGTTGGTGGTGGGCGAGGTGCGGGAAGCCGAGAGCCTCGACATGCTGATCGCTTTGAATAGCGGTCTTCCCGGTATGTGCACCGTCCACGCCAACTCGGCACACGATGCAGTAACCAAAATCTGCACACTCCCGTTGCTCGCCGGGGAGAACATTTCCAGCGCTTTCGTCGTCCCCACTGTTGCGTCGTGCATAGACCTCGTGGTGCACTGCAGCCGGCACACCGACGGGCGGCGGCAAGTAACCCAAGTCCTGTCCTTGGGACGACGCGTGGAAAACGGCGTAATCGAATCATCCCTGGTCTTTGCCCTGGAAAACGGCGTCCTGCAGCCCCGGGCGAACGCCATGCCCGCAGCGGAGAAGTTCTCGAAGGCAGGGTACGACGTCGCCGCGCTGCTGGATCCGCGATGATCGCGGCGCTGGTGGGAGCGGCGACAGGAGTTGGCTTCTTCCTCATTTGGTGGTCCTGTTGGGAAACGCCGGACCATGGAAAGCGGGAGCGGAAGCCGGGCCGGATGGCGGACCTGCTCGCGGGCGCCGGAGTAGATAAGGTCTCGCCCCGCGGTTTGGTTGGGACTTGCCTTGGGCTCGGGGTATTCGTGGTTCTGGTCTTCTATGGTCTGAGCCGCTCCTGGCCTATCGCCTGTTGCTTCGGTCTTTTCGGCGGCTGGCTGCCTGTCACCCTTCTTCGGTGGCGGGCGAAGAAGAGGACCGCCATGCTGCGTCAACTCTGGCCTGACGTCGTTGATCATCTTCGCTCTGCTATCCGGGCAGGCCTGCCCCTACCCGAGGCCCTTATCCAGCTTGGAGACAAAGGGCCCGAGGAACTGCGGCCAATCTTCCGGGAGTTCGGGGCTGACTACCGGGCCGGGGGCCAATTCGATGGTTCTTTGAACAAGCTGAAACATCGGCTTGCCGACCCTGTGGCTGACCGCATTATCGAAGCACTCCGGCTGACGCGGGAAGTGGGCGGGTCAGACCTGGGAAAGCTCCTCGGAACCTTGGCAGAATTTCTGCGGGAAAATGCCCGCACCCGCAGTGAACTTGAGGCACGCCAGTCCTGGACCATCAATGCGGCCCGGCTCGCCGTTGCTGCGCCCTGGATTGTCATGATTCTGCTGGCGACCAGACCGGAAGCAATCCAGGCCTACAACACGCCCACGGGCGCCGCCGTGCTGCTCGGTGGGCTGGTGGTCTCCCTAATTTGCTACACAGCGATGTTGAAGATCGGGGCCCTGCCGCAGGACGAAAGGGTGCTGCGTTGATGACTGTTTTCCCTGCCGCCGTAATCTGCGGAATTGCCTTGGGCCTTGGATTATGGCTCGTTATCTTCCGGTCTCCTCCGATGCGCCCCATAACGTTGTCTGAACGGATCGAGCCGCAGCTGAAGTCCCAGAACCTGGAATCGCGGCTCCTGCGTGCCGGGGAACAGAACCTCACGCCGTTTGGTCCGCTTGAACGGATCCTCCGGCCGGTCTTCCGGGACTGGCTCACCACCCTGGGAAAGCTCAGCCCCTCGCCCGGGGCCACCGGTAGGCGGCTCGCCCAAGCGGGAATCAACAAATCCCCGCTTGACTTCCGTGCAGAGCAATTGCTGTGGGCGGCGGCCGGATTTGTCATCGCACTGGTCGTCGTCCTGGTCGGAGCGGCAGCCGGCAGGTTCAGCCCGGTTTTTGCGGCTGCCGTGATCATCGGTAGTGCCGGAGCGGGCTTCGTGCTGCGGGACTACTGGCTGGGCGCCCAAGTTCGGCGACGGGAAACACGGATGATGGCGGAGTTTCCCAGCCTTGCCGAATTGATGGCCCTAGCAGTGGGCGCGGGGGAGAGCGCAACGGGCGCTTTGGACCGTGTGTGCAGGAGTGCGAACGGTGAACTATCCAAGGAGTTCTCGAAAATCCTGGCGGAGACAAGAGCCGGTAAGCCATTGGTGGTGGCCCTTCAGGAGTTTTCTGCACGCACCGACCTTGCACCACTGGTCAGGTTCGTTGACGGGATCGTCGTGGCGGTGGAAAGAGGAACACCTTTGGCGGACGTGCTCCGGGCACAGGCGCAGGACGTACGGGACTCAGCGAAGCGTGACCTTATGGAAGCTGCCGGGAAAAAGGAGATCGCCATGATGGTGCCCCTTGTCTTCGGGGTACTTCCCCTAACCGTCGTATTCGCGGTATTTCCCGGCCTCGCTGCCATCAACTTGGGCTTCTGATGGATGCCAGACCCGGGACTCCCCTTCAGCAACACCTTCATGTCCCCTCTAGGAAACAGGAATAGGACGCAAGATGAAAACCATGGGAACCCGCTTCGTAATGCTGCTTCTTGGCCTCGCAGCCTTGCTCCAGTTACAGGTGGGACGGGCGGGCCGGCCGCAGTCTCTTAGGGGCGGACACGGCAGCGATGGACAGGATATCGCCGAATTGACCGTGATGAACCCGGGCGATGATCCTGAACGTGGTGACGTTCCGGGATGGGTGATGATAACCCTGATGTCCGCCGTCCTGGTCGCAGCCCTGCTGGCGCTTGCAGGCCCGGCGCTGGAGGCGATGTTCAACCAGGCGATGGACAAGGTGGGGAACTGAACCATGAGGGTGTCCGCTCCCGGGCCGGCGGTGCAGCCTGAGTTGTCCCGGCCCGGCGAGCGGGGTTCGGCCGTTGTGGACTTCGTCCTGGTCGGCGGGCTGCTGACAATGTTCTTCCTGGCGATCATCCAACTGACGCTAGTATTGCACGTCCGGAATACGCTCATTGATGCTGCAGCATCGGGGGCGCGGTATGGAACCCTTGCGGACCGCAGCGCCTCCGATGCCGAGGAACGAACCCGCAGCCTCATCAGCATGGCCTTGAATCAAGGCTTTGCGGAACAGGTCAGTACCCGGGAAGTAAACGTGCAAGGGATGCGCACACTGGAGGTGACCGTACGGTCTCCAATGCCCGTCCTCGGTCTGATCGGACCGCGGGACATGCTGGAGGTGAAAGGGCATGCGGCCGTTCAGCCCTGATCCGTCCCCGTCCACACCGTTGCGCGGGGCCACAGTTCGGTTCTATTCCAGCGCCCACCGGCGCTTTCGGGTGCGTCTGGCAGAAGTGCTGTGCCTGCGGAGATCGGCCGAATACGAGCCGGGTTGCGCATCCCAAGGGCCTGGGCAGGGCGCCGAACATAAATCTTCCGGCCGCGTGCCCGGCGTGCCGGGGGTGCGCGGGCAGCGGCATTCCAGTGAACAGGGAAGCGCCGTAGTCGAGTTCACCTTCCTTGCACTCCTGCTCATGGTCCCACTCGTGTACTTCGTGATCACGGTTGGCCAGATCCAGGGAGGCTCGTTTGCGGTGGTGGGTGCCGCAGACCAGGCAGCGAAGGTTTTTGTCGCCCAGCCCGATTCCGCCACGGCGCAGGCAGCGGCGGAACAGGCGGTGGCCCTCGCCCTTTCCGACTTCGGGCACCAACCGGACCGCGCCACCATGACCACCACCTGCAATCCTGCGGACTGCCAGGCGGCGGGCACTGCGGTAACAGTGACCGTCAGCCTGAGTGTGCCCCTGCCGTTCGTGCCGTTTGCCGAAGGGTTGTCCGCAACAGAGGTGGAAGCGTCCTCCACCCAGCTCGTAGGTCGGTACCGGTGAGTCGCAGGGAAGCGGACGAAAGCGGACAGCTGATGGTGATGATCCTCGGCTACGTGCTCCTGGCGCTTTTGGTGGCGACGGTGGTCGTCGGCATCACCGCGGTGTACCTGGAGCACAAGCGCCTCTTGTCCTTGGCGGACGGGGCGTCCCTGGCCGCGGCCGACAGCTACACGCTGGGCGAAGTCTCAGCAGAGGGGGGAAGCCCGTCCGCTGTCCTCAACCCCGGCCGGGTTCGAAATGTGGCCGCAGACTTCGTCGCCAGGAGCCCCGCCTCCCAGCGTTTTTCCGGCCTTGCCGTCGCCGGCGCAACGGGCACGCCGGACGGTTCCACCGCCGTCGTGGTACTCACTGCCGCCGTGCACCCGCCCGTAGTGAATTTCCTGGTTCCTGACGGCATCCGTATCGAGGCGACATCCACTGCGCGTTCACGCCTGACCCGCTGAAGCACTGGCCCGCCAGCCTTCAAGGCGACGTGCACTCGCCAGCCCACGCGCCGAGCCGGGCGGTATGCCCCGATAGCGTAGGCTTAAACCACCATGGCCAATATTGATTTTTCCGCTGAAATCCGGGCGCTCCGCGCCACCTACGAGTCCATTGAACGCGTCACCGACGTGGAGGCACTCAAGGAAGACATCGCCGAACTCAGCGAGCGGGCAGGGGAGCCGGACCTTTGGGACGACCCCTCGGCCGCACAGAAAATCACCTCGAGGCTCTCCCACCGGCAGTCGGAACTGGAACGTCTCACCAACCTTGCCGCCCGGATCGATGATCTGGAAGTCTTGGTTGAGCTCGGGCAGGATGAGGACGACGCCGACTCGATGGGGGAGGCCGCGGCTGAACTCGAGTCCATCAAGAAAGCGCTCAAGGACCTGGAAGTCGTGACGCTGCTCTCGGGCGAGTACGACGAGCGCGAGGCCGTGGTTTCCATCCGCGCGGGCGCGGGAGGCGTGGATGCCGCAGACTTCGCAGAGATGCTCATGCGTATGTACCTCCGCTGGGCGGAACGGCATGGCTATCCCACTACCGTCATGGATACCTCCTACGCGGAGGAGGCCGGGCTCAAATCCGCCACCTTCGAGGTGAAGGCGCCCTACGCGTACGGGACCCTCAGCGTGGAAGCCGGTACCCACCGCCTTGTCAGGATCAGCCCGTTTGATAACCAGGGCCGCCGCCAGACCTCCTTCGCTGCTGTTGAAGTCATTCCGCTGATCGAACAGACCGACTCCATCGAGATCCCGGACAACGAAATCAGGGTGGACGTGTTCCGTTCATCCGGCCCTGGCGGCCAGTCGGTGAACACCACCGACTCCGCTGTCCGGCTTACCCACATCCCCACGGGCACCGTGGTGTCCATGCAGAACGAAAAGTCCCAGCTGCAGAACCGTGCAGCCGCCATGCGCGTGCTGCAGTCCCGTCTCCTGCTCTTGAAAAAGGAGCAGGAGGATGCGGAAAAGAAGGCGCTGGCCGGGGACGTGAAGGCGTCCTGGGGCGACCAGATGCGCTCCTACGTCCTGAACCCGTACCAAATGGTGAAGGACCTGCGCACCGAGCACGAGGTAGGCAACACCGCCGCAGTGTTCGACGGCGAAATTGACGACTTCATCGACGCCGGCATCCGCTGGCGTACAGACAACCGGAACGCCGAAAAGTAGCCCTGGCTCCAAGGCGGGGGGACCGCTGATCCGGCGACACGCCCCCACAAGCCCGGCCAACCACCGGACGTTTTGCGTATAGTCAAGGGGCCGGGGCCCTACTTTCCCCCAAACGAAGACCCGTGCACCGGCTGCAGAACTGGGCTGCATCAGAAGAATCAGCCATGCCCTGCAGGGTACTTAGGGCCATGATCCGATTCGAAAATGTCACCAAGGTTTACGACCAGAAAGCCCGGCCGGCGCTGGACTCCGTCACCCTTGAGATTGATCGCGGCGAATTCGCCTTCCTCGTCGGTGCGTCCGGCTCCGGAAAGTCCACGTTCCTCCGGCTCGTGCTCAAGGAAGACCGCGCCACGTCCGGCGCCGTCTACGTCGCCGGCCAGAACGTAGCCAGGATTTCCAGCTGGCGCGTTCCGCGCCTCCGCCGGGGCATCGGCGTCGTCTTCCAGGACTTCCGCCTCCTGCCCCAAAAGAATGTGTTCGCGAACGTGGCCTTCGCCATGCAGGTAATCGGCAAGAGCCGCAGCGTCATCCGCGACACCGTCCCCGAGGTCCTAAAAACGGTGGGACTTGAGGGCAAGGAACACCGCATGCCGCACGAGCTCTCCGGTGGCGAGCAGCAGCGCGTCGCCATCGCCCGCGCCGTGGTCAACCGCCCCGGGATCCTCCTCGCCGACGAACCTACCGGAAACCTGGACCCCACCACCTCCATGGGCATCATGGGTGTGCTGGACAAGATCAACCAGAACGGAACCACCGTGGTGATGGCCACGCACGACGACGACATCGTCAACGAGATGCGCAAGCGGGTGGTCGAGCTCAAGAACGGCGTGGTGATCCGCGACGAAGCCAAGGCACTGTACACCTCGATGATTCCGGTCGTCGGCCAGTCCCGGCGCCTGAAGGACGCAAGCGGCAGGGAGACGCCCGACGGCGGACTGCCGGGTAAGAGCGACGAAGGCGAGGCCCAGCGATGAGGCTCGCGTTCATTCTGTCCGAGATCGGCAGCGGCCTGCGCCGCAACCTTTCCATGGTGGTCTCGGTCATCCTGGTGACGTTCGTGTCCCTCACCTTCGTGGGCGCTGCGGGCATGCTGCAGATGCAGATCAACCAGATGAAAGGCTACTGGTACGACAAAGTCCAGGTAGCCATCTTCCTGTGCAGCGAAGGTTCGACGGCGCCCGGTTGCGCGTCCGGGCCAGTCACCCCGGAGCAGCAACAGGGCCTCAACGCACTCCTGGAGTCCCCGGCCGTGGCGCAGTACATCAACGACTTCCAGTTCGAGTCCAAGGATGAGGCCTACAAGCACTTCAAGGACCAGTTCTCCAATTCGCCCATCGTCGATTCCGTGACGCCGGACCAGCTGCCGGCATCGTTCCGGATCAACATGAAGGACCCGGAAAAATACCAGATCATCAGTGAGACGTTTTCGTCCCAGCCGGGCGTCGAAACCGTGATTGACCAGCGCCAACTGCTTGAACGCCTGTTCTCGGTGATGAACGGGGCCTCCCTGGTGGCCGTGGGCATCGCAGGCGTCATGATCGTCTGCGCCATCCTGCTCATCGCCACCACCATCAGGCTCTCAGCGTTCAGCCGGCGCCGGGAAACCGGAATCATGCGGCTCGTCGGGGCCTCCAAAACCGTGATCCAACTGCCGTTCATCCTGGAAGGCGTCATCGCAGCAGTCATCGGCGCCGCCCTGGCCTCGGGCACCCTGTGGGCGGTGGCGCGGTTCTTCCTGGGCGACTACATGTCGCGCCAGTACCCCGATACGGCCTTCATCTCCTCCGGCCAGACCCTGATCCTCGCCCCGGCGCTGCTGGTCCTTGGCGGATCCTTGGCAGGAATTTCGTCTCTCTTGACCTTACGTAGATATTTGCGCGTTTAGGCTGTGCACACCGACCAAGGAATGCCCATGAACGTAACTGATCAAACCTTGCCCCGTCCCCGCCACAGCCAGGGACGGGCCGCTGCGCGCCGCTTGGGGATCGTTAGCGGCGTGCTCACCATCATGCTTTCTGCGGGCATGGCGGTTGCCACGCCCGTCGCCTTCGCCGACGACCTCGAGGACCGCAAAGCCGCGCTCGAAGCAGAAGCCGCACGCGTGCAGGCTTCCCTCGAATTTGTCGATTCCCGGATCGCAAAGGCCGCCGGCGACCTGGTGATCTACCAGGGCCAGTTGCCGGGTGCTCAGCAGGCGCTGCTCGACGCGCAGGGCCGCGTGGCCAGCGCCGTCAAGGAATCGGAGGCACTGGCCGCGCGTGTCGACATGGCCCAGCAGAACAAGGCCAAGATCACCCAGCAGCTGGAAACGGACAAGCAGAAGATCGCCGACACCAAGAAACTGATCGGCCAAATCGCCACGCAGGCCTATAAATCCGGTGGCGTTCCCTCCAATCTGTCCCTGTTCTTCGGTTCCATCAGCGGCAGCAGCCTGACTGAAACCATGGACCTGGCGGACCAGGCCATGCGCAGCCAGAACGCAGCCATGGACAAGCTCAACCAGCAGAATGCCACCAACGTCAACTCCGAAGCCCGCCTCCAGGCCGTGGAAGCGGAGATCAAGGACCTCAAGGCCAAAGCCGACGCCGCGCTCGAACGGGAAAAGGCTGCGCGCGACGAAGCAGCAGCGAAGAAGGCCCAGGTAGACCAACTGATCGCTGATACCACCCGCCTTGACGCCGAGCTCCAGGCAGCCAAGCCGGGAATCCAGGCCCAACTGGCCGGTGTCCAGGCCAACCAGAACCAAGTGGCCAACGAGATCGCAGAACGCGACCGCAAAGCCCGCGAAGCCTGGGAAGCGGAGCAGCGCCGACAGGCAGAGGCTGCTGCTGCGGCTGCCGCCGCTGCTGCCGCTGCTGCCGCGGCAGCGAACCGACCCGCCCCGCCCGTCCAGCCGTACGTACCGCCCGCAGTGGGGTCGCCGTCGGCCTTTGGCCTTCGCCACCCCTTCGACGGCAGCATCCCCATCACCTCGGGCTTTGGCTACCGAACAACCCCGCCGGGAACGATCGACTTCTATGGCACCGGTGGCTACATGCACACCGGAATCGACTTCGGTGCGGCCTGCGGCACCCCCGTATACGCGGCGGCGGCCGGGGAGGTCTTCAGCTCCGGCTGGAACTCCGCCGACGGTGGCGGGTGGCGCGTCAAGATCGATCATGGCCTGGTGCAGGGCAACACCCTGACCACCATCTACTACCACAACTCGAGCATCGTGGTCTCGAACGGGCAACACGTTTCCCAGGGCCAGCTCATCGCCTACTCCGGCAGCACAGGCAACTCCACCGGCTGCCACGCCCACTTCGAAACCTGGCTCAACGGCAAGGCTGTAGACCCCATGGGGCTGCTGTAGGGCAGAACAGCGCTGCCGTAGACTGGGATAGCTCCGCGCCGCCAGGCGGGGAGCTGTCAACCTGAACTTGAGGAGTTTTCCCGTGCCTAAAGAAAGTGGCCGTAAGGTGGTGGCCACCAACCGCAAGGCCCGGCACGACTACCACGTGCTGGACACTTACGAGGCCGGCATCGCGCTGATGGGCACCGAAGTGAAGTCCCTGCGCGAAGGCCACGCCTCCATGGTGGACGGATTCTGCACGTTCTATAACGACGAACTGTGGATGGAAGCCATCCACATTCCCGAGTACAACCAGGGCAGCTGGACCAACCATGCTGCCCGCCGGCGCCGTAAGCTGCTGCTGCACCGCGAGGAGCTCATCAAGATCTCCCGCAAGGTTCAGGAAGCCGGCTACACCATCGTGCCACTGCAGCTCTACTTCGTGGACGGCCGCGCCAAGGTGGAAATCGCCGTTGCCCGCGGTAAACGGGAGTACGACAAGCGGCAGACGCTGCGGGAGCAGCAGGACAACCGCGAGGCCCAGCGCGAGATGCGCGAACGCAACCGGCGCCGGTAGGAATTATTTCGCCGAGGCATACGTTAGTATGAATAGTCCGGCAGGCTTGCCAGCCGGTTTGGTAACAAAATACGGGGATGATCGGTTTCGACGGTGTTAGTCGCGACAGGTGAAGCGGGCCGAGGATGCAGAATTATCTCGTAAACGCTTTCTGCAAACCAATAAGTGCCGAATCTAAGCGCACTGACTTCGCTCTCGCTGCCTAAGCAGTAAGACAGTCCGTCAGCCCGGGGTTGCTATCGCCCCGGATCCTGGCGTCATTTAGATAGCCACTGCTGTTTGCTCCCGTCATCGGAGTAAACGGGACTTTTAGATGACTGGGCCCGGATCAGCTAGCTGTTTGCAGCATGGCTGGGGCCGAGAAAATCCGACGCAAACTGCGCCCGGAGAAGCCCTGACAACACGACATCGGACGGGGGTTCAATTCCCCCCATCTCCACCCCACGGTTCGGGCCATCCTTCACGGATGGCTCGAGTCATCGAAAACACTCCGGTCTTCGGACCGGGGTGTTTTTCTTTGCCCTGCGCCGGTGATTGCGTGCCGGGAGTCTGTACTGAAACGCGACTCCTCGGCTGGGACGAAATGCTCTAGTCCCCGGGCCGGCGCGCCGCTATGTTCGGATCATGCACAATGACGCCCCGCAAACGCCCACCGAAGTCCTGGATGCCGGAACGTGCTGGGACCTCCTCCGGGGAGTGTCCGTCGGCCACCTGGCCGTACTGGTGGACGGGTATCCGGAAGTCTTTCCGGTCAACTTCAAGGTGGACCAACAGTCAGTTGTGTTCCGCACCGGGGAAGGAACCAAACTGCGCGCAGCCGGGGGACCACTCGCCGTCGCGCTTGAAGCCGACGGCCATGACACGTCCCAGGCGTGGAGCGTGCTGGTCAAAGGCAGGGCCGTCATTCTGGACCCTTCAGAGGAACTCCTGACCGGGGCCGGACTGACACTCTTTCCCTGGCAGGCGGGCGAAAAGGACCACTTCGTCCGCATTGTCCCCACCGCCGTCAGCGGAAGGCGTTTCACCATCACGTCGCCGCTGACCTGGTGGAACCACGTGGGACACGCCGCAGGCAGGGGCACTGCGTAGCCGGCGCCGGGCCCATCGGCCCTTTCCGGAACGTGCTCTTGCTGGTACCACTGACCTATGATCGGGTCGCCCACCGCCGCTGCCGCCAAGCCACCATTCGACGCCGTCATTTTCGACCTCGACGGGGTGGTCACCAACACGGCGCTGGTCCACCAGGCTGCATGGAAAGATGCGTTTGACCGGATCCTGCACGACCCCCGGGTTCCCGCGGGCGCCAACCGTGCCACCCTCAGCAGGGCGGACTACCTCACCTTCATTGACGGGATGCCGCGTGAGGAAGGGGTGGTGCGGTTCCTGGCCGCCCGCGGGGTGCAGATTGAAAAGGGGAAAGATACTGACGAAGCCGGAGCCTGGACGGGATTCGGCTTGGGCGCCTGGAAGAACGAATACTTCCTGCAACACCTCCGGGACGACGGCGTCCAGAGCTACCCCGGGACGCTCGAACTTTTGCAGCGGCTTGAGGGCGCGGCGGTTCCAACCGCCGTGGTCACGTCAAGCCGCAACGCCGCGTTGGTCCTGCAGGCGGCAGGCATCCACGATCTGTTCCACGTAGTGATGGACGGAACGACGGCGGCCGGGCTGGGTTTGCGCGGAAAGCCTGCACCGGACGTGTTTCTCGCGGCCGCGTCACGGCTCGGGGTGGCCCCGGCGCACGCCGTGGTGGTGGAGGATTCGGCGGCGGGGGTTGAAGCCGGCCGGCGGGGCGGGTTCGGCCTCGTAGTGGGAATCGACCGCACGGGTAACCGCCGCCAGCTCGAAGCGGCCGGTGCGGGAATAGTCCTCAACGACGTGGGAGAGCTGGACCTGGGACAAGTCATCGGTAACGCCTGGCACCTCGTTTACGAAGGGTTCGACGCCGCGCACGAGGGACACCGGGAAGCCCTGACTACCCTCGGTAACGGCTACATGGGCGTCCGGGGGGCGGCACCCGAGGGCGGCCCCTTCAGCTACGCAGGAATGTATCTTGCGGGCGTGTACAACCGGGTCCTGGCCACGGCAGCCGGAGAGACGCTACTGGAAGAACACATGGTCAACGCACCGGACTGCCTGCCGCTCGATCTGCGCCTGTCCGGCCAGCCGTGGTGGTCGGAGGGCGGGATGACCGTAATCCGGGAGCGCCGTGTCCTGGACCTCAAAAAGGCGCTGCTTGAGCGCAGGCTGCTGTTGGAGGGCGCGGACCACCGGCGGCTGGAAGTGGTGCAAACCCGCTTTGCATCCATGGCCGAACCCCACCTGCTGGTCCTCGAAACGGTAATCACTGCCCTAGGCTGGAACGGTGACGTGGAAGTCCGCAGCGGAATAAATGCCGCCGTGCGTAACGCCAACCTGCCTGAACGCGCCCAGGGCTCCGACGTCCATCTCGCCGACAGGACCGCCCTGCGCGGCTCCAGCCCGGAGGGGCCACCCGACGCAACCTCCGTCGTCGAAGTCGAAACAACCCAAAGCCTGATCCGCATCGCTGCAGCCTACCGAACATTCTTTCGCCGCGAGGCGGCCGGAATCGAGGGCAGGAAAGGTGCGTACCACTTCCACACCTTCCTGCTTTCCCTTGAGGCGGGCAAGGCGGCGCGGATCACCAAGACAGTGGCAGTGGTAACCTCCCGCGACCGCGCCATCTCCTCCCCGGAGACGGGGGCCAGGGCCGTGCTGGAGCGCACGGGCGGAGACTATGATGCGCTGCTGGCGGCGCACGAGGAGGCCTGGCGGCGCGAACTCCGGCCGTTCCTGGTGGACATCGACGCCCCGGTCCAGGTGCAACTGGTCCTTAACCTGCATATCTTCCATCTGCTGCAGACCTTGACGCACCACACGGCCGAACTCGATGCCGGCGTCACCGCGCGCGGCCTGCATGGCGAAGGCTACCGCGGCCACGTCTTTTGGGATGAGCTGTTCGTTTTGCCGGTACTCACCTCAAGGACGCCCGACATTGCCCGCTCCGTACTCGACTATCGGTGGCGGCGGCTTCCCGCTGCCCGGGATGCTGCAGCTGTCGAAGGGCTGGAAGGGGCCAAGTTTCCGTGGCAAAGCGGCAGTGACGGGACCGAGGAGACACCAAAATGGCTGTACAACGAAAGGTCCGGCAGGTGGGTGAGGGACCACTCGCATTTGCAGGTCCACTCGGGCCTCGCCGTCGCCTTCAACGCCTGGCAGTACTTCCAGACCACCGGGAACAAGATTTGGCTCCTCCAAAAGGGGGCTGAGCTGGTCATCGAGGTTGCCAGGTTCTTCCGCTCCCTGGCCTGGTACGACGAGCCGGGCGGCCGGTACCACCTGCGCGGTGTGGTGGGACCGGACGAATACCACACAGGCTATCCCGGCCGGGACAAACCAGGCCTGGACGATAACGCCTACACCAACGTCATGGCGGCGTGGGTCTGCTCCCAGGCGGCGGGGATCCTGTCCTTCCTCCATGGCAGCGAGCGTGCCGGGCTCATGGAACGCCTCGGCGTCACCGAGGAGGAGACAGCCGGGTGGGCGCACATGGGAACTGCGATGTACGTCCCCTTTCACAGTGACGGCGTCATCAGCCAGTTCGAGGGCTACGGGGAGTTGAAGGAGCTTGATTGGGAGCATTACCGGGACGAGTACGGTGACATTGAGCGGCTGGACCTGATCCTGGAAGCTGAAGACGACGCGACCAACTGCTACAAGCTGGCAAAACAGGCGGATGTCCTCATGCTGCCGTACCTGCTGGGCCACGAAGGACTGGTCACCATCCTCCAGCGGCTGCACTACGGATTCACGCAGGAACAACTCAACCGGACCATCGAGTATTACCTGGCCAGGACTGCCCACGGGTCCACACTGAGCAGGGTTGCGCACGCATCCGTCCTGGCAGGCCTGGACGCGGACAGGGCCTGGGACAGCTTCCGGGAAGCGCTCGACGCCGATCTGGACGACACCCAGCACGGCACCACGCGCGCGGGGATCCATTTGGGCGCGATGGGCGGCACGATCGACGTGGTGCAGCGCAGCTTCGCGGGCCTTCGGTTCAGCGGGGAGACGATCGTATTCGCTCCCAACCTGCCCACGGGTCTTCGCGCCGTGGCCTTCGAGGTCCTGTACAGGGGGCATCGGCTTCGGGTGCACCTCAAGGACGGCCGGATGAGCATCGCCTCCGCCCCCGGCGACGCCGGCCCCATCAAGGTGCATGTGTACGGCACCGATGTTGTCCTGACTCCCGGCCGGACCCGGCACTTTCCGATACCTGCCCGGGAACCCGGACTGGTGGCGTCGTGAAGCGGCTGGGGATCCTCACCAGTGGTGGTGACTGCCCGGGGGTCAACGCCGTCATCCGGGGAGCAGTACTGGGCGGGGACGTCGCCCACGGGTACGAATTCGTCGGATTCAGGGACGGGTGGCGGGGTGTCCTGGAACAGGACGCTATTCCCTTGCCCCGGACGGGCGTCCGTGGGATCTCACGCCTGGGCGGAACCATCCTGGGCACGTCCCGGACCAACCCGCTGGTGGGCAATGGAATCGAAGGGGTACGGGCCTGTTTTCGGCGAAACGGACTGGAGGGCCTGATTGCCATCGGGGGAGAGGGGACGCTGGCGGCTGCCCGGGAACTGTGCGCGCAAGGCATCAACGTGGTGGGGGTGCCCAAGACCATCGACAACGACCTTGGCGCCACGGACTACACCTTTGGCTTTGACACCGCAGTCCAGACTGCCACGGAAGCGATAGACCGCCTGCGGACCACGGGGGAATCCCATCACCGCTGCATGGTCGCGGAAGTGATGGGCCGCAACGCCGGGTGGATAGCGCTGCATTCCGGAATGGCCTCAGGCGCGCACGCCATCCTGATACCGGAGCATCCCGTATCCCTGGACCAGGTCTGCTCGTGGGTGCTGTCCGCCCGGGACCGGGGCAGGGCGCCCCTTGTGGTGGTGGCCGAAGCCTTCGCACCCGAGGGGCACGCGGCGCCTTACGCGCCCCGCGGCCTGGATACTTTTGGCAGGCCACGCCTGGGCGGCATTGGACTGCTGCTTGAAGGGGAACTGCAGATCAGGACCGGCATCGAAACCCGGGCCACCGTCCTGGGGCATATCCAGCGCGGCGGCGAACCCACGGCCTTCGACCGTGTCCTTGCCACCCGCCTGGGCCTGGCCGCCGTCGAATCCGCAGCAGCGGGCAGATGGGGAACCATGGTGTCGCTGCGTGGCACGGACATCGTGAACGTCGGGCTGGAGGAGGCGCTGGGGGAACTGAAAGTGGTGCCGGAGGCGCGCTATCAGGAAGCTGCCGTCCTGTTCGGCTGAATTGCCCCGGTCACGGGAAGCCCGCGTGTTCCCGGGCGGGCTTCCTGGGCTTCCTGGGTGCGGGGATTTCTGAATAAAGCGCTCTGCAAAAACTATGGCGCATCATGTTCCGGTCGGACCCGCAGGACCGCCGATCCGGTAACCCTGTCCGCCGCCAGGTCTTCCAGGGCTTTGTCCGCAGCGTCAAACGGGTAGACCGTGGTGGTGAGGGCCAGGGACAGCCGGGCTGCGAGGGTGAGGAACTCGTGCCCGTCCGCCCTGGTGTTGGCGGTCACGCTCCGCACTTGCCGTTCAAAAAAGAGTTCCCTGGCGTAACCCAGGGCCGGGATGTCGGTCAGGTGGATCCCGGCAATGGCCAGCGTCCCGCCACGGTCGAGGGCACGCAGTGCGACGGGAACCAGGTTGCCTGCCGGGGCAAAGAGGATAGCGGAATCGAGCGGTACTGGCGGTTCGGCGTACGCGTCGCCTGCATACTCCGCTCCCAACTCCAGTGCCAGTGACCTCGCGCTCGCAGAACGCGTCATCACGAACACGGAGGCGCCCTGTTTGAGCGCCAACTGGGCCGTGATGTGGGCTGAACTGCCAAATCCGTAGATGCCCAGGCGCCCGCCGACCGGCAGCGCGGCGCGTTTCAGGGCGCGGTACCCAATGATCCCGGAACACAGCAACGGTGCAGCCTGTTCGTCGGTGAACGGGGCGGGCACAGGGTAGGCGAAGTCCTCCGCCACCGTCAGGTGCTCCGCGTAGCCGCCATCCCGGTCCCAACCGGTAAAGACCGGTGACGAGCAAAGGTTCTCGTCACCTCGGCGGCAGTAGGGGCATTTGCCGCAGGTCCCGCCAAGCCAGGCCACCCCAACCCTGTCTCCTGGCCTGAAACGGGAGCAGTCCGCCCCCGTTTCAATGACGACGCCGACTGCTTCGTGGCCGGGCACCACGTGCGGATGCTGCGGTGCCAGGTCTCCTTCAGCGAGATGGAGGTCTGTGCGGCAGACACCGCAGACGGTAACCTCCACCAGGAGTTCGCGGGCGGCAGGACTGGGGGTGTCCCTGTGTCCCAGCACCAGGGGACGGGTGGATATGGGTCCGGGCTCGTTCACCCACCATGCGCGCACAGCGCCTCCCGCTCCGTTGGCCTGCCGGTGCCTCCGCCCCGCCGGCTCCTTATTCGAAGCCCGCCCGGGTTGCATCATCCAGCGGGGTCTGCCACAGCAGCGGCGCGCTTACCGTAAAGCGCCTCCCCGTGATGGACTCCGGCGTGATGCGGATGAAGTGCTCCTGCCCGACGCCCTGCCACGGAAACAAGGCACGGCGGATCTCATCCAGGTCAGGGCCCGTGGGCGTCGTCTCCTGTGCCTTGCCCTTGATGACGACGCTCCAGGCAAGACCGAATTGTGAGCTGACCGCGTCCGCTTCCAGTGCAACAACGGCATCCGACTGGATTGCCTGCTGCTTGGTGCCGCTGCCCGTGCGGAAAACCAGCGATTGGCCGTCCACCTTGTAGTTGACGGGAAAGACGTCGGGATGGCCATCGGCGATGACGGCCAGCCGTCCCACCCCGGTTTGGGAGAGGAGTGCCCAGCATTCCTCCGCGTCAAGGATTTCCGGCGCCGGTACGTTCGTGTTGTCAGTCATACGCCAAAGCGTAGGCAACCCTCCTGCCTCCGAAAAGGGCACAAAGGCCCGGCCTCAAGGGAAGGACCTAAGGCCCTTGGACGCCGGGAGGGCCGATGGGACGCTGGGGAGACACCCGGGAAGCTGATCTTCCCTGCGAAAGGTGGCCATGCTGACGCATCTGCAGCGGGTGGGCTGGTTACGCCCCTGTTTGGGGCAGTGCCGGACGGGGCGGCACTCCTGCAGGCACTTGGTCTCTCGGCGCTGTTCCTGGTGCTTGCGACTTTGCACCTTGCAAAACTCCGGACCGAATGGCCACCAGGGGAAGGCCTTCCCGTTCTCCAGCCCGCGGAAATGCAGCCAGCCCATCGCCAGACATCAACAGCCGGCCGGCGAACCCAGCGCCGGCCCTCACCTTAAGGAAACAGCCCATGAAAGCCCTCGTTTATGGCGGACCCGGCGAAAAGTCCTGGACCGACGTCCCCGACCCCCGGATCCAGCAACCCGGCGACGCAATCGTCCAAGTCGATACCACCACCATCTGCGGTACCGACCTGCACATCCTCAAAGGTGACGTGCCCGCCGTACAGCAGGGCCGGATCCTGGGCCACGAGGGAGTGGGCACGGTGGTGGAGACCGGCCCTTCCGTGACCGGCCTCAAGGTCAACGACCGCGTCATCATCTCCTGCATCAAATCCTGCGGGCACTGTGCCAACTGCAAGTCGGGCCTGTACTCACACTGCCTTGGAGCAGAAGGCCAGCAAGGCACTGGATGGATCTTCGGCCACCTGATCGACGGCACCCAGGCCGAATACGTTCGCGTGCCCTACGCTGACAACTCTCTGCACCTGTTGCCTGCGGGCGTGAGCGATGAACAGGCTGTCATGCTCTCGGACATCCTTCCCACCGGCTTCGAAATCGGGGTCCAGTACGGCAGGGTCAAGCCCGGCGACAGCGTCGCGGTGGTGGGTGCAGGGCCGGTGGGTCTGGCGGCAATCACCACGGCAGGGCTTTATGGCGCCGCCACTGTGGTGGCCATCGACCTGGACGCCAACCGCCTCCACAAGGCGAAGGAGTTCGGGGCCACGGATACGGTCCTCTCCGGCAGCGCTGACTGGAAGGAACAGGTCCTGGCTCTCACAGGCGGACACGGCGTCGACGTGGCCATCGAAGCGGTGGGCGTGCCGGCGACGTTCGCGATGTGCACCGACATTGTCCGGCCGGGCGGTTCGGTGGCCAACGTGGGAGTGCATGGAAAACCGGTGGAACTGCACCTCGAGGATCTTTGGATCCAGAACATCAACATCAGCATGGGACTGGTGAATACCAACACCACGCCCATGCTGCTCAAGCTGGTGTCACAGGGAAAAATCCGGGCGGAAAAGTTCGCCACACACCATTTTGGCTTCGACCAGTTCCTCGACGCCTACGACACCTTCTCCCGCGCCGCCGAGACCAAAGCGCTCAAGGTGGTCCTCCAGCCCTGAAGCGTCCAGCCCAAACGGCAGCGTTCAGTTCCAAAGCAGGCCGGGGACGACAGCCAATCCCTACAGCCAGTCGGCGGAAAAATCCACCGGCGGCCACCACCGCGTCCGTGACCTGACCGCGAACCTGCGCCCGCTGAGGTCCGTAGGCGTAAGGGCCACCAGGTGGTCCTTGATACCCGGCTGCCACGGTTCCCGGTCGGCGTCCGCGTCCGGCAGGGACATCCGGGTTTCATCGAAGGGTTCGGGCCTGCCCTTCGCCACCACGCTCCAGACCTCCGTGGCATACGGATTGAGCCCGTCCACCTCGAAGGCGGCAACTGCACCGCTGAGCAGGGCGCGAAGCTTTGTGCCCGGCGCGGTGCGGAACACCAGAATTTCCCCAGCTACGGAGAAATTCACGGGAAAGATCTCCGGAACGTCACCGTTGATGACCGCCAGCCTGCCGATGTAGGAGGACCGAAGATACTTCCAGCACTCATCGGCGGCCAGGATTTCCGTTTGAGACCCTGCAGGGGAATCAGTCATGGTCCGATCCTAGAGCCTGGACAGCAGCCGCGCACCGGAGGGGACCCGGCCCGGAGCCGAGCCGGGACGCTGGAAGAGGAAAGTGAGCCCGCACTTCCTGAGGAGGTATTCGGACCCTACGCAGGCTGCGATGACCGCACAGGTCAGCACAAGGGGGTACAGCAGGGCCATGGGCACCGAGTTCGAGATGGCCGGCGCAACCGGTGACAAGGGCCCATGGAAAGCCAGGACAAGGAAGTCCATGATCGGCGTGTGCAGGAGGTAAATGCCAAGGGTGCGGCGGCCGACCCAGGACCCCACCGCGGCAATGGGCCGGTACCTGGTGATGGCACTGATGAAGGCCACAAGTGCCGCGGCCGCCGCCAGTCCCTGCAGGATGTAGACGGCCTGGTCGATGCCGGGATGTATCTCCGGCAGCGCCATCAGGGCGACGAAGACTGGGGCGGCCACAGCGAAACAGAGCACCGTGCGGGCTTCGGCGATGTGCAGGAAGAGGTTCTTTCCGTACACTCCTGCCGCGAAGAAAACGGCCAACTCCGGCACCTTGCCCCACTGCCCCGCGGTGGTGTCCAGGAACAGGGCAGTGAGGATGCTCAGGACGGCAAGCGCGGCCAGCACCACCGACGGCGGAAGCTTCCTGCAGAAGGTCAGTAGTGGTACGTAGACGGCCAGGGCAAAAATAAACCACAGGGGAGTATCCGGGGCTATCAGCTGCAGGAAGAAGTCACCGACGGACACCACCCGCTGGGGCCGCGGGGAATCAGCCAGGACAATGCTGAGGAGCGCATAGACAAGCAGCCAGACGGCATACAGGTAGTAGTTGCTCAGGCTGGAGCTCCACGCCTTTCCGTTGCCGAACCCGTTGCGGACCTTGGAAGCGGCAAGGATTCCGGAAACCGCGAGAAGGAGCGGCATCCGCACAGATCCAAGTCCTGTTGCCACGGCGTCCCAGAACGTGAAGGCCACGCTGCTGTCGTGCTCAAACCTCAGGAAATGCCACAGCCCAACGTGGAACAGGACCACCGCTGCGACGCAAAGCCCGCGTGCCGCGTCGATCCACTCGATGCGCGCTTTTGCTTCCGGCTGAACTGGCGCTGAACCGTGACTTCCCCGTGACATTGCATCAAGCTAGCAGCGCCCGAATAGCGAATTCCTCGACTTGATGGAATTTTGAGGCTGGAAAACAACCCGCCCTCGACGTCCCGTTCACCCAAGGCGTAGCGAAGCCGGGACTGGACCCGTCCCGGCCGTCGTTGTTTTCATAAGGCCCCTGTAGGGCAAGCCACCGCCCCGGTTGATCGAAGCGGAACAGGGCAGAACGAAGGCAGGAGGTGCGCCATGGAACAGGCGCCGGAATCCCAACAACCGGAGGACGACGACGTCCTCGACGCCTACTCCCGGACTGTCATGCGGGTAGCGGCAGCGGTGACCCCGCATGTGGCGGCCATCGAGATGACTGCCCAGCGCCACAATGGCCGGGTCAGGGTGGGAGCGGGTTCGGCGGTGCTCTTCACGGAGGACGGCTACCTGCTCACGAATTCGCACGTCGTGGCCGGAACCAGGCAGGGCTATGCGGTCTTTGGCGACGGCAGCAGGATGGAACTCGAGCTGGTGGGTGCAGATCCACTGTCCGACCTCGCGGTGGTCCACGGTTCCCGGCCCAAGGTCCGGCCCGCCGAGTTCGGCGCGGCCGAGTCCCTGCGTGTGGGGCAGCTTGTGGTGGCGGTGGGGAACCCGCTGGGGCTGGCGGGTTCCGTGACTGCAGGGGTCGTCAGCGGCCTGGGCCGTGCCATCCCTGTCTGGTCAGGTGGTAACAGGCGTGTGATTGAAGATGTCATCCAGACGGACGCAGCCCTGAACCCTGGAAACTCCGGCGGTGCGCTGGCAGACACCCACGCCAGGATCGTGGGCATCAACACCGCGGTGGCGGGTGCCGGCCTGGGGCTGGCCATCCCGATCAACGCCACCACCCGCAGGATCATCTCCGCGCTGCTGGCGGACGGGCGGGTGCGCCGCGCCTACCTGGGCCTGGTCAGCACTCCGATGCAGCTCACCCCCAGTGCGGTGATCCGGACGGGGCTGCGCGAAGGCCTTCGCGTCGTAGAGGTGCTGCCCGGTTCACCCGCAGATGCGGCGGGCCTGTCCGCAGGGGACATCATCGTAACGGCCGGGGGCCGCCCCGTTAACAATGCCGAGAGCCTGCAGCGGCTCTTGTTTGCAGACGCCATCGGCCAGCCGCTCGACGTGGCAGTGCTGCGCGACGGCGCCGAACTGCACCTGACCCCTGTTCCGGAGGAAATGACAGCCAAAGGAACGGCATAGGGTTCGACGGCGGTCCGGCACCTTGCGCAGGCACCCCGGTGACCTATAGGCGAACCGGGGGCGCTTCCACGTCCGCGATGCCCACGAAACGCGTCCCCACGCCGTCGTACTCGCTGCGGACGCAGCCGGCGCGGACGGGCGGAATTTCCGACGGCGGGTGGTGTCCGCACACCACATACGTAAAGTCTGGCCACCACTTCTTGGGGCGCGCCGCTTCCTCATAGCCGCAGACGGCGCATTCCAGGTGCACCCAAACGGGCCGCTTTCCCGTCCGGTTGGCGCGCGACTGCACAAGCCAGGGCGGGGGATTGTCCAGAATGGCGCGGAGTTCGGCCTCCGTCATCCACTTGGGCAGGCCGTGGCGCTGTGCCATTTCAAGGGGAACATCAAGGGTTATTGCCGCGTCGCGTCTGCTGATCATCACCTCCAACCATACGGGAGGCGGCCAAATCGCCAGGCGGAGCCGGTGGCATCGCCGCGTTAGGGTCCGTCCAGGAGGCAGCCGGCGTGCGGAGTGTCGCTGGAGACCCACAGTGCCGAGGCGATTTCATCGGCAAGGTCGTAGTCCCGGGGTGCGTCGGAGCTGCCGATCCGCACCACCAGGGCGCCGCCGAACGGGCGCCGTCCCACCACTTCCACGTCAGCGTCGAGATCGATGTCCTGGGCGGCGAGGTACCGCAGCAGCTCGGGGTTGTCATCGCTGATCCGGGTGATCCGGCCACTGTGGCCTTCGTCCAGTTCGGCGAGCAGGTGGGCACGCGGCATCAGCACCTGGCCATCGGCAGTGGGGATGGGGTCGCCGTGCGGATCCCGCTTCGGGTCTCCGAGCTTGGCCGCGACGCGTTCAATGAAGGTGTCCGAGACCGCGTGCTCCAGCTGTTCGGCTTCATCGTGGACTTCGTCCCAGCTGTAGCCGAGGCGCTGGACAAGGTAGGTCTCGATCAGCCGGTGGCGGCGGACCATGGCCAGCGCCAGCCGCAAGCCGGACTCGGTGAGGGCGACGGCGCTGTATGGCTTGTGGTCCACCAAGCCCTGGTCCTTGAGCTTGCGGACCATCTCGGAAACCGAGGAATTGGCCACTCCCAGCCGCTGTGCCAGCTGCGAGGACGTGATGGGTTTGTCCTGCCATTCGGTGAACGAATAGATGACCTTGACGTAATCCTCGATCGAGGAGGAGGGCGCGCTGGTCTTCACAGGTCCAAGCCTACCGGTTGGGCAGCGGCGGCAGCGTGTGCTGCGCCGGTCATGCCTTGACGGCGCGCCAGGCCAATGTGAGGTAGGGGAGTTCGAGCTGCTGGTCAGGGGCGTACGCAAGATGCTCGTGCAGGTACCAGTCCAGGTTTCCCAGGACTTTCGCCCGCGTGGCCTCGCCGGCCCGGAGGTAGTAGCTGCGCGACTTGGTGAGCTCCATCAGGTCCGTGGTGGTCACCGTGTCCTGCCAGTGGCTGACGTGTCCTTCGACCCCGTGGAACTCAGGCCCCACCACGGGTTTGTGGCCTGGCCGGTACACGTCACCTGCGTGCATGATCCGGGAAAGGCGGTGTACCCAGGGCACGGAGGTGTCCAGCTGGTTCCAGACCAGGCCCAGGGTTCCATGCGGACGCAGTACCCGCGCGAGTTCGGTGCTTGCGGCCAGCGGGTCGCACCAGTGCCAGGCCTGGGCAACGGTGACGACGTCGAAGGCCGCGGCGGGAAGGCCGGTCGCCTCGGCGGTGCCCACCACAGCCCTGGCGGCCGGGCAGTGGGCCTTCAGTTGGGCAAGCATGTCCGCTGAGGGGTCGACGGCGGTGACGTCCAGTCCCAGGTCCAGCAGCAACGCGGTGAATTTCCCGGTACCCGCACCGACGTCCAGGGCGTCATGGGCATCGGTGGGCACCAGCCAGCGGACCGATTCTTCCGGGTATCCCGGGCGGATGCGATGGTAGTGCCTGCCGCCATCCTGGAAGCTCTGCCCGAGCTCCCGGCGCCGTCCGTGATCAAGCCTGGGGCCACCCCGAACCACGCGTGGCCTCCTTCTGTGTGTTGCCGGTGATTGCCCCTCGAATTTACCGCATGGGACCACCTCCAGCCGTCGGGGAAGCAGCCTTCTTCCCGCCAGGCTGCCTAGTCGTCGATGCAGGGCGCTGCGCCGGCCGTTCCCGGGGTGTTGGGTGCCCAGTGCGGGTAGGTGCGGGCGTCGTTGGCGGGCACCCACCGGCCTGCGTCCACTACGTAGTCCCAGCCCAAGCCCTTGCTGCGCAGCGCTCGGATGCCCGCGAGGAGGCGTTCGGCATCCTCCAGCCGTGAGCCGACGCCGAAGCTTGCCCTAAGCGAGCCTGACGGCAGGCCCAGGCGCTTCAGCAGGGGATGGGCGCAGAAGCGTCCATCGCGCAGCCCCACGCCGTGCTCGGCTGCGAGGTAGGCGGCCACCAGTCCTGCGTCATAGCCCTCCACGGAGAAGTTGACCACGCCGATGGTGTCCGTTTCCGGGTTGCTGTCCTTGAAGATCTGGTGGACGGTGACCCCGTCGATGTCCTGCAGGCCCTCCACCAGGAAGGAGCGGATGGCCGATTCGTGGGCGTGCCACCGGTCCTGGTCCAGCCCGGCGAGGACCTGCGTGGCTCGGGCCAGGGTTGCGGCTCCGAGGACGTTCGGTGAGCCCCCCTCATGGCGGGCCGGGCCACTGGCCCAGCTGACGCCGTCGAGCCTTGCTTCCTTCACCGCGCCGCCGCCGGCAAGGTGCGGGACGCCCGCGTCCAACCAGTCAGGGCGTCCCACCAGGACGCCGGCGCCGAACGGTGCGTACAGCTTGTGGCCGGAAAACGCGAGGTAGTCGATGCCGTCGGCGCTGATGTCCACCCGGCGGTGCGGTGCGAGTTGGGCAGCATCCACCACGATCCGTGCGCCGTGCTGGTGGGCCAGCGCGGCCAGGGCCCGGATGGGAAGGATCTCGCCGGTGACGTTTGAAGCGCCGGTGACTGCCAGCAGGCTGACCCCGCCCTGCTCCAGCTCCGCGCGGACGGCGTCAAGGGTGCCGGTGATCGTCTCTGCGGCGACGATGCTCCGGTGCGGTACGCCCTGCCAAGGCAGCAGGTTGGCATGGTGTTCGATGTCCAGGTAGAGCACATCGCCGTCGGGGCGGCCGTCGGTGAGGGGGAGGCAACCTGCCAGGAGGTTCAGCGAGTCTGTGGTGTTGCGGGTGAAGATGACCGAATCGTCCGGCCGGCCGCCCACGAAGTCCCGGACGATGCTGCGTGCATTTTCGTAGACCGAGGTGCTGATCTGGGAGGCGTAGCCTGCCCCGCGGTGGACGCTGGCGTAGTAGGGCAGGATCTCGTTGAGGTAGGCGGATACCACGGAGAGCGCCGGGGCCGATGCGCCACAGTCGAGGTTCGCGTACCGGACGTGCCCGCCGGTGATCAGCGGTGCCTGGATTTCCGCGCCGGTGACCGCCGCGAGGGGCCGGCCGGCAATGGCGTGGAGTTCAGCAGCAGCGGCGGCTTCGGTGATGGCGGGCTGGGGGGAGACGGTGGCAGTTGTCACAGAGACCTCACTTGACTACAGGACTCCGGCATAGTGGAATCCGCGCTTGCCGCATCCACTCCGGACCGGCCTGGTCGTCACCCGGGGCACCCCACCGCGAATGGAGGGTTGCCGGCCAGCAAACCGGGGTTTAGCGCTGGCACTCGTGACCTGGATAAAAGCGTAGGACATGCGGCGGCCCAGGCTGAACCCGCGGCAATTGTTAAGCCCTTTGTTACGCTCGTCCGAATAAACGACGGCGGACACCTCCTTTGGGAGGTGTCCGCCGTCGCTTTATTCGTTTTGCCGGGAGAACGTCAACCGTTACAGCAAATCATCCAGGTAAGGGTTCAGCCGGTGCAGGACCTCTGAGTGCAGGATGGAGTTGGTGGCCAGGGCGTTCCCGCCGAACGGTCCGTCCTCGCCTTCGAGGGAGGTAAAACGCCCCCCGGCCTCCACCACGATCGGCACCAGGGCGGCCATGTCATAGAGGTTCAGCTCCGGTTCGCAGGCGATGTCCACCGAGCCCTCGGCCACCATGCAGTACGACCAGAAGTCGCCGTAGGCCCGGGTCCGCCATACGTCCTCGGTGAGGCCCAGGAACTCATCAAGGTTCCCCCGTTCCTTCCAACCGGTGAGGCTGGAGTAGGAGAGGGAGGCATCGGCGAGGCTGGAGACGTTGGAGACGCGGAGCCGGGTGGCAGCCGCCAGGGACCTGCCCATGTACGCGCCCATGCCCTTTGCCGCCCACCAGCGCTTGCCCAGGGCCGGTGCGCTGACCACCCCCACCACGGGTTCGCCTTCATCCACCAGGGCGATCAGCGTGGCCCAGACCGGAACGCCGCGGACAAAGTTCTTGGTCCCGTCAATGGGGTCGATGATCCAGCGCCGCGAACCGTGGCCCGTGCTGCCGAACTCCTCGCCCAGGACCGCGTCACGTGGGCGGGAACGCGAGAGTTGCCCGCGGATGGCTTCCTCGGCGGCCTTGTCCGCATCGGTGACCGGCGTCAGGTCCGGCTTGGTCTCAACGTGGAGATCCAGGGCCTTGAAGCGGCTCATGGTCTGGTCATCCACGGAGTCGGCCAGGACATGTGCCAGGCGCAGGTCATCGTTGTAGCTCGAAGCGGGTTGGATCATGGTTCCAAACTACCGTCTGCCCGCGCTTCTTCCGGGGAGAACGCGTCAGTTGACGCTGCCAAGCTCCTTGGTTTCCTGTGCTTCCAGCCTTGGATCCGTGCCGAGCAGCCGCCGCAGCGACGCGAGCCGTGCGGGACCGGTGGGACCTGCGTGTCCGTCAGCCACCCAGTCGTCAAGGCCGCAGTCCACTGCGGTCGCCGTGTGCTTGCAGCCCCGTTCGCAGTTCTCGATGCCGGGGGAGAGGTCCGGGAAGGAGCGCAGGATCCGGTCAGGGTCCACGTGGGCCAGGCCGAAGGACCTGATACCCGGAGTATCAATGATCCAGCTGCCGGCCGGCGAGTCCGCCAGGCGCAGCGCCAGGGCCGACGACGATGTATGCCGGCCCCGGCCGGTCACCGCGTTGACTCCGCCGGTGGCCCGCTCGGCCCCGGTCAGCGCGTTCACCATGGTGGATTTGCCCACGCCTGAGTGTCCGAGCATGACCGTGACCTTGCCGTCCAGGTGCGCGCGGAGCCCGGCCACGGCGGCGCTGTCCAGCCGGGCCGAAAGGCCGTCGTCGGAGCGCGCGTCGATGCCCGAGGCCAGGGCGTCAGCAGTCCGGCTGATGATCACCGGGAAATCCAGGTGGGTGTAGTTGGACAACAGTTCCGCGGGGTCCTTGACGTCGGCCTTGGTGACCAGCAGGATCGGATCGATGCCGGCGTCGTATGCGGCCACCAGGGCACGGTCGATGAACCCGGTCCGCGGCTCGGGGTTGGCCGCCGCCACCACGATCACCAGCTGGTCGGCGTTGGCCACTACGGCACGTTCGATCGGGTCCGTGTCGTCGGCGCTGCGGCGCAGGAGCGTTTTGCGGTCCTGGATCTTCACCAGGCGGGCCAGCGTGTCCGGCGCGCCCGACACGTCCCCCACAAGCGAGACGAAGTCGCCGGCAACCACCGGCGAGCGGCGAAGTTCGCGGGCGCGTGCCGCGATGACCACGCGTTCGTTCTTCGAGTCCTCACCCACCACTGCCGTGTACCGGCCACGGTCCACCGTGATGATCCGTCCCGTCACGGCGTCGTCGTGGCTGGGCCGATCCTTGGTGCGGGGCCTGGAACCCTTCTTGTTCGGCCGGATGCGGACGTCGGATTCGTCCCAGGAGTCAGTGCGCCGCGCCACCGCTGGGCTCCTCCGGTCCGGATGCCGCAGCGGCGTCCTGGGCCAGCATGCCTGCCCACAGCTGGGGGAAATCGGGCATGGTCTTGGCGGTGGTGGCGATGTCCTCCACCTGCACGCCCTCCACTGCCAGGCCCAGGATAGCGCCGGCAGTGGCCATGCGGTGGTCGGCGTAACTGCGGACGACGCCGCCATGCAGCCGGGCGGGACGGATCACGAGGCCGTCGCTGGTTTCCTCTGCGTCTCCGCCGAGCCGGTTGATTTCCGCCACCAGGGCCGCGAGCCTGTCCGTCTCGTGTCCGCGCAGGTGTGCGATCCCCGTGAGCCGCGACGGGCCGGTGGCCAGCGCGCACAGGGCTGCCACAGTGGGGGCGAGTTCGCTGGTGTCGGCGAAGTTGCCGCCCTTGATCTCCTGGCCGCCGGTGACGGTCAGGACGCCGTCGGCCAGGGTGACCTGTGCGCCCATTTTCGCGAGGATGTCACGCCACAGGTCTCCCACCTGCTGGGTCTCCGCGGGCCAGTTGGGTATCCGCACCGTACCTTTCGAAGCCAGTGCGGCCGCCAGGAACGGCCCGGCGTTGGAAAGGTCCTGCTCGATCCGCTGGTCGAAGGCACGGATGGGCCCGGGCGCCACCACCCAATGATTGGGAACGGAGTTGTCCACGGTCACGCCCGCACCGCGCAGGACGGCCACGGTCATGTTGATGTGGTCCAGGCTGGGCACCGGTTTCCCCACGTGCTCCAGGTGCAGCCCCTCGTCGAACCTCGCCCCCACCAGGAGGAGGGCGGAAACGAACTGGGACGATGCGCTGGCGTCGATCACCAGATGGCCGCCCCGCACAGTGCCCTTGCCTTCCACCACGAACGGGAGCGACGACGGCGCGGAGCCATCTTCGGAGGCGACGGCCACACCCAGGGCCTTGAGGGCCTCGATGATGGTCCCCATGGGACGCTTCCGGGCGTGCGGGTCGCCGTCGAAGACGCTGGCTCCGTTGCGGAGCGCCGCCAGCGGCGGAACGAACCGCATGACCGTGCCCGCCAGCCCGCAGTCGATCCTGGTGACGGACGCCCCGGCGGCTGCCGGCAGCGGGAGCACCTCCAGGTCAGGGCCAAAGTCGCCGTCCCCGGGCACCTCGGTAATAGTGGCGCCCAGCTGCCGGAGCGCGTCGATCATCAGTGCGGAATCCCTGGAGTGCAGGGGCGCACGCAGCCGGGACGGCCCCTCCGCCAAGGCTGCCAGGACCAAGTACCTGTTGGTCAGGGACTTTGATCCGGGCACCGTAACGGTGGCATCGACGGGCCGGGACGCAAAGGGTGCGGCCCAGTGCTCAACAGGTGTTCCGGACCCGTCACTGGTGGCAGCTGTTGCGGTCATTCGTGCTTATGCTCCCGTGGCGTGTACTGCGCGGCGTACGGCTTTGTCCGCCTTGTCCAGCTTCTTGGTGGTGGTCCGCCGCGCGTCGGCGGCGAGGTGCGAGGCGTTCCTGCGGGCATCGGCGGCCAGGTGCTCGGCGCGCCACGCCAGGCCCGGCTTGCCTGCTGTGTCCACGGAAGCCAGCAGCGCCCCGCCGCTCAGCGAGAGGTTCTTAAGCAGCTGGTTCCGGCGGTTTTCGCGCCCTTCCTTGCTGCTGATGTCCGCACTGCGCCACTCAACAAAGGTGTTGAGGAGCGAGACCACGGTCAGAAGGCCGGCCGAGAGCCTGGAGAACTTGCCAAGGCCGAACAGCACGCCGGCCCCCACCTGGGTTCCGCCGATCACGCGCGCCAGTGTCTTCTCGCTCGCCTGGAAGGGGAGTGAGGCCGCCGCCTTGCGCAGGAGCGGCGAGAGCTGCTGGGCGGTGTCGTCGGAGTTCTTGAGCTTGTCCAGTCCGGCAAGAACGAAACTGGAGGCAAGCATGGGGCGGGCGAGCGTGCGGACAAAGGACATGAATTTCCTCCTGGATGGACGAGCCGCGGCAAGCGGCGGAGTCGGTCCTAGTCTTGCACTTTTGGGGAATATTTGCCTGCGGGGGGCGGTTATGGATGTCGGGTTCGTGACAGGGACCCAAGCGATCATTCACCCGATACAGAGCGGAGTTGGGCCTTGGGGAAGGTGTTGGACGGAACCAGACCGGCGGGGCCGGTGGCAGTCGATACGCTTGCCGCGGAGCCGCTGGAGTACGGCATGCCCGGGGCGGAAAGCCGGACAGTAGACTTGAAGGCAATGAGCACCTTGGATCCGGCCGTCGCGGCCATGTATGAGGCTACCCCCGCCGATGTGAACGGCAAGGCGGGAGCGGCGCCCCTGCCGTCCGGCCAGGCAGGTCCTGATTCCCGGGCCGCCGAAGCCAACCCAAATGACGGCACCGGCCTGGACGTCTCCACGGAGACCATGGAGCAGCGCCGCCTTCGCTTCGAGCGGGACGCCATGCAGTACGTGGACCAGTTGTACTCGGCCGCGATGCGCATGGCACGGAATCCGTCGGACGCGGAGGACCTGGTCCAGGAGGCCTACACCAAGGCGTTCTCGGCGTTCCACCAGTACAAGCCGGGAACCAACCTGAAGGCCTGGCTGTACCGGATCCTCACCAACACGTACATCAACCTGTACCGCAAACGGCAGCGCGAGCCGTTGCAGTCCAACTCGGACAGCATTGAGGACTGGCAGCTGGCACGGGCGGAGTCGCATACGTCGAGCGGACTGCGTTCCGCCGAGGCTGAGGCGTTGGACCACCTTCCGGATTCGGACGTGAAGCGGGCCCTGCAGGATATCCCTGAAGAGTTCCGCCTGGCGGTCTACTTCGCCGACGTGGAGGGCTTCGCCTACAAGGAAATTTCAGACATCATGAACACGCCTATCGGCACGGTGATGTCCCGGCTGCACCGCGGCCGGCGAATGTTGCGGGACATGCTCGCGGAATACGCCGCCGAGCGGGGATTCAAAACAGCCGCGGATGCGTCGGAAGCGGCAGGAAGCAAAGCACAGGAGAACAGGAAATGAGCGACTGCCAGGGATTGGGCGACTGCGACGACACCCGGATGCAACGCATCTACGAATACCTTGACGGGGCGTTGACCCGTGAGGACTTGACCGAGATCAAGAACCACCTGGATGAGTGCCCGGAGTGCACGCAGCAGTATGACCTCGAGTGCGTCATCCGCAACTTGGTCAAGCGTTCGTGCACGGAGTCCGCTCCGGACAACCTGAAGAACGCCATCCTGGACAGGATCCACACGATCCGCCCTGTGGAGGCGTAGGCATAAGCTGCCGGCGTGCGGATCAGGGCCGCAGACAGCAAAGGACCCCGTAAGCCGAGTGGCTTGCGGGGTCCTTCGCTTGAACCGTGGTTCCTGGCATGTGCCTAGGTGTTGGGGCGCTTCCCGTGGTTCGCGCCGCCACGCTTACGGTCACGACGCTTGCGTGCACGCTTGCTCATAGCTGGCCTCCTTACTGTTGGTACTCAAAAGAGCTGCCCTCCAGTCTCCCACATGATGTGGCGCCCCGCGAACCGGGAAACGGTGGATGACCTGCGGCAGTGCGTTCGGCCCCTGCCTCAGTGCCGCAGGGTGCTGCGGATGGCTGTCCGGGCGTCTTCCAGGACTGTACGGACAGTTTCCAGGGTCACCGGGCCTATCGGCTCGCGCAGGGCGTACCGGCGCAACTCTGCACGGAGGTCGTCACCGAACTGCTGCAGCATCAATTCCACGTCACGCCGTTGCATCGAGACTGCGATGCCGTTTTCTACCCCCGCCACGTCATCCCTGCGCCGGTCCAGCTCTGCGAGGCCCGCGGCGGTGATGCGGTAGTTGGTGCGCCGCCCGGCCGGCTCGGTGGACACCAAGCCGTCCTCCTCAAGCTTGCCCAGCCGTGGATAGATGGTTCCGGCGCTGGGCGCATAGGTTCCGCCGAACCGGTCCTTGAGCGCCTTGATGAGCTCGTAACCGTGTTTGGGTCCGCTTTCGAGCAGGGCCAGGAGGTAGAGGCGCAACGCTCCATGTGCGAAGACGGGCGGCATCAGCGTTCCCGTTCGCCGCCGCCAACCGGTGCCGGAGCGTGGAAGATGGAGGTCTTGCCGGACACGGAGTTGGTCCGCACCAGCATCAGTTGCCCATCCGGCCCGGCAATGGTCTCCACCTTGCCGTTGGCCAGGAGGCACTGCTGGCCGTCAAGAACCACCGCACCGCCGGCGGACTTGGCCACAATGTCCACACCTACGTCATGGGGCAGCCGGATGGTGAGGTCGCCCGAAACCGAGTTCGAGCCGAAGTCCCGGGTGAAGTCGAGCAGGTCGAAGCTGAGGTGGCCGCTGACCGTGTTGGTACGCACATTGGATAAGTGGCCAGACGCCGTAATCTCGCCGGAGACGCTCTTGGCGGTGAGTACGCCGCGGTGGTCCCGGACGGCCACGCTTCCGCTGACGGTGTTGACCTGCAGTTCGCCGGACGTGCCCTCTGCGGCGACCGTACCGGAGACGGTATTGAGGCGTACGTGGGCGGAGGTACCGGAAACCAGTCCATCACCGCTGACGGTTCCCGCTTCGACCTCGACGCTGCCGGGAATTGCGATGGTGATGACGGCTGAATTCCCGCTGTTGTGGTTGACCGTCTCCATCAGGTTCTTGAACCACCCCTGGGCGCCGTGCAGCTGGTGCCGCACCTCCAACCTGCCGCCACTGAGGGAGACGGACACGGGGTCGCCGTGGACCTCCGACACCTCCAACCGGACCTCGGGTTCGGTGTGCGCCACGACGTGGAAGCTGCCGCGGACCATCCCCAGCTTGAGGGACGCCACGTCCCCTACGACAATGGTCTGCGGGCTCTCAACAGTCCAGGTTTCCTCGGCCACGGTCCCCTCCAAAGGCGATATATCGCGCTGCCACTACAACCTATCGCCGCCCCTGGGCAGGGTCAAGATATATCTCGAAGCTACTGCGGCGCTTCCAGGCCCAGCCACTGGAACCAGCCGCGGTGCAGCACCAGCCAGGCCATGAGGCCGTAACCGGCCTGGCCCGGCGTACCACCGTTGGCCGCCAGGTCCTGGCGCCACTGTTCGTGGTTCAGGAGCGGTGAGAAGGTGTCGACGTAAAGGTGCTTGCGGCGGGTGGTGACATCAGCGAAGGCGGTATTCAACTCGTCAAGCCGCCGGTTCTGGGCCGGATCGAGCGTGGGGGGCGGTCCCACCACGAAAACCTCGATGCGGTTCTGGGAAGCCGAGTCCAGGATGTTGGCCAGGTTCAGCCTGCTCCGCGCGGTGGACAGGCCAAACTCGATGTCACGTCCTGACAGGCCGATCACCAGCCGGTTCTCCGCCTGGGCGCTGAAACGGCGGCCGGCTTCGTCCAGCCAGCGTGCCGCCAGCCCCTCGGTACCTTCCTGCGGGCAGGGGAGCGCGTAGCTTTCCAGCAGCATGCCGTCCTGGGGAGTGCGGGCCAGCACGCGGCCCAGCCAGCCAAGCGCCCGGGGATCACCCAGTCCGGCCAGCAATTCATCTCCTACAGCTGCGATCCGCAGCTTCCTGTCTTCCACGCGTTCCTCTTTACTTCGGTACGGGTCTACTTCGGACGGCCGCTGCCACCGCCGCCGCCGCGGCTGCGGTGGTTGAAGGCGGCGCTGTCAGTCCATTAAACAGAACTGCCCGGCCGGAGTCTGGTATTTCGACGTCCGGCCGGGCAGCCTTACTGCTACTTCCGCTCAAATGCCTGCTTCAGGAGGGCATCCTGTTCCGCGGCGTGGCGCTTCATGGAACCGGCAGCCGTGGAGGCGGATGCCGGCCGGGACACCAGCCGCACGCGGCGGTCAAGGATCTCCGGCAGGTGCAGGCCGACGAACGGCCACGGTCCCTGGTTTGCGGGCTCGTCCTGTGCCCACACCACTTCGGCGTTGGGGTACTTGGCGAGTTCCGCTGCGATCTCCTGGTGCGGCAGCGGGTACAGCTGCTCCACGCGGACGATGGCAGTGGTCTGGTCGCCGGTCTTCTGCCGGGTGGACAGGAGATCGTAGTACAGGCGGCCGGAGACCAGGAGCACGCGTTCGACGGCGGTGGCCGGCAGCTGCTCATGCTCGCCGATGACCGGGCGGAAGGTGCCGTTGGTGAAGTCTTCCACCGACGAGGCGGCGGCCTTCAGGCGAAGCAGCTGCTTGGGGGTGAAGATGATCAGCGGCTTGCGCGGGCGGCTGTACGCCTGGCGGCGCAGCAGGTGGAAGTGCGAGGCGGCGGTGGTGGGGTTCGCCACGATCATGTTGTCCTCCGCGCACAGCTGCAGGAAGCGCTCGATCCTTGCCGAGGAGTGGTCCGGGCCCTGGCCTTCGTAGCCGTGCGGGAGCATCAGGACCAGCGAGGAGCGCTGTCCCCACTTCTGCTCCGCCGAGGAGATGAACTCATCAATGATGGTCTGTGCACCGTTGACGAAGTCGCCGAACTGGGCCTCCCAGAGGACCAGGGCATCCGGGCGCTCCACGGAGTAGCCGTACTCGAAGCCCATGGCCGCGTATTCGGACAGCAGGGAGTCGTAGATCCACAGCTTGGCCTGGTCGTCGGAGAGGTTGCCCAGGGGCAGCCATTCCTTGCCGTTGGCGCGGTCGTGGAAGACGGCGTGGCGCTGGACGAACGTACCGCGGCGGGAGTCCTGGCCGGCCAGGCGTACGGGGACGCCTTCCATGATCAGGGAACCGAAGGCAGCGATCTCGCCGAAGCCCCAGTCGATGCCGCCCTGGCGGGACATCTGCTCGCGCTTTTCAAGCAGCTGCTTCAGCTTGGGGTGGACCGTGAAGCCGTCGGGGATCTCCACGTGTGCCTTGCCGATCCGGGCCAGCGTTTCGGCGCTGATGGCCGTGGAGGCCGGCGCGCTGACGTTGGAATCGGACTGCTGGGCCTTGGGCCGTTCGATGTCGGACACTGCGGCGGAATCCGCGGTCACGATCGGGATCGGAGAGGTCTGGGCGGCGTGGGTCTCGGCGAAGACCCGTTCCAGCCGTTCCTGGTAGTCGCGGAGCAGCTGCTCCGCTTCTTCCTCGGTGATGTCCCCGCGGCCGATGAGCGATTCGGTGTACAGCTTGCGGACGGAGCGCTTGGCTTCGATCAGGTTGTACATCAGCGGCTGGGTCATCGAGGGGTCGTCACCCTCGTTGTGGCCCCGGCGGCGGTAGCACACCATGTCGATGACAACGTCCTTGTGGAAGCGCTGCCGGAACTCGTAGGCCAGCTGGCCGATGCGGACAACGGCCTCAGGGTCGTCGCCGTTCACGTGGAAGACCGGCGCCTGGATCATCTTGGCGACGTCGGTGGAGTACGTGGACGAACGTGACGACGACGGGGCGGTGGTGAAGCCCACCTGGTTGTTGACCACGATGTGGATGGTGCCACCGGTGCGGTAGCCGCGGAGCTGGGACAGGTTGAGGGTCTCGGCCACAACTCCCTGTCCGGCGAAGGCTGCGTCACCGTGCACCATGATGGGCAGGACGGGGAACGATTCGCCCTGGTCCAGGCGGTCCTGCTTGGCCCGGACGATGCCCTCAAGGACGGAGTCCACGGCTTCCAGGTGCGACGGGTTGGCGGCGAGGTATACCTTGGTTTCCTTGCCGTTGTCCGAGGTGAACGTACCTTCGGTGCCCAGGTGGTACTTGACGTCGCCGGATCCCTGTACGGAGCGGGGATCCTGGGTACCCTCGAATTCGCGGAACACCTGTGCGTAGGTCTTGCCGGCGATGTTGGTCAGGACGTTGAGGCGGCCACGGTGGGCCATGCCGATGGCAACCTCGTCCAGGCCGTCGTCGGCGGCATCGGACATGATCGCGTCCAGCAGCGGGATCAGGGATTCGCCGCCCTCAAGGGAGAAGCGCTTCTGGCCCACGAACTTGGTCTGCAGGAAGGTCTCGAATGCCTCGGCAGCGTTGAGCTTGGAGACGATCCGCAGCTGCTCTTCCCGGCTGGGCTTGGAGTAGGGGTGTTCCAGCTGGTCCTGGAACCACTTGCGCTCGGCAGGTTCCTGGATGTGCATGTACTCGATGCCGGTGGTGCGGCAGTAGGCATCGCGCAGGACGCCGAGGATGTCGCGGAACTTGAGCATCGGCTTGCCGCCGAAGCCGCCGGTGGGCCATTCGCGGTCCAGGTCCCAAAGGGTCAGGCCGTACGTGAGGACGTCAAGGTCCGGGTGCTTGCGCTGCACGTATTCCAGCGGATCGGTGTCAGCCATGAGGTGCCCGCGCACGCGGAAGGAGTGGATCAGCTGCTGGATCCGGGCCACCTTGTTGATCTCGTCCGCGGGGTCGACTTGCAGGTCGGGGCTCCAGCGGACGGGCTCGTAGGGGATGCGCAGTGCTTCGAAGATCTCGTCGTAGAAGTTCTGTGCACCCAGCAGGAGCTGGTGGACCAGCTTCAGGAACTCGCCGCTGCCGGCGCCCTGGATGACGCGGTGGTCGTAGGTCGAGGTCAGGGTGAGGACCTTGCTGATGGCGTTCTGGGCGATGATTTTCTCGCTGGCGCCCTGGAACTCAGCGGGGTAGTCGAGGGCGCCGACGCCGATGATGGCAGCCTGGCCCTTGGAGAGGCGCGGTACCGAGTGCACGGTTCCGATGCCGCCGGGGTTGGTCAGGGACACGGTGGTGCCCTGGTGGTCCTCGGCGGTGAGCTTACCGTTGCGGGCCCGCTTGATGAGGTCCTCGTAGGTGTGCCAGAACTCGGCGAAGTTGAGGGTCTCGGCCTTCTTGATGTTCGGGACCATGAGCAGGCGGGTGCCGTCGGGCTTGGGCATGTCGATGGCGATGCCGAAGTTGACGTGTGCCGGCTGGACGGCGACGGGCTTGCCGTCCACCTCGTCGTAGTACACGTTCATCGACGGGAACTGGGAAAGCGCCCGGATCACGGCATAGCCGATGAGGTGGGTGAAGGACACCTTGCCGCCGCGGGCGCGGGCCAGGTTGGAGTTGATGACCACGCGGTTGTCGATGAGCAACTTGGCGGGGATGGCGCGCACGCTGGTGGCCGTGGGCACCTGGAGGCTGGTGACCATGTTGGTGGCGATGGCCTTGGCAGGGCCGCGGAGGACGGAGACGACGTCTTCCTCGGGTGCGGTGGGGGCCTTGACGTTCTTGGGCAGCTGGGCCGGGATGGGCTGCGAGCCGGTGCCGGCCTCAGTCTTCTTGCCGCCGTCGCGGGCCTCGGTTGCCGGGGCCTTCTTGACGGGCGCGGGGGCTGCTGCAGGGGCAGCGGCGGCCGGTGCCGCCGGGGGAGCGGCAGGGGCAGCTGCCGGCGACGGTGCCGGCGCGGCGGGAGCCGATTTTACGACGGGGAGTTCCCTGGTGGGAGGGTTGGCAGTGTGCGCGGAATTTCCGTTGGAAGAAGAACCGTTGCCCGAGTCGAAGGATTCAAACAGGGGCCACCACTTGGCGTCCACCGCGTTCTTGTCCTGTTGGTACTGCTCGTACAGTTCGTCAACGAGCCACTCGTTCCCGCCAAATTCCTCTGGTAGACGGTGGCTTGGCTGCTCTGGCACTTGAAATACGCCTCTTCCATGAGTTTGATTTCTCTTTGGCCCCCCGGTGCTTCAGCACTACGTTCGAACCAGTCTCTGTCCTCTGAACCCGGACCTTTGCAAGTCTAGTGAGCATTCCGTGTTAACTGCCAATAAGGGTGACCCAAATCATGACGTGGCGAACGGGGCCCGAAATATACCGGCTATTCCGTTTACGCCGGCAGGCCCCGGGCCATCACCGCGACGGTTGCCGGGGGCCGGAAACGGGCGGTCTTCCGCCCTTGTGCGGCCCCTCCGGCAAAGGCCGCTCCTGTAGACTGAAATTCTTATGGACAGTAAATCTAGGTGCCGGCCTGGGCGCTGTCAGCGGAGCATGAAGAGAAGCACCGCGCAGTCCGCCCACAGAGCCGGCAAACCCCGACAACGCGCCCATCACCAGCCAACGGCCCAGCTCGCCGCAACCCGCACGGACCAGGCATCGGTATCAGCCGACCATCCTCCGCCGGGACGAAACAGCTTCTCCAAACCCCCATTCAGCACGCATACTGCAACTTTCGCACCTCAGGCGGGATGCTGAATGGAGTGGCTTCTCCTCGCAGCAGGCTTGCTGCTGATCGCCGGCACCGGGTTCTTTGTTGCCGTCGAATTCTCCCTCATCGCGCTGGACCAGCCCACTGTCCAGCGCGCAATCGACGACGGCGACACAGGGGCAGTGCCCCTGCTCACCTGCCTTAAGTCCCTATCGACCCAGTTGTCCAGTTGCCAGCTCGGCATTACCTTGACCACGCTGCTCACCGGTTACGTCATGGAACCGTCCGTGGGCCGCCTCCTTGAGGCGCCGCTGGCCGCCGTCGGACTTCCCGCTGTGGCGGTGCAGTCCGTCTCGCTCATCCTGGCGATGGTCCTGGCGACGCTGCTGTCCATGCTCCTGGGTGAACTGGTGCCGAAAAACATGGCGATCGCGCTGGCCTTCCCCGTGGGCCGGGCCCTGGCGGGGCCGCAGCTGGTCTTCACCACGATCTTCAAGCCGGCCATCCTGGTCCTCAACGGTTTCTCCAACAGGATCCTTCACATCTTTGGGCTGGAAGCCAAAGAGGAAATTTCGGGCGCGCGGACACCCGCGGAGCTTGCCTCGCTGGTCCGCAGGTCAGCGGCGATGGGAACGCTCGACGCCGGGACGGCCAACTTCATTGCCCGCACGTTGAATTTCTCCTCACGGACAGCGGCGGACGTCATGACCCCGCGCATCCGGCTGGAGACGATCGACGCCGACCAACCGGTTTCCGACGTGGTGGACGCGGCACGCCGGACCGGGTACTCGCGGTTCCCCGTCATCGGTGACTCCGCCGACGACATCCGCGGCCTGGTGCACGTCAAGAAGGCGGTTGCCGTTCCATGGGAACGCCGCCAAAACCTCGAAGCCGGCGCCATCATGACCGAGGTGCTGCGCGTTCCGGAAACCATCCACCTGGATGCGCTGCTGGCCGAACTGCGGGAAGGAAACCTGCAGTTGGCTGTGGTGCTGGACGAGTATGGCGGAACCGCAGGCATCGCCACCCTGGAGGACCTGGTGGAGGAGATCGTGGGGGAAGTGGCGGACGAGCACGACAGGGTCCGCCCGGGACTCCTGCAAAGCGCCTCCGGCGACTGGTATTTTCCGGGGCTCCTCCGGCCCGACGAACTGTCCGAGCAGATCCCGGGCCTGAGCGTTCCGGACGAAGCGGCCTACGAAACCGTGGGCGGGTACGTGATGAGCAAGCTGGGCAGGATTGCCGTTGTCGGCGACACAGTAGACGTCAACGGCGGAACCCTCAGCGTCACCAGGATGGACGGCCGCAGGATCGACCGCATCTGCTTCCACCCAGTGGCGGAACCGGCTGCGCAGGATGCCAATGACAGGAGCAAGCCATGAGCGACTGGGCCGGAATACTCTGGCTGGGGTTCCTCCTGCTGGGCAACGCCTTTTTCGTGGCCGCTGAATTCGCCATCATGTCAGCGCGCCGCAGCCAGATCGAGCCTCTGGCTGACACCGGATCCAAACGCGCCCAGACCACCCTGCGCGCCATGGAAAACGTCTCCCTGATGCTGGCCTGCGCACAGCTGGGCATCACCGTCTGTTCACTGCTGATCCTGCTGGTGGCCGAGCCGGCGATCCACCACCTGCTGGCTGTCCCCATCGAGACCGTGGGCCTGCCGGCGGAAGTGGCCGACGTGGCGGCCTTCGCTGTGGCCCTTATGGTGGTGACGTTCCTGCACGTGACGTTCGGCGAGATGGTGCCCAAGAACATTTCGGTGTCCGTGGCCGACAAGGCGGCCCTGTTCCTGGCCCCGCCGCTGCTGTTCATCTCACGACTGGTCCACCCTGTGATTTCCGCCCTCAACTGGTCCGCCAACCACATTTTGAAGCTGATGCGGATCGAGCCCAAGGACGAGGTCACATCCTCCTTCACCCTGGAGGAGGTGCAGTCGATCGTGCAGGAGTCCACCCGTCACGGACTGGTGGACGACGACGCCGGGCTGATCACCGGTGCACTTGAGTTCTCGGAGCACACGGCGGAGGACATCATGGTGCCGCTCGAGAAGCTCGTCATGCTGGGGGCCTCTACCACTCCGGTGGAGTTTGAGAAGGCCGTCAGCAGAACCGGCTTCTCGCGGTTCCCCATGCTGGATGACGAAGATATGCTGTACGGCTACTTGCATGTCAAGGACGTGCTGTCCATTCCGGAGTCGGGCTACGAGCTGCCTATTGGCGAGAGCCGGATCCGGTCGCTGGCCAACCTTGCCCTGGGTGACGAGATCGAAAAGGCGATGTCCGTCATGCAGCGTACCGGATCCCACCTGGCGCGGGTGATCGGCCCTGACGGCAACACCAGGGGCGTCCTCTTTTTGGAGGACGTCATCGAACAGCTCGTCGGCGAAATCCGGGACGCAACCCAGGCCACCGGCATCCGCCGGTTGGGACAGCCGAACGGGGGCTGACGTCCCGTGGTGCCCCTCCGCTGTGGGGGGCACTTCGGGGCGGCCGGGTCCGGTTTCACAACCTAAATAGGAATCATTCGCATTTAGGTATAGGCTTGGCTGAGTCGCCTTCCCTTTCTGTGTGAACCGAGGTTTTTCGTGCGCCGTACAGCCACTGCCAGCTCCTTCCTTGCCGCCCTGACAGGCGTCGGGCTCCTGCTCAGTGCATGCAGCCCCCAGCCGTCGCAGGCTCCGGACGAGGCGCAGGGCATCAATGTGGTGGCCTCAACGAACGTATATGGCGACATTGCACGGACCATCGGCGGTGACAGGGTCAAGGTCACCTCGATCATCAACAGTGCCGGGCAGGATCCGCACTCCTACGAAGCGAACGCCCAGGACCGGCTGGCCGTGTCCAAGTCGAAGCTGGTCATCGAAAACGGGGGCGGCTACGACGACTTCATCCATACCCTTGTGGAGAGCAGCAGGATCGACAGTGCAAACGTGCTGACCGCCGTCGAAATTTCCGGCCTTGCCCACCCGGAGGACGCCACGGCCGGCGCGTCGGCAACACCCGCGGAGGAATCCGCCGGACACGATGCACACGATCACGGCGGCCTGAATGAGCATGTCTGGTACAGCCTGCCGGCAATGGAGCGCGTGGCCGACGCCATTGCGGGCAAGCTGGCGTCGCTGGATCCTGCCTCGGCCGCCTCCTTCACCGCCAACGCGGACTCCTTCAAGTCCTCCCTGTCACAGCTTCAGTCCAAGGTGGACGCCATGAAGGCGGCCACGCCGGGCAGCCGCGTTGCAGTCACGGAGCCTGTCCCCCTGTACCTGTTGGAGGAGGCGGGACTGGTGAACGCCACGCCTGAGCAATACACCGCTGCCATCGAAGAGGGCAGCGACGTTCCTCCCGCGGTGCTGAAGGCGGCCACGGACCTGGTTGGCTCCAAGTCCGTACGCCTCCTGGCCTACAACGCCCAAACGGAAGGCCCGCAGACGGAGGCACTGAAAAAGGCCGCCGAATCCGCTGGTGTTCCGGTGGTCGACTTCACCGAGACCCTGCCTGAAGGCAGGACCTACCTGCAGTGGATGACGGACAATGTGAACAACATCAGCAAGGTTTTGGAGACAAACTAGGTGAAATCCGTCGTAAGCCTCAAAGGGGCGGGCCTCGCATTCGGCCAGCGAACGCTTTGGGAGGACCTGGACCTGGACATCAGGCCCGGAGAGTTTTTCGCCGTGCTGGGTCCCAACGGCAGCGGCAAGACAAGTTTCCTCAAAGTCCTGCTGGGCCTGCAGAAGCTGCAGTCCGGACAGGCAAAGCTGGACGGCCACCCGGTTGAACGCGGCAGCAGCCTGATCGGCTACATTCCCCAGCAGAAGTCGTTCGCGCCGGATACCCCCATGCGCGCCCGCGACCTTGTGGCCCTCGGCGTGGACGGCCATAAGTTCGGGATCCGGCTGTCAGCCCGCAAAACCAACCGCAGGGTGGACGAGTTGCTGGAACTCGTGGGAGCCTCCGACTACGCCAAAGTCCCGGTGGGCCAGCTCTCCGGCGGAGAACAGCAGCGGCTCAGGGTGGCCCAGGCACTGGCAACGGATCCAAAGGTGCTGCTCTGCGACGAACCGTTGCTGTCCCTTGACCTCCACCACCAGCAGGCAGTCAGTGCCCTGATCCACCAACAAAGCCGGGAGCACGACAGTGCCGTTGTCTTCGTGACCCATGAAATCAATCCGATCATCGACTACGTGGACCGGGTGCTGTACCTGGCGGGGGGACGTTTCCGGGTGGGGGCGCCGGAAGAGGTCATGACCACGGAAGTACTTTCAGACCTATACGGCAGCCACGTGGAGGTGATCCATGCCAACGGCAGGATCGTCGTGGTCGGCCTGCCGGACGCCACCACCCACCACCACCACGAGGCAGACTCGCTGGCAGGGGAGGTGGCCTGATGGACGCCGACAGCATCTTGGGTGCCATCTTCAACTTCGACAACTATGGCGAACTGTTGGTCCTGGTCCAGAACTCCATCTGGGCAGGCGCCATCCTGGGCCTCCTCGGCGGCCTGGTGGGGACGTTCGTCATGAAGCGGGACCTTGCCTTCGCGGTCCACGGCATTTCCGAACTTTCCTTCGCAGGGGCCGCCTTTGCCCTGCTGGTCGGGGCGGACGTGGTGTTCGGCTCGCTCATTGGATCGGTGGCGGCTGCCCTGCTGCTGGGCCTGATGGGGGTCCGGGCCAGGGATAAGAACTCGATCATCGGGGTCATCATGCCGTTCGGCCTGGGACTTGGAATCCTCTTCCTATCCCTGTACCAGGGCCGTGCCGCAAACAAATTCGGCCTGCTGACCGGCCAGATCGTCTCCGTGGACACTGTCCAGCTGCAGGCGCTGGCGGGGACCGCCGTCGTGGTTGTGCTTGTGCTGGTGGCCGTATGGCGTCCGCTGAACTTCGCCAGCGTGGATCCCGAGCTCGCCGAGGCTAGGGGAGTCCCCGTCCGAACGCTGGGGATCGTGTTCATGATTGTGCTGGGCGTCAGTGTGGCCCTGTCCATCCAGGTTGTGGGGGCCCTGCTGGTGCTTGCCCTGCTGATTACGCCGGCAGCAGCAGCGCTGCGGGTAACGTCGTCACCGGTGCCGGTGGTCGTCCTGAGCGTGGTGTTCGCAGTGACGGCGACCGTGGGCGGCATCCTGCTGGCCCTGGGCGGACGCATCCCGATCAGCCCCTACGTCACCACGTTGTCGTTCCTGATTTATGTGGTGTGCCGCATCGTCGGCTCCGTACGCGACGCCCGGGGGATCAACGGCCGGGTCCTTACAGTTTCCCGGCAGCCCTAAGGGCGGTGCAGTCGGGACAGAGGCCGAAAATTTCCACGGTGTGGTCCACCTCGGTGAAACCGTGTTCAGCCGCCACGCGCACCGCCCACGTTTCCACGGCGGGTGCTTCCACCTCCACTGCCTTCCCGCAGTTCCTGCACAGCAGGTGATGGTGGTGGCCGGTCACGGCGCAGCGCCGGTACACCGCCTCGCCGTCGCCGTTGCGCAGCACGTCCACCAGGCCTTCGTCTGCCAGGGACTGCAGGATCCGGTAGGCAGTGGCGAGTGAAACGGAGACGCCCTGGTTCTGCAGGATCCGGTAAAGCTCCTGGGTGCTGACAAAGTCATCGAGGCTGTCCAGGGCTGCGCTGACGGCTTTCCGCTGTTTGGTAACGCGCTGTTCCTTGCCTCCTCCTGCCGGGGATGGGGCGGCGGAATCAGCCTTGACGCCGATCGGCATGGACGAACTCGCTTCCGTGGGGGGCAGACATCAAGATTACCAGTCGGCGTCTGGCAGCCGGATTTGCCGGCCGTATGCGTGGACACCATTCCGGAACGGACCCTAGGCTGGCGCTATGAAGCTGACCAAATACACCCATGCCTGTGTCCGGCTCGAGAAGGAAGGCGGCGTCCTGGTCCTTGATCCGGGCACCTTTTCCGAATCCGCCGAGGCACTGGCGGGGGCCCAGGCCGTCCTGGTGACCCACGAACACGCAGACCACCTTGACACCAAGGCGGTGGTGGAAGCGCTGGAAAAGGCCAAGGACCTGGCGCTGTATGCTCCCGAGGGCGTCGCCGGCCAGCTGCGCGGGGAAGCTCCGGACGCAGCGGACAGGATCCACACCGTGGAACCTGGATCGTCGTTCCAGGCTGCAGGCTTCGACATCCGCAGCTTCGGCGGCCAGCACGCCCTGATCCACCCCCAGATTCCCATGGTGGCCAACATCGGCTTCCTGGTGGACGGCAACGTGTACCACCCGGGGGACTCGTTCGTCATCCCCGACGGCCTCGAGGTCCAGACCCTCCTGGTCCCGCTGCACGCACCGTGGAGCAAGTCCGCGGAAGTGGTTGACTTCGTGATTGGAGTGCGCGCGCCGCGCGCCTTCCAGATCCACGACGGGCTGCTCAACGACAACGGTCTTGGCATCGTCGAAGGGCACGTCAAGCGGATCGGTGCCAAGTACGGCACGGAATACCGTCACCTGGCCCCGCGGGAGTCCGTGGAAGTCTAGGCCGGCGCCCCGGTCCATTCCCCGGTGTCCAGGAAGCGCGCGATTACCGCTTCGCAGGGCGCCGGATCCAACCCCTGGGAAGCCAGCCACTCCTGGTTCCAGTGCGTGCCCGCATACCGGTCGCCGCCGTCGCACATCAAGGAAACGACGCTGCCCCGGCGGCCTTCAGACAGGAGGCGCGCGACTGTTTCCCAGACGCCCCAAAGGTTGGTGCCCGTCGACGGGCCCGCATGCAGGCCCGCGTAGGAGTCCAGGTGCCGCATCGCGGCAACCGAAGCCGCGTCCGGTACCCGGACCATCCGGTCGATAACGGTGGGGATGAAGCTGGGCTCCATCCGGGCCCGGCCAATGCCTTCGATCCGCGAGGGCGGGCCGGTGGGCTGCCCGTCCGCCTCACCCAGCCAGCCGGGGTAGAACGCGGAGTTTTCGGGGTCCACCACCAGCAGCTTGGTTGGATGTGAGTGGTAGCGCAGGTACCGGCCGATGGTGGCGCTGGTTCCGCCCGTGCCCGCGCCCACCACCACCCACTCCGGCACGGGGTGCGGCTCCTGGCTGAGCTGGCCGAAGATCGATTCGGCAATGTTGTTGTTCCCGCGCCAGTCCGTGGCCCGCTCCGCGTAGGTGAACTGGTCCATGTAATGCCCGTTGCAGGTGGCGGCTACGTCTTCTGCCACGGCATACACGTCCGATGCGTTCTCCACCAGGAGGCAGGAGCCGCCGAACTGCTCAATCAGGGCGATTTTTTCCTGGCTGGTGGTGCGGGCCATGACGGCTATGAAGGGAAGTCCCAGGAGCTGGGCAAAATACGCTTCCGATACCGCCGTGCTGCCGCTGGAAGCCTCCACGATGGTGGTGTCCTGCCGGATCCAGCCATTGACCAGCCCGAACAGGAAGAGCGACCTTGCCAGCCGGTGCTTAAGGCTGCCGGAACGGTGCGTCGACTCGTCCTTGAGATACAGCTGGATGCCCCAGTGCTCCGGCAGCGGTACCGCATAGAGGTGGGTGTCCGCGGAGCGGTTGTTTTCCCCTTTGATGGTGCGGATGGCCTGGTCGGCCCAGTCCCTGTCTGTTCCGCCGCTGCCCTTGCCGGTGCTGCCCTCAATCGTCACCAATCCAGACTACCCGGGGCCTGGGAGCCGTCCGTCTAGAGTGGGACGCGTTGGCAGTACAAGGCGTAAGGAGTGCAATGAAGCCGTTGATCGACGTGGCGGAACTTGAGGACAGGCTTGCCGCCGGGCGGCGGACGGTGCTCCTGGACGTGCGCTGGGCGCTGGGCGATCCGCACGGGCACGAACACTATCTCGCGGAGCACCTGCCGGGCGCGGTCTTTGTAGACCTCGCCACCGAACTCTCCGATCCTGCAGTTCCGGACCGCGGGCGGCACCCGCTGCCATCTCCGGAGCGTTTCCAGGAGTCGGCACGGCGATGGGGAATCCGTAACGGCGACGTAGTGGTCGCCTACGATGACAGCGCCAACATGGCAGCGGCCAGGCTGTGGTGGATGCTTCGTGATGCCGGCCTCGCCGGGGTCTGCCTGCTCGACGGCGGCCTGGCCGCCTGGCGCGCGGCCGGGCTTCCGCTCGAATCCGGCCCCGTCGCGCCCGGCCCCGGCGACGTCGAGTTGGGCAGCGGACACATGCCCGTGGCCGACGCCGGTGCTGCCGCAGGCTGGGCGGACAGCGGACTTTTGCTCGACGCGAGGGCAGGGGAGAGGTACCGGGGCGAGGTTGAGCCCGTGGATCCCCGCGCCGGCCACATTCCCGGGGCGGTCAGTGCCCCCACGACGGACAACGTGGACGCCGATGGGCGGTTCCTGCCGGCAACGCAGTTGCGGCGGAGGTTTGAAGACCTGGGTGTCCGGGACGGAACGCCGGTGGCGGTCTACTGCGGATCCGGCGTTACGGCAGCCCATGAGGCTGCCGCATTGGAGCTTGCCGGGTTCCGGGCCGTGTTGTATCCAGGCTCTTTCTCGGAGTGGTCCAACCGCCCTGAACTGCCGGTGGCCGTCGGCCCGGAGCCCGGCGGTGGCGGGCTTGATGCCGGCGACGTTGGGGGCCCGGCTGGAAACTCCGCGGGAAGCGGGGGTAGCGTCGCACTATGACACCAGGACGCCCCGTACCACCGCCCCTTGCCACCCCTATTGTCCCGGCCCCTGAAATCGCCCCCACCCCTGAAGACGGGGCCGCAGCCGAAGCCGGTGTGCTCGCCGCGGCCTACGGTGCCGTGTCCGGAGGCAGCGGGCTGGTACCGCTGACGGTGGCCCGGCGCGCGCCCAAACCGGACGACGTCGAAATCGCCATCGAGTTTTGCGGTCTGTGCCACTCGGACGTGCACGCCACCCGTGGGGAGTGGGGCGGCCAGACCTACCCCCTGGTGCCAGGCCACGAAATTGTGGGAACGGTCAGGAGGATCGGGTCAGACGTCACCGACTTCGCCGTCGGTGACAGGGTGGGCGTCGGCTGCATGGTTGACTCCTGCCGCGAGTGTGACAGCTGCCTGGACGGCCTGGAGCAGTACTGCGAAAAGGGTATGACCGGCACTTACGGGGCAAAGGACCGCAGGAACGGCGGCGCCATCACCCAGGGCGGCTATTCCTCGTCGATCGTGGTGGATCGGCGCTATGTCCTCCACGTACCCGACTCACTGGACCCGGCCGCCGTCGCACCCCTGCTGTGTGACGGTGTCACCACGTTCTCGCCGCTGCGGCACTTCGAGGTCGAGGACGGGGACGTGGTGGGCGTCGTGGGCCTTGGGGGACTGGGGCACATGGCGGTCAAGCTGGCCAAGGCCATGGGCGCAAAGGTGGTGGTCTTCACCACCTCGGAGTCCAAGGTTGCTGCAGCGTTGGAGCTGGGGGCCGACGAAGTGGTCCTGTCGCGGGACGAGGCCGCCATGGCTGCCGCGGACCGCACCATCGACCTCATCATCGACACCGTTGCCGCCCCGCACGACCTGAACCCGTTCTTCCGTACGCTGCGCGTGGACGGCGCCTTGTTCCAGCTGGGCCTGCCGTCGGAAGCCATGCCGCCGGTCAACCCGGGCTCCCTGATCCGCCGCCGGATTGCCTACGCGGGATCACTGATCGGCGGCATCGCCGAAACCCAGGAGATGCTGGATTTCTGTGCGGAGCACGGCGTGGTGGCCGATATCGAGATGGTGTCCGCCGGCCAGCTGAATGATGCCTACGACCGGATGGTCGCTGGAGACGTAAAGTACCGGTTCGTGCTGGATACCAGCACGCTGCAGGCAGCCGCCGAGGAGGCAAACGCATGAGCACGCTGTTCACGAAGATCCTGAAGGGCGAGATTCCCGGCCGGTTCGTTTGGCGCGAGGACGATGTGTCGGCCTTCCTGACCACGGGCCCGCTCGCCGACGGCCATACACTGGTGGTTCCCACCGAGGAAGTGGACCGCTGGACGGACGCCCCGCCGGAGACCCTCGCCAAAGTCATGGAAGTGGCACGGCGTATCGGGGCCGTGCAAGTGGATATCTTCGGGGCCCGGCGTGCAGGCCTGATCGTGGCGGGCTACGAGATCAACCACCTGCACGTGCACGTTTGGCCATCGCGCAGCATGGCCGACTTCGACTTCGGATCCGCGGACCAGAACCCGGATCCTGAGGTCCTGGACGCCAACGCGGAGAAGCTGCGTGACGGGCTGCGCGCAGCCGGCTACGGGGAGTTCGTTCCGGCGTCCTGACCAGTTCCGTGCCCGCTGCTGCTGCGGCGGGCACGGGCGCCGCCGGCGCTTGGAGTCTTAGTGCATGCGCGGCGTCATGGCCACCATGCCCGCGTAAGTGAAGCCGCCGCCGAACCCGAACAACAGCGCGGGGACGTCTGCCGGGATCTTCCCCGCGTGCCACCACTTGCTCAAACCGAGGGGCACGCTGGCCGCGGAAGTGTTTCCCGACTCGGTGATGTCGGTGATGACGATCCGGTCGGTCAGGCCCAGGGCTTCCGCGAGCGGCTCGATGATGCGCAGGTTGGCCTGGTGGGCGGCGAGGACCTGGATGTCGTCCAGCCCCAGCCCGGCGCGGGCTACGATTTCACGGGCGCGCTCCGGCGCCTTGGTGAGGGCCCACCGCAGCACTTCACGGCCGTTTTGTGAAAAGCGGCCCGAGGGCGGGGAGATGGTGACAGCATCAGCCATGCCGCCCTCCGAACCCCAGACCACCGGGCCGATGCGGGGCGTTTCGGACGGGCGCACGACGGCGGCCCCGGCACCGTCTGCGGTGAGTACCGCCGTCGCGCGGTCCGTCCAGTCCGTGACTGCCGAAAGGGTCTCGGCGCCGACAACGATCGCGTGGGAGGCGCTTCCGCTGCGGATCGCCTGGTCGGCCACGCCGAGGGCATACTCGAAGCCTGAACACGCGGTGTTGACATCCATGATTGCCGGTCCCCGGCCATCCGCGCCCAGGCCGAGCGCCTGGGCCACGCGGCCGGCAGTGTTGGGGGTACGCTCGGCCGCCGTGGTGGTGGCCACCACCACGAGGTCGATGTCCGTGGCCGCAAGCGCCGAATCGGCCAAGGCCATCCGGGCGGCGGAGATGGCGAGGTCCACTACCGTTTCCTGCTCATCGACGATGTGCCTGGTGACGATGCCGGTGCGCTGGCGGATCCACTCGTCGCTCGTGTCCATCATGCCTTCGAGCTCATGGTTGTCCATGATGCGCGCCGGCTGGGCATGGCCGAGCCCGGCGATCTCTGTCCCTGCAGGTCCTTGGGCAAGCGTGAGCTTCATGTGTTCCTCTCGTAGGTGCCGCTGCTAGGCGGGTGCCAGGGCCTTGTTGAGTACGGTGCGGATACGTTTCTCGGAAACGGAATAGGCCGTGCCGAGTTCGACGGCAAACAGGCTCACCCGAAGTTCCTCGATCATCCAGCGCACCTGGGTTAACTCCCGTCCGGCACCCCGCCCCGGCAGCAACGCCGACACGGCGTCGTCGTAATCATCCTCAAGCCGCTGTACCACCGCCATGTTCAAGGCATCCCGCTGCACGTTTCCGGGGAGGCGCTCCAGCCGCTTCTCGATCGCGGCCAGGTAGCGCGGCAGCTGGCTCAACTGGGCGTAGCCCGTCCGTGCTACAAAGCCGGGATACACCAGCTGCTCCAGTTGGCTTTTGATGTCGTTCAGTGCGCTGATCAGGGCCAGGCTGGTGGTGCCCTTGAGTTGCTTCTCGATCCGCCGGGTACTGGACAGGATGCGCTCGACGACGGCAGTGACCGAAAAGACCGTGTCGATGAGCTCGGCGCGCACCACCTCATACAACGCATCGAACGCTTTGCGGTCCCAGGGAAGTTCCGCGGGCGTGAGCTTGTCGATGGCCGCCAGCGCGCAGTCTGCGATGAGGGCGGACACCGAACCATGCGGGTTCTGGCTGAAGGTGAGCTTCTCGGTGTTGCTCAGGTGCTCCAGGACGTACCGGTCAGGGGCCGGAACGCGCAGCGCCAGGAGCCGGATCACCCCGCCCCGCATCGCTTCGAGCTGTTCCTCGGCGGTTTGGAACACGCGCAGTGACACCGCGGTGCCCTGGTCCACCAGCGCCGGATAACCGGTGACAGTGTGGCCCTTGACCATGCTGCTCACCTGGCGCTCGATGGTGCCGACAACCCACTCCGTCAGACCATCCTGCTCCACGAATCCGGCCCCGGCAGCGGCTCCCGGCACCCCGGCGGGCTGCTGGCGTGCGGCCGGCCCGCCGTCGGACACCTTGCCGTTGCGCCGCTTGGACGTGCCGGCAGCTGCGGAGGCCGGGGTGGCGCCGAGCGATTCGGCGATGGCCCGGCGGGTGGCGGGGGCAAGCCGCTCCTGCAGTTCCGCAAGGTCCTTGCCTTCGCCCAGGACTTTGCCCTTGCTGTCCACCACTTTGAAACTCACCCGCAGGTGCGGGGGCACGGCGTCCCAGTTCCAGGAGCCGGGCGGGATGATGGCGCCGCGGATCCGCCGCAGCGCAAGTTCCAGCGACGGTTCCAGCTCGTCCCTGGCCGGATCAAAGTCTGATTCGAGGAGGGCCACCGCCTGCCGGGCGACATCGGGGGCGGGAACGAAGTTCTTCCGGACCTGTTTGGGCAGCGACTTGATCAGGGCGGTCACCAGCTCTACCCGCTGGCCCGGAATCAGCCACCGGAACGGCGCGTCGTCGAGTTGGTTCAGGAACAGCACCGGCACTTCGGCGGTGACACCGTCGGACGGGTCGGGGGCGGAGCCCGGCGCCACGGGATGGAATTCATACGTCAGCGGGAGCTCGAAACCCTTGTGCAGCCAGGTTTTCGGGTACGCGGACTCGTCCAGGTCGTCGGCGTCGTCGCTCAGGAGCAGCGATTTGTCGTAATCCAGGAGGTCCGGGTGCTCCCTGCGGGCATCCTTCCACCACTTGTCGAAGTGGCGCTCGGAGACCACATCGGGTCCGATCCTGGCGTCATAGAACTCGAACAGCGTCTCGTCATCCACCAGCAGGTCGCGGCGGCGCATGCGGGCCTCGAGTTCCTCCACCTCGTGCAGGAGGGCCCGGTTGCGGTGGAAGAACTTGTGGTGGGTGCGCCAGTCGCCTTCCACCAGGGCATGCCGGATGAACAGTTCCCTGGCCACCACCGGATCCACCCGGCCGTAATTGATGCGCCGCTGCGCGATGATCGGCACGCCGTAAAGGGTGACCTTTTCGTAGGCCATCACGGCGCCCTGTTTGGTGGACCAGTGCGGTTCGCTGTAGCTGCGCTTGACCAGGTCCGGAGCCACCTGTTCGGCCCACAGGGGATCGAACTTTGCGGCCACCCGGGCCCAGAGCCTGCTGGTTTCCACCAGCTCCGCGGCCATGACGAACGTGGGGGATTTCTTGAACAGCGAGGAACCCGGGAAGATGGCGAACCGGCTGCCCCGGGCGCCGGCGTATTCGCGCTTGCGTTCATCCAGGATGCCGATATGGCTCAGGAGCCCGGAGAGCAGGCTGATATGGATGCCGTCATGGTTGCCCACGGGATCGGCCAGCCTCTTGTTGTCCAGCGTGATGCCCAGCGGCCGGGCGAGCTGGCGCAGTTGGGTAAAGAGGTCCTGCCACTCCCGCACGCGCAGGTAGTTGATGAATTCGGCGCGGCACAACCTGCGGAAGGCTGACGACGACAGTTCCTGCTGCTTCTCCTGCAGGTAGTTCCAGAGGTTGAGGTAGCCGGTGAAGTCTGAATTCTCATCGCGGAAGCGGTTGTGCTTTTCCGCGGCCAGCTGTTGCTTGTCCGTGGGCCGTTCGCGCGGGTCCTGGATGGTGAGCGCGGCAGCCAGGACCATCACTTCCCGGACGCAGCCACGTTTCCCGGCTTCCACGATCATCCGGCCCAGGCGGGGATCCACGGGCAGCTGGGCGAGTTTCTGTCCGACGGCGGTGAGGCCCCCACCCTTTTGTCCGCCCCGGTCCTCGGCTGCTTCAGTCCTGCCGCCTTTGCCCTGCGGGCGTGGCGGAGCCAGGGCGCCCAGCTCGCGAAGGAGGGTGACGCCGTCGTTGATGGCGCGGGTTTCCGGCGGTTCGACGAAGGGGAATTCCTCGACGTCCTTGGGGCCTTTCGCCACGCCCATCGCCGTCATCTGGAGGATGACGGCGGCGAGGTTGGTGCGCAGGATTTCCGGATCCGTGAACCGGGGCCGGGACTCGAAGTCCTCCTCCGAATACAGCCGGATGGCGATGCCGTCGGACACGCGGCCGCAGCGGCCTGAGCGCTGGTTGGCCGATGCCTGGGAGACGCGTTCAATGGGCAGGCGCTGGACCTTGGTGCGGTGCGAATACCGCGAGATGCGCGCCGTACCGGTATCGACGACGTACTTGATGCCCGGCACAGTTAGGGAGGTTTCCGCCACGTTGGTGGCCAGCACGATCCTGCGCTTAGTACCGGGGTGGAACACCTTGTGCTGCTCCTGCAGGCTCAGCCGGGCGAACAAGGGGAGGATCTCGGTGTTGGCCAGCCGGCGGTTGGACTGGATGCGGGCCTGCAACGCTTCCGCGGCGTCGCGGATTTCGCGCTCGCCCGAGAAGAAAACCAGGATGTCCCCGGGCGCTTCGGTTGCCAGCTCGTCCACGGCGTCGCAAACGGCATCCAGGGGGTCGCGGGCCTCTTCGAGTTCATCGTCCGAGGCGTCCTCATCGTCCGCGGCCGGCTGCGTGAGGGGGCGGTAGCGGATTTCCACGGGGTAGGTCCGGCCGGAGACTTCGATGATGGGTGCCGGATTTGCGGAGGTGCCGAAGTGGTTGGCGAACCGTTCCGGATCGATGGTGGCCGAGGTGATGATGACTTTCAGGTCCGGCCGCTGCGGCAGGATCCGCTTGAGGTAGCCCAGGATGAAGTCGATGTTGAGGCTGCGTTCGTGCGCTTCGTCAATGATGATGGTGCTGTACTTGCGCAGCAGCCTGTCCCGCTGGATCTCGGCGAGCAGGATGCCGTCGGTCATCAGTTTGACCTTGGTCGCCTTGCTGACCTCGCCCGTGAACCGGACCTGGAAGCCGATCTCCTGGCCGATCTCGACGCCGAGCTCCTCCGCGATGCGCTCGGCCACCGTCCGGGCGGCCAGCCGCCGGGGCTGGGTGTGCCCGATAAGGCCCTTTTCGCCCAGGCCCAGTTCCAGGCACATCTTGGGGATCTGGGTGGTCTTTCCGGAGCCGGTCTCGCCGGCGATGATGGTCACCTGGTTGGCGGCGATGGCGGCCATCAGGTCCTCGCGGCGCTCGGAAACCGGCAGCTCGGCGGGATAGGAGATATGAAAAGTCATGGCTGCAGACAGTCTACTGCCGTCACCAAGGGGGCTTTATGCGGCGTCTGCCTGCAGCCCGCCCTTCAGCCTGGGCCGTCGGCCTCCGCATCGTCGTCCGGCCCGGGACGGAACGCACCGGCAGATTGTTCGGAGGCAGCCCGTGCGGTGTCCACCAGGACGCGCCACGGGCCCGTGAGGGCCTGTTCGGGGAGGGCAGCCCTCCGCTGCCCCGCCGTAATGGAGTAGATGAAGCGGTCCGGCTGCGGCGCCTCGAAGGCGGCGGCCGCTGCCCGCCGGGTGCTGGGAACAGCATCCCACGGGCAGGCCTCCAGAATGGGCTGCCATTGGCTCAGGTCGCTGTCTGTCCGGGCGTCAACCATCCACACCCTTGTCATCGCCGCGATCCCGCCGGTGCGCTCCACCTTGATCTTCATGGCCTGGCCCCTGGGCTTCCAATTGGCCCCGCGGCCATGGGCGGGCAGCAGGGCAGTGGTTAAACCTTGACCTTTACAGTTTCCCACGCGGCCCCTACGGCGTCATGCTCCGGCGAGTCGGCGCCGAAAAGATCGGCGGCGGCTCGCGCCGTGGCGCGTGCAAAGACCGTGAAGGTGGCTGCGGCCGGCAACGAGCCGTTGGTCAGGGTTTCGTACCAGATCCTGCCCGGCGCCTCCCAGGCGTAGCCGCCCAGGGCATCCGCCACGAGGTAAAAGGCACGGTTGGGGATGCCCGAGTTGATGTGGACACCGCCGTTGTCGGCGCTGGTCCGGACATAGGAGTCCATGGAATCGGGCTGCGGGTCCTTGCCCAGCACGTCGTCGTCGTAAGCAGTTCCGGGGGCCTTCATGGACCGCAAAGCGAGCCCCTGGACCTTGGGCGTGAACAGGCCTTCGCCGATCAGCCAGCTTGCCTCTGCAGCGGACTGGTTCTTCACAAATTGCTCCACGAGCGCGCCGAAGACGTCAGACATCGATTCGTTCAGGGCTCCGGCCTGGTTCCGGTAGGCAAGTCCGGCCGAGTACTGGGTTACCCCGTGTGCCAGTTCGTGTCCGATGACGCTGACCGACTTTGTGAAGCGCTGGAAGACGTCCCCGTCACCATCGCCGAACACCATTTGGCTGCCGTTCCAGAAAGCGTTGTCGTAAAGCTTGCCGAAGTGCACGGTTGCGTCCAGCTTCAGCCCGCGCCCGTCAACCGAATCCCGTCCGAAGGCGTCGGCGTAGAGGCGGTGGGTGTGCCCCAGCCCGTCGTAGGCTTCATCCGCGGCGGCATCGCCGGTGGCTTGCCCGCCTTCGTCGCGCACCAGCCTGCCCGGCAGCGCCTCCTCGCCGCCGGCATCGTAGATGGTGCGGTTGACGGGCCCCGGTTTTACCTGGCGCAGGCCCGGCGGGAGGACCGGCACGGCCTGTGCACGGGCGGCCTGGAACGACTGGACGTGGCCCAGGGCGTTCCTGGCGGCGCTTGCCGCCGATGAGAATCCGGGCGCATCCTGCTGCGCGAGCCGCCGCAGCAGGTAGGGCGGAACGATGGAACAGAACTGAACGTGCATGGCGTACTCCCTCAGCTAGGTGGTTTCAGCCTATGAGGGGCCACTGACAATCGTCGGGACCCCGCTTCGGGAATTGTGCACCCTCCCGGGTACTGATACCTGTCCTGGTGGGTACGGTAGGCGCATGGCTGAAACCGAAAAGCGAAAAAAATCCGGCTCAACGCTGCTGACGGTCATCGTCGCCTTTGCGGCGAACACGCTGGTGGCCGCGGCGAAGTCGGTGGCGGCTGTCCTCTCCGGTTCAGCCTCGATGGCCGCGGAGGCGGCACACTCCTGGGCAGACACCGGTAACCAGGTCTTCCTGTTCCTTGCTGAGCGCCGGTCTGCCCGCCCTCGGGACAAGAGCCATCCCATGGGTTACGGCCGGGAAGCCTATGTCTGGTCGATGTTTGCCGCTTTCGGTCTGTTCACCGCCGGCGCGGTGGTGTCGATTATGCACGGCGTCCAGCAGATTATTGAGCCGGAACCCGCATCGGACTTCGTGGTGGCCTACGTGGTCCTGGGCGTGGCCTTTGTCCTGGAAGGGATTTCATTCGCGCAGGCTTTCAGGCAGACCCGGAAAGCGGCGCATGAACTGGAACGGCACACCCTTGAACAGGTCCTCATCAGTTCTGATCCCACCCTGAGGGCAGTCTTCGCCGAGGACGCGGCGGCGTTGATCGGCCTCGTCGTGGCGTTCGTGGGCGTGTTCCTGCACCAGGTCACCGGGTCCCCGTTGCCGGATGCAATCGGTTCGATCGCCGTGGGCGTGCTGCTCGCCGTCGTCGCCGTCATCCTGATCGACCGCAACCGGCGCTTCCTGGTGGGGCAGGGCGTCACACCTGATATTGAGCGGTCCATGGCCCGCCGGGTACTGGAGCACCAGGACATCGCCCGGCTCACCTATCTTCATTTGGAATTCGTGGGCCCGCGCAAGCTGTACCTCGTCGCGGCCGTGGATCTCCAGGGGGACCATCCGGAGCACGAGGTCGCGGTGGTCCTGCGGCGGATCGAGCGTGAGCTGGAGGACCACGAAACGGTGGAGGAAGCCGTGCTCACCCTGGCCACGATGGACGAGGCAGCGCTGCGTTTCTGACAGCTGGTCCCGGACAACAAACGAAAACCCCGCCGCTTCAATGAAGCGGCGGGGTTCTTGGTGCCCTCGGTAGGATTCGAACCTACGGCCTTCTGCTCCGGAGGCAGACGCTCTATCCCCTGAGCTACGAGGGCAATCCGGATATCCTGCCGTTCCCGGCGGGACGTCCTAGAGCTTAGCAGGAAGGTGGCCCGCAAGGGAAAACCGCCACCGGAGCCGGCCCCGGAAGGGCGGGGAAGCAGCGTCAGTAGCCCGAAAAGGAGTCCGTCCGCACCCGGCGCGCCCCGGAACGCTTCGCTGCACGGCGGAGTGCCGCAACGCTTGCCGGAGAGCCGGAGACGTAAACGTCCCGCCGGGAGATGTCTGGAACGAGAGCTGCCAGGGCCGGTCCGTCCAGCCGGCCGTCCGGTCCGTCCAGCCGGCCGTCCGGTCCGTCCAGCCGGCCGTCCGCACCGAAGCTTCGGACGCCAGGGGGACGCCCGGCGGCAGAGGCCAAGCCCGACGGCGGCACGGACCCGTCTGCAAGCCGCACCAGCACCTGCACACCGGACCTCCGCAATTCCTCCGCGTAGGCCAACTCATCGGCGCTCCTGGCCAGGACCAGGAGAACCGCGTCCCGTTCCCGGAGGGCGCCCGAGGCCAGATACGAAACGAACGGTGTGATGCCGATTCCCGCCGCAATCAGAAGCACCGGCCGGCGCGGGTCTCGCGGCAGGACGAACTCCCCGCCCACGGCTGTGGCCGACAGCTCGTCACCCGGCCGCAGCGCCAGGAGGGCCGCCTTAGCGGCGGACAATGGACCATCCGTCCGCACGCCGAACTTCACCAGGCGCTCGCCGGGGCCGCCCGCAAGGCTGAACACCCGGCGTCGTCCTTTTCCGTCCGGCTTGGCCTGCGGAAGGTCCAGCTCCATGTACTGCCCGGGAAGGAAGCGCACCGGGCGGGCAGGTTCAAAGGAGAACTCGGTGGTGGCGGGCGTCAGCGGGCGGGCGCCGGCGAACCGGAGCTTCACGGCTCCGCGCTGGCCCGCCAGGAAGGCCAGCAGGTTGCCCGCCAGCAGCGCCGCCTCCGGTGAGTTGGCAAAGATTCCCAGGTTCCAGGGGACCGCAAAGAGCACGCCCACCACCGTTGCGAGGGCCAGTTGCTGCCAGCGCCGCGGCGGCAATGTCAGGGGCTCGGTGAGCATGAATCCCACAAAAAAGAGCACCGGCCGCTGGGCCAGGGCCTGCCAGATGCCGGCCGCGGCCGGCATTCCCGCCCGAACCAGTACCAGGGTAGTGATGGCCGTTGCCACCACGGTGAACACCGACGCCATCAGGGCCTTCCGCATCCGGTAGACCACCAGCAGCACGGCGGGGACCAGCAGCCACAGCATGGCCGGTGTCGCTGCCCACCATGTGGCGATGTTCAAACCGGTAAGCCCGGTAATAAAGGCGCCCGCCGCAGCCGGGTTGAAGATATGCCGTCCACGCCAAGCCAACGCGTACTTGGACGCGGACGCAAGGAGGCATGCCAGCGCCACCCCTGCCAGGTCCATGGGTTGCAGGGGCGGCCAGAAAAGGAAATAAAGCAGCAGCCCGGTGATGAGCGAGGACTCGGTGTGGGGCTTGACCCGGAAGAGCGCCGCAAGGGCACGGTTTGAGGCATAGGTCAGGGCCAGGCATAACGCCAGGTGCGCCAGCATTTCCGGGATGCCGAACGTCAGCCAGCCCAACACATTGAGCAGCAGGCTGTAAGCGGCAAGGGCCGCCAGGGCCAGCAGGACAAGCCGGTACATGGTGAACCTGCCAACGACGGTTTCCATGCGCCCCGCCAGCGGGCGGACCAGGCGGGTTCTTGGCGTCTCCACGGGGCTCATGTGAACAGCGTCCCTTCGAACTCGGCGGAATAGGCGGCGCTGCCATTCGAAAAGACGGTCAACCACGAGAAATCGAACGTTTCCTGAAGCGTGGCGCCGGGAACGAAGAAAAGCGCCGTGGCCAGCGCATCGGCCACCATGGCGGTGTCTGCCAGCGTCCAGGTGGCGACGGCGGTCCGCACCGGCTGCCCGGTGGTTCCGTCCAGCACATGGTGAAGTCCGTCGCCCCAGGCACGGCGGTTGGCAGCGGAGGCACACAGGGCCCGGCCGTCCAGGTGGATAATGCCGATTGCCTGCTCCGGGTTGTAGGGATGTTCAAGCGCCACGCTGACGGGTCCTGCCCCGCGGACCAGGAGGTCCCCGCTGGCATCGATGACGAATCCGCCCACGCCGGCGGCCTCCAGTTCCGCCGCGACCAGATCCACCAGCAGGCCCTTGCCGGCGGCGCCGATGTCCAGCACCACGGGGGCGCCGGCCGCCACTACTGTCCCGGACCAGGCAAGGGCCGACTCCCACTCCGGCGCCGGGAGCGGCGGCCCGGCCGGTTGGAGCGAATACGCTGCGTCGTAGCCCAGGCGCTCAAGGCTGCCGCCAATCAAGGGCGTCATGGCCCCGCCGGTGATCCGGTAGAGCAGCCGATACAGCTCGCCAAGCGGGGCGGCCTCGTCCGGAAATTCGTAGCGCCCCGGCTCCCTTGCAAGTTCTGCGACCAGCGAGTCGGAGCGGAAACGTGACCAGTCGCCGTCGAACTTCTCAACCCGGTCCAGCAGGTGCGTGCGCAGGGGCGCCGGCAACGGCAGGGGAGTGCTGACTGCCCAGTCAGTGCCGATCCCCTGGAATGAAAACTCCTCCCAGTCCGACACGGGCACCGCCTACCGTGCCTCGGACTTGATCTTCGCCACCGCCTGGTTGAAGCCACCGCTGGTCAGCGAGGAACCGGCAACCTTCGAAACGTTCAGTTCATCGATGTTCCTGCCCACCACCTGGGCTGCGATACCACCGGCAAACTGGCCCTGGAACTTGCGGGTGTTCGGATTGGACGGGTGTTGGGTGATCTGCACATCCGAAACCTTTCCCGCGGCAAGGGTCAGCTGGACACCCACGGTTTCGGTGCCGTTGGGCGAGACGTAGTTCCCGTCGGCGCTGTAGGTGCCGTCCTTGTAACCGGTGCCGCTGGCGGCCAGCGAGGAAGATCCCGCAGAGGGGGCCGGTGGGGCACCTGCGGTGCCGGGTGTGTTGTCGGCGGATGACGGTGCGCAGCCGGCCACGGTCCCCGCCAGCGACAGGCCGGCAATACCGGCAAAGAGACCGTTGCGGAAGGCATCCTTTGACAGGGAAAGGCTCTTAGGGCTGGAGGGTCTCATGAAGGCTCTCATTTCACTTTCGGGGCGGTACCGGATGAGGGATGCCGTGCGGCAGTGGCTACGGATTAGTCAACGCCGGATGCACGCGAATGGTTCACCGTATGGCGGGGCTCACTCCCTTCCGTGACGCCGGGCCGGGCCGCTGCCGCCAAATTCTTTGCTGTCACTGGCCCCCGGTACGCTAGAGGGGTGACTCCCGAAGAACTTTCCCTCGCCATATCCGCCTGCCTCAAGGACGCCGTCGCCGCCGGCGATATTGCCCTTGCTGTGTCAGCTATTCCGGCCGACGTGCGCGTGGAGCGACCCAAGAACCGGGAGCACGGGGACTGGGCCACCAACATTGCCCTGCAGCTCGCCAAGCAGGCAGGCACCAACCCGCGCGAGTTCGCCTCCATCCTCAGCAGCCGCCTCAAGGCCATCGACGGTGTTTCTGCCGTTGACATCGCCGGCCCGGGCTTCCTGAACATCACCGTGGACGCCGCAGCCGCCGGTGCCCTCGCCAAAGCCATTGTTGAGGCGGGCACGGATTACGGCACCAACACCGCGCTCGCCGGGCACACGGTCAACATGGAGTTCGTCTCCGCCAACCCCACCGGTCCGCTGCACATCGGGCACACCCGCTGGGCCGCACTGGGCGACTCGATTGCCCGCGTGCTGCGTGCTTCCGGCGCCGACGTCACGGCCGAGTACTACATCAACGACGCCGGCTCGCAGATGAACACCTTCGCCAACTCCGTGTACTCCCGGCTGCACGGCCTTCCCGTGCCCGACGGCGGCTACCCCGGGCAGTACATCGCCGACCTGGGGCATGAGGTACTTTCGGCGCATCCGGACATCCGGGAACTCACCGAGGTTGCCGCCCTGCCGGTGATCCGCGCCGCCGCCTACGAAGCCCAGATGAAGGACATCAAGGCCACCCTGGCAGACTTCGGCGTTGCGTTCGACGTCTTCTTTTCCGAGCAGGAGCTGCACGACGCCGGCGCCATCGAAAGTGCCGTGGCGCGCCTGCGAGAACAGGGCCACGTGTTCGACGACGGCGGGGCGGTCTGGCTGCGGACCACGGACTTTGGCGATGACAAGGACCGCGTGATGATCCGCGCCAACGGCGAGCCCACCTACTTCGCCGCCGACGCCGCCTACTACCTGTCCAAGAAGGACCGCGGGTTTACGGAAAAGATCTACCTCCTGGGTGCCGACCACCACGGCTACATCAACCGGCTGAAGGCCATCGCTGCCGCCGCCGGCGACGATCCCGAAGTCAACATCGAGGTGCTCATCGGCCAGCTGGTGTCCGTCAACGGCGCCAAGCTGTCCAAGCGGGCCGGCAACATCATCGAGCTCAAGGACCTGATCAACTGGCTTGGCAAGGACGCGGTGCGCTACTCGCTGGCCCGGTTCCCCGCTGATTCGCCGTTGACGCTCGATCCGGAACTGCTGAAAAAGCACAGCAACGAGAACCCGGTGTTCTACGTCCAGTACGCCCACGCCCGCTCGCGCGGCGCAGCCCGCAACGCCGTGGCTGCCGGCGTCGAACGGCAGGTGGACGGCCAGGACAGCTTCGACGCTGCACTCCTGGACCACGCAACCGAGAACGAACTGCTGTCCCACCTGGGCAGCTACCCGTCGATTGTGGCCAAGGCCGCGGAACTGCGCGAACCCCACCGGGTGGCACGGCACCTCGAGGCCATTGCCGGTGCATACCACCGCTGGTATGACGCGTGCCGGATCGCCCCCATGGGTGAAGAACCCGTCACCGACCTCAACCGCACCCGGCTGTGGCTCAACGACGCCACCAGCCAGGTACTGGCCAACGGCCTTGACTTGCTTGGCGTGTCCGCGCCGGAACGGATGTAAGCACCATGCCAGTATCCCCAAGCACTGCCGCCTCCCCGCTTGCCCCGGAATGGCTGCAGGTCCCGGCAGACCTGAATGAACTGCACCAGCCCATGTGGGCCGGCAGCGTGGCCCGCGATCACTCCGGTGCCCTGACCGTCGGCGGCATGGACGTGCAGGCACTCAAGGAGCAGTTCGGCACGCCCCTGTTCGTCATGGACGAGGCCGACTTCCGTTCCCGTGCCCGCGCCTTCAAGGACTCTTTCGACGCCGCCTTCGCCGATATCTGCGGCGGCGTGGACGTCTACTACGCCGGGAAATCCTTCCTGTGCACCGCAGTGGTGAAGTGGGTGGAAGAGGAAGGCCTGCGCCTGGACACCGCGTCCGGCGGCGAGCTGGCCGTGGCCGAACGCGCCGGCATTCCGGGGGAGCGGGTGGCCCTGCACGGCAACAACAAGTCCGACGCCGAACTGAACCGCGCGCTGGACATGAAGCTGGGCCGGATCGTGGTGGACAGCCTGGCTGAACTGGACCGCGTCGGCGCCCTGGCGCAGGCCCGCGGTGAGCAGGCGAAGGTCATGCTGCGGCTCACCCCCGGCGTCCACGCCCACACGCACGAATTCATCGCCACCGCCCACGAGGACCAGAAGTTCGGCCTCTCCATGGCCGCCGACACCACGGACGAAGCCGGTGTCTCCGCCGCCGAGGAAGCGGTGGCAGCGGCAGCGGCGCACCCCGGCATCGAGTTGCTGGGCCTGCACTGCCACATCGGCTCACAGATATTCGAGCCGGACGGCTTCGCCATGGCCGCCGAGAAGCTGCTGCGCTTCCTGGCCGCCATGCAGGAAAAGTACTCCATCACCATGCCGGAACTGGACCTCGGCGGCGGCTACGGCATCGCCTACACCCCGGTGGACACGCCCCGCCCCGCAGCCGAGATCGCCAACGCGATGGCCGCCGTCGTGCGTTCCACCTGCGCGGAGCTTGGCATCGACGCGCCGCGCATCTCCATAGAGCCCGGACGCGCCATCGTGGGCAGCACCACGTTCACGCTGTACGAAGTCGGCACGCTGAAGACCGTCCGCGTGGACGCTCCCGAGGCTTCCGGCGACGGTGACGCGGGCAACAACGTTACGTATCCCCGCCGCTATGTTTCGGTGGACGGCGGCATGAGCGACAACGCCCGTCCGGTGCTGTACGACGCGGATTATTCGGCTGTCCTGGCTTCCCGCGCGTCCGGCGCGGCCCCGCAGCTGTCCCGCGTGGTGGGCAAACATTGCGAGAGCGGCGACATAGTTGTTAGAGATGTATATCTGCCCGAGGACGTGGCAGCCGGTGATCTGCTTGCTGTCCCGGGAACCGGCGCCTACTGCTGGGCCCTTTCGAGCAACTACAACTATCTGGCCCGGCCGGGCGTTGTCGCGGTGCGCGACGGATCTGCCCGGCTGATTGTCCGCGGGGAAACCGAAGAAGATTTGCTGAGCCGCGACATGGGAGCCTGAATGACGGAAATGCGAACGCTGAAAGTAGCCCTGCTGGGCTGTGGCAACGTGGGGGCCCAGGTTGCGCGGATCCTGATTGAGGACGCCGATGCCCTTGCCGCCCGCACCGGGGCCCGGTTGCAGCTCAGCGGGATTGCCGTGCGCAACGTCAACGCCCCCCGCGACGTGGACCTGCCCCAGGAGCTCTTCACCACTGACGCCGACACCCTGGTCAAGGACGCAGACCTGGTCATCGAGCTGATGGGCGGCATCGAACCTGCCCGCACGCTGATCCTGTCCGCTCTGCGCAACGGCGCCTGCGTGGTCACCGGCAACAAGGCGCTCCTGGCCCAGGACGGCCCCACGCTCTACGAAGAGGCCGACAAAGCAGGCGTCCAGCTTTCCTACGAGGCCGCCGTCGCCGGAGCCATCCCCATCCTCCGGCCCATCCGCGACAGCCTCTCCGGCGACCGGATCACCCGGGTCCTGGGCATCGTCAACGGCACCACCAACTTCATCCTTGACCAGATGGACACCACCGGCGCGCAATTCGCCGACGCCCTCGCCGAAGCCCAGCGGCTTGGCTACGCGGAGGCTGACCCCACCGCCGACGTCGAAGGCCACGACGCCGCCGCGAAGGCCGCGATCCTCGCCTCGCTGTCCTTCCACACCCGCTTCTCCCTGGACGATGTCCACTGCGAAGGCATCACTTCCGTCAGCGCCTCCGACATTGCCGCGGCCAAGGACGCCGGCTTCGTCATCAAGCTGCTGGCCATCGCGGAAAAACTCGTTGATGCAGACGGCAAGGAAGGTGTGTCGGTCCGCGTGCACCCCACGCTCCTGCCGCGCGAACACCCGCTGGCCGCCGTCCGCGGTGCCTTCAACGCGGTATTCATCGAGGCCGAGAACGCCGGTGAGCTGATGTTCTACGGACAGGGTGCCGGCGGAACCCCCACCGCCTCCGCTGTCCTGGGCGACCTCGTGTCAGCAGCGCGGCGCCTGGTCCTGGGCGGTCCCGGACGCACCGAAACCACTACCGGACACGTCCCCGCACTGCCTATCGACGCTGCTACCACCAGTTACTACATCGGCCTGGACGTTGCCGACCAGCCCGGCGTGCTGGCTAAGATCGCCCAGCTCTTCGCAGAGCATGGCGTCTCCATTGAGATCATGCGGCAGACAATCCACCGCGACGCCGGCTCCAAGGTGGAGTCGGCCGAACTGCGGATCGTCACCCACCGTGCGTCAGAGGCTGCCCTTGCAGCCACCGTTGAGGCAGTGAAGGGCCTGGACGTCATCAATTCAGTTACATCCGTTTTGCGGGTAGAAGGAGTCTAAGTGGCTCACCAATGGCGCGGTGTCATCCGCGAATACGCTGACCGTCTGCCCGTGACGGAGTCCACCAGGGTCATCACCCTGGGCGAGGGCGGCACCCCCCTGGTGCACGCACAGAAGCTCTCCGAACTGACCGGTTCCGAGGTCTACCTCAAGGTGGAGGGCATGAACCCCACCGGCTCCTTCAAGGACCGCGGCATGACCATGGCCATGACTGCAGCCGTCGCTTCAGGAGCCAAGGCAGTGGTTTGCGCTTCCACCGGCAATACGTCCGCATCCGCCGCCGCCTACGCAACCGCTGCCGGCCTGAAGTGCGCCGTCCTGGTGCCGGAAGGCAAGATCTCCATGGGCAAGCTCAGCCAGGCGATTGCCCACGGCGCCACTCTTCTGCAGGTGGACGGCAACTTCGATAACTGCCTGGACATCGCCCGCAAGCTGGGGGAGTCCTACCCCGTTTTCCTGGTGAACTCCGTCAACCCTGCCCGCATCCAGGGCCAGAAGACCGGCGCCTTTGAAGTGGTGGACGCCCTGGGCGACGCACCCGACATCCACGTCCTGCCCGTCGGGAACGCCGGCAACATCACCGCGTACTGGAAGGGCTACAAGGAATACTCCGCGCCCTTCGAGTCAGATACCGCCGGCACCCTGCCCGCCGTGTCCACCAAGACCCCGGCCATGTGGGGTTTCCAGGCCGCCGGGGCTGCACCATTCGTTGCGGGCCACCCCATCACCGAACCGGATACCATCGCCACCGCTATCCGCATCGGAAACCCCGCCTCCTGGGACGGGGCCGTGGGCGCCCGTGACGAGTCCGGCGGGCTGATCGATGCCGTCACCGATGAAGAGATCCTGAACGCCCACCGCTGGCTGTCAGCCAAGGAAGGCGTCTTCGTGGAGCCCGGTTCCGCCGCCGGCGTGGCAGGCCTGCTCAAGAAGCATGCCGCCGGTGAAGTTCCAAGCGGAAAGAAGATCGTCATCACCGTTACCGGACACGGACTCAAGGACCCCCAGTGGGCCCTCCGTACCGAAGACGGCAGCGACGTCCAGCCGGTCAAGGTTCCGAACGACGTCGTCACCGTTGCTGCTGAGCTGGGACTGGAAGAAAAATAGCCTTGGACACCACCTCGCAGGCCGCCATCGGACTGCAACTGATTGAACCGGGCCAGCGCGTCACCGTCCGCGTTCCCGCTACCACGGCCAACCTTGGGCCCGGCTACGACAGCCTCGGGCTGGCACTTGCACTGCACGACACACTGACGGTGGAGAGCCTGGACACGGACGAACTCGTGTTCGAGCTCAGCGGCGAGGGTGCCGATACCCTGCCGCGGGACGCCAGTCACCTGGTAATACGCGCCATGGATGCCGCTTTCGAACGCCTGGGCTACCGCCACGGCGGACTGAAGGTGACCGCCCGGAACGTCAACCCGCACGGGCGTGGGCTGGGTTCCTCTGCTTCCGCCGTGGTGGCCGCAGTTTCGGCCGCCAACGCCATGGTGCCCGCCGAAAGCCAACGCGGAAAGGAGTGGATCCTCCAGCTCACCAGCGAACTCGAGGGCCACCCGGACAACGTGGCACCGGCGATTTTCGGCGGACTGGCGCTGTCATGGCAGGACAGTGAGCAGTACAGCAGCACCAGCGCCACCGTCGCCGGGTCCGTTATCCCCATCGTGGCGGTCCCGGATTTCGAACTCTCCACTGAAGCTGCCCGCGCCCTGCTGCCCGCATCGGTGGGACACCACGCCGCGGCGATGAATTCCGGCCGGGCAGCGCTGCTGATCCATGCGCTCACGCAAAAGCCTGAATTCCTGCTGCCGGGCACGGAAGACTACCTGCACCAGAGCTACCGTGCAGAAGCCATGCGGCCCAGCGCAGCCCTGATCGGCGCGTTGCGCCGGGCGGGCTACGCGGCGGTGGTTTCCGGGGCCGGGCCCACCGTCCTGGTCCTGGCCAACGGTGAGCTCCAGGCTGCTGATGCACTGGCCTTCATCCAGGCCTTTACGGCAGAGAACACGCCGGACATCGGCTGGCGCGTGCTGAAGCTCGCAGTGGACGTCGAAGGTGCTAAGGTGGACTTGCACCGGCGGTAATTCCGCCTATCTGATCTGCTCCTGCATTCAGTTGCTGTTTGATCTACCACTGTGAATGTATTCCGGTGCCGCCTGCTTGGTCTGTCGCAGGAATCTGCAGCATCCAACTGCCCCTGAACCGTCAGCCCGGCGTTGTGCCATGGGCGCAGCGCAAGGTGAATCAGTATCCGGCCCTGCTGGCCGAAATCCAACCGGCAAGGCCGAACAATCCCGGCTGCAGATCTGAACTGCAGCCCAGATCAAATCATCGCGTCCAGCTCCCAGTCTGGACGCCGTCGAGGGGGAAGGATCCTTCGTGACCGAAACCACTGAGCTGTCACCAGCTGTGGAACACACAACTTCTGCTGCCGAATCAACGGCCGCACCCGCCAAGAGCAGCGGCCTCGCCGGCCTGAAGCTCGCCCAGCTGCAGGCCCTTGCCAGCCAGCTCGGTATCTCCGGCGGTTCCCGCATGCGCAAGGGGGACCTGGTTTCGGCCATCTCCGCCCATCGCGCAGGGACCCTCACCGCCAAGGCCCCCGCAAAGTCAGCGGAAAAGGCTCCGGAAAGCACCGTGGCTCCGGCTGCAACCGCACCTGCTTCCGCTCCGGAGGCCCCTGCCGCAGAGGCTCCTGCAGCAGAAGGCACCCGTGCCCGTGGACGCGGCCGCAGCCGCCGCGCCGTCAGCGATGGGGTGGTTGCCCCCGCAGCCGAAGCTCCCGTCGTGGAGACCGCCGCACCCGCCCCCGCAACTGTCGAGGCGCCGTCGGCCGCTCCTGCGGAAGCACCCGAGGCAACGGAAGGTGCTGCCGAGCGCCGCCAGCCGCGCACCCGCAACCGCCGCCGCAGCGAAGCCGCTGCCGCCTCCGTCCAGGAAGCCCCGGTGGAAACCCCGGCAGAGCAGCCGGCCGCGGAACAGCGTTCCGGCGAGCAGCGCACCGAAGCCCCCGCAACTGAAGCGGGCGACGCCGGCCAGCGCACCGAACGCCGCGAAGGCGGTCGCACCCGCGGCCGCGACCGCGATTCCGACGGCGGCCGCGACAACCAAGGCAGCCGTGAGGCAGGCCAGCGCGAAGGCGGCCGTGACAACCGCGACAACGACGATTCAGACGGCGGAAGCCGCCGCAACCGCCGCAACCGCCGCGACCGGAACGACCGCTCCGGCGGCCAGGACCGGGACAACTCGCGCAACGACCGCTTCCGCGACCGCAACGACCGCCGCCGCGGCCGCAACCAGGGCCCTGACGTGGATGACGTCGAGGTCACCGAAGACGACGTCCTGCTGCCGGTTGCCGGCATCCTGGACGTCCTGGAGAACTACGCATTCATCCGCACCTCCGGCTACCTGCCCGGCCCCAACGACGTCTACGTCTCCCTGGCCCAGGTCAAGAAGTACAACCTGCGCAAGGGCGACGCCGTAGTCGGCGCCATCCGTGCACCCCGTGAAGGTGAGGACCGCAGCCAGCAGTCCAACCGCCAGAAGTTCAACGCCCTGGTCCGCGTCACCTCCGTCAACGGCAAGACGCCGGAAGAGCTGAAGGACCGCGTCGAGTTCGCCAAGCTCGTTCCGCTTTACCCGTCCGAGCGCCTGCGCCTGGAGACCGATCCCAAGAAGATCGGTCCCCGCGTCATCGACCTCGTGGCACCCATCGGCAAGGGCCAGCGTGGCCTGATCGTCTCCCCGCCCAAGGCCGGCAAGACGCTCATCCTGCAGTCCATTGCCAACGCAATCACCACCAACAACCCTGAGGTCCACCTCATGATGGTGCTGGTTGACGAACGCCCCGAAGAAGTCACGGACATGCAGCGCACCGTCAAGGGCGAGGTCATTGCCTCCACCTTCGACCGTCCCGCCGACGACCACACCACCGTGGCCGAACTTTCCATCGAACGCGCCAAGCGCCTCGTGGAAATGGGCATGGACGTGGTGGTCCTTCTCGACTCCATGACCCGCCTGGGCCGTGCCTACAACCTGGCAGCACCGGCGTCCGGCCGCATCCTGTCCGGCGGCGTCGACTCCGCAGCCCTCTACCCGCCCAAGCGCTTCTTCGGCGCCGCCCGCAACATCGAAAACGGCGGCTCGCTCACCATCCTGGCCACCGCCCTCGTTGAGACCGGTTCCAAGATGGACGAGGTCATCTTCGAAGAGTTCAAGGGCACCGGCAACATGGAGCTCCGCCTGTCCCGCCAGCTGGCCGACAAGCGCATCTTCCCCGCGGTGGACGTCAACGCCTCCGGCACCCGCCGCGAAGAGAACCTGCTCTCCCCCGAAGAAGTCAAGATCATGTGGAAGCTGCGCCGCGTCCTCTCCGGACTCGAAACCCAGCAGAGCCTTGAACTGCTCACCAACAAGATCCGGGAAACCCAGAGCAACGTCGAGTTCCTCATGCAGGTGCAGAAGACGACGCTTGGTGCGAAGTCGGATAACGACAAGTAGCTGAGTTACAGGGGCGGGGTGTCGGTGCCTTGCGTGGTTCGCCGCGCGGGTTTTCCGCCCCCGCCCCTTCGCGTGGCGGCTCAGTCCTGACGGACGTGAGCCGCCACGCTCCGGCAGGCCCGATGCCACTCCCGGGGCGGAAAACCCGCGCGGCTTGGTAGTCCCGCCACCGTCCCGCTTCGTGCCCTAGCCGTCGCGTTACTAGACTTGTACAAGTCGAAAGAGGTTTATAGATGTTTGAGTCCGTACAGGGCCTGCTTGATGAGCATGACTCCATCCAGGCGCAGCTCGGGGATCCTGCTGTTTATGCTGACCAGCGGCTTGCCCGGAAGCTCGGGCGGCGGTCGGCTCAGCTTAATGGCATTGTGGAGGCCTATCACAAGTGGGAGGGCCTTCGGGATGATCTTGCCGCTGCCAAGGAGATGGCTGCCGAGGATCCCGAGTTTGCTGCCGAGGTGCCCGAGCTGGAGGCCTCACTTGAGACGGCCGCGGCCAAGCTTCGCCGCCTGCTCATTCCCCGCGATCCTGACGATGCCCGCAATGTGATCCTTGAGGTCAAGGGCGGTGAAGGCGGCGACGAGGCCGCCCTGTTCGCCGGCGACCTGCTGCGCATGTACACCCGGTACGCGGAGTCCCGCGGCTGGAAGACTGAAATCATCTCCGCCACCGAATCGGACCTTGGCGGGTACAAGGACGTCCAGGTGGCGGTCAAGGGCAACTCCAACGACCCCGCCGAAGGTGTTTACGCCCGCCTCAAGTTCGAGGGCGGCGTGCACCGCGTCCAGCGCGTGCCCGTCACCGAATCCCAGGGCCGCATCCACACGTCCGCCGCTGGCGTACTTGTCCTGCCCGAAGTGGACGAGCCCGAAGAACTCGAGATCAACCAGAATGACCTCAAGATCGACGTGTACCGGTCCTCGGGTCCGGGCGGGCAGTCCGTGAACACCACTGACTCCGCCGTCCGCATCACGCACCTTCCCACCGGCATCGTGGTGGCCATGCAGAACGAGAAGTCGCAGCTGCAGAACCGCGAAGCCGGCATGCGCGTGCTGCGGGCACGCATCCTGGCGCACCAGCAGGAGCAGATCGACGCCGAAAACTCGGCCCAGCGCAAGTCGCAGATCCGCACCATGGACCGCTCGGAGCGCATCCGTACCTACAACTACCCCGAAAACCGGATCGCAGACCACCGCACCGGCTACAAGGCGTACAACCTGGACCAGGTCATGAACGGCGATCTGGAACCGGTCATCCAGTCCGCCATCGAGATGGACGAGCAGGCCCGCCTGGACGCCATCGGCGACTGACCGGAATCCATGCCCATGACCGAGCCCTCCTCCGCGGCGCCGTCCCGGACCCTGGCGGCAGCGGTCCGTGAGGCTGCGGCCCTCCTGGCGGAAGCCGGAGTGCCCAGTCCCCGGGCCGACGCCGAACTGCTGGCAGACCACCTGCTCAACATTGGGCTGGGGCCCCTTCGCTCGTTGATGCTGGGTGACACTCCCGTGCCGGAGGGTTATGCCGAACTCGTGGCCGAACGTGCCAGCCGCATCCCGCTGCAGCACATCACCGGGGTGGCGCATTTCCGCTACCTGGAGCTGGCCGTGGGACCTGGCGTGTTCATTCCTCGGCCGGAGACCGAAACAGTGGTGCAGCTGGCCATTGACCATGTCAAGGGAATGCCGCACCCACGGATCGTGGACCTGGGGACCGGATCCGGTGCCATCGCGGGCTCCATGGCCCATGAAGTACCCGGCGCAGAGGTCCACGCCGTCGAGTACAGCCCCTTCGCGCACGCCTGGGCGGCGAAGAACCTGGCGCCGCTGGGTGTCAACCTCATCCTGGGGGACCTGCGCGACGCTTTCGCGGAACTCAACGGAACTGTCGACGTCGTCATTTCCAACCCGCCGTACATCCCCGCCGAAGCCATCCCCAACGAACCCGAAGTAGCCCTGCACGATCCGCCCGAGGCCTTGTACGGCGGGGGAGCGGACGGCATGGAACTTCCGACGGCGGCCGCCGCCTCAGCTGCCCGGCTGCTGCGTCCCGGGGGCTACTTCGTCATGGAACACGCCGAAGTCCAGGCCGGCTGGACTGCCGCCATGCTTGGCAGGAGCGGGACCTGGACAGCCATCACCACGCACCTGGACCTGAACGGCAAGGAGCGCGCCACCAGTGCCGTGCTCGCAGACCAGTCCACACGGAATGAAAGAATGGGCCAGTGACCACAACTTATGACTGCACCATTGACGACGAGCGGGCCCGGGGCCTGGAACACGCGCAGCGTGCCATCAGCGAAAAGAAGTGCGTCGTGCTCCCCACGGACACGGTTTACGGCATCGGCGCGGACGCATTCTCGCCGCAGGCCGTCACCATGCTGCTGGTATCGAAGGGACGCAGCCGCACCATGCCGCCGCCCGTCCTGATCCCGCGCATCAACGCCCTGGACGGCCTGGCCACCGAGGTTTCGGCGGACGCCCGGAAGCTGGCCGAGGCCTTCTGGCCCGGCGGACTGACCCTCATCCTGCACGCGCAGCCATCGCTGGACTGGGACCTTGGCGAAACCAAGGGAACCGTGGCGCTGCGGATGCCCGCCGACGAAGTTGCCCTGGAACTGCTGACCCTGACCGGTCCGCTTGCGGTTTCCTCCGCCAACCGCACCGGCCAGGCTCCCGCCCAGACGGCCGCAGCAGCCCGTGAACAGCTTGCCGACTCGGTGGAGGTGTACCTGGAAGGCGGCGCACGCCCGCTGGAAGGTGAAGCCGGCGTGCCCTCAACCATCGTTGACGCCACCGGGCCCGTCCTCCGCGTGGTCCGCAACGGCGCCGTGAGCCTTGACCGGCTGCGCGAACACGTCCCGGGAATCCTGGGCCTCGGGGAAATCCCCATGGCTGAAGAGGAACCCGCAGCGGATCAGGCGGGCGCAGGGGAGACGGTGGACGACGCCGGTCACGCACCTGCCGCCTCCGGCTCCTCCGCTGTGCCGGCTGCCGACGCAGAGCCCACCACGCCGGCCGGGAACCAGCAGCCTTGATGGCGCTGGACCGCCAGCAGATCCCGGTCCTGGACGTCCACGCGACGCCCCTGCGCGTTTCCGAGCTGGTCGAGGAGCTCAACCGGTTCATCGAGGACGGCCGGACCCGGACCGTCCTGGGCCACAACCTGCACAGCGTCACGCTCACCCTGTCCGACGACGGCTTCCGTCGGCTGTATGAGGAAAGCGACGTGGTGCTCCTGGACGGCGCCCCGGTGCTGTGGCTCTGGGGGAGGACCGGCAACGCCGAGGGCCCGGTGATGGATTACCGGCTTGGTTCCACCGACTGGCTGCCCGCCCTTCACCAGGTGCGCGGCCTTGAACGTATCGCCGTAATCGGCGCCGGCACCGATGCTAATGCGGGTGCTGTCAGCAGGCTGAAGGACATCGTTCCGAACGCCCATGTTGCCGGCTTCCCGGGGGAGGGCTGGGATCCTGCCCTTGAGGACGCGGCGGTGGCGTGGCTGCACCGCGAACAGCCCCAGCTGGTCCTGCTCGGCCTCGGCATGCCGCTCCAGGAAGAGGTCCTGCAGCGGCGGCTGCGCGACATGCCGCCCTCCGTCTACTGTGCCGTGGGCGGCGCTATCGAACAGCTGGCGGGAGTCCAGAAACTGGCTCCGCGGTGGCTGGGCAGGATGGGGCTGGAGTGGGCCTGGCGCCTGCTCCTGCATCCCCGCCGTGTTGCCTACCGCGTGCTGGGGGAGCCCTGGGTCCTGCTGTGGCTCCTGGTTGCCCGGCGGATCAAAAACCGGGGCCCGGCCTAGAACTTCTGGTCCTCCAGCGGGGCAAAACCCTTGCCTCGGAGGCCGGTACTGAACGAACGCGCCCAACCCAAAAAGCCCCGCAGGTCGCGGCGCTGCAGGAAGTAGCCCAGGTAGCCGCCCACGTCAGCCACGAACGAGCGCACCCGGAAGTACCGACGGATCAAGTAGCCGCGGTTCCGGTAGTAGTAGAAGCGCTTGAAGGCGGAGTCGGGAACGATCACATGCCAGCGGGCGCCGTAGACGTGCTGGGTTTCCGAGAAGGCGTGGGGGTGCGTAATGGCGGTGGTTGTCACCGTGCCGAAACGGATCCCCGCCTTGCGGAGCCGAATGGTGAAATCCACCTCGTCGCCGCGGATGAACAGCCGCATATCCGGCAGTCCCACTTTGAAGAACACGTCCGAGCGGATCAGCGCGCCGTTGAAGAAGTGCCCGTCGTCCGGCAGGAAGCCGAGCTTTTCAACCTCTGCGCGGTCGTGCGTGACTTTGCCGTCAAGGCGGAAGAAAAAGGACAGCCGCTCGGGATGCCCGGGCGCTGTCACCAAGGGGACCACCGCTTCCAGGTCGCGGGCCTCAGCCTCACGAAGCAGCGTGGCGAGGCATTCCGGATCGGTGGGCTCGGCGTCGTCGTCCATCATCCAAACCCAGCGGGCACCGCTGGCGACCGCCTTGAGCGCTGCCAGCGCAAACCCCCCGGCGCCGCCCAGGTTGGCCTCCGAACGGACATAGTCAACGTTGGGGTGCGCCGCCGCAACCTCCGCAGCAGGGGTGGTGCCGCTGTCCACAAGGCAAATGGTGTCCACCTGCCGGCTCTGGGCGTTGATCGAATCCAGCAGGACGGACAGTTCCTTGGGCCGGTCAAACGTCACGGCGGCTACCGCAATGCGGGGGGTCATGGGGGTCCTTTCCGCATGGCCGCCAGGGAGTTCCCCACCTGTTGTGCGCCCGTGTGGCGCGGAGCCATGGTGCCGGTGGCACTAGTATCTTTGACTAGAGTCCACTGTAATACAGCCCTGTAAGGCGCTGCGCGTAAGTCTGGCGCACTGCCTGCTGCGCGCTCGGCGACGGAGAAGTTTCATTTATCGAAGAACAGATTCCCGGCCAGTGAGCCCTTCCACCATGGACCGGCTGCCGGCGCAGCTGAACGGCTTCGACACCAATAATCCCAAGACGGTGCCTGCCGCATGATCATGTACCTGCTTATGGGGCTGACGGCTGCCATCGTGTCCTACGCCGCCACATGGGGCGCCCGGGTGGTGGGCCACAGGCTTGAGCTGCACCTGCCAATCCGCAGCCGGGACATGCACTCCATCCCCGTCTCCAGGCTCGGCGGCGTCGCGATCTTCCTGGGCATCATGGTGGCGCTGGTCGTGGCCAGCCAGTCGTTCTTCGTCAAGGACATCTACCGGAACAATTTCTCCCCCTGGGGTGTCCTGGCCGGCGCGGCCGTGATCGTCCTGGTGGGCGTGGCGGACGACCTGCTGGACATCCGGTGGTGGGTCAAGCTGATCGGGCAAAGCGCAGCCGGTCTGACGGTGGCCCTCTGGGGTGTCCGGATGACCATCGTTCCGTGGGTTCCGGAGCCCATCTACCTGCAAAACGAAACGCTCCGCGTGGTGCTGACAGCGGGGCTGATCGTCACCACCATGAATGCCTTCAACTTCATCGACGGACTGGACGGCCTCGCCGCCGGGGTGGCTATTATCGGCGGCACGGCATTCTTCTTCACCGCCTACTGGGTGCACCGGAACGCGGTACTGCTGGACTACTCGGACCTGGCAACCCTCATCACGGCCGTACTGGTGGGCGGCTGCCTGGGGTTCCTGCCGCACAACTGGTTTCCGTCAAAGATCTTCATGGGCGATTCCGGCGCCATGCTGATCGGACTGCTCATGGCCTCGGCCGGTGTGGTGTCCACGGGGCAGATCTCCTCGGGCCTCTACGACCGCGCCAACGGCATCTCAACGGTGATCCCCATCCTGCTTCCGTTCGCCGTCTTGTTCCTTCCGCTGCTGGACCTGGGACTTGCCGTGGTGCGCAGGACGGCCCGTGGACGTTCCCCGTGGTCGGCGGACCGCGGCCACCTGCACCATAAGCTGCTGGACATCGGCTATTCGCACCGCACCGCCGTCATCCTGATGTACCTGTGGACGGCAGTGCTCTCGTTCGGCGGCCTGGCCTTCGCAATCTTCCCTTGGCAAATCGTGCTCGCGGTGGACATCTTTGCCACGCTCGTCATGGGACTGGTCACGGCGTGGCCCTACCTGTCGCGGGGAAATGCGGAAACGACGGCGTAACGCCGGTTCTGAATTATTTCTATCTCATGTAGAATTTAGGGGCAGCCCAAGCTGCCACTCCACCCCCTGCCTCCTGGCGATGTGCCATGTGGTGCCGACGATTGGGATCGAATGACCTCCAACGCCGAGTCCGGACCTGCATCCGGCAATGGTCCCGTTGGCGCCTCCGGTCCCACGCCCTCACTGTGGCTGAACCTGCTCAAGCGCAGTTCCATTGCCGCGTCGGTGGGGCTTGTGCTGTGTGCCATCCCGGCCGCACTCCTTAACGGGTTCGCCGGCGCCATATCGAGCGTCCTCGGTGGCCTGCTGGTGATGCTGTTCTTTGGTATCAGCCTGCTGGTGGGGCACTTCGTGGGACGCAGCAACCCGTCGGGGGCGATCGGTGTGTTCGTCGCCACCTACTTCATCAAGGTAGTGGGCTTTGCGGTGGTCCTGTTCGCCATTGGCGCTCCGGTATGGCTCCACGGCCGGTGGTTCATCATCGGCGCGGTGGTTGCCGTCGTCCTTTGGCAGGCTGCGGAGATCCATGGCTTCAGCCGGGCCCGCCTCCAGATCTACAACGATCCAGAAGACAGGGGAGCAGCCGATGCGTGACCCGAAGAAGTCCGCGGGCGGCGCTCACGGCAGACGGGGATCCAAAGGCTCCGCTCCCGCTGCTTCCGACCCTTCCAACGATGGCGGCTACAACGCTGGAATGGCTGTATTCAGCTACATCATTGGCGGAATCATCGTCTGGAGTTTGATAGGGTGGGGACTGGATTATCTGTGGGGAACGCGCTGGATTGTGCTCGCAGGCGCTCTGCTCGGAGCCGTCGGAGGTTTCTACCTTTCCCACATGCACGGCCTCACCAGTTCCCGCAAAAATGCTGATGAGCGCCATGCTCCCGGCGCACCGTCCCAGGACGGAGAAGATAATGCCAAATAATTTCACAGGGGGAACAGCAGGCTGTCAGGCTGCCGGACCCCGCCCAACGCCCAATGATGGACACTGCAGAGAGGAAACGCGTTGATCGCGCTTGCGCTCCCGGCCCAAGATTCAGGAGAGTTCACTCCTCCTGGTATTAACGAAATGCATTTGCCGGCAATCCTGCCGTGGGGTGCCGCAGAAGGATTCTCCAAGCAGATGCTGCTGGTCCTCCTCTCTGTCGTCTTTATCGCCGTCTTCTTCGTGCTGGCCGCACGCAAGCAGCAGCTGGTACCCGGCAAGCTCCAGTTCGCCGGCGAGGCCGCTTACGGCTTCGTCCGCAACGGCATTGCCAAGGACATCATCGGCGGCAGGGACTTCATCAAGTACGTCCCGCTGCTTTTCAGCCTGTTCTTCTTCATCCTTGTCAACAACATCTACGGCGCCATCCCGGTGTTCCAGCTCCCCACGTTCTCGCACGTGGGTGGAGCGTACGTGCTGGCCGGCCTGGTCTACATCACCTGGATCGCCATCGGCATCAAGAAGAACGGCCTGCGCTACTTCAAGCTGGCCACCGTCCCGTCGGGCGTTCCGTGGTACATCCTGCCGATCGTCATCCCCATTGAGATCATCTCCAACTTCGTGGTCCGGCCCGTCACGCACAGCCTCCGTCTGTTCGCCACGATGCTCGCAGGCCACCTGATCGTGATGATCGCCGGTTCCGGCATCGAGTACCTGATCATGCAGGAGAACGTCCTGCTGAAGGGCACCTCGGTCCTGGTCCTGGCCGGTGCCATCGCCATGTACATGCTCGAGGCCCTGATCATGGTCCTGCAGGCCTACGTCTTCACGCTGCTGACCGCGATCTACATCGAAGGCGCGCTGCACGCCGACAGCCACTAGGCACCCCGCCGGGGGAGCCATGCTCCGCCGGCACACCACAGTCTTCCCCTCGCGGGGATGAAGCAACCCAAACAACCTGCCGCACAAAGCGGCATCTTGAAAGGAAAAAAAATGGAAGGCTCCATCAACGGCTCCCTCAACCTCATCGGCTATGGCCTCTCGGCTATCGGCGGTGGTATCGGTGTGGGTCTCGTGTTCGCTGCCTACATCAACGGCGTTGCACGCCAGCCGGAAGCCCAGCGCGTCCTGCAGCCGATCGCATTCCTTGGCCTGGCGCTGACCGAAGCACTCGCCATCCTGGGCCTGGTCTTCGCTTTCGTTCTCAAGTAAACCTTCAGAACTTCAGCGAACATTCAGAACCGAGTAGATAAGGACGGGTGAAATATGCATCAGCTGATCATCTCAGCCGCCGCTGAAGGCGACGTCAACCCCCTTGTTCCCAATGCCTGGGAAATGCTGGTTGTCTTCGTGGGCTTTGCCATCCTCTTCTTCATCGTGGTCAAGTACGTTGTCCCGATGTTCGAGAAGACCTTCGCCGAGCGTGCCGAGGCCATTGAAGGCGGCATCGCCAAGGCTGAAAAGGCCCAGGCTGAGGCGTCTGCTGCACTCGAAGAGTACAAGCAGCAGCTGACCGACGCCCGCACCGAAGCCAACCGCATCCGTGAGGAAGCCCGCGCCGAAGGTGCCCAGATCCTCGCGGATCTCAAGGAGAAGGCGGCAGCAGAGTCTGCCCGCATCACCGCACAGGCCCACGCGCAGATCGAATCCGAACGCCAGGCGGCCGTTGTGTCCCTGCGCTCTGAGGTAGGCACCCTGGCCACCACCCTTGCCGGCCGCATCGTGGGCGAGTCCCTCGACGACGACGCACGGGCAGCACGGGTAGTGGACCGCTTCCTGGCAGATCTGGAGTCCCAGAACGCAGGTGCAGCTAAGTAATGGCAGGCGTATCGAGCGAATCGCTGGCAACAGCCCTGGCCGCGTTGGAAGCGAAGCTTCCTACGGCGTCGCTGCAGCTGGCAAAGGAACTCTTCGGAATTCTGGGAATGGTGGACAGCTCGGCTGGCTTGCGCCGTGCCCTGACTGACCCCTCCCGCAGCGGTGACGAAAAGTCGGCGCTGGTCAGGCAGCTGGTTGGCGGAAAAGTCTCCGCTGATGCTGCTGAGATCGCGGGCGGACTGGCCAGCTCACGCTGGGCATCGGCGCGTGACATCGGCGATGCACTCGAGACTCTTGCCGCAACGGTGGTCATTTCCGTTGCTGAAAACAAGTCGGCCGTTTCTGCCTCCGGAATCACTGGCCTGGAAGAACTGGAAAACGATCTGTTTTCCTTCAACCAGGCTGTTGCCTCCAGCCACGAGGTACAACGTGCTCTGTCCGAACCGCAGGCAAGCGCAGCAGCCAAGTCTGCCCTCGCCGAGAAGCTGGTGCCCGGCGTCAGTGAGGAAGCCAAAGTCCTCATCACGCAGGCAGTCAGCCAGCCCCGCGGGATCAAGCCCACCCGGCTTGTGGAACGGTTTGCCGAACTGGCGGCCAAGCGGCAGCAGCGCTGGATTGCAACGGTCAGTGTGACCCGTCCTTTGTCGCAGACGCAGCTGGCACGCCTCCAGGCAGGCCTGAACAATCTGTACGGGCGGGAACTGAAGGTCAACATCAACGTTGACCCGGCGCTCATTGGCGGCATCCGCGTCCAGGTAGGTGACGAGGTGCTCGACGCTTCGGTCCTCACCCGGCTGGGCGAACTGCAACGCCAGCTGGCCGGCTAGCCGGACAAGCACAACACAACTGATAGAAACCCCGGTCACCGTTTGCGGTGATCACAAACAGGAGAGCAGGGACTGCAGATGGCCGAATTGACCATCAACGCCGACGACGTCCGTAATGCGCTGAACGAGTTCGCGGCGTCCTACGAACCCGGGAACGCAGAGCGCGTAGAGGTCGGCCGCGTAACCACCGCTAGTGACGGCATCGCCCGTGTTGAGGGCCTTCCCTCGGTCATGGCGAACGAGCTGCTGCGCTTTGAGGACGGCACCCTGGGCCTGGCCCAGAACCTCGACGTCCGTGAAATCGGCGTCATCATCCTCGGCGACTTCACCGGCATCGAAGAAGGCCAGGAAGTCCACCGGACCGGGCAGGTTCTGTCCGTTCCCGTTGGCGATGCCTTCCTTGGCCGCGTTGTCGACCCGCTGGGCGTGCCCATCGACGACCTCGGCGAGATCAAGGCCGAGACCACCCGCGCACTGGAGCTTCAGGCCCCCGGCGTGACCCAGCGCAAGTCGGTCCACGAGCCGATGCAGACCGGCCTCAAGGCCATCGACGCGATGATCCCGATCGGCCGCGGCCAGCGCCAGCTGATCATTGGCGACCGCCAGACGGGCAAGTCCGCCATTGCGATCGACACCATCATCAACCAGAAGGCCAACTGGGCTTCGGGCGATGTCAACAAGCAGGTCCGCTGCATCTACGTTGCCATCGGCCAGAAGGCGTCCACGATTGCCGCCATCCGCCAGACCCTTGAGGACAACGGCGCGCTGGAGTACACCACCATCGTGGCTTCTCCCGCGTCCGACCCCGCAGGCTTCAAGTACCTGGCACCGTACGCCGGCTCGGCCATCGGTCAGCACTGGATGTACGGCGGCAAGCACGTCCTGATCGTGTTCGATGACCTGTCCAAGCAGGCCGAAGCCTACCGCGCCGTGTCGCTGCTCCTGCGCCGTCCGCCGGGACGCGAAGCCTACCCGGGCGACGTCTTCTACCTGCACTCCCGCCTGCTGGAGCGTTGTGCCAAGCTCTCCGACGAGCTCGGTGCCGGCTCCATGACGGGCCTGCCGCTGATCGAGACCAAGGCGAACGACGTGTCCGCCTACATCCCGACCAACGTCATCTCCATCACCGACGGCCAGATCTTCCTGCAGTCCGACCTCTTCAACGCCAACCAGCGTCCCGCTGTTGACGTGGGTGTGTCGGTTTCCCGCGTTGGCGGTGCCGCCCAGGTGAAGTCCATGAAGAAGGTCTCCGGCACCTTGAAGCTGGACCTTGCACAGTACCGCGACATGCAGGCGTTCGCGATGTTCGCGTCCGACCTGGATGCAGCGTCCCGCCAGCAGCTGACCCGTGGCGCCCGCCTGATGGAACTGCTCAAGCAGGGCCAGTACTCGCCGTTCCCGGTCGAGGACCAGGTCGTCTCCATCTGGGCCGGCACCAACGGCTACCTGGATGACGTTCCCGTCGAGGACATCAGCCGCTTCGAGGCCGAGTTCCTGGAGCACCTGCGCCACAAGTCCTCGATCCTGACCACGCTGGCCCAGACCAACGTGCTGGACGACGACACCGTTGCCGCTCTGAAGTCCTCGATCGTGGACTTCAAGAAGGGCTTCTTCGGCGAGGGTGACAACCACCTGGTAGGCGCCGGCCACGAGGAGCATGACGCTATCTCCGAGGGCGAAGTCGACCAGGAAAAGATCGTCAAGCAGAAGCGCTAATTCCGCACCGCCGGTGTGCCGGGCCCCAGGGTCCGGCACACCGGCTACGGAATGTTAGGAAAGGATAAGTATGGGAGCCCAGATCCGGGTCTACCGCCAGAAGATCAGCTCGACCACGTCGATGCGCAAGATCTTCAAGGCGATGGAACTGATCGCTACCTCGCGCATCGGGAAGGCCCGTGCGCGCGTAGCAGCTTCACTGCCTTACGCGAACGCGATCACGCGCGCCGTTTCTGCTGTCGCCAGCCAAAGCGAAATCGACCACCCGCTGACCACTGAGCCGGAGCAGATCCGCCGTGCCGCCGTCCTGGTAATCACCTCGGACCGTGGCTTGGCTGGTTCCTACTCTGCCGGTGTCCTCAAGCAGGCGGAAGGTCTCAACGAGCTGCTCCACGCCGAAGGCAAGGAAGTCAAGACCTACCTCGTGGGCCGCAAGGCCCAGGCCTACTTCGATTTCCGGAACCGCGAGTACGCGCGGGTCTGGACCGGAGGAACCGACGCCCCCGAGTTCAGCACCGCCCGTGAAATCGGCGAGGCACTGCTCCACGATTTCGCCACCGATTTCGCTGAGGGCGGCGTGGACGAGATCCACGTTGTGTACACGCGCTTCAAGTCGATGGTTACGCAGGAGCCCACGGTCATCCGCCTCCTGCCGCTGGAGGTAGTGGAAGAGCAAGCCGCCTCCGAATCGGAGCTGCTGCCGCTGTACGAGTTCGAGCCGGAAACCGAGCGGGTCCTTGACGCACTGCTGCCGCGCTACATCGAATCGCGACTGTTTGCCGCGATGCTGCAGGCCGCTGCATCGGAGCTGGCCGCCCGCCAGCGGGCGATGAAGTCGGCAGGCGACAACGCAACGGAACTGATCAAGAAGTACACGCGTCTGCGCAACACGGCCCGCCAGGCCGAAATCACGCAGGAACTCTCCGAGATTGTTGCCGGTGCCGACGCCCTTGCGTCGTAGCCTCCAACGCCCCGGTTTACGCGGAACCAGCACCACCACAGATAAACTTAACCCCACGCCATCTACTGAGTGAAGTGAGAGAGATGACTGCCACTGCTACCGAACGCGTAGCCGCAACGGCCGGTGCCACCGGCCGTATTGCGCGCGTAATCGGCCCGGTTGTCGACGTCGAATTCCCGGCTGACGCAATCCCGTCGATCTACAACGCCCTCACCACCGAGATTACTCTCAACGGTGAGACCAAGACCATCACGTTCGAGACCTCCCAGCACCTGGGTGACAACCTCGTCCGCGCCATCTCCCTGCAGGCAACCGACGGCCTTGTCCGCGGCACCTCCGTGGTGGACACCGGCGCCCCCATCTCCGTTCCCGTCGGCGACGGCGTCAAGGGCCACATCTTCAACGTGCTGGGCCAGCCCCTGGACGTTGCCGAGTCGGAGCTGGATGTCAGCGAACGCTGGCCCATCCACCGCAAGGCTCCCAGCTTCGCTTCGCTGGAAGGCTCCACCGAGATGCTGGAGACCGGCATCAAGGTCATCGACCTCCTCACCCCGTACATCAAGGGTGGAAAGATCGGCCTCTTCGGCGGCGCCGGCGTAGGCAAGACCGTTCTGATCCAGGAAATGATCACCCGTGTTGCCCGCAACTTCGGTGGTACTTCCGTGTTCGCCGGTGTTGGCGAGCGTACCCGCGAGGGCAACGACCTCTGGGTTGAGATGGAAGAGGCAGGCGTCCTCAAGGACACCGCCCTTGTCTTCGGCCAGATGGATGAGCCGCCGGGAACGCGCCTCCGCGTGGCCCTGTCCGCGCTGACCATGGCAGAGTACTTCCGCGATGTGCAGAACCAGGACGTGCTGCTCTTCATCGACAACATCTTCCGGTTCACCCAGGCAGGTTCCGAGGTTTCCACCCTCCTCGGCCGTATGCCTTCGGCCGTGGGCTACCAGCCCAACCTGGCGGACGAGATGGGCCTCCTGCAGGAGCGCATCACCTCCACCAAGGGCCACTCCATCACCTCGATGCAGGCCATCTACGTTCCCGCAGATGACTACACCGACCCCGCGCCGGCCACCACCTTCGCGCACCTGGATGCCACCACGGAACTTTCCCGTGAAATCGCCTCCCGTGGCCTGTACCCGGCCGTCGACCCGCTGACGTCCACCTCCCGCATCCTGGACCCCCAGTACATCGGCAAGGACCACTACAACACGGCCGTCCGTGTGAAGCAGATCCTGCAGAAGAACAAGGAACTCCAGGACATCATCGCCATCCTCGGTGTCGATGAACTCTCCGAAGAAGACAAGATCGTCGTGTCGCGTGCACGCCGCATCCAGCAGTTCCTCTCGCAGAACACCTACACCGCAAAGCAGTTCACCGGTGTTGAAGGCTCCACGGTTTCCATCAAGGACACCGTTGAAGGCTTCGCGGCGATCTGCGACGGCGAACTCGACCACATCGCGGAGCAGGCGTTCTTCAACGTCGGCGGCCTCGACGACGTCGAGCGCCAGTGGGCCAAGATCCAGGAACAGACCAAGTAATATGGCTGAGCTTGAGGTTGAGATTGTCGCAGCGGACCACTTTGTGTGGTCCGGAGCGGCCAAGATGGTCAAGGCCCGCACCAGCGATGGTGAAATCGGAATCCTGCCCGGCCACTCGCCCCTGCTGGCGATCCTGGCCGAGGGTGAACTGGCAATCCAGCCGGTTTCCGGGGACCGTATTGCGGTGGACGTCGACGGCGGGTTCTTCTCCGTCGACAACAACCGCGTGGTGATCGTTGCTGACAACGCCCAGTTGGGCGGCTCGGCTACCGCTGGGATCCGCTAGCACGACCTTGATGGACGCACCGGGTATTTCGTTCATCGCACTGGCAATCGCGTTCGGATTGCTGATTTTTGCACTGTGCCTTTCGGGGGTACGCCGCTTCAACTTGCGGCGTGCCCTCGGCACGGTGGACGCCTCCATTTGCGTAGCTGGAAACAGCTGGCAGATGGGGGTTTGTCGTTATCAGGACAATGACCTCGAGTGGTTCAGGCTCATCTCCTTGAGCGTCCGCCCCAAGTACACATTTAAACGCAGCTCACTGGAGCTGCTGGGCCGCCGGAAGCCTACCGAAGCGGAGGCGGTGAAGGTCCAGCCGGACGTGGTGATCGTCGAACTCCGCTACGAGGGGCAGGACCTGCACCTGGCCATGAAGTTCGACGCCTACACGGGACTGTCATCCTGGCTGGAAGCAGGTCCTGTCATTGGCGTGGGGACCTGGCGCTAGCCAACGTGGACTGGCTTTTAGACATCCGGCTCACCGACGGTCCACTCTACGGAACCGTGCTGGTATTGGGAATGGGCGGCGCCGCCTATCTCCTGGTGCCACCCTGGCGCGCCGCCATGGTTCCGGTCCATCGCGTCCGGGCTTGGGCTGTCCGCATCCTCATCGCCGCGGCAGCCGCCTTCGCCCTGGTTGGTACGGTGCACTGGGCGCTGATCAACATCTTCACCATCTTCCCCGAGGACCTGCCCGACCCCGTCCTGCTGTGGCTGGTTCCGGGTGTGGCGGCACTGCTCCTGTGCCTGCTCCGGCTGCCCCGGACGAGTTGGGGCGGCCGCGGGGGAGGGGTCCTCGCCGCGCTGCTGGTGGTGCTGCTGTCCGCGATCCAGATCAACGCCTACTTCGGCCTCAACAGGACCGTCAGTGACCTGCTGGGCACGGCACTGGCGCGTATTCCCGTGCTGGAGCAGGACCTCATGCGCCACCCCGGGGGGCCCGACGGCGTGCCGCTGCAGGGCTGGAAGCCGCAGGGGGAGCTGCCTGCCGGAGGCGAACTGCGCAAGTCCACGATTCCAGGAACGTTGTCCGGAATGAACACCCGCGACGCCTACATCTATCTTCCGCCGGCCTACTTTGCAGCCAACCGCCCCGCCCTGCCCGTGCTGGTCCTGGTGGCAGGGCAGCCCGGCGGTCCCGCCGACTGGCTCACCGGCGGCGCAATTCGCGGCCATATGGACTCCTTTGCCGCCGCCCATGGCGGGGTGTCACCGGTGGTGGTCATCCCGGATCCCAATGGCTCGCAGTCCGCCAACACCATGTGCATGGACAGCCGCATCGCCAAAGCGGACACGTACCTTTCACAGGACGTGCCACAGTGGATAGGTTCCACCCTGGCGGTGGACACCAACCACAGCCACTGGGCCATCGGCGGCTTCTCCTTCGGCGGCACCTGCGCGGTGCAAATGGGAACCAGGCATCCTGAGATCTACGCGGACGTGCTGGCCTTCTCCAGCGAAGCGGAGCCGGCAATTGCCAAGGAACGCCAGAAGACCATCGACGCAGCCTTCCCCGGAACCCCCGACGAATTCACCCGGCAGACTCCACTGGAGATTATGAAACACCAACGGTTCGAGTCCCACGGCATGTACCTCACCGCAGGCCAGAACGATCCGGAGTTCGTGGCCAACCTCCAGACGCTTGCCGCGGCAGCGCAGGGCGCCGGCTTCACAGTGCAGGCACACGTGGTGGAGCACACCGGCCACTCCTGGGACACTTCATCCAAGCGCTTTGCCGACGCCCTGCAGTTCCTTGGCAGCCAGTGGGGGATGCAGTGGTGACCACCAGGAACCCCAACCGCACGGCCGCCCTGATGTGGGCCGCCGTCGGACGCCCTGCGGTGCAGCAGACGCTGCGCACGCTGAAGTCCATGCCGTTCACGCTTGGGGTGGTTGTTGCCTTCCTCGCCACCGCCGCCCTGACCGGAAGCTTCCTGGACGGCCCGCCGGAGCAGCTCCTGGGGCTTGCCTCCGTCAGCGGCCCCGGCCTGCGCGGCGGGCAGTGGTGGTCGCTGTTCACCAGCCTCTTCTTCGCCACCAACCCGCTGGCTTACATCGCGGCGTCGCTGATGATGGTCCTGCTGCTGGGACTTGCCGAGCGCAAGCTGGGCTGGCGGGCCGCCGTCGGTCTGTTCTTCGGCGGCCAGTTCGCGGCCGTCACCGTGTTCCTCCTGGTGACCCAGCTGGCGGGATATGTGGGGGACGGCTGGCTGGACGCCATGGCCGATGACAACCTGATTGGCCCCTACGCCCCGGTGTTGACCGCCGGCCTGGCTGCCAGCGCCCGTATCACCCTGCTGTGGCAGCGCCGGCTCCGCACCGTGGTGCTGTCCATTTCGATCCTCCTGGTTCTTTACGTGGGACATGCCGAGACGGTGATCGGCCTTATCGGCGCGCTCCTTGGCCTCCTGGCCGGCTGGTGGATCCAGGGGGACCAGGGGCGCCTGCACCGCCACCGGTCCACGGGCCGTGAGACCAGGAACCTGTTGGCCCTCACCGTTGCGGTCTTTGCCGTGGGACCGATCCTGACCGGCATTACGCGGGCGCCCACGGGACCGTTGGCCCTGCTGCGCGACGTTGTGCTGAGTCCGATGCCCACCCTCAGCCAGCTGGTGTTCAACTGCGGCGCCACAGTTGACGCGTCCTGCCTGGAAACAGGGCGGGCGGGATTTGCCGGACCGTTCGGTTTGGCGCTGGCGGTGGTGCCGGTCATCCTGCTGCTGATCTGCGCGGACGGCATGCGCCGCGGCCGCCGGCTTGCCCTCAACATCGCCCTGGCCATCCAGTTGGCCGTTACGGCCCTGGCCGCCGTCTACCTTGCCCTGTTCGCCCTTGTCCCGTCCCGCCTGCAGGGCACGCATGCCACGCCGCTGTCCTCGGCCTTCGCGCACGTGCTTCCCCTGGTGGTTGTCCCGCTGCTGCTGGCGGTCGTCCTGTGGCTGAACCGGAGGCAGTTCCGCGTGCAGACCCGTCCCGGCGCCCGGCGCGTGCTCGGTGCCGTGGTCTGCGGAACCTGGCTTGCCCTGGCCGGCTCCTACACCGTGGCCTGGTTCTGGTCCGGGGGACTGGCCCGCGACGGAGGCTTGCTGGGGCTCTTCGCCGAGCTGGCCCGGCAGTACGTTCCGGTGCCCATTCCCCAGCATTTCCGGCGGGTCTTCCCCGAGCAGGACAGCGCAGAAGCCTTGTTGTTCGCCTACTCGGGTCCGGTGTTCTGGCTGGTAGCCCTGGTGGCCGTGTGGTGGGTTCTGGTGGGCCGGCACCACGGCCTCAACTTCGGGCGGCAGGACCGGGACCGCGCCCGGGACCTGCTCCACCAGGGCGGCGGCCCACTGTCATGGATGGCACTCTGGGAGCCCAACACCTACTGGTTCAGCCCCGACGGTGCAGGTGGAATGGCGTTCCAACAGCATGGGACCGTGGCGTTGACCCTGGGCGGTGCGATCGGCGACCGCGGGGCTGAGCAGAGAGTGACCGAGGGATTCCTGGACTACTGCCGCAGCCAGGCACTGGTGCCGGCGCTCTACTCCTGCGACGACACCATGTGGCCGGCGCTCCGGGAACGTGGTTTTTCCCGCGTGGCCGTTGCCCAGGAGACCCGGCTGGCGCTGGATGAGCTCGAGTTCAAGGGCAAAGAGTGGCAGAACGTCCGGACCGCCCTGAACCGCGCGGCGAAGCTGGGCGTCCACGCGGTCTGGGGCTCGTACCACTCGCTGCCGCCGGCGCTGCGGTCGCGGCTGAACGAAGTGTCCGAGGAGTGGGCGGCCACCAAATCGGTTCCGGAAATGGGCTTCACGCTTGGGGGAGTGGACGAGCTCGATGACGAGGAAGTCCTCTGCTGCCTGGCTGTGGACGGCAACGGCACGGTCCACGGCGTGACCAGTTGGCTGCCCGTGTACGACGGCGGGCGGCTGGTCAGCCGGACGCTGGACGTCATGCGCCGCGGCAGCGAGGGATTCCCGGGCGTGATGGAGTTCCTGATCGCCTCGGCTGTCCTCGAGCTACGGGACTCGGTGGACATGATCTCCTTGTCCGGCTCCCCGCTGGCCAGCCGCCCGGACATGCAGCCGGGGACGGGAGACGCCGTGGACGATACGGGGACGGCGGACGAAAGCACGGAAGCGGGCGCCACCGACGAGGGCGCGCAGAACCTCGTCAGGATCCTGGACCTGGTAGGCCACGCGCTTGAACCGGTCTATGGCTTCCGCTCCCTGGCGGCGTTCAAATCGAGATTCAAGCCGGAGTATCGGGCGCTCTACCTGTATTACCAGGACCCGCTGCACCTGCCCGCCATCGGCCGCGCGCTGACCCGGGCCTACCTCCCGGGCCTGTCCCTGGCACAGGGCGCCCGCCTGGTCCGCAAATTGGTCACCTGAGGCCGTCCAGCCGGCCTGCAAATGCCCGGCCTGCAAATGCCCGGCCGGAAAGTGCCCGGCAGTAATGTGGCATTTCCGCCGCGGTATTTCCGCAAATGCAAAATGGTCCCCGGCAGAATTGCCGGGGACCATTTGTCGCTGACAGCCGCGGAAAGCGGCCGGGCGGATTACTTAGACGACAGTTACGCCAGTGGCCTGGGGGCCCTTGGCGCCCTGGCCGATTTCGAACTGAACGCGCTGGTTCTCGTCGAGGGTCTTGAAGCCGCCGGTCTGGATTTCGGAGTAGTGAACGAAGACATCGCCATCGGAGTCATCCGGGGTGATGAAGCCGAAGCCCTTTTCAGCGTTGAACCACTTGACGGTTCCCTGTGCCATTTATTTCTCCTCATTATGGAACTTTTTAAGACCGGCACACCTCGTGCCGCCCTTGGTCACTCCGCGAGAAGAATCCTGGATTGCCTCGCCCGGAAAGGGGCCCGGCGCTGCAGGAGCTTCGCGCTCGCAACATGTCTTGCGAGCATGAAAAACACCTACACAAAGACTGAGATAAGAATTTCATGCCTGTTCCCGCAGGTCAACGGCCCGAACAGCAAAAAGGCGAAAATTTAGGTAAAAAACAGGTGACGAAGAGACCTGCTTCGGATGCTGCTATTTAGGTGCCTGAAGCAACAAAGGAAATGGCTAGAAGAGCCGCGATTCGCTGTCGTCAACTCCGCGCATCGCGTCGTAGTCAAGCGTTACGCAGTCGATCCCGCGGTCATTGGCCAGCACCTTTGCCTGCGGTTTGATCTGCTGGGCGGCAAAGATGCCGCGCACCGGTGCCAGCAGGGGGTCGCGGTTGAGCAGTTCCAGATACCTGGTGAGCTGCTCCACGCCGTCGATGTCCCCCCTGCGCTTGAGTTCAATGGCCACCGTGGCACCATCGGCGTCCCGGGCCAGGATGTCCACCGGGCCAATCGCGGTAAAGTACTCGCGCCTGATCAGGGAATAGCCCTGGCCCAGCGTTTCAATCTGCTCGGCCAGCAGCCGCTGCAGGTCCGCTTCGACGCCGTCCTTGATCAGCCCGGGGTCCACCCCGAGGTCGTGCGAGGACTCGCTGATCTTTTCGTGGATGTTGATGATGAGCCGGTCATCTGTCTTGGCCGACTGCACGGTCCACTGCTCCACCACCCCGAGCTCCAAGTCCACCTCGTCCGGGGATGATACCCGGAGCGAAGCCGGCGGGCTCATCCAGTTCAGCGGCTTGTAGGAACCGCCGTCCGAATGCACCAGCACGGAGCCGTCCGCCTTGACCAGCAGGAGCCGGGTGGCGAGGGGGAGATGGGCTTTGAGCCGGCCGACGTAATCAACGGAGCAATGGGCTATGACAAGACGCACGCCGTACAGACTATCGCGTGGGGTCCGGCAGGTGGTGCCCGACGGCGGGACGCAGCTTGCGGGAAGCGGTCCAGGATCAGTGGCGCGGCTGGGGCAGAATAGATACATGCCGCGCTCCAACCGTCCCCGCCGTCCCGCTTCCGGCCGGGGGCCCGTTTCCGGCAAGGGCGCAGGGCGGAAAAGCAACAGCGACGTCCCCGAACTGGACCTGGAACGTGCGCGGGCGGGAATAGCCCGCCGGGAAAGCGCCCCGGACGGTGAGTGGATGGTGCGCACCATGACCGCAAAGAACGCCGAGAAGACCTACATCTGCCCGGAGTGCTCCACAGCGGTGCTGCCCGGTGTCGCGCACCTCGTGGTCTGGAAGGACGACCACCTCTTTGGCGCCGCCGCAGGCCTGGCCGAACGCCGGCACTGGCACACCAACTGCTGGCTGACGAGAAGCTACCGCTACCGCTGACGTGGCCGGAACGTCGGATGCCCCCGCTGTCGCTAAGCTGGCAGGCATGACTTTTGATCCGGCGTCGTACCAGTTCACCCAGGCCCAGGGCCCCGTTCCCATCCGTGCCTCCACGGTCCTGCCTGCCCGGCGCGAGAACATCGAGCTGCAGACCGAGGACGGCCACACCCTGGTGGGGGAGCTGGCGCTGCCCGAATCGGGCCCGGTAAAAGCCACGCTGATCACGCTCCACCCGCTGCCGACGCACGGCGGCTTCATGGATTCCCATGTGTACCGCAAGGCCTCCTACCGGCTGCCGGCGCTGGCCGGCATCGCGGTGCTGCGCTTCAACACCCGCGGTACCGCTTCTCCCCGCGGCACCAGCAGCGGCGGCTTTGAGGAAGGGATCGGCGAACGCCATGACGTGGAGGCGGCGGTCCGTTTCGCCGTCGAACGCGGCCTGCCCAACCGCTGGCTGGTGGGATGGTCCTTCGGCACGGAACTGGCGCTGATGTACGGCGCCATTGAACCCGTGGCGGCCCAGATCGAGGGTGCGGTGCTGTTGTCGCCGCCGCTGCACCGCGCAACGGACAAGCACCTGCAGCTGTGGGCGGAATCGGGCAAGCCGCTCACTGTCCTGGTGCCGGAGCACGATGACTTCCTGCAGCCTGCGGAGGCCACTGCCCGCTTCAGCATGGTGCCGCAGGCCCGGGTGGTGGGCGTGGCCGGGGCCAAGCACCTGTGGGTGGGGGAGAAGTACGCTGCCCGGGTCCTGAACGACATCGTGGCCCAGGTCAGTCCCGGCCAGGCCGGAGCGGAGCTGCCGCAGGAATGGGACGGACCGACGGCGACTGCCGGGGCCTAGCCCGCACGCCCCGGGACAGCTCCACGGCCAGCGTCAGGGGACACCGCGTTTCAGTACTGGTTTTGCCGAACCCTTAGTGCTGGTCCTGCCGGACGATGTAGATTTCCCGGACCAGCAGCAGGACGGCGGCGGCGGTGGGGATGGCGATCAGGGCCCCGAGGACGCCTAGGAGGCTGCCGCCGGCGATCACCGAGATCACCGCCACCGCACCGGGCACGGCGACTGCCTTCTGCATGATGCGGGGTGAGATGAAGTACGCCTCGAACTGCAGGTAAGCGAAGTAGCAGATGGCGTAGATGGCTGCCACCTGCCAGCCCTCCGTGAGGGATACGAGGGTCACCACGATGCCTGCGATCATGCCGCCCACCAGCGGGATGAAGGCCAGCAGGACCACCACGAACGCCAGGAGCAGCGCGAAGGGGACGCCCACGATGGACATCACCACGAAGGCGAAGGTGGCGTTGAGCAGGGCCACGCAGGCCTGGCCGATCACGTAGTTGCCCACTGAACGGGTGATTTCCTCCGAGAGGGCAGCGACGCGCTTGCGGCGTGAGCGCGGCGCCAGGCGGTAGCCCCACTTCTTCATGGCCGGCAGCGCTGCCAGGAAGTACAGGCTCAGTACCAGGACGATGAGGGCGCCGAAGAGCCCGTTGGCCACGGTGGATCCGAAGCCCAGCACGCCGCCGAAAATGCCGCCCATCGCGGCGGGGTCGTTGACGAACTTGTTGACCTCCTCGGTAATGCGGTCCCGTACGCCGAACTGGTCATCGAGGCTGCGGAAGAAATCCGAATCCATGAAGTTGTGCATCCAGTCCGGTGCCTGCCGCACAATTTCCGAGACCTGTTCAACGATGGTGGGAATCAGGGTGGCGAAGAATCCGACGACGGCGCCCATCAGGACCGCCACCGAGACCAGGATCCCGGCGGGCCGGGGAATCTTACGGTTCTCCAGCCAGCCCACCACGGGCTCCAGGCCCAGGGCGATGAACAGCGCCGCCACGATCCACAGCAGCAGCTGGGTGGTGTGGGAGCCGATCCAGTAGACCAGCAGTGCCAGGCCCACGCCGACAGTCCCCATGAAGCCCATGTACAGCGGATGCTGCGGTGACATGCGTGGACCGGGGTGGCCGAACTGCGGCTCCTCGTCACCGCCGTGCTCCGCCTCCGGAACCTGCCCCGTGTATTCGGGGGGCATCTCGAACCGGAGCCTGGGCTGCGCCCCGGGCAGGGGCTGCCGAAGCCGGCGGACCACCTGGCCAAGGGCGGCCGCGGCAGTACCCCTGCGGCGGGCGGTTGCCGCCATGCCGAGGGGAGGCGCCGGAGCGGGGGCAGGGCCCTTGGGTTCCCCGGGATTTGCGGCTGCCGCCGAGGACGGGTCCGTCTTGTCAGTCACTGGTTCTAGGGGCCTGTTCCGTGCGTGGCTCCGCCTGCGCGGGCCGGTGTGATGATCATCGCAAACACTATCAGCAGGCTTGCCACCACCCGCCGAAGGCGCTGCGCGGGGACCTGCAGGGAAAGGCGTGGAAGATCCGGAAAGGGGCCCCTGGTAACAAAAAGGTTACTATTGAAGGCAAACCCCCGCTGATGATAGGTGTTTCCCTTGCGTTTAAAGACTGCAGCCGCACTTGTGCTGCTCGGCCTCCTGACACTTTTGGCCGGTATCGGCCAGAGAACCATCTGGGCTCCATCCGAGACGTTCACCGCCTCCGCGCCGGCCGATGCCGCCGCCGCACCGCTGACGGTCATTGACCAGAAGCTGCGCACCCTGCACGGCGGAACCGTCAAGATCAGCATTCAGGGTGACGGAAACTTCGTGCTGGCATCAGGCCGGCCCGACGACGTCAGCGCCTGGGTTGGGAAGACGGCCCACAACACCATCACCGGGGTTTCCGAGGACGAAAAGTCCCTCCAGGTTGACCACGCCGACGGCGAGGCTGCCGCCCCAAACCCGGCCGGCTCGGACCTGTGGGTGACCAACGAGAACGCCAGCGGTGAGCTTGAGTACACCTGGACCCCGCCGGCCGACGGCGAGTGGACCCTCCTGCTCGCCTCCGACGGCACCAAGCCGGCGCCTGCCTCCGTGTCCATGACGTTCCCGAATGACACCTCCACCCCCTGGGCTGTGCCGCTGATGGTCCTGGGCAGCCTGCTGATCGTGGCCGGAATCGTCCTGGCGCTGCTGGCAGCCCGCCGGAAGAACGGCGCAAGCGACGGTCACGGCAGCGATGATCACAACAGCGACGGCGGCAGCAGCAGCTACGCCCGCCGTGCCCGTGCACGCAATGCCAAGTCCGCCGATGCCGGCTCACAGAACGATGGCGCACTGAACCCGGGGACACCGAACGCCGGCAGCCAAAACCAGGCGCCGTCGTCGTCCTCTTCCTCCTCCAAGGCCACCATGGTGGCAGCCGCCGTTGCTGCCGCCGTGCTGGCAGGTTCCGCCACCGCCGCCCAGGCGGCCAGCCCCAGCCCGCAGCCTTCCGGCAGTGCCTCGTCGCCGGCGAAGGAATCAGCCGGTGTGCCGGTGCTGCTCGACGCCCAGTTCCGGCGGATCCTGGAGCAGGTCTCCAGCGCCACCGATGCCGGGGACGCAGCCAAGGACGCGGCGAAACTTGCCGGCCGGGTGGGCGGACCGGAACTGGAGATCCGCACGCAGAATTACAAGATCCGCTCCCAGGTCGGCTCGTACGAACCGCGGATGCCGGTGCGCTCCACCAAGCTGCTGACCTACGTGGTTACCAGCGACCGGGACTGGCCGCGTTCGGTGCTGGCCGTCACCCAGGGTGAAGGCAACGTGGTTCCGCAGATCCTGACGCTGGTCCAGCAGTCGCCGCGCGAGAACTACAAGCTGACGGAAACCACGCCCCTCCAGCCGGGCACCACGTTCCCCAACATCAACCGCGGCGGCACCGAGACCCTTGCCGCGTCGGACAAGTCCGGTCTGCTCTACAGCGGGGAGGAAGCGATGTCCGGACTTGCAGACCGCCTGACCTCGGCGGACTCGCCCTTCAAGGACAAGCTGGTCGAAGGCCAGTCCTCGCCGTACATCGCGGACACCCTGTCCTACCAGGCTGAGGTGGTGAAGTCCGGCGAAAACGGCAACTTCTCCTTCACGCACAAGGTGGCTCCGGACAGCACCGTGGTTTTCCGCACTGCTGACGGCGGCGCCCTGGTGCTGGGCCGGATCAACTTCGGCTTCGAGGGCACCCCGAAGGCAGCCGGCGACAAGCTGAGCATCGGTGACGACGCCGCAGCCCTGGCCGGCGGCAAGGAAACCACCACGGGGATGGTCCTAAGCTTCGCCGAATCCATGGCGGTCTACGTGCCCCCGGCAGGATCCACGGACCCCATGAAGCTCATTGCCGCCACCCGCGGCCTGGTCGGCGCCAGCTTCAAGTAGGGCCTGGCCGTATTACCACCGGCAGCGGCCGGAGTGGCTAGAGTGGGAAACATGAGTTCGCCAGCTTCCCGCCCAGTCCCTCCTGCCGCTGCCAACCTGCTTAACCTGCGCGGCGCCGTCGACCTTTCTTCGCTGAAGCGCCCCGCAGCTCCGTCCGGCCCGGCTCCTTCCGGGCCCGCGGCCGGGACTCCCCAGGGGGCGCAGCCTGGCGGCCCTGACGAAGGACCGGAACTCAAGGTCAACGTCACCGAAGCGAACTTCCAGCAGTTGGTTGAGCTGTCCGCGCAGGTGCCGGTGGTGTTTGCCCTGTGGGCCCCCTACTCGCCGGAGTCCAGCAGGATGCTTGACACCCTTGACCGCGTGGTGGCCTCCTACGGCGGCCGCCTGGTCCTTGGCGCGGCCGACATCGAAGCCTTCCCGCAGCTTGCCCAGGCCTTCCAGGTGCAGGCCGTTCCCACCGCCGTTGCCGTCCTCAAGGGACAGCCGGTGCCGCTCTTCCAGGGCGCGGCGGACGAGCAGCAGGTGCGGAGCCTCTTCGACGAACTCCTCAAGGTCGCCGCAGCAAACGGGGTCAACGGAAGCCTGGACGCCGGTGCGTCCGGCGCCCAGGAGCCTGCGCCGCTGCCACCGCTGCACCAGGCCGCGTTCGACGCCATCGAAGCCGGCGACTACGCAGCGGCCGCCGAAGCCTACCGCCAGGCCTTGAAGGAGATGCCGTCGGACCATGAAGCCAAGGCGGGGTTGGCGCAGGTGGAGCTGATGGACCGGCTGCAGTCGGTGTCCGCCCAGGACAGCGACGCGGTGCGCGCACTCGCCGCGAATGAGCCGGACAACCTGGACGCGCAGCTTGGCGTGGCCGACCTGGACGTGGCCGGCGGGCACGTGGAGGACGCCTTGAACCGCCTGGTGGCCTTCATTGGCAGGAACTTTGGTCCCGAACGCGAGGCCGCCCGCGTCCGGCTGCTGGAACTCTTCGACGTGGTGGGTGCCGGTGACGAGCGCGTGGCAAAGGCGCGCCAGGCGCTCGCACGGGTGCTGTTCTAATGCCGGCCCTGTTCCAGCCGCTGACCCTGCGCTCCATGGAGCTGCAGCACCGGGGCTGGGTGTCGCCCATGTGCCAGTACAGCTGCGATCCCGACGACGCCCCCGGCGTTCCACACGACTGGCACTTGGTGCACCTGGGCGGCTTTGCCGTGGGCGGCGCGGCAATGATCCTCACCGAAGCCGCGGCAGTGAACGCCGAGGGCCGGATCAGTCCCCGCGACGCCGGCCTCTACAACGACGAGCAGGCGGCGGCGTGGGAGCGGATCATTTCCTTCGTCCACCGGAACGGCGTGGCCGGCACCAAAATCGGCGTGCAACTGGCGCATGCCGGCCGGAAAGCCTCCACGTACTGGCCTTTTTCCGGCAAGCACGGCAGCGTTCCGGCGTCCGAGGGCGGCTGGGAGACTGTGGGCCCGTCCACCACGTCCTTTGAGGGCTACGCGGCGCCCGCGGCCATGACGGTGGAGCAGATCCGCGGCGTCATCGACGACTTTGCCGCCGCCGCTGTCCGTGCGGTGGATGCCGGTTTTGACACCATGGAGATCCACGGGGCGCACGGCTACCTCCTGCACCAGTTCCAGAGTCCGCTGATCAACCAGCGTGAGGACGAATGGGGCGGGGATGAGGCAGGACGGAACCGGCTGATGCTGGCCGTGGTTGATGCCGTCAGGGCAGTAATTCCGGATTCCATGCCGCTGCTGCTCCGGGTCTCGGCCACCGACTGGGCGCCGGGCGGCGTGGACCAGGCGGCGTCGGTCCGGCTGGCCCGGGAGGCAGCTGCCCACGGTGTGGATCTGGTGGATGTCTCCAGCGGGGGAGCTGTTGCCCACCAGCAGATCAAGCCGGGGCTCGGCTACCAAACCGGTTTCTCGGCCGCCATCCGTGAAGAGGCCGGCATCGCCACCGGCACGGTGGGCCTGGTGACCACGCCCGGCCAGGCGGAGCACGCCGTTGCCACCGGGCAGGCCGACGGCGTCTTCATCGCCCGGGCCGCGCTGCGCGATCCGCACTGGTGGCTCCGCGCCGCCTTCGAGCTGGGCCACGACCTACCGTGGCCGCCCCAGTACGAGCGGGCTGTCCCGCGGCGCACCTTCTAAGCCGTATCTGTTGACCCAGGGAGACCGGCATGGCGCGCAGCGGCGGGAATGATCAGCAAAACCCGGTTGAAGGGCAGCTGGAAGCGAAGATCCTGGAACTCCTGGCGGCAAGGGCGGCAACCTCCACCATCTGCCCATCCGATGCCGCCAGGGCCGTGGGCGGCGACGACTGGCGCCACCTCATGGAACCGGCGCGGGAGGCTGCCCGGCGCCTGGTTGACGAAGGCCAGGTGCACATCACCCAGGGCGGATCCGTCGTCGATCCCGCCACGGCAAAAGGCCCCATCCGGATCCGCAAGGCACGCTGAACCAGGAGTCAGTAGCCCGCATCGGCGCGGGATGAGAGCAACTGCACCCGGTCAGCCCAGCAGCTCGTCCACGTAGCACCAGCGCCAGTCTTCGCCCGGCTCTGCGCTGCGCATGACTGGGTGGCCCGTTTCCTTGAAGTGGCGGCTGGCGTGGCGGCCCGCGGAGGAGTCGCAGCAGCCAATGGTCCCGCAGGCCAGGCACATGCGCAGGTGCACCGGCGAGGTGCCCTCCCGTTCGCACCCTGCGCAGGCCGGGCTGTCGGGGACCGGCGCCGGCATGGCCGCCGTCAGGTGGTCGCACACGCCGCCCGGCTGGGACAACCCCTCGCCGCCGCCCCCCTCGGCGGCGGAATCGAGCTCATTGAGGGAGGCATCGAGCATGGACTCCTCCACATCCAGCCGTTCCAGGGCTTCGCTGAGCACTTCATGGGCAAAGTCCCCGCCCCGCCTGAGCTCCAGCACCTTTTCCCGCTCAGCCTCCAGCATGGCCATCCGCAGCTGGGCGTAGCGCTGGCTGGGGGTGGTGGCCTCGGCCGTCGGCCGGCCCAGGCGCTCCCAGGCTGCCAGCCCGCGTTCCTGCGTCCGGCGCCGGAGCATGTCCATGACCTCCGGCGGGTCGCTCTCGCGCCGCAGCTGTTCCAGCCGCTCCATTCCCGCCGCCGTGGCCAGCTGCATCAGCGAGGCCTGGTTCAGGGCATCCTCCCGCCGGTCCGGCCCCGGCATCCCCAGCGCCCGCACCAGGGCGGGCAGCGTGAATCCCTGCAGCACCAGCGTGCCACCCACCACCACCATGGCCGCCAGGACCAGCACGTTGCGGTGCTCCAAATCATCGGGGAGGGTCAGGACGGCGGCCAGGGTGACCACGCCGCGCATGCCGGCCCAGGACACGATGGCCGGGAACTGCCAGGGCGGTGCCGGGTCCGCCCGCTGCACGGAAGGGATCAGGCGGGGCAGGTAGGTGGCCGGGAAGACCCAGACGGGCCGCAGCACCAGCACCGTCAGCAGGATCACCGCGCAGCCAAGCCACACCCTGCCCGCGCCCAGTGAATCGTCCTGGACGCTTTCGATGATGGTCCGTACCTGCAGGCCGATGAGCAGGAACACGGCGTTCTCCAGCAGGAACTGGATGGTGTCCCAGTTGCTCCTGGCACTCTGCCGCGCGGCGCCGTTGGGCATGGACGGTGCCTTGGTTCCCATCACCAGGCCGGTGACGACGACGGCGAGCACACCGGACGCGTGGATGGCCTCGGCCGGGAGGTACGCAACGAAAGGGGCCATCAGCGACGTGGAGGTGTTGATGGCCACGTTGCTGATCCGTTTCCGGATTTCAGTCAGGATATACGCGACGGCGAGGCCCACCGCCAGGCCGCCGCCGGCGGCCACCACGAACCCGCCGGCGACGTCCAGCGCGGAGACCGAGCCCGCGATGGCCGCCACCGCAGCCCGCAGGCACACCAGCGCCGTGGCGTCGTTGACCAGCGATTCGCCTTCCAGGATGTTGACGATCCGGCGGGGCATTCCCACTTTCCGGGCAATGGCCGTGGCGGCCACCGCGTCTGGAGGCGCCACCACGGCGCCCAGGGCGAAGGCGGCCGCCAATGGGATCTCCGGAAACAGCCACCACACCACCATCCCCACGCCCAGGGTTCCGAAGATGACGTATCCCACGGACAGGAGTCCGATGGAACGCCGGTTGGTCTTGAAGTCGAACAGCGACGTGCGGAATGCCGCCGCATACAGCAATGGCGGGAGCAGGCCAACCAACACCAGCTCCGGGTTCAGCTCAACCGGCGGAATGAGCGGCAGGAACGATCCCGCCACCCCGGCCAGCACCAGCAGCAGGGGAACGGGGATATTCAGTTTGCGGCCCAGGGCGCTGCCGGCGCACACCACGGCAACGATCACCAGCAAACCCAACGCGATGTCCATTCCGTAAGTTTCGCACCCCCGCGGCGGTGGTCCGCCGACTAGGCTGGCCTCATGACTGCTCCGATCCCCGGCCAGGCGCCGAATCCCGGGCCAACGGTGGCCCTTTCCATCCGCGGGCTGGCCAAAAGGTTTGGCGGGAAAATCGCGGTGGACGGCATCAGCCTGGAAGTCCCGGCGGGCTCGTTTTTCGGCATCGTGGGACCCAACGGTGCAGGCAAGACCACCACGCTCTCCATGGCCACCGGCCTCCTGCGCCCCGATTTCGGCACCGCCGTGGTGCACGGTGTGGACGTCTGGCAGCACCCGCTGGAAGCCAAGCGGCTCATGGGCATCCTGCCCGACGGTGTCCGCTTGTTCGACCGGCTCAGCGGAGAGCAGCTGATCACGTATGCCGGGCTGCTGCGCGGCATGGACAAGGCGGTGGTGGCCGCCCGGGTGGGGGAGCTGCTGGCAGCCATGGACCTTACCCAGGATGCCGGCACGCTGGTGGTGGACTACTCCGCCGGCATGACCAAGAAGATCGCCCTGGCGTCCGCCCTGATCCACGCCCCGCGGCTCCTGGTACTGGATGAGCCCTTCGAAGCCGTCGATCCGGTGTCGGCAGCGAACATCCGTTCCATCCTGGACCGGTACGTCGCCTCCGGTGGAACCGTCATCGTCTCCAGCCACGTGATGGACCTGGTGCAGCGCATGTGCGACCACGTCGCCGTGGTGGCCGGGGGCCGGATCCTGGCAGCGGGAACCGTGGATGAAGTGCGTGCCGGCATGTCCCTCGAGGACCGGTTTGTGCAGCTTGTGGGCGGCCACAGCCACACGGAAGGGCTGGAATGGTTGCGCACCTTCTGAGGCTCAAGCTCACGCTGCTGCGCAACGGACTGCGCCGGAGCCCCTGGCAGCTGGTGGGCATGGCCATCGCGGGGCTCTACGCGCTGGGAGTCGTGGCAACACTGGTCATTGCGCTCGTGCTGCTCAGGGCGGCCGGACCCGTGACCGCCCATACGGCGGTGGTCCTGGGCGGTTCCGCCGCCGTGCTGGGCTGGGGAGTGGTTCCGGTGGTGGCCTCGGCCACGGACATGACCCTCGACCCGGCCCGCTTCACCACCTTCGCCATACCCATGAAGCAGATGCTCGCCGGCCTGGCGCTCGGCGGGTTGATCGGCATTCCGGGGCTGGCCACCATGCTCGTGGCCCTGTCCACGGTGGCCACCTGGTCCCGCGGGCTGCTGCCCGCGCTCGCAGCCCTGATCGGCGCATTCCTTGGCGTCGTGACCTGCGTGGTCCTCGCCAAGGTGGTCACCACAGCTACGGCAAGCCTTGCCGCTTCCCGGCGGTTCAAGGACATCAGTGCCATCGCGTTCATGGTGCCACTGGTCCTGCTGGGCCCGATCGTGGCAGGCGTTGGCCGGGGCATCTCCGCCTCCACCGGATTCCTGCCCGAGTTCGCGCGGACCCTGTCCTGGACACCGCTTGGCGCCCCTTGGGCCCTCGGCGGTGACATCGCGTCGGGGCGGCCTGCGGAGGCCGGAGTGAAGCTGCTGCTTTCGGTGGCTGTCCTGGGCGCCCTTGCCTGGTGCTGGAAGCTGCTGCTTGAGCGCGCGCTGGTCATGCCGCCCTACGCCGGCGCCGGGAAGCGCAGGCGCGGAAGGCTGGGGCTGTTCGGCGTGCTGCCTGCCACACCCGCCGGTGCCGTGATGGCAAGGTCGCTCACTTACTGGCTCCGGGACCCGCGCTACTCCGGCTCCCTGGTGGTAATCCCGCTGCTGCCAGTGGTGCTGGCGTTCCAAGGGACACAAACCGGAAGCTACGGCAGCCTGGCCTTCCTGGCCCCGCTGGCCGCCTTCATCCTGGCCTGGTCAATCTCCGCCGACGTCTCCTATGACAACACGGCGTTTGCGCTGCACCTCGCCACCGGCGTTCGCGGCGTGGCTGACAGGCTGGGCAGGGCATTGGCGTGCCTGACGTTCGCCCTGCCGGTGGTGCTGGTGTTCTCGGTGGGCTACGCGGCGTTCACCGGCAACTGGGTGTCGTTGCCCGGGCAGCTGGGGCTCAGCTTGGGAATTCTCTTCACCGGCCTGGGCCTGTCCTCGGTGGTGTCCGCCCGTTATACGGTCATTGTCCCGCTGCCCGGGGACAGCCCGTTCAAGAAGCCCCCCGGCAACGTTGGGCAGACCATGGCCGTGCAGTTCGTCGGAATGCTGGTCCTGTTCGTTTTGGTCCTGCCCGAGGCCGCGCTGCTGATAGCAAACGCAGTGACCGGGAACATCCTGTTCGGCTGGCTCACCCTGGCGGCGGGCATTGTCCTGGGCCTGATCCTCTTCCTGGCCGGTGTCCGGCTGGGCGGCAAGTGGCTCGACACGCGCGGACCCGAGCTTCTGGCACAGGTCACCGTCAACCGATGACAGCTCAAGGAAAGGAACTCCATGGAGATAGTGATCCTTGGCGGCAGCAGGCAGATCGGAAAGCTCGCTGCCGACGCTATTGAACAGCTGATCCGGCGCAAGCCCGACGCTGTCCTGGGCCTGGCCACGGGCTCCTCGCCGCTGCCCGTCTACGACGAGCTCGCCGCCCGGCATGAACAGGGCCTGGACTTCAGCAGGGCCTCCGCTTTTGCGCTGGACGAGTACGTGGGCCTGCCCGCCGGCCACCCCGAGTCCTACCGTGAGGTGGTCCGCCGGGAATTCACCAACCGGGTGAACATCAAGCCGGAGAACGTCCATGGCCCCGACGGAATGGCCGCTGACGTCCCCGCTGCCTGCGAAGGCTACGAACAAGCCATCACTGCCGCCGGCGGTGTGGACCTGCAGCTGCTGGGCGTGGGCACCGACGGGCACATCGGCTTCAACGAACCAGGCTCTTCCTTCGCCTCCCGAACGCGGATCAAAAGCCTGATCGAACAGACGCGCCGGGACAACGCCCGGTTCTTCGACAGCCTCGCGGAGGTTCCGCACCACGTCATCACCCAAGGCCTGGCCACCATCATGGCAGCACGCCACGTGGTCCTCGTGGCCACGGGCGCGCAGAAGGCCCAGGCCGTCCGCGATTTCGTGGAGGGTCCCGTGGCCGCCATCTGCCCCGCGTCCGTGCTGCAGTTCCATCCGCACGCCACTGTCCTGCTGGACGAGGCCGCTGCCTCGGCCCTGAAACTGGCGGATTTCTACCGCCATACCTACGAAAACAAGCCCGCCTGGCAGGGGCTGTAACAAGGCCTGCGGGTGCCTCGCCAGGGAGCAAAAAGTACGACGGCGGGCGGTGCCGGAGTCCGGCGTGGGCGTGCCGCCGTCGAACGCCCGGCCGGCGGAACGGCTAAGATGGATGGCATGACTAGCATGACGGACCCTCTCGAAAACGACCCCATGCGCGAGCTTTCCGGGGCTGGAACGTCCACGGCCACCATTGAGCGCGAGGAACTGCGCCAGGAAGTGGAACCGGGGGACCGGGAGCGCTTCGCGCACTATGTGCGGAAGGAAAAGATCATGGAGTCCGCCATGACCGGGGAGCCCGTCATTGCCCTGTGCGGCAAGGTTTGGACCCCGGGCCGGGATCCGAAGAAATTCCCCGTTTGCCCCGAGTGCAAGGAGGTCTATGATGGCCTCCGCCCGGGCAACGACGGCGGGAAGGGTCCGGGCGGCTCGGGCAATAACAAGTAGTGACGGAGACGCTCTTTGGCGGTCCCACCCTGCCTCCGGCCTACCCGGAACGTGCAGCCTGGGGAACCGCCCCAAAACTCCGTGCCTGGCAGCAGGAAGCCCTCGACCTCTACCTGAAGAACAGCCCCCGCGACTTCCTCGCAGTGGCAACCCCCGGTGCCGGTAAGACCACCTTTGCGCTCCGGATCGCCTCCACCCTGATCGATTCAGGTGCCGTGAACCGCGTGACCATCGTTGCGCCCACGGACCACCTGAAGCGCCAGTGGGCGGACGCGGCCGCGAAGGTGGGCATTGCCATCGACCCCAACTTCAAGAACTCCGACGGCCAGCACGGCCGTGGCTTCATCGGCGTTGCCGTCACGTATGCCCAGGTAGCCAGCAAGCCAATGCTGCACCGCGCCAAGACAGAGGCTGCCCGCACCCTGGTGATCCTGGACGAGATCCACCATGGCGGCGAAGCGCTCTCCTGGGGTGACGGGCTGCGCGAAGCGTTCGATCCCGCCGTGCGCCGGCTGTCCCTGACGGGTACCCCGTTCCGTTCGGACACCTCGCCCATCCCGTTCGTGGAGTACGCGGAGGACCGGGACGGCATCCGGCGCTCCAAGGCTGACTACACCTACGGCTACGGCAACGCGCTCCGGGACCACGTGGTGCGACCCGTGATGTTCATGGCCTACTCCGGCCAGATGCGCTGGCGTACCAGCGCCGGCGAGGAAATGGCTGCGTCGCTTGGCGAGGCTGCGGTGACGAAGGACATCACGTCTCACGCCTGGCGCACGGCGCTTAACCCGGCGGGGGAATGGATTCCTGCCGTCCTGGCCGGTGCCGACAGACGGCTCAGCGAAGTCCGCCGCACCGTGCCCGACGCCGGCGGCCTGGTCATTGCCACCGATCACGAGGACGCCCGCGCCTATGCCGGCCAGCTGAAGAGGATCACCGGCGAATCACCCACCGTCATCCTCTCTGACGACGCCAAGGCCTCCAGCAAGATTGAGGAATTTTCGGCCGGTGACAAGCGCTGGATGGTGGCCGTCCGCATGGTGTCCGAAGGCGTTGACGTGCCCCGGCTCTCCGTCGGCGTTTACGCCACCTCCACGTCAACCCCGTTGTTCTTCGCCCAGGCCGTGGGACGTTTCGTGCGTGCCCGCAAACGGGGCGAGACGGCGTCGGTCTTCCTGCCTTCCGTCCCGCAGTTGATGGCGCTGGCCAACTCCATGGAGATGGAGCGGGACCACGCGCTGGACCGGCCGGAGAAGGAGGACGGCGATGGCCTCTTTAACCCGGAAGACTCGCTGATGGAAGAGGCCAACCGGGAGGAGAAGGCCTCGGACAGCCTGACCAAGGGCAAGTTCGAGGCGCTGGACTCCCAGGCCTCCTTTGACCGGGTGCTGTTCGACGGCGGCGAGTTCGGCACCGGCGGCGAAGTGGGGTCCGACGACGAAATGGACTTCCTGGGCATCCCCGGGCTCCTGGATGCCGAGCAGGTGGGTATGCTCCTGCGCCAACGCCAGCACGAGCAGTTGAACCGGCGGAACCGTAAGGCTCCTGCCGCGTCCGCTGAAAGTGCCGCACCCGCCGTGCCGGACCACCGCATGCTGATGGACCTGCGCAACGAGCTGGCCAAGAACGTGGCGGCCTGGTCCGCGCGGACCGGCACGCCCCACGGTGTGGTCCACACCAAGCTGCGGACCGTCTGCGGCGGCCCGCCCGTGGCGCAGGCCAACGAGGAACAGCTGAAGTCCCGGCTGCGCAAGCTCCAGGACTGGTTCGTGGGCCGCAAGTAGCGGCTCAGGCGATGTCGGCCCCGCCGAGTTCCAGCTCGGCCACGGTGTCTTCCAGGTCCTCGGCGATCCCGGCGGTCAGCGACCTCACCACCGTGACGCCGTACCCTGCCTGGACGGCATCCAGTGCCGTGGCCTTCACGCAGTAGTCGGTGGCGATGCCCACCACCACCAGGTCCTCCACGTCGTGGCTCTGCAGCCAGTCGTCGAGGCCGATGGCGTCGTCGCCCGGCTCCAGTGACTCGGCGTCCATTTCACCGCCGCCGCCAGGCAGCGCCCCGGCCTGGCGTTCGCCCGTGGGGACGGCGTCCTCGGGAGCCAGCAGGCCCTCGAACCCGGAGTAGGCGGCAGCGAACTGTCCTTTCCGGAAGTACGCGTCCACATATTCGGTGTCCAGGTCCGGGTGGAGCTCCGCTCCGCGGGTGCCTGCCACGCAGTGCCGCGGCCAGCTGTCCTTGTAGTCCGGCGTATCCGAGAAGTGGCTGCCGGGATCAATGTGCCAGTCCTGGGTGGCGATGACATAGTCGAACTCGCGGTGATGGGCGTCCAGGTACTCGCTGATGGCTCCAGCCACCGCCGCCCCGCCCGGAACGGCAAGCGAGCCGCCCTCGCAGAAATCGTTCTGGACATCCACGATGATCAAAGCGCGGGCCATCAGTGCTCCTTAGTTGTCTTCGTAGAGAGTGGGAATTGCGGCCTCGCCGCGCTGCAAGCGGTTGACCACGGGCGGCAGTTCGGCCATGGAGTCCGCATGGCGCTGCCGCGCGCGGAGCACGCCCTCGTGCCCGGTCCAACCCGGAAGCAGTTCGCCGTTCTTCATGAACTGCTGCAGCAGCGGGCGGTCGTTGCCGTCGTCCTCAGGCCGGTGGCCCACGCCCACCACCTCGGCGGTGGCCCTGCCGCGTTCGTCCAGCTTCCGCAGCGCGTACTTGCGCCCGCCCACGCTGGCCTTGTTCTTGGCAGCCTTTGCCACGGATACGAAGTTGCCGTCATCGTCCGTGCGGCTGACCAGTTTGTAGACCATGCTGGCGGTGGGGGCGCCGGAACCGGTCACCAGCGAGGTGCCCACCCCATAGGAGTCCACAGGGGCTGACTGCAGGGCCGCGATGGCGTACTCGTCCAGGTCGGAGGTGACCACGATCTTGGTGTGCTCGTTGCCCAGGTCGTCCAGCAGCCGGCGCACCCACTGTGCCTGGGCCACCAGGTCGCCCGAGTCCAGCCGGACGGCGCCCAGCCGGGGCCCTGCCAGGTCAACGGCCGTGCGGACGGCCTTTTCGACGTCGTACGTGTCCACCAGGAGGGACGTGCCCTCGCCCAGCGAGGCAATCTGGGCCTCGAAGGCCTCCCGCTCCGTGTCGTGCAGGAGGGTGAAGGAGTGGGCGGCGGTGCCCACGGTCTTCACGCCGTAGCGGATGCCCGCCTCGAGGTTGGAGGTGCTGTCGAAGCCGGCGATGATGGCGGCCCGCGCCGAGGCTGTGGCGGCTTCCTCATGGGTGCGCCGTGAGCCCATTTCAATGCAGGGCCGGCCGCCCGCCGCGCTCACCATCCGCGAAGCGGCGGAGGCGATGGCGGTGTCGTGGTTGAGCACCGAGAGCAGGTAGGTCTCCAGCATGCAGGCCTCCGCGAACGACGCCTCCACGATCAGGATGGGGGAGTTGGGGAAGTACGCGTCGCCTTCGGCGTAGCCCCAAATGTCCCCGGAGAATTTGTAGCTGGCCAGGTATTCGAGCGTCTCGCGGTTGACCACGTGCGTGCGCTCCAGGAACTCCAGTTCGGCCTCGCCGAAGCGGAAGTTCGCAATGCCCTCCAGGAGCCGTCCGGTGCCGGCAACGATGCCGTAGCGCCGTCCGTCGGGCAGCCGCCGCGCGAACGCCTCGAAAACCGACCTGCGGTGCGCGGCCCCCGAATGGAGGGCTGCCTGCAGCATGGTCAGCTCGTAGTGGTCGGTGTAAAAGGACGTGCGGGGATGGTCCCAGCCGGCTGAGGTGCTCACGACAGTCACTCTAGTAGCCAGCCCCATAGAATGGACAGATGACCATAAGCGTTGCGCCCGGCCCTGATACACAGGAGGGCATCCGGACCGGCACAGCAGAGTCCACCGACTCCCTGACCGCGCCGGACATCCCCTGGAACCTGGTGATCTGGAACGATCCCGTCAATCTCATGAGCTACGTCAGTTACGTGTTCCAAAGCTACTTTGGCTACTCGGAGACCAAGGCGAACAAGCTGATGATGGAGGTCCACAAGAAGGGCCGGTCCATCGTCGCGTCGGGCAGCAAGGAACAGGTGGAGCGCCACGCCGTGGCCATGCACGGTTTTGGGCTCTGGGCCACGGTGGAGAAGGCCAGCGGCGGCCCCGGCGGCAATTCGGGCAAGTCCGGCGGTCCGGGCCAGGGTAAGGGGAAGCGTGGCTAAGGCATTCAAATACGGACTCAAAGGCATCACCGGCTTCCTGGAACCGGCCGAACGGGACCTGCTGCGCAGCCTGATTGACGATGTCATTTCCATGCTCCAGCCGGAGGACCGCGCCGGGCAGGACCCGCTTGCGGCGCTGATTGGACTCGACATGGACGTGGCCGAGCCAACGGACCGTGCCGTTAAGCGGCTGCTGCCCAACGTGGCCAAGGACGACGGCGGCGCGTCCCTTGAGTTCCGCCAGCTCACCGAGCGTTCACTGCGGGAAACAAAGATCGGCGCGCTGCGTGCGGCGGCGCTGGACCTGGACAAGGACGAGATCGTGCTGACGCCCGAGGGCGCAAAGCACTGGTCCATGGCGCTGAACGATGTGCGCCTTGTGCTGGCAGAGCGGCTGGACATCAGGGACGAAGCCGACGCCGAGCATGTCCACCGCATGCAGGACTGGTCCCAGGCCGAGGACGTGGAGAGCTACCTGGCGCTGGTGTACAACTTCACCACCTGGCTGCAGGAGTCCCTGGTCCAGGCCATGCTGCAGTCCATGGAATCCCGCCGGTGAGCCACGGCGGCCAGGGGGAGGCCGTCCGCTGTGATACAGCAGACACGAGTCGCCGGACACAAGATGATGACTGACGCTTCCGGGACCACCTATCCTCGAATAACCATGACAACAGCCTCGAGCGCGGAACCACCGGCGGAAACAGAGCCCGCGGCCGCCGCAAGCGACCTGCCGGACGCCGCCCCTGAAGCCCGGCCCATCGGCGTCTTCGACTCCGGCGTTGGCGGCCTCACCGTGGCCCGGTCCATCATCGACCAACTGCCCAACGAGTCCATCCTCTATGTGGGGGACACCGCGCACGGCCCCTACGGGCCGCTGCCCATCGCGGAGGTGCGGGCCAACGCCCTGGGCGTAATGGACGAACTGGTGGACTCCGGCGTCAAGCTGCTCACCATCGCCTGCAATTCGGCGTCGGCCGCTGTCCTGCGGGACGCCCGTGAGCGGTACACCGCCAAGTACGGCATCCCGGTCATCGAGGTCATCCAGCCCGCGGTGCGGCGCGCCGTTGCCGCCACCCGCAGTGGGAAGGTCGGCGTGATTGGGACCTCCGCAACCATTGGTTCGCGCGCCTATGACGACACCTTTGCCGCGGCACCGGACCTGGAGATCACCTCCGCGGCCTGTCCCGAGTTCGTCAGCTACGTGGAGGCCGGCATCACCACCGGTCCCGGCCTGCTGGCCGTCGCGGAGGAATACCTTGCCCCGCTCAAGGCAGCCGGCGTGGACACCGTGGTGCTGGGCTGCACCCACTACCCGCTGCTGACAGGCGTCATCTCCTACGTCATGGGCGCCGACGTCACGCTGGTGTCCAGCGCTGAAGAGACCGCCAAAGACGTCTACCGGGCCCTCGCCACCCACAATTTGCAGCGGATCTCCGAGGCCCCGCCCGAGCACCACTTCGTAGCCACCGGCGACGCCGGGCAGTTCGAGGCGCTCGCCCGGCGGTTCCTGGGCCCGGAAGTACTCTCGGTCCGGCACGTGGACCATGTGGCCGCCCAGTACCCCACAGGGAGCCTGGCGCGCATTACTCCTGAGATGATCGCCGCCGCGCAAAGCGCACGCAACCGCCCCAGGATCTCCAACTTCGTGGGCGGCGGGTTCGCCGGGGCGCGCCGCGGTGGGGGTTCCGCCCAGTGAAGCTGACCATCGTGGGGTGCACGGGCTCGTTCCCCGGGCCCGGCTCGCCGGCGTCGTGCTACCTCCTGACCGCCACTGACGGCGAGCGGACCTGGAAGGTGGTGATGGACCTCGGCAGCGGTGCCTTGGGGGCCATCCAGCGGTACACGGACCTGGAGGATATCGACGCGATCTTCCTCACCCACCTGCACCCGGACCACTGCATGGACCTGTGCGGCCTGCACGTGGCCATCCGCTGGAAGCCCGGAGGCTGGGGCCGCGGCCGGATTCCCGTGTGGGGCCCCGCCGCCACGGCGGACCGCATGGCCACCGCCTACGGGCTGGACCTGGACCCGGGCATGCATGAGGAGTTCGACTTCACCAACTGGGCCGAACGCAAGCCGGTGACTGTGGGCCCCTTCACCGTCACCCCGTTCACCGTGAACCATCCCATCGAGGAGGCCTACGCCCTCCGGGTGGAAGTGGTGGAACCGGGCAAGGACGGCGCCCCGGTATCCCGCGTCCTGACCTATTCCGGTGATACCGATTCCTGCGCCGGCCTCGAGGAAGCTGCCAAGGACGCGGACCTGTTCCTGTGCGAGGCAGCCTTCGAAGAAGGCCGGGATGACGGCATCAACGACGTCCACCTCACGGGCAAACGGGCCGGGGAAGCGGCAGCAGCTGCCGGTGCACGGCGGCTCCTGCTGACCCACATCCCGGTGTGGACCTCCCAGACCACCGTCATGGCCGAAGCCCGCCCGGTGTTCCCGGGCGACGTTGCCGTGGCGGTGGCAGGCGTGCACTACACCATCTAGCCGGCCTGCGTTGCTGTGCGGCGTTGTCCTTGCCGGCACCCACTGCACCGCCACCGGCCGCACCGGCACTCGATAAGCTAAAGCCATGACATCTGAAGCAACTGCAGTGCCCATTGTGCGCGCCGACGGCCGTGCCCCCGACCAGCTCCGGCCCATCAGCATCACCCGCGGATGGTCCAACCAGGCTGAAGGATCCGCACTGATCGAGTTCGGCAACACCAGGGTGCTGTGCACAGCCTCGCTGACGGCCGGCGTTCCGCGCTGGCTCAAAGGCGAGGGCCGCGGCTGGGTCACGGCGGAGTACGCCATGCTGCCCCGCGCCACCAACACCCGTTCGGACCGCGAGTCCGTCAAGGGCAAGATCGGCGGCCGCACCCACGAGATCTCGCGGCTGATCGGACGCTCGCTGCGCTCCATCATCGACACCAAGGCCCTGGGCGAGAACACCATCGTGCTGGACTGCGACGTCCTCCAGGCCGACGGCGGCACGCGCACCGCAGCCATTACCGGCGCGTATGTAGCCCTGGCCGATTCCATCCGGTTTGCCCGCGACAACAAGCTCATTGCCCGGAATGCCCAGCCGCTCATCGATACCATCGCGGCCGTGTCCGTGGGCATCATCGACGGCGTCCCCATGCTGGACCTGCCGTACGTGGAGGACGTCCGGGCCGAAACCGACATGAACGTGGTGGTCACGGGCTCGGGCAAGTTCGTTGAGGTGCAGGGAACCGCAGAGGGTGCCCCGTTCGACCGGGACGAGCTGAACCAGCTGCTGGACCTGGCGCTGCTGGGAACGGCCCAGCTGGCCGCCATCCAGCGCGAGACCCTGGCGGACACCCTGTGAGCGGCGCGGCGCCCCGGCTGGTGCTCGCCACGCACAACAAAGGCAAACTCCGGGAGCTCCGCGAACTGCTGCGCGGGCAGGTGCCCGGGCTCGACGTCGATACACAGGTGGTGGACGCCGCTGCGGCGGGTGCGCCGGACGTCGTCGAAACCGGCGTGACGTTCGCCGAGAACTCGCTGCTTAAGGCGCGGGCAGTGGCCGGTGCCACCGGCCTGGTGGCCATTGCCGACGACTCCGGGCTGGCCGTGGACGTCATGGGCGGTGCTCCGGGTATCTTCTCTGCCCGCTGGGCCGGACGGCACGGAGACGATGCCGCCAACCTGGAACTGCTGCTGAACCAGCTGTCCGATGTCCCGGACGAACACCGCGGGGCGGCGTTCGTGTGCGCTGCCGCCCTCGCCCTGCCGGCCGATGGCGACGGCCCGGGCAGGGAAGTGGTGGAGTACGGGCAGCTTGAGGGGATCCTCCTGCGCGAACCGCGGGGAGCCGGCGGATTCGGCTACGATCCGGTGCTGCAGCCGGCCGGGGAGGACCGCAGCTGCGCCGAGCTGTCCGCGGAGGAAAAGAACGCCATCAGCCACCGCGGCAAGGCGTTCCGGGCCCTGCTGCCGTCGATCGTGGCAGCCCTGGAAGCGGCGGGCTAGGAGAATAAAAAAGGTGCGCACCCGCATGGGGTGCGCACCTTTTTTGCTGCCACTGGAGGGTGGAGCGTTGCTACTCCGGCCGGCTGCCGTGGATGTTGCGGGGCGTCTTCTGGTCCTCTTCCGGTCCGTGCTCCTCAATGAACTCGTCCACGGCGTCGGTGCCATAGGCCTGTGCCTGGCGCTTGGCGGACAGGCCGCGCAGGACCTCGATGCCGATGGGAATCACCGAGACCAGCACGATGGCAATGAAGATGATGTCCAGGTTGTCGCGGACCCACGGCACCTTGTCGCCCAGCAGGTAGCCGAGCAGCGTGACACCGCCGCCCCAGAGCACGGCGCCGATGACGTTGTACAGGAAGAACTTCCGCCTGCTCATCTGTGCAACGCCGACAATGACGGGAACGAACGTGCGGATGATGGGCACGAAGCGGGCCAGGATCAGGGCCTTGCCGCCGTGCTTTTCAAAGAATGCGTGGGCGTTCTCCACATTCTCCCGCTTGAACAGCTTGGAGTTGGGCTTGTTGAAGATGGCGGGCCCCGCCTTGGACCCGATGAGGTAGCCGGTCTGGTTGCCGATGATCGCCGAGACCACGATCAGCAGGGCCAGGAGCCAGATGTTGAACTTGATGGTGTCCGTGGCCACCAGCAGGCCGGCGGTGAACAGCATGGAGTCGCCCGGCAGGAAGAATCCCACCAGCAGGCCTGTCTCGGCGAAGATGATTCCGCACACCAGCAGGACCACCCAGGGGGCGAGCGCCGGATCGGCCAGGAAGACCTGGGGGTTCAGCCAATCGGGCAGGAAGGAAGCCATTCTTGGCTGGACCGGTCCCGCGCCGGCCAGCATGGACACCGCGAGGTCATTCATCACAGGAAAGTTCACCCCTCAAGGGTACTTGACGGGCCTGTCCCTCCCCGGGTGGGACATCCGCGGCGGTAAGGTAGGGGCCGTGGGTTTGGACTTTACGGCGATCGACTTCGAAACGGCCAACGGCTTCCGCGGCTCCCCGTGCTCCGTGGGGCTGACGAAGGTCAGGGGCGGCAGGATCGTCGAAGAGGCCTCCTGGCTGATGCGTCCACCGTCCGGGTACGACCACTTCGACCACCACAATGTCAGGATCCACGGGATCACTCCAGCCGACGTTGCCGGCATGCCCCGCTTCGGTGAGCTGTTCCCTGAAATTGGTGCCTTCATCGGAGACGACGTACTGGCGGCCCATAACGCCGCGTTCGACCTGGGCGTGATCCGCTCGGCACTGGAAGTATCCGGCCTGCCCGGCCCCGCCTATGACTATGTCTGCACCGTCATGCTGTCCCGGCGCTGCTACTCACTGGTCTCCAACTCGCTCCCGTTTGCCGCCGAGGAAGCAGGCGTCCCGCTGGTGAACCATCACGACGCCACGGAGGATGCCCGTGCCTGCGCCGGCATCCTCATTGACATCGCCGCCCGCAACGGTGCCAACAGCATCGCCGAGCTCTATCTTTCGCTGGGCCTGGCCGTACCGCGCCAGCACGCCTTCGATCCCGCCAGGGGCGGGCTGTCCAAGCCCACCCTCGCGGCGGTCGCCGGCGCTTCGGGCAACGGCGCCGCGCTGGTCCGACGGTTCGAGTCCGGCTGGCCCGAGGAAGGGGCCAACCCCGAGCCCAATGCGGACGCCGAAGCCAGCCACCCGCTGTACGCCCAGACAGTTGTGTTCACCGGGCAACTTTCCATCGACCGCCCGGAGGCGAAGCTCCGCTCGGCCCGGTGCGGCGCCCGGACGGAAAGCCGGGTCACGGCCCGCACCACGGTCCTGGTGGTGGGGGACGGGTTTGTTGCCTCCGACCTGCGCTCGGGCAGGCTCACCGGAAAGGCGCGCCGCGTCCTGGAACTGCACGAGCGGGGACAGGCCATCGAGGTGCTGTCCGAGGGCGAGTTCCTGCAGATGGTGGGCGGGGACGTCCCCGGAAGTCCGCAGGCTGCGGGTGCGGATAGCTGGAACGGTGCACTGGCACCTGCGGTCAGCGCCTGAGCCCCATGCACTGACCGGTTCGCCCTGACCCGGCATGGGCCGGGGCGCCCACGGTAATCCGGCGCAACAAAGCTTGGCCGCCTGACGGCAGCCTCCTACTCTTGCGTCATGTCCTCCCTGTTCGCGTTTCCCAATCCCGTCAATGAGTACGCTGCCCGTGTCACCGCCGCGCTCGTGGTGCTGCTCGCCGTCGTCACCGCCGTGGCAGGTTCCGGGTGGGGGCTGCTGGCCATTGCCGTCGGGTTCTGGCTCCGGCTGCTTTTCGGCCCGCGGATTTCGCCCCTGGCGCTGCTCTCGGTGAAGGTCATCACTCCCCGGCTGGGAAAGGTGCGGCTTGTTTCCGGGCCGCCCAAGCGCTTTGCACAGGGGATCGGCGCAGCAGTGTCCACCGCAGCGCTGCTCCTGTTCGCTGCAGGCGCGGCACCGGCGGCCTGGACGCTCCTGGGCGTCCTGGTGGTCGCGGCGTCACTGGAGGCCTTCGCAGGATTCTGCCTGGGCTGCACCATCTTCGGGTTCCTGCAGCGCCGTGGACTGATCCCGGAGGACGTCTGCGAGGCCTGCAACAACATCAGCCTTCGCCGGTCGTAACCTTCACCAGCTGATCTGCCATGCCCCGGATGACCTCCGGAGCTTCGAGGACCTCAACCCATTCCGCGGGCAGGCAGTCCTCCCCGTACAGGGCGCCCAGGATGTTTCCCGCCAGCGAGCCTGGCGTATCGCTGCCGCCGCTGTGGTTCACGGCCACCGCCAAGGCGTCCCGGAAATGCTTGTCCGGCTGCGCGTCCGCAGCGCCGGCCGGAACCGTGGCAAGCACGGCGTAAAGCGCGACGGCGAGGGCCTCCTCCGCCAGCCATCCTTCGCCCAGTGCCTGCACCAGTTCCTCCGGGGCAACAGTCGGCGTCTCCGCGAGGCGGATGGCGGCCTGCAGCCGCTCCGGCAGTTCCGGCGCGGCCTCCGGAAGGGTGCCGGCGTGGGCAGCGACTGCGGCCGCAGCGTCCCGCAGCGCCTCCCCGGACACCAGCCGATGGATCAGAAGGCTGAAGATTCCGGCACTTTGGTGGGCCGCGGGATGCCCGTGCGTCAGGGCGGCGGCGTCGGCACTCAGCTTGTAGACGGCGTCGGGCGTGATATGTGGAATCAGCCCAAACGGGGCTGACCGCATCACCGTACCGGGGCCTTTTGCGCCGGGGTTGACGGGGCGGATACTGGTTCCCATTTCGCCGGTGGCCAGCCCGCTGATGCAGTCCTTGTCCGGGTGCCGCCGCTGCCGGAGCACCTCGTTGCCGTCGATCCAACGGGGCTGGGGTACCGGTGCGGACGGCCCGGCGTCCTCGCCCTGGGTGGCCAGCCAGCGCAGGTAGGCCAGCCAAAGGCAGGCGTTTACGTCCGCGCCCACTCCCGCGTTGGCCCATTCCAGTGCCTCCACCAGGCCGTCAACGGTATACAGGGTCAGTTGGGTGTCATCGGAAAAGTGGCGGGGGCCGGACAGGTCCCCAAGCCCGGTCAGGCCCTGGGCACCGAAGCGTTCCCGGATTTCGGCGATCGAATCAGACTCCACCGCGTAGCCCAGCGCATCTCCCAGCGCTCCGCCCAACAGGCAGCCGTGGATCCGGGACTTGAGGGTGGGCGCGGGAATGCCGGGGTCAGTGCTCATGCTGTCAATGTACCGTCCTCCGCACGGGCGCCGGTCAACCCCTGGCTCTGGCGCACCGTCAACAGCTGATGTCCAGCAAACGCACAGCCTTGGCTGGAATACTGCTCGGGTTGCCGTGGCCAGTCCGCCAGCAACCACCTGACTCCCACACGTAAGGTTTCCCCATGAGCACCCCCGTCCCAGCCCGCGACGCACTGCAGCCCGGCGGTACTGACACCGCCCCCGGCGGCCTGCTGCCCCGCCTGGTGGCCGAGGCCTTCGGCAGCCTCTTCCTGGCCGTGGCCGGGCTGGGTGTGCCCCTGTTCAGCATTCCGCAGTCCAGCCCTGTGCCCGCCGCGCTTGCTGCCGGGCTGGCCACCACCGCCGCGATGCTCGCCTTCGGACATGTCTCCGGCGGCCACTTCAACCCCGCCATCACCTTGGGACACCTTCTCGCCGGGCGGATCCGTGCCGGTGCTGCCGCAGCCTACGCCGCCGCGCAGGTGGTGGGCGCCCTGGTGGGTGCCCTCGCCCTGTTCGGCATCCTCCGGACCCTGCCCAGCATTCCGGACAGCCGCACGGCCTTCGACACCGTGGCAGCAGGTTTTGCTGACCACTCCATCATCCAGGCGCCCCTCGCCGCCGTCGTGCTCCTGGAACTGCTCGGCGCCGCGATCATCGTGGCAGTCTTCCTCGGCGCAGCCGGCCGCGGCGGCAACCGCACCGTGGCTGCCGTTGCCGTGGGACTGTCCTTCGCGGCCCTTCTCCAGGTGGGCCAGTCAGTGGGAAACCTGCCCTTCAACCCCGCCCGCGCCTTGGCCTCCGCCGTCTTCAGCTCCGGCTGGGCCTTGGGGCAGCTGTGGGTCTTCCTGGTGGCGCCGCTGGCAGGGGCCGCCATCGCCGGCCTGGCATTCCGCATCACCGCGGGCGCTGAGCCTGCTGCAGGCGCGGCGCCCGCAGCTTCCGAGGACGACGAGGCTGGTGGGAACCGGCGGGGCCCGGACGCCCCGGAGGCGGGCGACGGCGACGCCGACGGCCTTGATGCGGACGGTGCCGGCGCGGACAGCCTGGACGGGGCCAACCTGGGCAATGACGACGACGGCGCCGCGGCCCCCAGGGCCGGTGCCGGTACGCCAGCCACGGCTGGGCGGCGGGAGAAGTCCCGTGTCAGCGAGGCCCAGGAGTTCTTCGACGGCAAACGGTCCTGACACTCCACCGATACTCTGCACCGCGGCGTTTTTCTGAAGTGTCAGTGGCTGCCGATAGCTTAGGAATATGCGGTTACTTCACACCTCGGACTGGCATCTTGGCCGTTCGTTCCACGGCGTCGGCATGCTGGACGCCCAGCGCGCCTTTGTCGACCAGTTGGTGGCAGCGGTCCAGCGGGACGGCGTTGACGTCGTCCTGATTGCCGGGGACGTCTACGACCGCGCACTGCCGGGCGTGGACGTGGTCCACCTGCTTGACGACGCCCTGGTCCGGCTCACTGCCGCGGGGGCCAAAGTGGTCCTCACCAGCGGCAACCACGACTCCGCCATCCGGCTCGGCTTCGCCTCCCGGCTGCTGGAGCGCGGGGGAGTACACCTGCGCACCAGGGTGGAAGACCTGGCCCAGCCTCTCCTGCTTCCGATGGGAAGGGATGCGGCCGGTGGGGAAGCCGTGCTGGCGCTTTACGGCATCCCGTGGCTTGAGCCCCGGCTCGTCAGTGAGCAGCTCGGGGTGGCAACGGCGAGCCATTTCGAGGTCACCCGCGCAGCAACCGGCCTGATCCGGGAGGACATCGCACGCAGGTCGGAGTCCGCCACCGTCCATTCGGTGGTCCTGGCCCACACGTTCGCCAGCGGGGGCATCAGTTCGGACAGCGAGCGGGACCTCAGCATCGGTGGGGTCGGCGCGGTGCCGCTGGACCTGTTTGACGGCTTCACCTACACGGCGCTGGGCCACCTGCACGGCCGGCAGCAGCTCTCGGAAGGCGTCAGGTATTCAGGCTCGCCGCTGGCCTATTCCTTCTCGGAGTCAACGCACCAGAAAGGGGCCTGGCTCGTGGACATCGGTCCGGAGGGCCTCACCTCGGTGTCAGCGGTCCAATGGGAAGCCCCACGTGCCCTGGCCGTACTGCGGGGAGAGCTGGAGGACCTCCTGGCGGAACCCGCCCACACCTGGGCCGAAGCCGCCTATTGCCAAATCACCCTCACGGACGCCCAGCGTCCCGCCCGTGCCATGGAACGGCTCCGCACCCGGTTTCCGGACACCCTGGTCCTGGCATTCGATCCCCAGGGCGCGTCAGCCGCTGCGCAGGCGAGCTACAGCAGCAGGCTTGCCGGTGCACCGGACGACCTGGCTGTCTGCTGTGGCTTCCTGGAACACGTGAGGGGTCGGAGCGCGGACCAGGCGGAAAAGGCCGCGCTCGCCGCTGCGCTGGAAAACATCAGGCTGCTGGAGGCATCGCGGTGAGGATCCACCATTTGCGCATCTCGGGGTTCGGCCCTTTCGCAGGCACCGAGGACATCGACTTTGACCGGCTCAGCGCCCACGGTCTCTTCCTGCTGAACGGGCCCACAGGTGCGGGAAAGACCAGTGTGCTGGACGCCATCTGCTTTGCCCTCTACGGGTCTGTCCCGGGAGCCCGGCAGGACGGCAAGCGGCTGCGCAGCGATCACGCGGAGCCCGGGCAGGAACCTGCCGTCACCTGTGAGTTTTCCGCGCAGGGCCGCCGCTTCGAGGTGACACGCTCCCCGGCCTGGGAGAAGCCCAGTGCCAGGGGTAAGAACGGCTTCACAGTTCAACAGGCCAAAACACTGCTCCGGGAGCGGGTGGACGGGGCCTGGGTGGAAAAGTCGGCCCGCAATGATGAAGCCGGTGCCGAAATCATGGCGCTGCTGGGCATGGACCGCGAACAGTTCACCCGCGTGGTGATGCTGCCCCAGGGCGACTTCGCTGCCTTCCTCCGCTCCAAGGCTGCGGACCGCCTGGACCTGCTGCAGAAGCTTTTCGGCACCCAGCGGTTTGAGGCCCTGGAACAGGAACTGTCCCGGCAGTCCGCTGCAGCCCGGGAGGACGTGGCGGTCCTGTCCGGGCAACTCGGACTCCTGGCCTCGCGGGCCGAAACTGAAGCCGCTCCGCTGCAGCTCCCGGAGGAAGGCGCCCCGGCCGCCGACGACGTCCCCCGCCGCCTCGCATGGCTGCAGGATTCCGCCGCGCTGCGCCTCGCCGAACTCAGGGACCGCGCCGCTGCCGCCGGGGCCGCCAGCCAGGACCGCCGCAACGAGGCGGAACAGGAGGCCGCGCGGGATGGGAGGAACCGGAAACTCCAGGCCGCCATCGAGCGGCAGCAGGCCGTGGAAGAAGGGGCCCAACGGCTGGAGGAGCTTCTGTCCCGGCTCGGGCGCCACCGCCAGGCCGAAGTCCTCCAGGGACAGCTGCAAGCCGTGGACGCCGCATCGGCCAAGGTGCGCAGTGCCGCGGCCGCGGCCGAATCCGCCATGACGCTGCTCCGGCTGGCCGCCGGCGATGGCGGGGAACTGGCACAGCTCAGCCTGGAACCGGCGGCGGAAGCTGCCGATGCGGGATTGGAGTCCGTAACTTCCGCCGGAACCGCCGCAGCCGGTGAACATGGCGCTTCCGCCAAGGGCAGCGTGCCAGGGGCCGCGGAAGAACTGGGCCGGCTGCGGTCGCTGTTGGCGGTAGTCGAGGCACGGCTGCCGGACGAGGACAGGCTCCGGGACCTCCGAATGCGGCACGGGGTTCTGTCCGGGAAGCAGGAGGAACTCCAGCAGGACGTGGAGACGCTGGGCAACACCGTCTCGCAGCTGCTGGTGGAACGCGAACAGCTGGTGGACGGCATGGACCGGCTGGAAACCCGGTCCACCGACGCCGCGCTGCGCCGCAAGGAAGCTGCCGCCGCCGCGGAACTGCTGGATGTGGTCCGGCGCCACGGTTCCGCCGTCAAAGCCCTGGGCCTCGTCAAAGCCCGCCACTCAGACTCGCGGGAAAACCTGTTGGAGGCCAAGCGCCGCTGGCTGGACGTGCGGGAGGAACGCCTGGCCAATGCCGCATCCGAACTGGCCGCGAAGCTGGTTGACGGAGAACCCTGTGCCGTATGCGGCAGCGGGCACCATCCCAGTCCCGCAGATGCAGGCAGCGGAGGGCCGGGCCTGGCCCAGGAAGAGGAACAAGCCCACAGCATTTTCGAGGCCACAGAGGCAGCGCACGCCGCGGTTACGGCTGAACTTGCCAAGGCTGAGCAGGCGGTGGCTGTTCTCGCCGGACAAGGCGGGAACACCCCTGCGGCAGAAGCGCGCGCTGCAGCGGATGCTGCCCTCGCCGCCGCAAACGATGCCGAGCAGGCAATGGAGGAACTCCGGAGCAGGCGGCAGCGGCTCGAAGCGTTGGATGCTGGCCTCGGGCAGGCCCGGTCAGGCGTGGCAGAAGCGGAGGCGGACCGGTCCCGGGTTGCCGCTTCCCTTGCCGAGCTGGCTGAACAGGCTGGTTCCCTGGACAAAGGTTTGGCAGGCCTGCGCGGCGGCCACCGGAGCCTGGACCGCCGCCTGCGGGCACTTGAGGAAGCCGTGGCGGTCCTGGGTAAAGCGGTCGAAGCCCAGTCACGCGTGGATGCTGCATTGCTGCAGGCCGGCGAAGCGCAGGAACACCTTGAACGTGCCCTGCCGGAAGCTGGCTTCGCCACTGTCGCCGACGTCCGCGGCCAGCTCCTTGGAGCCTCTGAGGCCGCGGCCCTGGACGCCGCAATCCGTGCTGCCCAGGACGAGGCCGCCCGCGTGGCCGGATTGTTCGAGTCCGAGGACATCGTGCTGGCACTGGCTGAGGCCGCGGAGGGCTTCCAGGTGGACGAGGAACGGCTGACAGGACTGCGCGCCGGAGCGGCGGCTGCCCAGAACGAAGCCCGGGAGGCCGATTTGGCTGCTGGCCTGGCCGCCCGCTGCGTGGCCTCGCTGACGTCGATTGCTGCCGAATACGAGGCGCTGGCCTGCTCGTCACGGCAGCCTGCGGAGAAGGCACAAATGCTCACGGGATTGGCTGATGCCGCGTCCGGCCGGGGCGAGAACACCTACCGGATGAGCCTCAACAGCTACGTGCTGGCCGCCCGGCTGGAACAGGTGGCCCTCGCCGCGTCCGAACGGCTGGTGGCTATGAGCGATGGCCGTTACCTGCTCCAGCACACGGACGCCAAAGCCGCCCGGGGTGCGAAGTCAGGGCTGGGACTCGAAGTTGTGGACCAGTGGACCGGCTACCACCGGGACACGTCCACCCTGTCCGGCGGCGAATCCTTCATGGCGTCGCTCTCCCTGGCCCTGGGCCTGGCGGACGTTGTCCAGCAGGAGGCCGGAGGAGTCGAGATCGAGACCCTGTTCGTGGATGAGGGTTTTGGAAGCCTGGACGAACAGTCGCTGGAACAGGTGATGGATGCCCTTGAGGGGCTCCGCGACGGCGGCAGGGTAGTGGGGCTTGTCAGCCATGTGGCCGAGATGAAACAGCGGATCGGCACGCAGCTGCAGGTACACAAGAGCCGGAACGGTTCCACGCTGCGGATCTCCGAAAGCCTGGACGCGCTCGTCTGACCGCGGCCGATATACTGTTACGCGTTACCGGGTTGCGCGCATCGGGAGGAGGGACGATGCGCACTTACTGAGCGAGCCCGGAATTGACTCCACAAATTTCTCCTTCAAGCACCAGCGACACCCCCGCCCGCGTCTCCGCCTCGAACCCGGTGCCAGGGCCGGCCCCCGGACGCTTTTCGCGCCTCCCGCAGCTCGCAGGCCGGAGCTTCATCCCCCTGGGGCTATTCGCGAGACTTCCGCTGGCCATGCTGACCATGGGCACGCTTACCCTGGTCACTTCCGTCAGCGGGTCCTTTGCCGCCGGCGGAACAGCCGCCGGCGCGGTGGGCATCGGCTCGGCCCTTGGCGCCCCGCTGCTGGGATCCCTGGCGGACCGGAGCGGACAGCGGCCAATCCTGCTGCTCTCCGCCGTGCTCAATACCCTGGCCGTACTGGCCCTGGTGCTCACCGCCAACGCCACTGCTGCAGCCGGGGATTTCCCGCTTGCTGTCCTGGCGGTTGCCTTCGCAGCCGGCGCCACCAGCCCGCAGGTGGGACCCCTGGCGCGCGTACGGTGGATGTCCCTGACGGGCAACGCGGATGGTACGGCTCCGCCCTCCGATCCTGCCCGCGACCTGGATACGGCACTCTCCTACGAGAGCACCGCGGATGAGGTGACCTTCGTCCTGGGGCCGGCCCTGGTGGGAATCCTGGCCAGCCTTGTTGCACCGTGGCTGCCGCTGGCACTGGCCGCGGCCCTGACCATCACGCTGGTGCCCGGCTTCGCCGTCCATCCCACCCACCGGGCGGTTCCGGCCGCCCGTCGTTCCCCGGGCAGGAAGAGTCGCGGTGCGGGCGGCCCTGCAAAGCTGCCGTGGGTGGTGGCCCTGCCGGTCTTTGCCATGGTCTGCATGGGGACATTCTTCGGTTCCACCCAGGCCGCCCTGAGCGCATTCGCCGCCGGGCTCGCCGGCACCGAAATAGCGGGGCTGCTGTACGCCGTCATGGGCCTCAGCTCGGCTGCCGCGGCCCTCTCAGTTGCCTATTGGCCCCGCCGCGCGGGCCTGCCGCTGCGCTGGGTGTTGTGTGCTGTCCTGATGGCAGCACTGGCCGTCCTGCTGCTGGTGCCGTCGTCGCTGCCCACGATGGCGGCGGTCCTGCTGCTCCTCGGGCTGCCGGTGGGCCCGGTGATGGTCACCGTCTTCGCCGTGGGCGGGAGGGTGGCACCCGCCGGCAGGCTGGGCACGGTCATGACCGCGCTCGCCAGCGGGATTGTCGCCGGAACGGCCCTCGGGTCCTCTTTGGGGGGACAGCTGGCGCAGCTGTACGGGCCCGGCGCCGCGTTCCTTGTCCCGGTCGGTGCTGCGGTGACGCTTGCGCTGCTTGGCGCGGGAGCCGCCGTCGTGCTCCGCCGAAAGGACTGACAGGGCAGCCTGCACGGCGCACCCTGGACCGCCTGTCCGGCCGCTGTTTTGCCGTGGCGTGTACTGCTAGGCGAGCTGGCTCTCGATCCGTGCCGCGCTCTGGGCGATGGCGGCCCCCACGGCTTCCGGGTCTTGGGCGGAACGGATGTAGACGACCGCGAGGGCTGCCGGACGTCCGCCAGGCACCCGGACCGGGGCTGCCAGCGAGGAGACCCCGGCGATGACCTCGTCATGGCTGGCTGAGTAGCCCCTCCTCCGGGCTTCCAACGCCTCCGGCCGGTAGGGGATACCGGTGTCCAGCCGGTCCCACTCCGGTTCGGTGAGGGCCGACTGGATGGCAATACCCGGCGCCCCCGCATTGATGGGGTGGCGCGTGCCGGGACGCTGGGCCACGCTGGCTCCCGAATGCCTCGGTTCGACAGTAACGAGCGTGATGCAGTCGTGGTGGTCCCAGACCGCCACGAAAGCCGTCATGTCCAGCGAGTTTGCCAGCTGGGTGAGCTCCGGGAGGGCGGCGCTCTGAAGGTTGCGGGATACGCCGCGCGCCAGGACCGCCAGGCCAGGCCCGGGCTGGACCCGTCCGGCGTCGTCCCGCACCAGGAGGGAATGGTCTTCCAAGGTGCGCAGGATCCGGTACGCCACCGAACGGTGGACACCCATGGCCTCGGCCAGTTCGGCGATGGTCAGCGGGCCGGGTGCGGCCGCAAGGATCTCGAGCGCACGGATGCCGCGCGACAGGGTCTGGGAAGGCGAAGCCTGCGGCGCAGCTCCGGCTTGGGCTGCCGCTGCTGGAGGAGTCATGTTGTCCATCCTAGGTTGCAGGCCGCCCCATCCGTGACCCTTGTCTCGATTCCCGGGAGGCGGTATTGTCCTCAATACGAACTTGCAGTTCAAATATAGAACATGTCTTCCGCGGCTGCTTAGCCGCTAAAAATCCCCAAAGTCCGTGTTCCGCATCACGTTTTCGTAGTACCCTACTAACTAACTGACCGTTCTGTCGGTAATTCTGAAGGCGTCCGGGTGGCATTGCTGCCCAATAAACAATGGAGTTTCAATGACCACACCTTCCAAGGTGGACACCCTCGCTGGTCCCAGCAGTCGGCGCGAGGAGCGCAAGGTCCTCGCCGGCACCCTGGTCGGCACCACAATCGAGTGGTACGACTTCTTCATCTTTGCCCAGCTGACCGCAACGCTGCTGTCACCGCTGTTCCTCGCACCCTTGAACGAATCCAACCCCGGCCTGGCCCAGATTCTCTCCTTTGCCCTCATCGGCATCAGCTTCCTGTTCCGTCCGCTCGGCGCCGTCATCGCCGGTCACCTGGGCGACCGCCTGGGCCGGAAGGCCATGCTGGTCTTCACCCTGGTGATGATGGGCGCGGCCACCGCCCTGATCGGCATGCTGCCCACTTACGCGCAGATCGGCGCCTGGGCTCCCGTGCTGCTGATCCTGCTGCGGGTCATCCAGGGCTTCTCCGCCGGCGGCGAGTGGGGCGGTGCCGCCCTCATGGCCGTCGAGCACGCGCCGGTCAACCGCCGCGGACTCTTCGGCGCCTACCCGCAGATCGGCGTGCCCGTGGGCATGATCCTGGCCACCGGCCTGCTGTTCTTCCTCAACACCAGCATGTCCAAGGAAGACTTCGCTGCCTGGGGCTGGCGCGTGCCGTTCCTGCTCTCCATCGTCCTGATCGTGGTGGGCTACCTGATCCGCCGGGCCGTCGCCGAAAGCCCGGTCTTCCAGGAGATGGCAATGCGCAAGAAGGAGAGCAAGGCGCCCCTGGGCGAACTGATCCGGAACCACAAGCTGCCGGTGCTGTACTCCACCCTGATCTTCATCGGCAACAACGCAGCCGGTTATCTGCTGATTGCGTTCTTCATCTCCTACGCCACCAAGACGCTGAAGATGCCCACGCCGCAGATTCTCCTGGCCACCACTCTGGCCTCCTTCGGCTGGCTGATCTTCACCCTGGTGGGCGGCTGGCTCTCCGACCGCATTGGCCGCGTCAAGACGTTCCTGATCGGCTACGCCATCGTCTTCGCATGGATGATCCCCATGTTTGCCCTGATCGACACCAAGGACATCATGCTCTACGGCGTCGCCCTTTTCGTCCTGACCGTTGGCCTGGGCCTGTCCTACGGACCCATGTCCGCCATGTACGCCGAGATGTTCCCCGCAAACGTCCGCTACTCAGGCATCTCCATCGGGTACGCCTTCGGCGCCATCCTGGGCGGAGCCTTTGCAGCCACCATCGCGGAATCGCTGCTGCAGTCCACTAAGTGGACAGGCTCAATCGGCATCTACATCATGATCCTCTGCGTCATCTCCGCCGTCGGCGTGGTGCTGGCCAAAGAAACCAAGGGCCGTCCGCTGGGCGTCAGCAGCCACCACTAGTCCCCACCCTCCCCCTAACCTCGCTTCGCTTCGGCCAGGGAACCCGGACGGCGTGGGCCCAGCCACCGTCACCCTAGCCTTGCTTCGCTTCGGCCAGGGAACCCGGACGGCGTGGGCCCGCCCACCCGCCGCCAAGCGCGCAAACAGCAGGCCCGGACCGCTTGGTCCGGGCCTGCTGTTTGTCCAGGTGTTGCTACTGTGCCAGCAGCCTGACTGCGTCGTCGTCGCTCAGTTGCGGAAAGCGCCGGTAGTGGCTCCCCACGGCCCGGAACTTGCCGGGCAGGTGCAGGCAGACCACCGCGTCGCATACCCGCTCCAGTAACGCCTGGGCATCAACCGAACCCACGGGGGCGGCGGCAATCACCGCAGCAGCGCCACCTTCCCGCACGGCCTCGACGGCGGCGCGCATCGTGGCGCCGGTGGCCAGGCCGTCATCCACCAGGAGTACGGTCTTGTCCGCTACGTCCATACCGGCCCCCGGGTAAAGCCCCGCCCGGCGGAGCAGTTCGGCCCGTTCGCGGTCTTCCACGGCGTTCAGCGATTCCCGGGAAACCCCATGTTCCAGGACCCGCTCCAGCAGCGGTTTATTGATCAGCCGGACCGTGCGGCCCCGGGCCAGGGCCAGGGCGCCGTACGCGGTTTCCTCGTGCCCGGGGATCCCCAGCTTGCGCACCAGGACGGTGCCCAGGGGCAGGCCCAGCGCCGTTGCCGCAGCCGCCGCGACCGCGATGCCCCCGCGGGCCAGGCCCAGGACCACGGTGTCCGGGCGCTCCCGGAACTGGGCCAGGGCAGCGGCAAGGCGTTGTCCGCCCTCCGTGCGGTCCTCGAAACGCGTCCCCATGTTTCCTTCCCGGCGCTCTGTCGCTGACCGCCGCGGCCCGTCGTCAGCAAACGTTCAAGGGCTGCTGTCTGGTTTCCGGCGGCAGCAGACTGGTATCGCTCAGACGGCCAGGAACGAAATGGCGGCCTGCTTGAAGGCCCTGCTGGTGATGGCGTTGGTGTGGTTCCGGCCCGGAAGGATCACCTGTTCGGCCATGGACCCCGCGCTGCCGGCGAGTTCGGCAAGCTTGGGCAACGTCGCCGCCCGTTCGTCCTTGTCTCCAGCCACCAGCAGCATGGGAACGTGGGGGACCGCTTCGGCCGGGTCATAGGGCTCCGCCTTGATGGCCTCCACGAGCGACAGGAGCGCGAAGATGTTGTTGCTGGGCAGCAGCAGCGCCATCTTGAGCAGCTGGGCGGTGGACTCGTCCTTGATCGGCGTGCCGTCTGCCAGATAGTCCTGGGCGGCTACGAGGTCGAAGGCCGCCAGGGGGTCGGAGTCGTTGGGGCCGCCAAGCACCAGCCGGTGCACCAGCTCGGGCTGGGTTGCCGCAAACTCCCAGGCGAGCCGGGAGCCCAGGGAATAGCCCACCACGTCCAGCCCGCTGGAAGGATCGCCGTCCTGCAAGGGCCGGGCGCCGGCGTCGAACGCTGCCTGCAGCAGGTCCGCACGGATACGGCTGGGGGAGTAGGAGTCCATGTCCTCGGGCGCACCACTGCGGCCGTGACCGGGCAGGTCCACCGTGATCACCCGTCGGCCGGCGTCGAGCAGGGCCGAGACCCAGCCTGTGTCCTCCCAGTTGAGCTTGGATGAGGAGGAGAAGCCATGCAGCAGCAAGACGGGCCGAAGCCCTGCGTCGGCCGCGGGTTCGTGGACCGCCACATACATCTGCGGGTCGGTGCCCTCAACGGTGTGCGCCTGCTGCTGGCCGCTGTGCCTGCCGCTCATGGTGTCAGTTCCCCAATCAGGTACGGCGCCTGGGCGGGCCCGGCGCGTCGGTGCGACTTCCTTGGAAAGGTACGCACCACTCTACCTGTTGGTAGGCTGCCTCCCGCCGGTCAGCCGGGCGCCAACGGCGCACGCCAGTGCGATGCCGGCGATCAGGGCGAAAGTGCTGAAGAGCTGCACGCGGCTGGCGTCGGCGCTGAACCCGACGGCGAAGATGAGTCCCAGCAGCACCAGGCCCAGGATGGTCAGGCCGGGAAAGCCCTTCATCCGCAGGGGCAGCGGGGTGCCGTCGCGGTCTGCCCGCCGTCGGAGGATCAGCTGGGAGATCAGGGCGCTGCCCCAGACCACCAGGCACGTCGATCCCACTAGCTGGAACAGCGCAGGCAGGATACGGTCCGGGAACAGGAGTTCGAGGACAGTGGCCACGAAGCCGAAGGCCACGGACACGGCCACCGCGGGCAGCGGCACGCCTGCGCGGTTGAGGCGGGTCAGGACACGGGGCGCCTCGCCCCGCTGGGCCAGCGAGTAAACCATGCGGGAGGCGCCGTAAAGATTGGCATTGAGGGCGGAGAGAAGCGCGACGACGGCCACCAGGGTGATGGCGGTGGACGCACCAGGGATCCGGGCCGCGTCCAGGACGCCGGCAAAGGGGGAGGCAAGGCTCTTGGAGGTGGCGGGAAGGACGGCGGCGATGACGAAGACGGAGCCGATGTAGAACACGAGGATCCGCCACACCACCGTGCGGATGGCCTTGCCCACACTGCGCTCCGGGTCCTCGGTTTCGGCTGCCGCCACCGACACAATCTCCGTTCCGCCAAACGCGAAGATCACCACGAACAGGGCAGCAGCAACGCCGCCCAGACCCTGCGGCGCAAAGTTCCCGGTGAGATTCTGCGCGCCGGGAGACTCGACGCCGGGGAGCATGCCCAGGAGCAGCGCTGCACCAACTCCGAGGAATAGGACGATCACGGCTACTTTGAGGATGGCGAACCAGAACTCGAACTCGCCAAAGTTGCGGACCCCGGCCAGGTTGATGGCGGTGAAGACCACCATGAACAGCAGCGCCAGGGCCCAGACCGGGACTACTGGCCACACGGAGAACAGCAGCCCGGCCGCGCCCAGGGCCTCGGCCGCGATCACCACGACCAGCTGCAGCCACCACAGCCAGCCGATGGTGGCGCCTGCCGTGCGGCCCAGCGCGCGCTGCGCATACACGGAGAAGGCCCCGCTGTTCGGGTGTGCTGCCGCCATCTCACCAAGGGCCCACATGACCAGGATGATCAGCGTTCCGGCCACCAGGTAGGAGATGAGTACTGCCGGCCCTGCCGCCTGGACTCCGGCACCGGACCCCAGGAACAGCCCCGCTCCTATGGCGCTGCCCAGCCCCATCATGGTCAGCTGGCGGGGCTTCATGCTGTGGACGGCTGCGGCCTTTGGTGTGGTGGTTGATGGCGTATGGGCAGACTTCATCGTCATGGGCAGGTGCACCTTCTGGGGCTGGATGGGTCCGGGGTAAGAGGCCCGGGGGTCCTTTTGGGACCTATTGAATTTACCGCTTCCGGGCGGCTGCCCCGAAATGGGGGGCGAAACCGGTAACCGGGATTAGCAGCAGGAGTTCGATCGCCCGTAGCTGACGGAATGTCTCCAGTCCCGGCCGCGCCCGTAAATGCGTGGGCAGAAACATTTCCCTTTAGGGGATGCCCAGCCGTAGAATTAGTTTTGGTCAAGATGACTATAACTGATGGTCGACCGGTCCAATGCCGGCGGTCGAGGAAGATGGAAGGTGGTGGGACAGGTGTACTACAGCTCGGCTAATGTTTCCGAGCGGCAGGCCGCGCCGCCGTCGCTGGCCATCTCCACGGTGATCTTCGCCCTCCGGCCCAGCGCCACCTCCGGCCGTCCCACCCTGTGGCTTCCCCTGGTGCGCCGCATCCGGGAACCGTTCAAGGGGATGTGGGCCTTGCCGGGCGGCCCGCTGAGCCATGACGAATCGCTCCAGGACGCCGCCGCCAGGAACCTGCGGGAGACCACCGGCCTTGCCCCCAGCTACCTTGAGCAGCTGTACGCCTTCGGCGGACTCCACCGTTCACCCACCCAGCGTGTCGTCTCCATCGTCTACTGGGCCCTGGTCCAGCCTACGGAAGCAGCCCTCGCGGACGAGTCCGAAAACGTGAAGTGGTTCCGCGCGGACCGGCTGGGTGAGTTGGCGTTCGACCACAACGCCATCGTGGACTACGCGCTCTGGCGCCTGCGCAACAAGCTGGCCTACGGCTCGGTGGCGTACCACCTGCTGGGGGAGTACTTCACGCTGGCCCAGGTCCGCGAAGTCTATGAAGCAATCCTTGACCGCCAGTTGGATCCCGCAAATTTCCGGCGGCAACTCAAAGCCACCCCGGAAATCGAAGAAACCGGGGAATACCTCCAGGGCGGCAAGCACCGCCCGCCACGCCTCTACCGCTTTACCGGCCGGCCAGGCCTTGACCCAGATAACAGGAGCACACCATGAGCAGCGTCAACACGGCAATCCAGCTGATCACGCGCGAACAGGCCGAAAAGGGCGCAGCCGCTGAACGCAGCACCTGCAGCCCGGCGCTGGCCAAGGGCCCGTGGGACTACGACCTGGCCGAGGCGCTTACAGGGGTACCGGCCTACGGTCCCGGGGCATCCAGCGCCGATCCGGCCCCGGCCGGCACGCCGCGCCAGGGCCAGCTTCCCGAAGAATACAAGCTGGCCAGCGACGCCGAGCTCGGGGAGCGCATCAAAGCAGCCAAGGCCGCACTGGGGGACCGCGCGGTGATCCTGGGCCACTTCTACCAGCGCGATGAAGTCATCCAGTACGCGGACTTCGTGGGCGACTCCTTCCAGCTGGCCAACGCGGCACTCACCCGGCCGGATGCGGAGGCGATCATCTTCTGCGGCGTCCACTTCATGGCCGAGACCGCGGACATCCTCTCCACGCCGGAGCAGGCCGTCATCCTGCCCAACCTCGCCGCCGGCTGCTCCATGGCCGACATGGCGGACGCGGACTCGGTGGAGGAATGCTGGGAGCAGCTCGAGGACATCTTCGGAACCGAGCCCGACGCCGAGGGCCGGGTCCCGGTCCTCCCCGTCACCTACATGAACTCCTCCGCAGCCCTCAAGGCGTTCTGCGGCGAACACGGTGGCATCGTCTGCACTTCCTCCAACGCAAAGACGGTCCTGGAGTGGGCCTTCCGGCGCGCCCAGCGGGTGCTGTTCTTCCCGGACCAGCACCTGGGCCGCAACACCGCCAAGGCGCTGGGCGTGCCGCTGGAGCAGATGCCCATGTGGAACCCGCGCAAGGACCTGGGCGGCAACGACGAACAGGCACTGTTGGACTCCCGCGTGATCCTGTGGCACGGGTTCTGCTCCGTGCACAAGCGGTTCAGCGTGGCGCAAATCGAGAAGGCCCGGACTGAGTTCCCCGGCGTCCAGGTGATCGTGCACCCCGAGTGCCCCATGGAGGTGGTGGACGCCGCGGATTCCGCCGGTTCCACGGATTTCATCAAGAAGGCCATCGCCGCCGCCACCGAGCCCACCACGTTCGCCATCGGCACCGAGATCAACATGGTGAACCGGCTTGCGGCCGAGTACCCGCAGCACACCATCTTCTGCCTGGACCCGGTGATCTGCCCGTGCTCCACCATGTACCGCATCCACCCCGGCTACCTGGCCTGGGTACTGGAGGAACTGGTGGCCGGCCGTGTCGTCAACCGCATCACCGTTGACGACCACGTGCAGGCCAACGCCAGGATCGCGCTTGAGCGCATGCTCGCTGCGAGGCCCTGATGACGCGCCGTCTGGCCGTCGTCGGAAGCGGCATCGCAGGCCTCTACGCCGCACTACTTGCCGCCGATGCCGGCGCGGACGTGGTGCTGCTGACCAAAGGCGCGCTGGATCAGAGCAACACCTGGTACGCGCAGGGCGGCATCTCCGCCGTCCTCGACGAACCTGCCCCGGGGGATACCGTCGCCGCGCACATCGCGGACACCCTGCGCGCCGGGGCCGGGCACTGCAACGAGGCCGCGGTCCGGCTGATGTGCACTGAGGCGCGGCAGGACATCGCCGGCCTGCAGGGCTACGGGGTTGCCTTCGATGCCGGGCAGGCCAAGGCAGGCACGGATAGGGCAACGCACGACGACGGCCCGGCCCTTGGACTCGAAGCGGCCCACAGCGCCCCGCGCATTCTGCACGCAGGCGGCGACGCGACGGGTGCTCGCGTCGCCGGCGCGCTGATCCAGGCGGTGCTGTCCCGGCAGGACGAAGGAAAACTCGCCGTCCTCACGCATGCCCACGCCACTGCGCTCGTCACCCGCAACGGAAGGGTGGCAGGCGTGCAATACCAGCACACCGGCCGGAACCTCAGCCTGGACGCGGACGCCGTCCTGCTGGCCACGGGGGGAGCAGGCCAGCTGTTCGCCCAAACCACCAATCCCGCCGTTGCCACCGCCGACGGACTGGCGCTCGCCGTCCGCGCCGGAGCGGCAGTGGCAGACCTCGAGTTCTTCCAGTTCCACCCCACCTGCCTGGTCAGCTCTGCCACGGCACACCCGGCCCGGCTGGACGGGCCACTGCTGATCTCTGAGGCCGTCCGCGGCGAAGGGGCCATCCTGCTGGACTCCGGCGGACGCCGGTTCATGCAGGCCTACCACCCCGACGCCGAACTGGCACCCCGCGACGTCGTCTCCCGCAGCATCGCCCTCCACCTGGCCAAACTCGGCGACCCCACCGGCCACGTTTACCTCGACGCCCGCGTCATTGAACAGGCCAGGGGTGCAGGCTTCCTCCAACAACGGTTCCCCACCCTCACCCGCAAAACCCTCGACGCCGGCATCGACTGGACCCGCGAACTGGTCCCCGTCGCCCCCGCCGCCCACTACTGGATGGGCGGGGTACGCACCGACCTCTCCGCCCGCACCACCGTTCCCGGCCTCTACGCTGCCGGGGAAGTTGCGTGCACGGGCGTCCAAGGGGCAAACCGGCTGGCCAGCAACTCCCTCCTCGAGGGACTCGTCTTCGGCCGCCGTGCTGTTGAATCTTTCCTCTCGGGTGACCGGGGCTGGGACGCGTCCCGCGTCAGCGATGCTCCGCGTGCTGCCTCGGCCGCGGGCGGCCTCCGCTTGACGCACGCTTCCGCACCCCTGCCGCGGAACGCAAGTGCGCACGTCACCGTCCCTGCTGCTTTAGAAGGTGCGGTGGATCGGCCAGGTGCGCTCGCCGGGGGTTGGCCGTCCAACTTCGGCGGGAGTGAAGGGGCCGGGGAGCCCTTTTCCCGCGGGGCGCTCCGTTCTTTGATGACCTCGCATGCCGGGGTGCTGCGCTCCGGGGAATTGTTGGCTGAGGCCGGCCGGACGCTTGAGTCCTGGGCCGCCGTCGTCCTTCCTGACCTGGAATCCGCCGCTGACCCTGTTGCCTGCGAGGACCGCAACCTCTTACTGGCTGCCCAACTGCTGGTCGCTGCCGCCCTTGACCGCCGTGACTCCCTGGGGGCGCACTACCGCAGTGACGAACCCGTACACGCCGAACCCTCCCGTCCTTCCCGCCCGAAAGCGAGCCTGCTCCATGACTGAACCCGCCGTGATCGCCCTCGCTGCCGCCCCGCGCCCGGCGCTGGACCTCACCCTCCCGCCGGCCCCCGTTCGGGAGATCCTGGAACGGGCCTTCGACGAGGATGCTCCCGGTGGCGACATCACCTCGCAGCTGCTCATCCCGGCAGATGCCCGCGCCACCGCAGTCCTCAACGCCCGCGTGCCCGGCGTCCTTAGCGGCGCCACCGTGTTCCGGGACGCCATGCAACTGGTGGACCCCAACACCCAGGTGGAACTCCTGGTAGCGGACGGCAAAGCGTTCGACGCCGGCACGCACCTCGCGCGGGTCAGCGGCACCGCCCGCTCCGTGCTGATGGCAGAACGGGTGGCGCTGAACCTGGTCCAGCGGATGTCCGCCATCGCCACGAAAACGGCAGAGTACGTGGCCCTCGCCGAGGGAACCCGGGCCCGCATTACCGACACGCGCAAGACCACGCCCGGCCTGCGGATCCTGGAACGCTTCGCCGTAAGGTGCGGCGGCGGAGCGAACCACCGCTACAGCCTCTCCGACGCCGTCCTGGCCAAGGACAACCACCTCGCGGTGATGACCGGGGGAGACCCTGCAAAGCTCACGGAACTCCTGCTCGCTGCCAAGGCACAGCTGGGGCACACCACCCACTTCGAAGTGGAAGTGGACCGCATGGACCAGATCGAACCCGTGCTGGCCGCGGGAGTGGACACCATCATGCTGGACAACTTCACGGTGCCGGAGCTGAAGGACGGCGTGGCGCTCGTGGCCGGACGCGCCCGCGTGGAAGCCAGCGGCAACGTCAACCTGGGCACGGTTGGCGCCATTGCCGCCACGGGCGTGGATGTCATCTCCGTGGGTGCACTCACCCACACCGTGGCCGCCCTGGACCTGGGCCTCGACGTCGAACTGACCGCCCGGTGACGCTGCCGTGATCTTCCTCGACGCAGCCGCCACCACCCCCGTCCGCCGGGAAGTGCTGGACGCCATGTGGCCCCACCTCACCGGCGGGTTCGGCAACCCGTCCAGCCACCACACTCTCGGCGAGTCGGCCGCAGCGGCGCTCGCAGGAGCACGGTCGGCAGTCGCGGCGGTCCTTGGCTGCCGGCAGGGCGAAGTGGTGTTCACCTCCGGCGGCACCGAGGCGGACAACCTGGCCGTCAAGGGAATCGCACTGGCCCGGCAGGCCGCAAGCCCGCAGCTGGACCGGGTAGTGATCAGCGCCGTTGAACATCCTGCGGTGGAGGAGTCCGCCCGGTACCTGGAACGCTTCCACGGCTTTACCGTGGACGTGGTGCCGGTGGACGCCACCGGACGCGTCACGCCGGAGGCGCTGGCAGCCGTGCTGCATCCGGAAACGGCCCTGGTAAGCATCATGTACGCCAACAACGAGGTGGGAACCGTCCAGCCCATCCCCGCCCTGGCGGAGCTGGCCCACGCCCGCGGCGTTCCGTTCCATACGGACGCCGTCCAGGCCGCAGGCTGGCTGCCGCTGGACACCAGCTCCCTGGGCGTGGACGCCATGAGCATCTCCGGTCACAAGCTCGGTGCACCCAAAGGCTGCGGCGCGCTGTTCGTCCGGAGCCGCGTCCGGCTGGAACCGGTCATCCACGGTGGCGGGCAGGAACGGGGCCGCCGTTCCGGCACCGAAAACGTAGCCGGAGCGGTGGGACTGGCCACTGCCCTCACACTTGCCCAGGACCGCCAGCCAGAGCAGCAGGCACGGGTGGAAACACTGCGTGACCGGTTCATCGGCGCCGTCCTGGCGGGAGTGCCCCAGGCCATCCTTACCGGCCACCCCTCGGAACGACTCCCGTCGGTGGCCTCGTTCTGCTTCCCTGGAACCAGCGGCGAGTCCGTCCTCCTGGAACTGGAACGGCGCGGCGTAGTCTGCTCCAGCGGCTCGGCGTGCGCTGCCGGGTCTGATGCGCCGTCGCCCGTACTCACCGCCATGGGGATTTCCGCCGAGGTGGCCCAGACCGCTGTCCGGTTCAGTTTCGACGCTTCAGTGACACAGGAGGACCTGGCGGCTGCGGCGGCCGCTGTCCGGGCGGCGGTGGGCAGCGTCAAAAACCTGGGCGCGGGCCAGCGCCCCTGACTGTCCCGGTCCCCGAATCAGCGGTGCCGTGCCCGGCGGAAGATCCAGTGCCGCAGCATGCTGAACCGCACAGCGGTGGCGAGGAACCCGGACAGCGTGGTGGCAACGAGTTCGTCCCCTACCGTGGCGTGCGGATTGAACCAGTGCAGCACACCGAGGCTGCTGCCGGTAATCACCAGGGCCACGCCGATCACCACCAGGCCGTTGAGGTGGTCCCGCGTGCGGCGCTGTTGGCCGGCGATCTTGAAGGTCAGCCGCCGGTTCAGGGCCGTGTTCAGCAGGGACGTAAGGACCAGTGCCACCGCGTTGGCCAGCTGCGCGCCAAGCCAGGGCCGCAGCAGCGCATAGATTCCCAGGGACGCCGCCGTGCAGATGACGCCGACGCCGGAGAAGCGGATCAGCTGCCGGACGACGGGAAAGCGCAGGACCCCGGGGTAGTGCCTGGTGGCGGGAAGACGCCGGGTGGTGGTCTCCGGCCCTGCCGGTGCTGGCGTTCCCTCCATCACGCGGAGGCACCGGCAAAATTGTCAGTGCCGCGGGCAGGGACCAGCAAAGCTGCGCACCCGGAAGCCCTGTAAAGACCCGCCATAGGTCAGTACAGCTCGCCCACGGGGATGTCCACTGCCAGCCGGTTGGACGGCCCGGGCAGGGGGCAGGCCCACGCTTCGTTATAGGCGCAGGACGGGTTGTACGCAAAGTTGAAGTCCAGGACGAACGTGGCATCGGGGCCGCTGCCGTTGAGGCCATGGAAGGCACCCTTGATGGTGTCCAGCAGGTAGCGGCCCGCCCCGTAGCTTCCACCCGGCTGGCCGGCCGTGGCGTCCCGGAACGGGACGAAGATGCCCCCGCCGTAGCCATGGATCTTCCACACACCCAACTGGCCCATCTCCGGAAGATCAAAGGTGCCCAGCCGGACAAAGTGGACCACGCCGTCGGTCCCGGTATCGACACTCATTTCCCTGCCGGCACCCTCTTTGGTCAGCGGCACGTGGAAGCGGTAGATGGGATCGTAGTCGGCGGTCTTCAGGCCGGAGAAGTGCGCCTTGTCCGCTGCGGTGAGCGCGGACGCGGGGTGGGTGGCGAACATCAGGTCGCGCTGGTGGCGCCAGTAAGAGTGGGCCTCGGACGGGCTCTCTGCAGAGATCCGGCGGACGGCGTCGTACAGCGCAAAGGTCCGCAGCCGCCAGTCGGCGACGTCCACGGCGGACATGTTCAGGGCGGAGTTGTCCGCGGGATTCTCTTCGGCTGCGCCGGTCTGCTCTTCCGCCATAGCTTCCAGCCTAGTCCCAGCCCGGGGTGGTAAATGTCCGACGGCGGCACGGCGGGCACGTGCCCGGGTTGGGAGCTGGTCAGGCGGCTGGCGGAGGGGCGCGCCAATGATGTCGAAAACACCCCCGCGTGCGCGCAGGAGAGCGGACGGAGCGCCGCTAGGCTGGCTTCCATGACAGGCAAGGCAGCATCCACCGTCCTTTCCGGCGCGTCTCTTGTTGCCGCCGCAGTTTTCCTGGCGGCGTGCTCCGGAACACCGGCCGGAAGTCCTGGCTGGACAGCGCAGCCGGCACCCTCCGGAGCGGCTGCGAACGGGGTTGCAACGTCCGGCAGCCCAACGCAGGGAGCCACCCCGGGTGCAACCGGGAGCAGCGCTGCATCCACCTCCGCAACGCCGGCCGCACCGGAGGGCGCGGCCACCGCCGCTGCCTGGAAGACGTTCTCGGACTCCGCCAAGACAGTCAGCTTCGACCTGCCGGCGGACTGGATCGCCCAATCCGTGCCGCCGGAGGAAGGCGTCCTTCCCGGCGGACTGAAGGTCGACGTGAAGAAGCCAGACGGTACCTTCGTTGCCGCACTCAGGACGGGACTCCCGCCGTCGTCCGCTGACTGCCCGGACAGCGCAAAGCACCCGTACACCGTGATCAGCAGCGTACCGTTCGAGCTCGCCGCGCAGGGCGGGGAGGGAACCATCCCGCCGCGGATGGTCTACCGGGTGATCCAGGGCTACCGCTACTTCGGTTCCTACGGCATCACTAACCTGGTGGGTGGAGCGGACGGCAAGGCGTGCGAACTGCGGAACGTGGTTCGCGGCCCCGCCGGCAAGGGGGACTACTCCTTCGGCGACCTGGTGGCGCTCACAGCCTTCGCCCCGGACCAGAAAGTGGCTCCGGCGAAGGCCTTTGACACCCTGGGCCAGGCGGCGCAGTACGTCAACGAGAGCAGTGACTTCGCCAACGTGCAGCGGATGCTAATGTCGCTGAAGGTCAAAAACTAGTCCCGCTTCCCGCACTCACCCGGTGCCGGGGCACGCGACTTTCCGTCCGCCCCCAACACCCCCGGAGAGACATGGAACGCTCTGTTTCCGCACGCCTGGTTTTCAGGACCATCGCCAACACCAAGGTGGCCATGGCCATCGCCGTAGCGAGGAACAGCGGCTACTCGTCCTTCGAGGAAACCCTGTCCGTCACCGCAGGCGGAGCGGACGTTCCACTCACGGATGTGTCGGACCACCACGGCGGCCGGTTCCACTACATGGAGTTCTCCGAACCCACCGACGTCACGGTGGAATACTCAGCCACGGTGACCGGGCGGGGCGTGCCGGAAGAGGCCAGCCTGGCGGACCGGATCCGGTACGTGCGTCCAAGCCGCTACGCCGAATCGGACCGGCTGCTGCCCACGTCCTACGCCGAGTTCGAGGGGATCCAGGGTGCGGACCTGGTCCACGCTGTCCGTGACTGGGTCAACGGTGAACTGCGGTACATCAGCGGTTCTTCCCGCGGCACTGACGGTGCGGTGGAAACCCTGCTCAGCAGGCGCGGCGTCTGCCGGGACTTCGCACACCTGGCCATCGCGCTGCTCCGCTCCAAGGACATCCCCGCCCGCCTGGCCGCGGTTTACGCTCCAGGCCTGAACCCCATGGACTTCCACGCGGTGGCCGAAGCCTACGTGGAGGGCGCCTGGCACATTATCGACCCCACGGGGTTGGCCCCGCGGGAGTCGATGCTGCGCATTACCGCCGGCCGCGACTCATCGGACACGGCCTTCCTTTCCACGGTGGGCGGCAGCCTGGTGCTGAACCAGCTGAAAGTCACCGCGGTGGTCAACGGGGACCTGCCGGCCGAGGATCCTGCACGGCTGGTGCAGCTCGGCTAGCGCTTCCGCGGCAGCGGGCCCAGTGAACTCCGCAGCTTGTCCGTAAGCCGCATCAGTTCCTTCTGCTCGGCAGCCGTCAGTGCCGGCCCCACCAGCGCCGAGATGTCCCGCACGTGCTCGCGGCCGATCTCCTTCTGCAGCTCCCGCCCTTCGTCCGTCAGTTGCAGCAACACGCCACGGCCGTCCTCCGGCGCGGGCATCCGGGCCACCAGCCCCCGCTTTTCGAGCCGCTCCACCAGCCTGCTGAGGCTGGACTGGCTCAACAGGACGTTGTCGTTGAGCTCGTTGAGCCGCAGCCAGCCAGACGGGCAACGGGAGAGCGTGAAGAGCACGTCGTACTCATTGAGGGCCAGCTTCCGGAACGCCGGCCCGGACTGCAGCTTCCGCATCACGGCAACCTGCGCCCGGAACAGCGATTCCCACGTCTCCGCCGCCAGCCGCACCGGCGATTCCGATCCTCCCGCAGCCATTACGCCTCCGAGGTGGCTTCTGCGGCGTCCGGCGATGCCAGGAGGGCTGCCACGCGGCCGGCGTGGGTGGGCGGTTCCGGGACGTGCGCCGGCTTGAGGGCCGCGTATTCCTTCCGCAGCACGGGCAGGACTTCCTCGCCGAACAGGTCCAGCTGCTCCAGTACAGTCTTCAGCGGCAGGCCGGCGTGGTCGATCAGGAACAGCTGGCGCTGGTAGTCACCGAAGTATTCGCGGAAGGTCAGGGTCTTTTCGATGACCTCCTGCGGGCTTCCCACGGTCAGCGGGGTCTGCGAGGTGAAGTCCTCGAGGGACGGTCCGTGGCCGTAGACGGGGGCGTTGTCGAAGTACGGCCGGAATTCCTTCACGGCGTCCTGCGAGTTCTTCCGCATGAAGAACTGGCCGCCGAGGCCCACGATGGCCTGGTCCGCCTTGCCGTGGCCATAGTGCTCGTACCGCTCGCGGTAAAGGCCGATCAGCTGCTGGTAGTGCTCCTTGGGCCAGAAGATGTTGTTGGCGAAGAAGCCGTCACCAAAGTAGGCCGCCACCTCGGCAATCTGCGGGGTGCGGATGGAGCCGTGCCATACGAAAGGGGCTACGCCGTCCAGCGGCCGGGGTGTGGAGGTGAAGTTCTGCAGCGGGGTGCGGAACTTGCCGGACCAGTTCACGGTGTCCTCGTCCCAGAGCTTGCGCAGGAGGCTGTAGTTCTCGATGGCCAGTTCCACGCCGTCCTGGATGTTCTTGCCGAACCAGGGGTACACGGGGGCTGTGTTGCCGCGGCCAAGGACCAGGTCCACGCGCCCGTCCGCGAGGTGCTGGAGCATGGCGAAGTCCTCGGCGATCTTCACGGGGTCATTCGTGGTGATCAGGGTGGTGGCCGTGGAAAGGATGATCCGTTCGGTCTGCGCTGCGATGTAGGCCAGGGTGGTGGTGGGGGAGGAGGAGAAGAAGGGCCGGTTGTGGTGCTCGCCCAGGGCGTAGACATCCATGCCGATTTCCTCGACCTTTTTGGCGATGGCCACCGAGGCCTTGATGCGTTCGTGCTCGGTGGGGGTGCGGCCCGTGGTGGGGTCCGTGGTGATGTCGCTGACGCTGAAAACACCGATCTGCATGGCGTGCCTTTCCGTTCCTGGACTTGCTGGGCTTGGTTTCAGTCTAGACCAATATAGATGCATTTGCATCTATTGCCTTCTGTAACACTGGGCGGCGGTCATTATTCCCGGCCCAGGCCCGCCGCCGGACCACGCATTAACCGGCGATGCCCGCACCGCAGGGCGGTGCGGGCATCGTTTGGGGAGGGGGCCTATTCGGCGCCGGGTGCGGCCCGGCGGCCGCTGACCTTGGGGACCTGGCCGGTGGTCCAGTCCCTGAACTCGGCGTCGACGTCGGGACCCGGGCCTGTCTTCACGCTGGCTTCCGGGCGGGCCTGAAGGTCCCTCAGCAGAGCCTTCTTCTCCCGCCGCCCCTCCACCAGCCGGTACAGCACGGGCACCAGGATCAGGGTCAGGGCGGTGGAGGACACCAGGCCGCCGATCACCACCACGGCCAGCGGCTGCGAGATGAAGCCGCCGCCGCCGGTCAGGCCCAGCGCCATGGGGGTCAGGGCGAAGACCGTGGCCAGCGCCGTCATCAGGATGGGCCGCAGGCGCTGGCGTGCGCCGTTGGTGATGGCATCCGCCACGTTCATGCCGGGGCGCCCGTCGCGCGGCTGCCGGTACTGGTTGATCAGGTCGATCAGCACGATCGCGTTGGTGACCACGATGCCCACCAGCATCAGCATGCCGATGAGCGACGGCAGTCCCAGGGGCACTCCGGTGAGCAGCAGCAGGGCCACGGCACCGGTGGCCGCGAACGGAACCGAGACCAGCAGGATCAGCGGCTGGATGAGGGACTTGAAGGTGGCCACCATGATCACGTACACGATAGCGATGGCCGCCAGCAGGGCCAGGCCCAGCTGGCGGAAGGATTCGGCCTGCTGGGTGGTGGCGCCGCCGATGGTTGCGGTGACGCCCGGCGGCAGCTGGACATCGGCCAGGCGCTTTTGGACTTCGCTGTTCACCGCGCCCAGGTTGGAGCCCGACGGCGTGATGGACACCTTGGCGGTGCGCTCACCATTGCTGGCGGTGATGGAGACGGGCACGTCCACCTGCTCCACTGAGGCGATGCTTCCCAGCGTCACCGGCCGGCCACCGGCAGGCAGCGGGATGTTCCGGACGGCGTCGATGCTGGTGAACTTGGTGCCCTGGCCGATCCGGACGGGGAAGTCGTTGGTGTCGATCCGCACGGTGCCGGCGGGGATGGGACTGATGGTGGACGCCAGGACCCCGGCCACCTGTTCCTCGTTCAGTCCGGCGGCTGTGGCCTTGGCCCGGTCCACCTTGACCTGCACCACCGGGTTGCTGGCGGCCAGGTTGCTTTCCACTTCGCTGGTGCCGGGCACGCCGGTCATCGCGGAGACCATGGTGTCGCTGGCAGCTTTCAGATCGTCGCTGGTGGCCGCCTTCAGGGTGATGTCCACGGTGGAGGAGGTGCCGAAGCCGCCCTGCTGGGTGCCTACGGAAACCTTGCCGGCGTCGGGCACCTTGGCCAGCTCCGAGCGCACGGTGTCCTGGAGCCGTTCCTGATCGGCCTTTTCATCCGTGACCACGGTGAAGGTGGAGTTGGAGGATCCGGTGGAGGTGAGGGCGGCAAAGCCGGCCTGGGCGTTGCCCGAGGTGACCTGGACGTCCTTGATGCCGTCGATGCGGCGCAGTACCTCCTCGAGGCGGATGGCGGCAGCACTCGTGTCAGCGAGGCTGGTGCCGGCCGGCAGCACCTGGCGGACCGTCAGGCTGTTCTGCCCGGAATTGCCCAGCAGGTTCGTGGCCAGCAGCGGGGTCATGGCGCCGGTGGCACCGAGCACCAGGACAGCGGCCACCAGCGTGATGACCGGGTGCTTCTGGGTTGACCGAAGGATGGGGAGGTAGCCGCGCTGCAGGCGGCTGCGCTGCTCGGCGTCATGGGCCTTTGCCTTCGCCTCTTCGGCGATCCGCCGGGCATCCGCGGAACCTGCGGGGGCCCCGCCGGCCTTGGGGTTTTTGAGGAACCAGTAGGCGAGCACCGGAACGATGGTGAGGGAGACCAGCAACGAGGCCAGCAGGGCCATGGTGACCGTCAGGGCGAACGGCCTGAACAGCTCTCCGGCAAGCTCGCCGACGAAGGCGATGGGCAGGAACACCGCCACCGTGGTCAGGGTGGACGCCGTGATGGCACCTGCCACCTCCCGGATGGCGGTGAGGATCGCCGTCGACTTTTCCTCGCCGTAGCTCAGGTGCCGCTTGATGTTTTCGATGACCACGATCGAGTCGTCCACCACCCGGCCGATCGCGATGGTGAGCGCGCCCAGCGTCAGGATATTCAGGGAGTAGCCGGTGCCCGAGAGCCCGATGAAGGTGATCAGCAGGGACAACGGGATGGACACCGCCGTGACCAGCGTGGAACGGGCGGACATTAGGAACAGGAGGATGACGGCGACGGCGAACCCCAGTCCCAGCAGGCCTTCGGTGGTGAGGTCCTTGATGGACTTTTCGATGAAGGGTGCCTGGTCGAAGACGGGGGTGAACTTGGCGTTGGAGCCCAGTTCCGCTTCCAGTTCATTCAGGGAGTCCCGCACCGCGTGCGAAATTGCCACCGTGTCGCCCTCGGGCTTCTTGGTGACGGAGACGGCAAGGGTCTCTGCCCCGTTGGTGCGGGTGATGGAGGTACGTTCGTCGTCCTTGATCGATACGTCGGCCACCGAGCCGATGGTGGCGCCGTTTTTGGCGCCGGCCAACGGCAGCGCCTTGATGGCATCCAGGGAATCCACGGGGCTGCCGATCTGCAGCGAGAGGGTCTTGCCCTGGTCTTGAAGGGTGCCCGCAGGGACCAGCGCGCCGTTGTTGGACAGTGCGTCCCTGATGGCGGTGAGGCCCGTCCCTGCCGCCGCCATCGCGTCGGCCCGGGGGAGGATCTCGATGTGCTGGGAGGCGCCGCCGGTCACGTCGGCACTGCGGACGCCGTCGATCTTCTGCAGCCGGGGCACCGTGAGGCGCTGCAGGTCAGCGTTCAGGTCGCTGAGCGGCTTGTCTGAGGACACTGCCAGGAAGACGATGGGGAAGTCGCTGATGCTGCCGGCGATGGCCTGCGGCTGGACGTCGCTGGGCAGGGTCCGCTTGGCGTTGGAGATGGCCCGGTCGATCTGGTTCCGCGCCCGGTCCAGGTTCGATCCATAGGTGAACACCATGGTGATCTGGGAGACGCCGGTGCGCGACGTGGAGGAGGTGGATTCCAGCCCCTCCACCCCGTTTAGCGCCTTCTCGAGCGGACCGCTGACCTGCTTGTCCACCACTTCCGGTGATGCGCCCGGCATGGAGCTGAGCACTGTGATCTGCGGAAACTCAATGGAAGGGATGAGCTCCTGTTTCAGCGATGACATGGTGATCACGCCGAAGACCGAGGCGAAGACGGTGATCAGCGCGATCAGGGCCCGGTTCGCCAGGGAAAGGTGGGCCAGCCGGAACATGGGTGGTCTCCTGGGGGTCTAAGTGACTGGTACATGCCCTGGGGGTGCCAGCCGCTGGCCCCGGCAGGGTCAGTGGCTGGCGGAAACGCTCTCCAGCTGGAGGGACTTGGCCGTGGCCCGTTCCAGCTCCGCGGCGAGGTCCGGATTTTCATCCAGCTTCACCCCGTAGCCGGGCATCATGTCCTTGAGCTTGGACTGCCAGCCCTTGAAGTTCTTCGGGAACGTCTTCTGCAGCAGCTCAATCATGATGGGGACAGCGGTCGAGGCTCCGGGCGAAGCGCCCAGGAGCGCACCGATGGAGCCGTCGCGGCCGGCGATCACTTCGGTTCCGAACTGAAGGATGCCGCCCTTTTGCGGGTCTTTCTTGATGATCTGTACACGCTGGCCGGCGGTGATGAGTTCCCAGTCCCCGCCCTTTGCCTCCGGGTAGTACTCGCGCAGCGCCTCGACCTTCTGGCCGTGCTTCTTGACCACTTCCTTCACCAGGTAGGCGGTGAGGTCCATGTTGTCCTTGGCCACAGCGAGCATTGGGATGATGTTGCCCGGGCGGATGGACAGGGGCAGGTCCAGGTAGGAGCCGTTCTTCAGGAAGTTCGTGGAAAAGCCTGCGTACGGGCCGAACAGGAGGGAGCGCTTGCCATTGACGTAGCGGGTATCCAAGTGCGGGACGGACATGGGGGGAGCGCCCACAGAGGCCTGGCCGTACACCTTGGCGCTGTGCTGGGCGGCGATGGTCTCATCGGTGCAGCGGAAGAACTGGCCGGAGACGGGGAACCCGCCGTAGCCCTTGCTCTCCGGAATGCCGGACGCCTGGAGCAGGTGCAGGGCACCGCCGCCGGCGCCGACGAAAACGAACTTGGCGTGGATCTTGCCGTGTTCCCCGGACTTGGGGTACTTCAGCGTCAGGTCCCAGCCGCCGTCGGACGCCCGTGTGATGCCGGTGACGTCGTGTCCGTAGTTGATTTCGACGCCGTTGTTCCCCAGGTAGGTGGTCAGCTCACGGGTGAGCGCGCCGAAGTCCACGTCCGTGCCCTCGGCGGCCCGGGTGGCGGCAATGCGCTGCTTGGGGTCGCGGCCCTTGACGATCAGCGGCGCCCACTTGGCGATCTGCGCGTGGTCCTCGGAGAACTCCATGCTCCGGAACAGGGTGTGCGGCTTCAGTGCCTCGTAGCGGGTCTTCAGGAACCGGCTGTGGTCCTCGCCGATCACGAAGCTCATGTGCGGAACCGTGTTGATGAAGCCCTTGGGTGACCCGATCAGGTTGTTGTCCACCAGATGGGACCAGAACTGGCGGGACAGCTGGAACTGTTCGTTAATGAGCAGTGCCTTGGCGGGGTTGACCGAGCCGTCCTTGGCTGCGGGGGAGTAGTTGAGCTCGCAGAGGGCGGCGTGGCCCGTTCCTGCGTTGTTCCAGGGATCTGAGCTTTCGAGCCCCGGCTGGTCCAGCCGTTCGAACAGGGAGATGGTCCAGTCCGGCTCCAACTGCTTGAGGAATGCCCCCAGCGTGGCGCTCATGATGCCGCCGCCTATCAGGACAACGTCGGCGTGTGGGGTCTTGGAAATGAAGGTCACGATCAGTCTCCGATTGCAGCGGCTCTGGCTGTCACAGAATATCCCCGCGCGGGCCACATACTGAAATTGGCCCGGCCCGTCAAGACTTTAGCTGGACCTTCGTAAAAACTTCGTTTAAGACCGGGGATGCCGGGTAGCTCTGAACCCGGTCTGAGAGGGCAAGCGCGGAAATGGGGAAGGCGACGGGAACCGCCGGCACCGTCGCAGCTATCTGGGCGTTAATGGTGTGATAAAGGTCATCCCGCTCCTTGCCGTCGGGCAGTCCGCGGGCCCGGTTGATCTTCGAGAACACCTGCGGATCCTGGTACCCGAACTCGCCGTTTTTCTCCCCGAAGAGCGGCCCCACGAAGTTGTCCGCGTCCGAGTAGGAGCCGTTCCAGCCGAGGATGTGGAACGCGTGGTCGCCGGCGGACTGGACCTTCTGCAGGTACCCGTCGGACCAGTCCACCGGGACCGGCTTGATGTTGAAGCCGACGGCGGTGAGCTGGCGGCTGAGCTCGGCGTACACCTTCTCCGGCGTGGGCAGGTAGGGCCGGGTGACGTTCAGGGGGTAGTAGAACTTCAGTTCCTCGCCCGCGTAGCCACCCTCCTTCAGGTAGTCCTTGGCCTTCGTCGGGTCGTGTCCAAGCTCCGGTGCGTCGTTGTTGAAGCCGCTGATCTTGGGCGGCACAAACTGGGTTGCCTTGGCGGTGTTGTCGATGAAGAACTTCCGGATCAAAGTTTCCTTGTCGATGGCCAGCTCCACCGCCTGCCGGATCTTCAGGTTCTGCAGTACCGGGACGTCCTGGTTGATGCCCACGTACATCACCGAGAACGGATCGCGCTGGACAATCTGCTTGCCGCGTTTCACCAGTTGGTCGAAGTTGCCCACGGTCACGGCGTCGTAGCCGTCGATGGTGCCGTCCAGCAGTGCCTGGAGGCGGGTCTGCGGGTGGTTGTAGGCCAGGAAGTTGATGGTGGCGATCTGGCCCCGGTCTCCCCAGTAGTTCCGGTTGCTGGACAGGGTCACATTGTCAGTGCCCCAGGCGGCGAGGGTGAAAGGGCCCGTTCCCACCGGGTTTGTGGCGAACGCGGACATGGCCTGGCCGCCCCGGTTCTGGTCCAGGACGTCGGCTTTCCCGGACGCGAGGGCTGCCGGGGAGGCGATGGCAAAGGCGGGCAGGGTCAGCGCCTGGAGAAACGCGGTGAAGCGCTGGGTGAGGTCGATCTGCACTGTGTCGGGGGCCGGCGCCGTGCAGCTTTTGAAGATGGAGAGGCCGGGCTCGTCCGAGTATGCCTTGAACACGCCCTTGAAGGAGCTTCCCGGTGCCTGCTTCCGCAGTGCCACGGGGAAATTGAACCAGCGGTTGAAGTTGGCGCAGACGGCGTCGGCGTTGAAGGGGGTGCCGTCCTGGAAGGTAACTCCCGTGCGGAGCTTGAATGTGTAGGTGCGGCCGTCGTTGGACTCATTCCACTCGGTGGCCAGGAGCGGGGTGGGCTTGCCGGTGGTCTGGTCCACGCCCACCAGGCCTTCGAGGATCTGCCGGGTGATGCGCTGCGACTCCACGTCGTTGGACAGCGCCGGGTCCAGGCCCAGGGGCTGGGCGGCCGTACCGAAGTTGAAGGTGGCCGCAGGTTCCGCCGACGTGGTGCTGGGGGGTCCGGAGGTGGGGGAAGGGGACGGCATGCCTGTGCACGATGTCATGCCCAGCGCCATGAGGACGGCGCCGGCCTTGATGACCGTACGCCGCGAAGTACTGCTGGGCACTCGTTTATCACCTCTGGATGCTGCCGGTTCCGCCGCATGCGGGCCGGGATCCAGTCTAGGGGACAGGAACCGGAGCTGGTCCCGAAAGGCCATCCGGCGCGCCAAGGCCGGGTCCGCTGACGCCAGCGGACCCGGCCTTTTGTTGGGGGGCCTTACGGGAGGGCTTACTTGGGCATGAGGACCGAATCGATCAGATACACGGTTGCGTTCTTGGTCTTGACACCGCCGCAAACCACGTTGGCGTTGTCCACCTTGAGGTTGTCGCCGCTGCCTGTCACGGTCACGGAACCGCCCTGGACCGTGGCGTGGGTGCCGGCGATCTTGTCAGGGGTGATCTGGCCGGGGACTACGTGGTAGGTCAGGATCTTGCTCAGGAGGGCATCGTCCGTCTTCAGGGTCTCGATGGTGGCGGGGTCGATCTTCTTGAAGGCGTCGTCCACCGGGGCGAAGACGGTGAATTCGCCACCGTTGAGGGTGTCCACCAGATTCACCTTCGGGTTCAGCTTGCCGGAGACGGCTGCGGTAAGGGTGGTCAGGATGGGGTTGTTGGAAGCTGCCACGGCCACCGGGTCAAGGGCCATGCCCTCCACCGAGCCTGCGCCGGTGGGAACCTGCTTGGCGTAGGCGGCGCAGCCCGGCCCAACCAGGTTGGCTGCGGGGTCCATCATGCCGGCCGAGGAGCTGGCGGACGGGGACGCCATGGCGGAGCTTGACGGCGATGCCATGCTCGAGCTGGGGGAGGATGACATCGGCGCCGACGACGCTGAGGATCCTGAGGTGCTGCCCGAGCCGCCGCATGCGGTGAGGCTGAGCAGAGCGGCCGCTGCAACGCCTGCGACGGTGAAAGTGGTGCGCTTGAAGGTCTGCATTTCAGTTCTCCTTGGATCGTTTGCCTGCCGCCGTCGGACGTGTGCCGTCGCCGTGCGGTCTGCCTTGCGGTAAGCACCTGCCCTTGGCTGGTGTCTCAATGGCTATTCGGCCGGTGGGCAGCGGCGGATGGGTGGATCTTTGGAGTTTTTCGAATTGAAGCAGGAACAGGCACCGGGCCGGCGGCTGCTTAAAGCACGAATCCCCCGGCCGGAGCCGGGGGATTCGCCAGGTGCGCAAGGGGGGACTTGAACCCCCACGCCCGAAGGCACAGGAACCTAAATCCTGCGTGTCTGCCAATTTCACCACTCGCGCGCGTCACCCGGCGCGTTGAAAGTACGACGGCGGATGACAGGTTCCATTGTAGCGTCGCCCGGGCGGTGGGCCGGGCAGCCGCGGCCGGGTCAGGCGTCCAGGTTCAGGTCCCGCCTCAGCTTGGCAACGTGTCCCGTGGCACGCACGTTGTACTGGGCCAGTGCCACCTTGCCGTCCGGATCCACCACGATGGTGGACCGGATCAGGCCCTCGTAGGTTTTGCCGTAGTTCTTCTTCTCGCCCCAGGCGCCGTACGCCTCGGCCACCGCGTGGTCCGCGTCGGAGAGCAGCGGGAACGTCAGGGACTCTTTGTCAGCGAACTTGGCGAGTTTTTCGACGGGGTCCGGCGAGATGCCCAGGACATCGAAGCCGGCGGCCTGGAGGGAAGCCAGGCTGTCGCGGAAATCGCAGGCCTCCTTGGTGCAGCCGGGGGTGGAGGCGGCCGGGTAGAAGTAGACGATCGTGGAGCGCCCGGGCCGGGGAGCCAGGCTGACATCCTTGCCGGTTGAATCCTGCAGGGTGAAAGCGGGTGCATTGTCGCCGGTAACGAGTCTTTCAGCCATTGTTTTTCTCCTTGTTGCGGGCGGGACACAACAGCCTAATAAGCAGGTGGAGCGAGTGCTAATCGGCACTTGGTTATACTTGCTGCTATGCCTGATATGGATCACTGGCCCACAGGGCGCCTTCTGTCCACTGCTGCGCGCCTCGTTGAACACTCATGGAACGAAAAACTTGGCGCCATCGGACTCACCCACGCCGGTGTTATCGCCATCGAAGTCCTTGCCGCGCAAGGACCCATGACCCAGGCCCAACTCGCCCAGTACGTCCGCGTCCAGGCCCAGACAATGGGCAAGACGCTCAGCCGGCTTGAGTCCCACGGCCACATCGCCCGGGTCCGCAGCACCTCGGACCGCAGGAGCCATGTGGTGTCGCTGACTGAGCAGGGCAAGGAAGCCGTTGCCCAGGCCGTGGAGATGGAGCGTTCGGTGCTGGCATCCGCGTCGATCGACCCCGAACTGCTGCGCCAGGAACTCAAAGCCGTTGTGCGCGAGCTCGCCAGCCAGTTCGCCACCACACCCAGCAATGCCGGAGCCCTCATGGACAACGTGGCCAAGTAGCCGCGGGCACCGACACCCTAAGCGCGGACCTGGTCTCAAATGACCGGGCCGCGCTTTTTTGTGCCCGGCCGCCGCCCGCCGTCGTACTTCTCCGCCCCACTACCATCGATTGCTCCGTAACTGCCGTTTTGAGCGGCGAAAACGGCACTTACCCACCAATCGATGAGGGGGGACTGCGGTGGCGGCATCTGCTCCTGAGGCTTGCGGACTTGGTCTTGAATGGCCAAAGCCGCGCTTTCTTGTGCCCCGCTGCCGTCCGCCGTCGTACCCTTCCGCCCCCACCACCATCGATTGCTCCGTTAATGCCGTTTTGAGCCGTGAAAACGGCAGTTACTCAGCAATCGATGAAGGGGGACTGCGGCGGCGGCAGCAACTCCTGAAGCTTGCCCTCTGACCTGGTCTTGAATGGCCGGGGCCGCGCTTTTTTGTGCCCGGCTGCCATCCGCCGTCGTACCCTTCCGCCCTCACCACCATCGATTGCTCCGTTAATGCCGTTTTGAGCCGTGAAAACGACAGTTACTCAGCAATCGATGAAGAGAGTCATCCGAAAGCCGGGAGCCAAAATGGGGGGAGCAGTTGATGAAGCGGTGCAGCCCTGACCCTCCCCACCGTCGATTGCTCCGTAACTGTCGTTATGAGCGGTGAAAACGGCGATTACTCAGCAATCGATGAAGCGGTGCCACCCGAACGCCGGGGGCCGAGGGGGAGCAGTCGATGAAGGGGCGGGATAAACAAAACAGCCCCCGGCTCGTGTTTCCACAAACCGGAGGCTGTTTTCCCAGTGGTGCACCCCCCGGGACTTGAACCCGGAACCCATTGATTAAGAGTCAATTGCTCTGCCAATTGAGCTAGAGGTGCATCTTTTCGCTTCCATCCCCGGGCTTTTTCTTTCCCGTTGATCTCCGCAACGACATGAAACTCTACACGAACTTTTGGTGCAAGTGAAATCGGCGCCGCCAGCGGTGTCCGATTCACTGGGAAGGCCGCAAAACCAGCGCGAAATCAGGGTTTTCGCCGTTCGTCAGCAACCACAAGCCGCCTTCTGGAGTGCGAATCACGTCCCGTATCCTCCCATACTGTCCTGTGAAATAGGCCACAGGAACTCCGGCTTCCGTTCCGGACAGCGGTACCGCCCACAACCTCTCTCCGCGAAGTGCTCCCAGGTAGGCAACGCCATCCACGATTTCCAGCCCGCTGGGGGAAGACTCGCTGGTGGAGGGCCACACGACCTTCGCGTCCTCGAAGCCGGCGCGGTGCGGTGCCCCGGTCACTTCCGGCCAGCCGTAGTTGGCGCCCGGCAGGATCAGGTTCAGTTCGTCGTCCACATCGGGTCCGAACTCGGTGGCCCACAACCTGCCTGCGCTGTCCCAGGCCAGGCCCTGCACGTTGCGGTGGCCCAGGCTGTAGACGGCGTTGCCGAACGGATTGCCCGGTGCCGGACTGCCATCAGGCGTAAGCCGGAGGATTTTGCCACCCAGCGCGTTGCGGTCCTGGGGTTGGTCGCGGCGCTGGGCGTCGCCGGTGCCCACATACAAGAACCCGTCAGGACCGAAGCGGATCCTGCCGCCGTTGTGGGTGTTGGCTTTGGGTATTCCCGAAAACACCGGCTGGGGCGGGCTGAGCGTCAGGGCGCCGTCGGGAGCACTGTTCAGGGCAAGCCGGACAACCCGGTTGTCCTCCCGGCTTGTCAGGTATGCATACAGGTAGCGGTCCGAGTCAAAGTGCGGGGAGAGGGCCAGGCCCAGCAGGCCGCCCTCTCCGCCTGCTACCACGCCAGGGACCTTCCCGAGGGTAGTGGCCATCCCATCCCGCACTGCTTTCAGCAGTGCGGTGCCGCGCTCGGAGATGACGGCCGTTCCGTCCGGGAGGAAGACTGCAGCCCAGGGAGTGTCCAACTGAAACTCCAGGCGCTCCTGGACGGCGGGCGTAGGAACGGGAGCAGCAGATTGAGTGGGGACAGCGACGGCGCTTCCTGCCTGGGGGCCAGTACCGGCAGGGCTCGTGGCGGGTGCCGGCGCGGGCGGTCCTGTGCAGGCGGCGACAGCAAGGCATATGGCCAGGCAAGAAAGGCCCGCCGCAAAGCGACGGGCCTTCGTCCTGCTAGAGCCGCTTGCGCCGCGGAGCGCGGAAGCCCGCGGCCTCGGCGTGCGCAGCGGATTCAAACCACACTTCCGCCTTGGTCTGCTCATAGTCAGGGTGTCCTTCTTCGTAGTAGACCATCGCGGCCGCATCACCCTTGACCGTGTAGTCCTCGGGTCCGCTCCCGTCGGGGCCCGCAGCTGCGGAGCCGGCGCCGTAAGGCTCGTCGGCTGCGAGGTGTCCGGAGGGTTCAGTGGTGGCGGTGCCGTGCCCCGGGGCGCTGCTCGGGCCCTGGGGGAATTCCCCGCCCTGACCGGATGGCTGGTGATGGTCAGCCCCGTTCTCGACCAGCGCGGAGGACTGTGCCCGTTCCAGTGTTTCGGCGGCACCGGCGTCGCCCGGGGCAGTGCCGGCGGAGGCTGGCTGTGCAGCCCCTTCTGGTGCGCTTACTGAACCGGAAGTGTCTGCCCGGTGCTGGGGCGCCTGCCCGCCGGCCTGCTCGGCTGCCGGGGTGCCGGCGTCGTCCGCGCTTTCCACTGCGGCTGTTTCCGCGCCCGGAAGCGTCGGGGCGTGGGGCGCCGTGTATTCGTCATGGTGCACGGGGCGGGCAGTGGCGGGGGAGGGCTGGCCTGTGGGAGCCTCCGCCGCTGCACCTCGATGCGGGGCCGTCTCCGGGGAGGCGGTGCCGGCCGAAGCCGCCGGCGGCGTTGCTGTTCCGCTTGTAGTGGAGGAACCGGACCGGGATCCGGCCCCAGCTTCGGACCACTGGGTTTCCCACTCCGCCTGGTCGGCGGCCTCGTCCTGGCGCCGTCGTTCTTCCTGCTCCTGGCTGCTGTCGGAGGTGCCGTGCCCGCTGGTTTCCTGTCCGGGCATGCCCTCGCTGGCGTTGCCCTGGTCCCCGGTTCCGGTGGCACCTCCCGCTGCTTCGCGCGTGGAGGTGGCCGCGGAGTCCGCCGGTTCCTCGGCCGTGGAGGGCGCTGCCGGTTCAGCCGGCCGGCCGAATCCAGCTGCTGTGGGGATGCCGGTGGTTCCAGCGGCCTGGGCGGACGCTGCAGCGCTGCCGCCCTCGAGGGCCCCGTCGGTCCGGGTCCCGCCGGTCCCGGTGCCGGCTGACGGTCCGCCGGGCGGGTTGGCTGTTCTCTTGCGGTTCAGCAGCCACAGGATGATGGCGGCGATGATGACGACGAGGATGATCCAGAAAATAATGTCCATGGCAGGCCCTTCGGTCCAAGGTGGATGGGTGTCCTGCCCCGACGCTACGTCGGGTCACCACTGCTGTCCAGAGACGCCGCGCGCACGGAGGAAATGCCGCGCGGTTGCCCGCCGTCGGAGAGCTCTTGGGCGGACTGGCGCCCGGACTGTCTCGAAATATGAGATGCGCGTCCACCAATCGGGCAGTAATCTGCCGCATTTCCGCCTTTACCTCCGCCAACCGGTCGTTCTGGCGCTGTCCGAGCCCTAGACTTTCCGCTATGAGTGACAGCCGGATCGCAACCGATACCCAGCCTGACATCAAGCCCCGCAGCCGCGTCGTAACCGACGGAATCCATGCAGCCCCAGCGCGGGGCATGTTCCGGGCCGTCGGCATGGGTGATGACGACTTCGCCAAGCCCCAGGTTGGCGTGGCGAGCTCGTGGAATGAGATCACCCCCTGCAACCTCTCCCTCAACCGGCTTGCCCAGGGCGCCAAGGAGGGCGTGCACGCGGGCGGCGGCTTCCCGATGCAGTTCGGCACCATCTCCGTGTCCGACGGCATCTCGATGGGCCACGAAGGCATGCACTTCTCCCTGGTCTCCCGCGAAGTCATCGCCGACTCCGTGGAGACCGTGATGCAGGCCGAACGGATCGACGGTTCGGTCCTGCTGGCCGGCTGTGACAAGTCCCTGCCCGGCATGCTGATGGCGGCCGCCCGGCTGGACCTTGCCAGCGTCTTCCTCTACGCAGGGTCCATCATGCCCGGCTGGGTCAAACTTGAGGACGGCTCCGAAAAGGAAGTCACCCTCATCGACGCCTTCGAAGCCGTCGGCGCCTGCGCGGCCGGCAAGATGAGCATGGAAGACCTGACCCGCATCGAAAAGGCCATCTGCCCGGGCGAAGGCGCCTGCGGCGGCATGTACACGGCCAACACCATGGCCTGCATCGGCGAGGCCCTGGGCATGTCCCTCCCCGGCTCGGCCGCACCGCCCTCGGCAGACCGCCGTCGTGACGAATTCGCCCGCAAGTCCGGCGAAGCGGTGGTCAACCTGCTGCGCCTGGGCATTACCGCCCGCGACATCATGACCAGGAAGGCCTTCGAGAACGCCATCGCCGTCACCATGGCGTTCGGCGGCTCCACCAATGCCGTCCTGCACCTGCTGGCCATCGCCCGCGAAGCCGAAGTGGAACTGACCCTCGACGACTTCAACCGCATCGGCGACAAAATTCCGCACCTGGGCGACCTCAAGCCGTTCGGCCGCTACGTCATGACGGACGTCGACAGGATCGGCGGCGTGCCGGTGATCATGAAGGCACTGCTCGACGCCGGCCTGCTGCACGGCGACTGCCTCACCGTTACCGGCAAGACCGTCGCGGAAAACCTCGCCGCAATCAACCCGCCGGACGTTGACGGCAAGATCCTGCGCGCCCTGGACAACCCCATCCACAAGACGGGTGGCATCACCATCCTGCACGGCTCCATGGCTCCCGAAGGCGCCGTGGTCAAGAGCGCCGGGTTCGACGCCGACGTTTTTGAAGGGACCGCCCGCGTCTTCGAGCGCGAACAGGGCGCCCTGGACGCGCTCGACAACGGCCAGATCCACGCCGGTGACGTCGTGGTGATCCGCTATGAGGGCCCCAAGGGCGGCCCGGGGATGCGTGAAATGCTCGCGATCACCGGCGCCATCAAGGGCGCCGGCCTGGGCAAGGACGTCCTGCTCCTCACTGACGGGCGGTTCTCCGGGGGCACCACCGGCCTGTGCATCGGGCACGTTGCGCCGGAGGCGGTCGACGGCGGCCCCATCGCCTTCGTGAAGGACGGAGACAGGATCCGGGTGGACATCGCCGCACGCACCTTCGACCTGCTGGTGGACGACGCGGAACTCGAGGCCCGCAAGGTGGGCTGGGAGCCGCTGCCCGCCAGGTACACCAAAGGCGTCCTGGCGAAGTACGCCAAGCTGGTCCACAGCGCCAGTCAGGGCGCCTGGACCGGCTAGCAAGCCCTACGCTTAGTGGCTTGGCTTAATAAGGAAGCTCCGAGGGGACCCAAGCGTTCGGCGTCCGCGCCGTACGCTTGGGGAAGGAGCCTCCGCCTGCCGCCTGAGTTGGGCAGGCTCCGGGCGTGATCGAGCTGCGATAGGATCAAAGGGTGGACAACGGGGTCCACATGGTGAGATAGGGTTGTTGCTCGTTGACACCCATCTTGCCAAGAGGGAAAACTGAACGCATGACTCTCGTTACCGCCGGCACCGTCGTCGTCCTTACCAAGCGCGTGGCACATTAGCCCCTGGTAACGAACAGTCACGCGCAAACCCCTCACAAGCCGCCAGGCCGAGGGGTTTTTTTATTCTTACCGCTTTAACCAGTTCCAAAACCAGAGAAGATCCACAAGGAAGAGTCCGATGAGCAAAGGATCGCCCATCAGCCCCTCGCTGATGGCCACCAAGTCCGCTGGAGCCGCCAAGGCCCCGGAACGCGCCGACCGGACGGCTGACCATGCCGCCGTCGTCGCCGACCTTGCTGCCGTCTCTCCTGTCCTTGGGCCGAACAACGTCGTACCCCCGACGGTGATGACCGGCTCGCAAGCAATCGTCCGCTCGCTCGAAGAACTCGGCGTCGACGACATTTTCGGTTTGCCTGGTGGCGCGATCCTGCCCACCTACGACCCCTTGATGGCCTCCACCATGAACCACGTGCTGGTCCGTCACGAACAGGGAGCCGGCCACGCCGCGCAAGGCTACGCCATGGTCACCGGGCGGGTGGGCGTCTGCATCGCCACCTCCGGACCCGGGGCCACCAACCTCGTTACCGCCATCATGGATGCCCACATGGACTCCGTGCCCCTGGTGGCCATCACCGGCCAGGTATCCAGCGGCGTCATCGGCACCGACGCCTTCCAGGAAGCAGACATCGTGGGCATCACAATGCCCATCACCAAGCACTCGTTCCTGGTGACCGACCCCAACGACATCCCGCACGTGATGGCCGAGGCCTTCCACCTGGCCTCCACCGGCCGTCCCGGCCCCGTCCTGGTGGACGTCGCAAAGGACGCCCAGGTGGGCCAGATGACCTTCTCCTGGCCGCCGAAGATCGACCTTCCCGGCTACCGCCCGGTCACCCGCGGCCACAACAAGCAGGTGCGGGAGGCCGCGAAGCTCATCGCCGCTTCCACCAAGCCGGTCCTGTACGTGGGCGGCGGCGTGGTCAAGGCCCACGCCTCGGCCGAACTGTTCGCCCTCGCCGAAGCAACCGGGGCCCCCGTGGTGACCACCCTGATGGCCAAGGGCGCGTTCCCGGACTCGCACCCCCAGCACGTGGGCATGCCGGGCATGCACGGCAGCGTTTCGGCCGTCACTGCCCTGCAGCAGTCCGACTTGCTGATCACCCTCGGCGCCCGCTTTGACGACCGCGTCACCGGCGTGCTGAAGACCTTTGCGCCCAACGCCAAGGTCATCCACGCGGACATCGACCCCGCCGAGATTTCCAAGAACCGCACCGCGGACGTGCCTATCGTCGGGTCCGTCAAGGAGATCATCCCGGAGCTGACCGAGGCCGTCCGGAGCCAGTTTGAGGCTTCCGGCACCCCGGACCTCACCACCTGGTGGGCGTTCCTGAACAACCTCAAGGACACCTACCCGCTGGGCTGGACCGAACCGGACGACGGCCTCATCGCCCCGCAGAAGGTCATCAAGCGGATTGGCGAGCTGACCGGTCCCGAGGGCGTGTACGTGGCGGGCGTGGGCCAGCACCAGATGTGGGCTGCCCAGTTCATCAAGTACGAGCGCCCGCACGCTTGGCTCAACTCCGGGGGCGCCGGCACCATGGGCTACGCCGTCCCGGCGGCCATGGGCGCCAAGGTGGGCGAGCCGGACCGCGTGGTCTGGGCCATCGACGGCGACGGCTGCTTCCAGATGACCAACCAGGAACTGGCCACCTGCGCCATCAACAACATCCCCATCAAGGTTGCTGTCATCAACAACTCCTCGCTGGGCATGGTGCGGCAGTGGCAGACCCTCTTCTATGAGGGCCGCTACTCCAACACCGACCTCAACACCGGCCATGACACCGTCCGCATCCCGGACTTCGTCAAGCTGGGGGAGGCCTACGGCTGCGCGTCCTTCCGTGTTGAGCGCGAAGAGGACATTGATGCCACCATCCAGAAGGCCCTCGAGATCAATGACCGCCCCGTGGTTATCGACTTCGTGGTGAGCCCCAACTCCATGGTGTGGCCGATGGTGCCCGCCGGCGTGAGCAACGACCAGATCCAGGTTGCCCGCAACATGACCCCGGAATGGGAAGAGGAAGACTGAGCATGACCCGCCATACACTTTCCGTCCTGGTTGAGGACAAGCCCGGCGTCCTGACCCGCGTGGCCAGCCTCTTCGCCCGCCGCGCCTTCAACATCAACTCCCTGGCCGTTGGCCCCACCGAAGTGCCGGGTGTCTCCCGCATGACTGTGGTGGTCGACGCCGACGGCGACCTCATCGAGCAGGTCACCAAGCAGCTCAACAAGTTGGTCAACGTCATCAAGATCGTTGAGCTCACCCCCGAATCTTCCGTACAGCGCGACCACATCCTGGTCAAAGTACGTGCGGATGCCGCAACACGCCTGCAGGTAACCCAGGCCGCAGACCTGTTCCGCGCCTCAGTGGTTGACGTGTCCACCGACTCCGTCGTCATTGAGGCCACCGGCCACCCCGAAAAGCTCACAGCCCTGCTCTCGGTGCTGGAGCCCTTCGGCATCCGCGAAATTGTGCAGTCCGGCACCCTGGCCGTTGGACGGGGATCCCGCTCCATGAGTGACCGGGCGCTCCGCTCCGCCTAGGCGTCCAGCCCACGGCGGCACCCGCGCCCGTAACCGCAGCACCGCAAGACCACTATCTAGAAAACCACTCAAGAGGAGTTACGCAAGTGACTGAAATGTTCTACGACGACGACGCCGATCTCTCGATCATCCAGGGCCGGAAGGTTGCCATCGTTGGCTACGGTTCCCAGGGCCACGCCCACGCGCTGAACCTGCGCGATTCCGGCGTCGAGGTCGTCATCGCCCTGAAGGAAGGCTCCAAGTCCACCGCCAAGGCCGAGGACGCCGGCTTCCAGGTCAAGAACGTTGCGGACGCCGCCGAATGGGCCGATGTCATCATGATCCTGGCGCCGGACCAGCACCAGCGCGCCATCTACAACGACTCCATCAAGGACAAGCTGACCCCGGGCAAGGCCCTGGCCTTCGCCCACGGCTTCAACATCCGCTTCGGCTACATCCAGGCTCCGGAAGGCGTTGACGTCATCCTCGTGGCCCCGAAGGCTCCGGGCCACACCGTGCGCCGCGAATTCGAGGCCGGCCGCGGCATCCCGGACATCATCGCCGTCGAGCAGGACGCGTCCGGCAACGCCTGGGAGCTGGCCAAGTCCTACGCCAAGGCCATCGGCGGCACCCGCGCCGGCGTCATCAAGACCACCTTCACCGAAGAGACCGAAACCGACCTCTTCGGCGAGCAGGCTGTCCTCTGCGGCGGCGTGTCCCAGCTGGTCCAGTACGGCTTCGAAACCCTCACCGAGGCCGGCTACCAGCCGCAGATCGCCTACTTCGAGGTGCTGCACGAACTCAAGCTCATCGTCGACCTCATGTGGGAAGGCGGCATCGCCAAGCAGCGCTGGAGCGTCTCCGATACCGCTGAGTACGGCGACTACGTCTCCGGCCCGCGCGTCATCACCCCCGAGGTGAAGGAAAACATGAAGGCTGTCCTGGCCGACATCCAGTCCGGTGCCTTCGCCAAGCGCTTCATCGAGGACCAGGACAACGGCGCCGTGGAGTTCAAGGAACTGCGCGCCAAGGCAGAACAGCACCCCATCGAGGCTGTGGGCCGTGAACTGCGCTCCCTGTTCTCCTGGCAGCAGCAGGACGTCGACTACGTGGAAGGCTCCGCAGCCCGCTAAGGCTGCGACGCAACCACAGAGAACGCACCGGTGAGGCCGGGCTCACACTTAACAATGTGAGCCCGGCCTTTCCGTCGGCCTAGACTTGTTTCCATCCCCAGGACTGCAACGCAGAGGATCAGCCGTGTCAAAACCCGTAGTACTGCTCGCCGAAGAACTTTCCCCCGCCACCGTCGAGGCCCTCGGCCCGGACTTCGAAATCCGCCAGACCGACGGCGCCGACCGTTCCCAGCTGCTCTCGGCGATCAGTGACGTAGACGCCATCCTGGTCCGCTCCGCCACCCAGGTGGATGCCGAAGCCATCGCCGCGGCCAAGAACCTCAAGGTCATCGCCCGCGCCGGCGTAGGCCTGGACAACGTGGACATCAAGGCCGCCACCCAGGCCGGCGTGATGGTGGTCAACGCCCCCACGTCCAACATCGTGTCCGCTGCCGAGCTCACAGTGGGCCACATCCTCAGCCTGGCCCGCCACATCCCGCAGGCCAGCGCCGCCCTCAAGGACGGCGAATGGAAGCGCTCCAAGTACACGGGCATCGAACTGTTCGAGAAAAAGATCGGCATCATCGGCCTTGGCCGCATCGGCGCCCTGGTGGCAGCCCGGCTCAAGGGCTTCGACACCAAGATCCTGGCCTACGACCCCTACATCACCTCGGCCCGCGCCGCGCAGCTGGGCGTGCAGCTGGTCACCCTGGATGAGCTGCTGGCACAGTCCGACTTCATCACCATCCACATGCCCAAGACACCCGAGACGGTGGGCATGCTGGGCGCCGACGCCTTCAAGAAGATGAAGAAGACCGCTTACGTGGTGAACGTGGCGCGCGGCGGCCTGGTGGACGAGGAAGCACTCTTCACTGCCCTGCAGGACGGCGAGATCGCCGGCGCCGGCGTTGACGTCTTCGCCAAGGAGCCCAGCACCGACCTGCCGTTCTTCAAGCTCGACAACGTTGTGGTCACCCCGCACCTGGGCGCCTCCACGGATGAGGCCCAGGAAAAGGCCGGCGTCTCCGTTGCCAAGTCGGTCCGCCTGGCCCTCGCCGGCGAGCTGGTGCCGGATGCGGTCAACGTTGCCGGCGGCGTCATTGCCCCCGACGTCCGCCCGGGCATCCCGCTGATCGAGAAGCTGGGCCGCATCTTCACCGCACTGACCCACGCCTCCCTGACCCAGTTCGACGTCGAAGTGGCCGGCGAGATCTCCTCCCTCGACGTCAAGGTCCTGGAACTCGCGGCACTGAAGGGCATCTTCGCCGACGTCGTGACCGAGCAGGTGTCCTACGTCAACGCACCGGTCATCGCCGAGCAGCGCGGCATCAACGTCCGCCTGATCACCACCCCGGAGACCGAGTCCTACCGCAACGTCCTGACCCTGCGCGGCGCCCTCAGCGACGGCAGCCAGATCTCCGTGTCCGGCACCCTGACCGGACCCAAGCAGATCGAGAAGCTGGTGGGCATCAATGGCTTTGAGGTTGAGATCCCAATCAGCGAGCACCTCGTGGTGGTTGCCTACACCGACCGCCCCGGCGTCATCGGAACCATCGGCCACATCCTGGGCATGAACAACATCAACATCGCCGGCATGCAGGTGGCCCGCTCCAACGAGGGCGGCCAGGTCCTGGCGCTGCTGACCATCGACAGCTCCGTTCCCCAGCAGGTGCTGGATGCCATCAAGGCGGGCATCGGCGCCGAAATGGTCCGGGAAGTGGACCTGGAAGACTAGCGCGGCAGGACCAGCGCGACACACCGGCCGAAACGCCGTAAACCGCTCCTCCGCAAGGGCACGTCCAGGCGGAGCCACATATGATTGGCCGGTCTGCTTACAATGGCTAAGTCCTGATTCAGGACCGTAGCCGGCAGACCGGCCAATACCTTTTGCACATCCGTCCGTCATTGTCCACGTCTGCCCGGGCGGATGGACGTGTGCGCACGCAATCCAGGTTTCAGGGAGTTCCATGAACGCCGTCCAGAGGTTCATCAGAAGCAGGGTGCTGCTGTTGACCGCGGCCATCTTGATCGCAGCCATGTGCTTGTCGGTCCTCGTCCAAAGCCAGTCACAGGCTGCGCTCAACCGGACAGTCGATGAAAACTCAAGGGGGCTCTACGACATCCTGGTCCAGGCCAAGGCTCCCTCCGGGGCACTCCTGCAGCCGGAAATCGCCAATGGCGCCGGTGGCATCGGCTTCGACCAGCTGGACTCCATCAGGAAGCTGTCCGGCACCTCCGTGGCCGCCCCGATCAGCCTGGTTTCCCGCGTCACGCAGAACCTGGAAACGCCCCGCCTCGACGCCATGGACTACCTGGGCTACAACGCCGGCCTGGCCGGCACCGCCACCTCCGACCAGGCCGCCGGTGCCACCGCCCCGGACAAGTGGCCTGCAGCCGAATCCGTGCTGACCGACTCCGCCAAGAAGTACCGGCTCACGGCCAGCGCCGTCAGCTCCGACGGCAGCTCCGAGCAGACGCTGTTCAAGACCACCGCCGAAGGAACCCTTGGCAAGGCCAAGCTCGTGGAGGAGAAGGCGGCCGGCGGCAGCAGCATCCGAATTGCCGCGCCGGCAGGGGAGACCGGCATCAAGTTCCCTGCCCCGGCAGGCGGCTCCGAGCACAACCTCTTCAACCTTTCCGTGGCACTGCCGCTCGCCCCTGAGGTCACCGAGTCCGTGGTTGCCGTGGACCCCGCCGCCGAGCGTGCGCTGCTTGGCTCGGCCGGTGACTTCCTGGCTCCGCTGGAGAAGGCGCCGCCGGCCGACGCACGTGACGCCGGCGCTGTGGGCCGCTACCTGGAAGGCCTCTTCACCAGCGGCATCAGCATGGACCAGCTCAAGGAAGGCCCCGACTTCCTGGGCGTCAAGCTTAAGTACTGGGCACCCCTGATGACCCAGTACCAGCAGGCCAAGCGCACCGGCCAGCTGACCAGCGCCTCCCAGGCGGTTCCGCTGATCGTTCGTTCCGGCACGTCGCTGGACCTGAAGTACAACGTCAAGGTCGAGGAAATTGACGACGCCGGCAAGGTGGTCAAGGACGTCGGTACCGTTTCGAAGTCCCTGGGCAAGGATTACCTGCCTTTTGTCTCCAAGGACCCCTTCACGCTGTCGTGGCCGGGTTCGACCGACCACTCCTCCCTGCTGGGGGCCAACGGCAACTTCAACCCGGGCCTGTACACGCCGGCCAAGTGGAGCACCAACTTCGCCGGCGCACCCAAGTACACCGATGGCGGCACCGCCTCCAACGGCGCAGTGGACAAGACGGCCGTGCCGGGAGAATGGGTCACCGTCAACCGCCTGCCGGACAAGGCGTCCAACGGCGCGCCCGTTGACCAGACCCAGCGCGACCCGGTGGACGAGCGGTCCTACCGGGACAACCTGTCCACCGGCCAGCAGCAGGCTGCCCAGCCGCTGCCCATGGTCTACGGCACGTTCGACCCCGCTGCCGTGGAGGCAGCCTCGGGCGACGTCAACAAGCTTCCGCTGGGCGGGTACGACCCCACCCCGTTCACCCTGGTCAAGGATGCTGCCGGGAAGGACGTTCCCGAGGCACAGTTGAAGCCGTCGCTGAGTGCCACAGGACTCGCCAGCCAGTCCGCCGGTGCCATTACCGACTTCTACGGCCTCGCAGCGGCGCGTGGCTACAAGCAGAACGCGGCCGTCATCGACGCCGTACGCGTCCGCGCCAAGGCGCCGGGCAGCTGGAAGGACGCCCAGCCCGAGGTGGAGAAGCTCGCCGCCGAGATCCGGGACATGGGCCTGGACGCCACCGTGGTGGCCGGTTCGGCCCGCGAGGACACCAGCATCTTCGTCCCCGGCTACTCCAAGGACGGAGCCGGCAAGGAATCGGCCCTGGGCACGGTCCAGCAGTCCTGGGTCCGGCAGAACGCGGCCGATGCCGTCACCGGAGCATTGTCCGGAACCAACATCACCCTGCTCTTCCTGACGCTGTGCGGAGCAGCCCTGCTGACGGGCGCATCGACCGTCAGCTACATCCGGAAGCGCCGCAGCGAAGCGGGCACCTTGCGGGCCATGGGCTGGACCCAGCGGCGGATCCGCAGCTGGGTGCTTGAGGAATTCGGCGTGGGAGCCGTGCTGCTCGCCGCCGCCGGGATTGTGCTTAGCCTGCTGAGCTGGAGCCTTGCCACAGCGCTGGTGTGTGCCGCCGTCTTGGTCCTGTACTGCGGCGCGGCCCTCTTTGCCGCCCAGCAGCTGCGCCACCGCGACGTGATCGACCAGGAGCCGCAGCATGACGAACGGCTCATCCAGGTCGATTCCCCGCTGACCTTCGCCAACCGGCAGCTGAGCACCAACAAGTTCAACACGCTGTCCCTGGCTGTCGCGGTCGGCGTCTTCGGTGCCGCCGTGGGCGGGCTGATCTCGCTGCTGATCGACATCCCGCGGGCAGCCGGCGCCAGCGCCCTCAGCGGCCTGGCCGCAGCCAGCGTGACCCTGCCCAGCATCCTGCTGGCGGTCGCCGGGGTTGCCGTGGGCCTGGTGCTGACCCTGGTCACCGGCCGGTTCGAGCTCAACGCCAAGCGGCAGTACCTGGGCATCCTCCAGGCCATGGGCTGGAACCCGGACATGCTCCGCCAGGTCCGGTTGTTCGAAAACGCGCTGGTGGGAACCGTGGCCCTGCCGCTGGGCGTGCTGGGCGCCCTGGGCATCGGCCTGCTGCTGGCCCCCTATGCAGCCATCTGGGCTGCCGTGGCCGGGCTGGTGGCTGTAATTTGCTGGATACCGATTGCAACGAAAGTGGTCCAATGACAAACCCGACGAACGTCCAGCGCAGCCGCAGGAGCGGCTCCAATGAGGTCCCCCTGCAGACCCGGGCCAACACCATCGTCAAGTCGGCAGACCACGCCACCCCGCTGGAGATGCGCGACATCACCATCCGCTACGGCGGCGGCAAGGGCGGTGCCGAGGCTGTAAGCGTGGTGGAGGGCTTCGACCTGACCCTGCACTCGGGCGAGATGCACTGCGTCGCCGGCCGAAGCGGCTCCGGCAAGACCAGCATCCTGACCGTCGGCGCGGGACTTACCCTGCCGACGTCGGGCCGCGTCTTCTGGGAAGGCGATTCGCTCGAAAGCATGGGCGACGATGAAATCGCCGACCGCCGTCGTGCCCTCATTGGCTACGTGGACCAGGGCGGCGCCCTTATCGACGGCATGAGCGCCCTCGAGAACGTGCTCCTGCCCGCCGTCCCCGACGGCGAAGTGGACCAGCGCCGCGACATGGCCAAGGACCTGCTGGACCTGGTGGGCCTGGGACGACGCATGCGGCACCGTCCCGCCCAGCTGTCCGGCGGTGAACGGCAGCGCGTGGCCATCGCCCGTGCACTGATCCTGGGTACCAGGGTGCTGGTGGTGGACGAGCCCACCGCCTCGCTGGACCGGGCCTCAGCCAACCGCATCATCAGCATCCTGAAGGACACCACCTCCGACGGCATCGCCGTCTTGGTGGCCTCGCACGACCACGAACTGGTCCGGTTGAGCGATACCCTGACAGAACTGATCTAGCCCACTCCACTGCACCGGAGGTAACCGTCCAACCGTGACTGCTCCAGAGAAAACGCCGTTCTACATCACCACGGCCATCACCTACCCCAACGGCGTGCCGCACATTGGACACGCCTACGAGTACATTGCCACCGACGCCATGGCGCGCTTCAAGCGGCTGGACGGCTATGACGTGATGTTCCTGACCGGCACCGACGAGCACGGCATGAAGATTGCCCAGACGGCGGAGAAGGAAGGCATCACCCCCAAGGAGCTGGTGGACCGGAACGCGGAGATCTACCAGGCGGCGCACTCGGCCCTCGGCATCAGCTACGACCGGTTCATCCGCACCACCGACGCCGACCACTACGCGGCGTCACAGGCCATCTGGAAGAAGATGGAAGCCAACGGCGACATCTACCTCGACAAGTACGAGGGCTGGTATTCCGTCCGGGACGAAGCCTTCTACGCCGAGGATGAGACGGTGGTGAAGGACGACGGCGTGCGCTACTCGAAAGAGACGGACACCGAGGTGACGTGGACGGCGGAGGAGAGCTACTTCTTCCGGCTGTCCGCCTACCAGGACAAGCTGCTGGCCCTCTACGAGTCCCACCCGGAGTTCGGCGCCCCGCAGTACCGCTTCAACGAGGTCATCAGCTTCGTCAAGCGCGGCCTGGAGGACCTGTCCATCAGCCGCACCACCTTCGACTGGGGTGTTCCCGTACCCGGCAACGACAAGCACGTCATGTACGTGTGGGTGGATGCGCTGACCAACTACCTCACCGGCGTGGGCTACCCGGACGTGGACTCGGAGAAGTTCCGGAAGTTCTGGCCCGCCGACGTGCACATCATCGGCAAGGACATCTCCCGGTTCCACGCCATCTACTGGCCTGCCTTCCTGATGAGCGCCGGACTGGAGCTGCCCAAACGGGTCATGATCCACGGCTTCCTGCACAACAACGGCGTCAAGATGTCCAAATCCCTGGGCAACGTAGTGGCCCCGGCGGATTTCGTGGCCCGCTACGGCCTGGACCAGGTGCGGTTCTTCTTCCTGCGCGAGGTCCCGTTTGGGGCGGACGGCAGCTACAACCACGACGCCATTGTGGGCCGGATGAACTCCGACCTGGCCAACAACTTCGGCAACCTGGCCCAGCGGTCGCTGTCCATGGTGGCCAAGAACTGCGGCGCTGCCGTGCCCACGCCCGGTGCGTTCACTGCGGAGGACGACGCCATCCTGGCCCAGGCCAACGGTCTGCTGGACGCAGCCCGCGCCGCCTTCGACAAGCAGGAATTCAGCCGCGCCCTGGAGGCCATCTGGGGCGTACTGCACCACACCAACGCCTACTTCGCCGAGCAGGCGCCCTGGGTGCTGCGGAAGACCGACGTCGAACGCATGAACACGGTGCTGTATGTGACGCTGGAGGTGCTGCGGATCGTGGCCATCCTGGCCCAGCCGGTGATGCCGAACGCCACCGCCAAGCTCCTCGATGCGCTCGGCCAGCCGGAAGGCGATGCACGCCTCTTCACCGCGATTGCCACCCCCATTGTTCCGGGCACTGCACTGCCCGCTCCCACGCCTGTGTTCCCCAAATTCGAGGAACCCGCGGAGTAGCAAAACCCTGGGGCGATGCGCTCGTGTCCAAAGGTTGAGACAGCTTGACCACCATATGGATGTCTTGGCTACCCTGAAAACATGAGCGCATCCTCCATCGATCTTGCAGTAATTCCCGGCGACGGCATCGGCCCCGAGGTCATCGCCGAGGCCCTCAAAGTCCTGGAAAAGGCGGTGGCCGCGGAGGGTGTGGAGCTCAAGTCGACGCACTACGAACTGGGCGCCGGTCACTGGCTGGCCACGGGGGAAACCCTCCCGGACCACGTCCTGGAAGACCTGAAGAAGCGCGACGCCATCCTCTTCGGCGCCGTGGGCGCTGCCCCGGGCGACACCCGCATCCCATCCGGACTCATCGAGCGTGAACTGCTGCTCAAGCTCCGTTTCAGCCTGGACCACTACGTCAACCTGCGGCCCTCGAGGCTTTACGGCACCGTCGGCAGCCCGCTGGCCAACCCCGGCACAATCGACTTCATCGTGGTGCGCGAAGGAACCGAGGGCCCCTACGTCGGCAACGGCGGCAACCTCCGGGCCGGAACCCCGCACGAGGTCGCCACGGAGGTGTCCCTGAACACCGCCCACGGCGTGGAGCGGGTGGTCCGCGACGCGTTCCGCCGCGCCAGTGCAAGGGAGCGCAAGCACGTCACGCTGGTCCACAAGCACAATGTCCTGGTCTACGCCGGGCACCTGTGGAAGCGCACGGTCGAAGCCGTTGCGCAGGAATTCCCTGAGGTCACCCACGACTACCTGCACATTGATGCCGCCACCATCTTCATGGTCACGGACCCGTCCCGCTTCGACGTGATCGTCACCGATAACCTGTTTGGCGACATCATCACCGACCTTGCCGCGGCCGTCACCGGCGGGATCGGCCTGGCCGCCTCCGGCAACATCAACATGGACCGCACCGCACCGTCCATGTTCGAGCCGGTCCACGGTTCCGCGCCGGACATCGCCGGCCAGGGCAAGGCGGACCCCACCGCGGCCATCCTCTCCGCCGCGCTCCTGTTGGACCACCTGGGCTACCCCGGAGCCGCCCGGAAGATCGAAACCGCAGTGGTTGCCGACGTCGAAAAGCGCGACGGAACCGTGCGCAGCACCAGCGCAATCGGCGACGCCATCGCCGCCGGCCTGTAGCTGCAACTGCCCCGGCAGGTTGCCGCCGGCTTCGGGCGTAAGCTTGTCTCGAATCACCAAATGCCGCCTCGTTGTTCAGCGCTGAACCGCGGGCGGCCGATCGTGGAGGAACCATGACTCAGACCGCCCATGGCGTCGAATTCACCCGGCAGCCCTCGGAGAACCCGAAGTCCGCCGAAGAGCGTGCAGCCATCCTGGCGAACCCGGGATTTGGCAACTACTTCACCGACCACACCGCCATCGTCGACTACAGCGTGGACGCGGACGGCAACGGCGGCTGGCACGATGCCCGGATCGAACCCTACGGTCCGATCGTCCTGGACCCCTCCGCCGCCGTCTTCCACTACGGCCAGGAGATCTTCGAGGGACTCAAGGCCTACCGGCATGCCGATGGCTCCGTCTGGACCTTCCGTCCCGAGGCCAACGCGGCGCGCCTGAACAAGTCAGCCCGCCGGTTGGCCCTGCCCGAACTACCGGCCGAGTACTTCCTCAGCGCCATCCGCGAACTGGTGGCCGCCGACAAGGAATGGGTGCCCTCCGGCGACGGCGAAGCCCTGTACCTGCGGCCCTTCATGATCGCCACCGAGGCCTTCCTGGGTGTCCGGGCTGCCCGTGAGGTGTCCTTCCGGGTGATCGCCTCGCCCGCCGGCAACTACTTCGGTGGCGAGCTCAAGCCCGTCTCCATCTGGATCTCCCGCCAGTACGCCCGCGCCGGCCGCGGCGGCACCGGCGACGCAAAGTGCGGCGGCAACTACGCAGCTTCGCTGATCGCCCAGCAGGAAGCGGAAGCCAACGGCTGCAAGCAGGTGCTGTTCCTGGACCAGGCCAACGACAACGCGGTGGAAGAGCTCGGCGGCATGAACGTGTTCTTCGTCCTGAAGGACGGTTCGCTGGCAACGCCCGCGCTCACCGGCACCATCCTGGAAGGCGTCACCCGGATGTCCGTGATCCAGGTGGCCAAGGACATGGGGCGCGAGGTGGCCGAGCGCAAAATCACCGTGGACGAATGGCGCGACGGCGTGGCCTCCGGCGAGATCACCGAGGTGTTTGCCTGCGGCACCGCAGCGGTCATCACCCCCATCGGGGTCCTCAAGGACGCCACCGAGTTCATCGGCTCCGAGAACGCCAAGGCAGGCGAGGTGACCATGGCCATCCGCGAAAGGCTCCTGGGCATCCAGACCGGCGCGGAACCGGACACCCACGGCTGGCTCACCCGCCTGGCATAGTCAGGCGTCTTAAGTACGACGGCGCCTGCCGGATATAGGTCCGGCAGGCGCCGTTCTGCGTTTCCGCCGACGGCGGGTGGTCAGCGCCGCGCTGCCTTCCGGGCGGCGTTCTTCATGGCTTTGCGCGAGACCGGCTTGAGTGCCTTGCGGGCAGCTTCCTCCGTCAGGGCCCGGTTGCGGCGGGCATCGATCAGGTCGTTCCAGAGCGTGGTGGCAAAAACGCCGCCGTCCTGGGCGTAGACGTCGTACGGGTAACCGGCGTAGACGGAGGGCGTGGCGCCGGCATCGAACAGGTCTTTGTTGTTGGCCTTGGTCACGGCGTCGCCCACGGCCCAGGCCCTGGTCAGGTGGCGGGTGAGGTTTTCCTGTACGAACACGCTGGCGTCGCCGGACCGGGACGCCTGCTCCAGCAGGGCCTCCAGGTCTGCGGCCAGGATGGCCGCGCCGGCCTGGTCCGCAGGTGCGGAGGCCGCATCCAATTCCGCGGTGATCCCGGAAACAGCTTCCGTCCAGTCAGCCGTTTCGCGGAATTTCTTCCACGTGGGGAACCAGACGATGCTGCCGGTGGCGTGGTTGTGGATGTGCAGGAGGCCGGTGGCCTTCTCGGTTGCGGAATGGTCGTGGCCGTCCGTGTCCGCCTGGGCGAGAAGGTCTGCGAGTGTTGCTGTGCTCATGGGAGGTATCAGGCTTCCTGGTGGTGATCGTAGTGCTGTCACTGGGTGCCAACTCCGGGCTGCGGGCGTTCTATTCCGCCGCTGCGGTGAAGGGCACAGGCTGGGAGCCGCCGACCTAAATTGCAGGGGCCCTGCATGCAAGGATGGGGTCGTGACCTCTGATTCCGGCCCCACCCTGCAGCGCAGCTCCGGCCTCACCCAGTTCATCCTTGCCCCCAACCCCGGGCCCATGAGCCTGGACGGCACCAATTCCTACATCCTGCGCGCCCCCGGCCACCCGCGCACAGTGGTGGTGGACCCGGGGCCCCGGGACGAAACGCACCTGGCGGCACTCGCCGGTGCCGGCGCCGTCGAGCTCGTCCTGGTGACCCACCGGCACGCCGACCACACCGCGGGTGCTGCCCGCCTGCACCAGCTGACAGGGGCGCCGGTCCGCGCAGCGGACCCACTCCACTGCCATGGTGGGGGAGACCCGCTCCAGGACGGCGAGCTGATCAGGGCGGCGGGGCTGGAGATCGCTGTGCTTGCCACGCCTGGCCACACATCGGACTCCGTCTGCTTCCATCTGCCCGCAGACGGGGAGTCCGGTGCGGTGCTGACCGGTGATACCGTCCTTGGGCGGGGGACAACCGTCCTCGACTACCCGGACGGCACGCTGGGTGACTACCTCGCGTCCCTGGACCGGATGGCGGCGCTGGGCCCCGCAACCGTCCTGCCGGCGCACGGGCCGGTGCTGCCGTCCCTTGAAGGCATCGTCCGCAGCTACCGGAGCCACCGGGAGGAACGGCTGGCGCAGATCCGCGCGGCGCTGCACCGGCTGGGCCGGGACGCGTCCGTAGGGGAGGTGGCTGACGCCGTCTATGCCGACGTCGAGCCTTCCGTCCGGCGGGCCGCGGAACTGTCCGTGGCGGCGCAGCTTTCCTACCTGCGCGGCGGGAATGGCGGGCAGGACGACGGCGGCGGGACGGTAGGGTAGGAGCCATGCGTATTGCCAGGTTTGTAGTCGATTCCGATCCCCTGTACGGCGTCGTGGAAGGTGAACCCGGCAGTGAGGAAATCACTGTCATCCACGGCGACCCCTTCTTCAATGGCGTGGAGCGCACCTCCGTGCGCCACAAGCTGGAGGACGTCCGGCTGCTTGCACCCATCATTCCGCGCAGCAAGGTGATCGGCGTGGGCCGGAACTTCGTGGAGCACGCCAAGGAACTGGGCAACGAAGTGCCGGCACAGCCGCTGCTGTTCCTCAAGCCCAACACTGCCGTCGTGGGCCCGAATGATCCGGTGGTGCTGCCCGAGTTCTCCGAAGAGGTCTCGTTCGAAGCCGAACTCTGCGTGGTCATCGGCCGCATCTGCAAGGACGTGCCGGAAGAGCGCGTGGACGACGTCATCTTTGGCTACACCTGCGGCAACGACCTTACTGCCCGCGACGTCCAGAAGACCGACCTGCAGTGGACCCGTGCCAAGGGCTTTGACACCTCCGCGCCGCTGGGTCCCTGGATCGAGACCGACCTGGACACGGAGGACCTGCAGATCCAGGGCCGGCTCAACGGCGAGGTGCGCCAGGACGGCAGCACCAGCCAGATGATCCGCGGCGTGAGCGAACTCGTGTCGCTGGTGTCGCAGGCCTTCACCCTGCTGCCCGGCGATGTGATCATGACCGGGACACCCGCAGGCGTGGGCCTGGTCAAGGAAGGCGACCGCTTCGAGGTGGAAATCGAGGGCATCGGGCGGCTGTCCAACCCCATCGTCCGCCGGTAACGCTGTCCCGGGCACCGTCCTGCCGGGCGGGAGGCCGGGCCCGGCCAGGCGGGTAAAGTTGAAGCCACTATGAGTATCGCTTCTTCGTCACCTGCCGCCTCCATTCCGCCCGTCACTGCCGAAACGCCCGTCCGCGTCCGTTTCTGCCCCTCACCCACGGGTACCCCGCACGTCGGACTGATCCGCACGGCCCTGTTCAATTGGGCCTACGCGCGCCACACCAAGGGCACGCTGGTCTTCCGGATTGAGGACACGGACGCGGCACGGGACAGCGAGGAGAGCTACCACCAGCTGCTGGACGCGCTGAAGTGGCTGGGCATCGACTGGGACGAGGGCGTGGAAGTGGGCGGCCCGCACGAGCCCTACCGTCAGTCCCAGCGCGGCGACATCTACCAGGACGTCATCAAGCGGCTGCATGAGGGCGGATTCATCTACGAGTCCTTCTCCACCCCGGAGGAGATCGAGGCACGTCACCGTGCCGCGGGCCGGGACCCGAAGCTTGGCTACGACGGTTTTGACCGGCACCTGACGGAGGAGCAGCTTACCCAGTACCGGGCGGAGGGCCGGCAGGCTGTCCTCCGCCTGCGCATGCCGGACGAGGACATCACCTTCACCGACCTGGTGCGCGGCGAGATCACTTTCAAGGCCGGATCCGTGCCCGACTTCGCGGTGGTCCGGGCCAACGGCGCGCCGCTGTACACCCTGGTCAACCCGGTGGATGACGCCCTGATGGGCATCACCCACGTGCTGCGCGGCGAGGACCTGCTCAGCTCCACGCCCCGCCAGGTGGCCCTGTACCGGGCGCTGTACGCCATTGGCGTGGCCGAGTACATGCCGGAGTTCGGCCACCTGCCCTACGTCATGGGACAGGGCAACAAGAAACTCTCCAAGCGCGATCCAGAGTCCAGCCTCTTCCTGCACCGCGAGCGGGGCTTCATTCCCGAAGGGCTGCTGAACTACCTGTCGCTGCTGGGCTGGTCCCTCAGCGCGGACGAGGACATCTTCACCGTGGAGCAGCTCGTGCAGCACTTCGACATCCACGACGTCCTGGGCAACCCCGCACGCTTCGACCTCAAGAAGGCCGAGGCCATCAACGGCACCCATGTCCGGATGCTCGAGCCCAAGGTGTTCCGCGACCGCGTGGCGCACTACCTGCGCGAGGCGGGCCTGGTGGGGGAGATCCTCACCGACCGCGAGGAAGAGATCCTCACCGAGGCCGCACCGCTGGTCCAGGAGCGCATCACCCTGCTGGGTGAGGCGCCGGAGATGCTGGCGTTCCTGTTCAAGGCGGACGACGCCATCGATATTGCCGATGACGCCCGCAAGGGACTCCCGGCCAACCTTTCCGAGGTGCTGGACGCCGCCATTGCCGCATTGGAGTCGGTTGAGGACTGGACCGCGGAGGACATCCAGGCTGCCCTCAAGCAGGCCCTGGTGGAGGACATGGGGATCAAGCCGCGGCTTGCCTTCGGCCCCGTGCGGACGGCTGTTTCCGGCCGCCGCGTGTCGCCGCCGCTGTTCGAGTCCATGGTGATCCTGGGCAAGGAGTCCTCACTGCGCCGGCTCCGCGCCTTCCGCGGCTGATGGCCGCCCCCAGCCCGGCACGTGCCGCCGCCCTGAATACGCCGTTCGGGGTGGTCCGGGGCGTCCTGTTCGACATCGATGACACCCTGGTGGACCTTGAGTACTCCATGACCACCGCCCTGCGCGAGGTCAGCGAACACCTCCTGCCCGGCCTGGACCAGGCCGGGTGGGAACACTTTGGGCGCATCTTCACGCACGAAACCACGCACTATTACGACCGCTACCTTGCGGGGGAGCTGACGTTCAACGAACAGCGCCTGCTCCGGGGGCGGGCCGCCCTGGGGCACTTCGGTGTGGAACTTGCCGACGGCGAGGAATCACACCGGTGGCTGAGCGCCTATATGGAGAAGCAGCCCGCATACGTCAAACCATTTCCCGACGTGCTGCCCCTGCTGGACATTCTCGACGCCGCGGGCATTCCTTACGGTGCCGTGAGCAACAACGTCCACGACTACCAGCGGGCCAAGCTGGACGGTGCCGGACTGGAGCGGGTCACCCACCTGGTGGGCACCGACACCCTGGGCGTCGCCAAGCCGAATCCGGCAATGTACCTGGAAGGCGTCCGGCTGCTGGGCACTGCCCCCGGCGAGACGCTCTATGTGGGCGACAACCGGCTGCTTGATGCTGAGGGATCCACGGCTGCAGGTTTGGTAGGCGTGTGGCTCAACCGTTCGGGCGAGGTCGTGGAGGACTTCGACGGCGGCATGGTGGCTTCCCTGAATCAGCTGCTGCCATAGGACAGCTGCTGGCATAAACCCGGTCGGCCGCGGCCCTTCGCAAAGGACCGCGGCCATCAGGTCAACTGGTTTGGTGCCCGTCAGGCGGCTTTGAGGCCAACTGCCCGTCGGCGAAGGACCAGGTAGGCGGCGACGGCGGCAGCCACCAGCAGTGCCACGAGCAGCAGCGCGATTGCGGGGCTGTTGAGCCACGACGACGGCGAGACAGCCGCAACCTTCGTGTGCAGTTCCTCGGTTCCGGCAGCGATCCTTGAATTGCCGTCCGCCAGCTTGCCGGCACCCTCGGCCAGTTTGCCTGATCCGTCGTCCAGTTTGCCGTTGCCGTCTGCCAGCTGCCCCGTGCCGTCAGCGAGCTTAGCGGAACCGGACTGCAGCTGGCCTGTGCCCTGGCTTAGGGCTACCGTGCCGTCGGAGAGCGCCTGGGTTCCGGCCAGCAGGCCAGGGTTGGCCGGGTCGCCGTCGCCGTTAACTCCCGCGCTGAGTTTGGTGGTGCCATCTTGCAGGCTGTTCGCTGCGTAGATCAGGCCGGGGCTGTCCGGGTTGCCTGGGACACCGTCCATGCCCACGCGGATCTTTGTGGTGCCCTCCGCCAGCATGGTGGTGCCCAGCACCACGCCTGGATTCTGCGGGTCCGTCGCATTGAGCTTCTCCGCCAGGGTGGCGAAGCCTGCCTTCAACCGGCCTGCGCCGTCGTTCAACTGGCCGGCTCCCGTGTTCAACTTGTCCGTTCCGGCCTTGAGCTGCGCGGCGCCGTCGTTCAGCTTTGCTGCCCCCGCATCGAGCTGCCCTGCCCCTGCGTAGGCCCTCCGCCCGCCGTCGGCCAGCTTGGCAATCTGGTCCTTGATCACCGCAAGCGGCACCAGGCCCTGGGGGCCGTTCGCCGCCGCTTCAAGCTGGTCCAGCCCCTGGCTGAGCGCGGCCAGCCCGTCGCCCTTGGTGGGATCATTGCCCGCACCCGGGTAACCCTTCAGCTGCGCTGTTCCGCTCTTGAGCGCCCCAGTGCCGGCGCTCAGGCTGCCGGCCCCGGCATCCAGTTGTCCGGCTCCCGCTGCGAGCTGGTTGGTGCCGGCAGCCAACTGGCCAGCCCCGTCCGCAAGGTTGTTGGGGGCGTTTCCAGCAGGAGTGGGGGTCAGTGCCGCGGACAGGGCGACGGCGCCCGCCTGGAGCTTCTTGGCGCCGTCGTCCACCTGGTAGACGCCCGGAACAAGCTTGTTCAGGACATCATTCTGCAGCTTGGTGGTGCCTGCGTGCAGCTTGTCCACCCCCGGCGCGAGCTGGTCGCGGACTCCGGTATAGATCTTCCCGGCACCCGTCTGCAGTTCCGCCGCGCCCGCGTTCAATGCGGTGCTGCCGTCCTTTACTTTGACGGCGCCGTCCTTGACCTGCACCGCTCCCTGGTTGGCTGCCCCGGCGCCAGTGGCCAGCTGGCCCGAACCGTCTTTGAGCTGGGCAGCTCCTGCGGCGGCCTGCTCAGCTCCATCCATGAGCTGTGCGGCACCGTTGGAGATCTGGCCTGTGAGATAGGTGTAGAAGGCAAGAAAGAGAACCAACAAGAGGGACAGGACGATGATGGCGGTGGACTGGGAGCGGATTCGAGGTTTGGCTGCTGCGATGGTTGCTGTGCGGGTTGTCAACGCTGACACTTCCTAACTCTCCGCTGGACGGCGCTGCCCGGCGGTGTGAACCGTGGTTGGTAAGGCGTTCCCGTTTTCCTCATGGGTGCCCGGTGGGTAGGGCGGGGAGGTTGTTACCGATGGGTAACTTACTCGAGAGTAACCACAGGGCTGGAGGGACGGCAAGGGTTTTGATGGATTGCTTTGGCCGGGCCACCGGGGGGCGCGGATGCCGATTTGTGCCAGCCGTAAGTCTCGGGTAAAGTAATTTCTCGTGCTGAGGCGCACGGAGCAGGGAAAACGCCCTGAAATCCGGCCCGAAAGTACCATTGGGATATGGTGTAATTGGCAACACTACGGTTTCTGGTACCGTCATTCTAGGTTCGAGTCCTGGTATCCCAGCTCTGATTTGAACGCTGATTTCAGCGGCCAAACAGGAGGTTTCCACTCGGTTCGCCGATTTGAAACCAAAGCAAAGTGTGTGAAATACTCACTGAGCTTGAGCAGCGGAAACGCTGTTGAAAGTACCTGGCCCCATCGTATAGCGGCCTAGTACGCCGCCCTCTCACGGCGGTAACGCGGGTTCGAATCCCGCTGGGGTCACCATCGAAAATGGTCCCGGGCAACAGCCCGGGGCCATTTTTGTTTCCCCCCAGTGCCGGTCACTGGAATCCCCTGTAGATGGACAAGACCCCTCGTCCTTTAGTGGGGAGTTGTCCTTCAGGCGGGGAGTGCAAGACTGTGGGGGACGCGCCGGGGCGACTCCCGGCTGCTCCTCAACTGGCATGATGTTGCTGTGACCTCCCACAACGAGCACCACCGCCCCGCCCAGACGGCACCGCAGGCTGCGGCGGCGGTGACGCTGCTGGAGGAGGTCCGTGACGGCCTGGACGACGTCGCGCTGCCGCTGGCCCTGCCGCGTGCGGAGCAGGCGCGGAGGGAAACGTCTGCTGCAAGAGCGCAACTTGATGACTACGTCCTTCCCCGGTACCGCAGCCTGGACGCCCCGCTGCTCGCCGTCGTCGGCGGTTCCACCGGCGCCGGGAAATCCACGCTGGTGAACGGGCTCGTGGGGCACCCCGTGACCCGCGCAGGCGCCATCCGCCCCACCACCCGCCAGCCCATCCTGCTGCACAATCCCGCTGAGGCGGGCTGGTTTGAAGGCCAGCGCGTCCTGCCGGGACTGAGCCGGATCCGCGGAACCCTGGCGGCCAGCCCCGTACCCACGGTCCGGACCGGCGCGGCAAACACTGCCATCGACTCGCTGGTGCTGCTGGCCGATCCTGCCGTGCCTGCCGGCATCGCCCTCCTTGACGCCCCCGACGTCGACTCCATCTCCGACCAAAACCGCCTGCTGGCAGGGCAGCTCCTGGCCGCGGCGGACCTATGGGTATTTGTCACCACAGCCAACCGGTACGCGGACGCCGTGCCCTGGAAGCTGCTCCTGGACGCCGCTTCCAGGGACATCACCGTTGCGGTGGTGCTGGACCGTGTGCCGCAGGGCGCCGAGGCCGAGGTGAGCCAGGACCTCAGGGGACTTCTCGACCGTGAAGGACTCCCGGCAAGCCGCCTCTTCGTAATCCAGGAAACCGTCCTGGACCAAGGCGGCATGCTGCCTGCGGGAACCGTGGACGAGCTGCGCGGGTGGCTCTCGTCGCTGGCCGCCGACGCCGCTGGCAGGGCCGACGTCGCACGTCGGACCCTGAACGGCGCCGTCCGCGCACTGGCCCAGCGCATCACGGACATCGCGGACGCCGTCCGTGAACAGGAAAGGGCAGCTGTACGGCTCGAAGCGGATGCCGTGGCAGCCTACGGTGACGCGGCCACCCGGATCCTCGATGCCACCAGGGACGGCGCGCTGCTTCGCGGCGAGGTCCTGGCGCGCTGGCAGGACTTTGTGGGCACCGGCGAGTTCTTCCGGACGCTTGAGCAGAACGTGGGGCGGTTCAGGGACCGCCTGGGGGCTTTCTTCCGGGGTGAGCCGGCTCCGGCGGTCCGGGTTGAGGCGGCCATCGAGACCGGGCTGCAGGCAGTGATCGTTGATGAAGCAGCCAACGCTGCGGACGACACCGACCGGCGGTGGCGGTCGGATCCGGCCGGCCGCCAGTTGCTGGGCCTGGACGATTTGTCCGGTACCACGCCGGACTTCGCCGACCGGGCGGCGGCCGAAATCCGGGCCTGGCAGGAAGCATTGATGGAGCTGATCCGCACGGAAGGGCAGGGCAAGCGCACCCAGGCCCGCTGGTTGTCCTTTGGCATCAACGGGCTCGGTGCCTCGCTGATGATCGTGGTGTTCTCCATGACAGCCGGACTGACCGGTCTTGAGATCGGCGTCGCGGGCGGCACCGCCGTCGTGGGCCAGCGCCTGCTGGAGGCCGTTTTCGGCGAGGACGCGGTGCGCCGCATGGCGGACAAGGCCCGCGAGGACCTGGCGGCGCGCTGCCAACAACTGCTGGAGGATGAACAGCAGAAGTTCCTGCAGCGCCTGCCGGACGAAAATTCCGAGCTCGCGCAGCGGCTTGCTGCCCAGGCCGGGGAACTTGCACGGCTTGCGGAGAAGGCGTGAGCCGCCACAGCGGGGCGCGGGGGTCCACGCGGCTGGACGACCGGCTCCAGTCACTCCAGGACGCCCGCGAACTGGGGGAGGGGGTGGTTCCGGACGAGGCGCTGCAGGAAGCATTCGATGTCCTGGAGCGCGCCAGTTCCCGCCGCTCGTTGTCCGCCGACCACACCGTGGTGGGCTTTTTCGGCGCGACAGGCAGCGGTAAGTCCTCCCTGTTCAACGCTGTTAGCGGCGCGGAAGTCGCGACGGCGGCCGCCCGCCGTCCCACGACGTCGGAACCACTGGCAGGTGTCTGGGGGGCGACGGGGAGCGAGGCACTCCTTGACTGGCTGGAGGTGGGAAACCGGCACCAAGCGGCGGCGGTGGACGGCTTCGCCGATGAACAGACCGGGCTGATCCTGCTGGACCTGCCTGACTTTGACTCCACCCGGGCGGCCAACCGCGAGATCGTGCAGCGGATGGTGGGCATGGTGGACGTCCTGGTCTGGGTGCTCGACCCGCAAAAATATGCCGATGCCGCCCTCCACAACGGATTCCTGGCGCCCCTCGCAACCCACGGGGCCGTCACGCTCGTGGTCCTGAACCAGGTGGACCGACTGCCGGCGCATGATGTGCAGCCGGTGCTCGACTCGCTGCACGCGATCCTCGCAGGGGAAGGACTGGGACAGGTGCGGGTGCTTGCCTCGTCGGCCGTCACGGGAGCGGGCATCCCCGAAGTGCGCGCTGCCATCCGCAAGGCCGCCGTCCTACGCCAGGCCCAGTCCCGGCGGTTGGACGCCGATCTGACCAAAGCGGCGGAGGACCTGCGGCGTGCTTCCGGCGAAGGGGAGGCTGCGGGGGTGCGTGCCGCGGCAAAGACGAGGCTGGCTGAGGAACTGGCCCAGGCAGCGAACGTCCCTGCCGTGGTGCGGGCGGTAAGCCAGTCCTACCGTCTGGAGTCCGTGCGCAGGACGGGCTGGCCTGTAACCCGCTGGCTCTCCCGCTTCCGGCCGGACCCGCTGCGGCGGCTCAACCTGCGGAGGGACGCTCCTGCGGAGCTGAACAGGACATCGCTGCCGCCAGCCGGCGCCCCGGAACGGGCCAGGACGGATGCGGCGGTCAGGGAGTTTGCGGATTCGGCCAGTGCGGGAGCGCCGGGACCCTGGCGGGCGGCGATCCGGGCGACGGCAAGGGCCGGAAGGGACAGGCTTCCCGACGCGCTGGACCAGGCCATCGCCGGAACCGATCTCGGAGCCAACCGCAAAGCCTGGTGGTGGGGGCTCTTCAACATCCTGCAGTGGCTGGCGCTGCTGACGGTGCTGGGCGGCCTGGGTTGGCTGGGTGTCCTGGCCGGGCTGGCCTACCTGCAGTTGCCGGTGCCGGAAGTGCCCCGCGTAGAGGGATGGCCGGTGCCCACCCTGATGATCGCGTTCGGCTTGGTGTTGGGGATCTTCCTCGCCATCACCGGCCGCTTTATTGCGGCAGGCGCTGCACGGGCGCGTGCCGCAAGGGCCCGACGGCGGCTCAACAGTGCCGTTGCAGGTGCGGCTCAGGAGCTGGTGGTGGCCCCAGTGGAGGCGGAGATTGCCCGGCTGGCAGCCTTCAACAAGGCGCTGAAGAAGGCAGGGCCAGGCTAGGAGCCTTTTGCCTGCCCGGCGTCGAGGGCGGCCGCGGCATCACGGACCTTTATCAAGGTGCGCAGGTTCCGCGTGGTGGTGGCCGCCTTGAACTTCGCCTTGGAGCTGACCTTGCTGAAGGGGCTGTCAAGGGTTCCGCCCACCGGGGCGAGCCAGGCAAGGGCCTCCGGCCCCAGCCGCTGCTGGTTATGCTTCTCCAGCAACGACCCCGCTGCTTCCAGCTCATCCAGGCTAGGGATGTCCGACGAGATGGTGATGTACGTGTGCGTGGACTTGTCGTCTTCTGGATAGGGACAGGCATCCACCAGTTGGGCCACCCTGCCGGCATCCAGGACCACCACCCATGCGTCGTAGCCGAAGGTGGCACGGAGGCACTTTTCGCATTCCTGCTTGACGGCCGCCGCGTCCAGGTTGCTGGAGAGCACCACGTTTCCACTGGCCAGCAGGGTTTTTGCGTCCGGAAAACCGCAGTTCTTCAGGGCGTCCCGAAGGTCCGCCATCTTGATATTGATTCCGCCCACATTGATGCCGCGGAGGAACACTGCGTAGCTGTCCATGGCCACAGCCTAGCGGCGGGAACGGGCGGGGGAGTGGAAGGTGCTAGTCGTTGTTTTTCCGCAGCGCCTCGGTGAGGATCCGGCCGGCGTTGCACACCACTTCCGCGTGCAGCCGCCCCGGCTGGCGGGTCAGCCGCTCGATGGGGCCGGAAATCGAGACGGCGGCAATCACCCTTCCGGACGGACCGCGGACGGGGGCCGAGACGGAGGCGACCCCGGGCTCGCGTTCGCCAAGGCTTTGTCCCCAGCCCCGACGTCGTACGCCTGCCAGGACGGTGGGCGTGAAGCGCGCCGACTGCAGTCCCTCGAGGAGCCGGTCGTGGTCCTCCCAGGCGAGCAGGACCTGGGCGGCGGAGCCTGCTTTCATGGACAATTGGGTGCCGACGGGGATGGTGTCGCGAAGGCCGATGGGGCGTTCGGCGGAGGCGACGCACACGCGCCAGTCGCCCTGCCGCCGGAAGATCTGGGCGCTTTCACCCGTGGCATCGCGCAGCTGCATCAGCACGGGGCCCGCGGAGGCGATCAGGCGGTCCTCGCCGGCCGCCGAGGCGAGCTCGACAAGCCGGCTGCCAAGGACGAACCGGCCCTGGATGTCGCGGCTGACCAGCCGGTGGTGCACCAGCGCCAATGCGAGGCGGTGGACGGTGGGCCGGGCCAGTCCGGTGGCGGCCACCAGCTGCGCCAGCGTGGTGGGTCCTGCCTCGAGTGCGTCGAGCACCTGGGCCGCTTTATCAATGACACCGACTCCACTAGAATTGTCCATGTAATGATATTGCCGTCTCAATATCTGAGATGCAAATCTTTCGGCTGGCGCAGCGCGGAGCCGTCCTGATTCAGTTGGACTAATCAGCCAAACAGCAGTGAAGGGAGATGGCCATGGCAAAGACATTGGCCGAGAAAGTCTGGGACGCACACGTGGTGCGCAAAGGTGACGGCGAAGGTGCCAACGCCCAGCCCGACCTTCTGTTCATCGACCTCCACCTGGTCCATGAAGTCACGTCCCCGCAGGCGTTTGAAGGCCTGCGGCTGGCCGGCCGCAAACTGCGCCGCCCGGACCTGACCATCGCCACCGAGGACCACAACACCCCCACCCTGGACATCGACAAGCCGATTGCCGATCTCACCAGCCGCACGCAGATCGAGACCCTGCGCCACAACTGCGCGGAGTTCGGTGTCCGGCTGCACAGCCTGGGCGACGCCGAACAGGGCATCGTCCACGTGGTGGGCCCGCAGCTGGGCCTCACACAGCCGGGCATGACCGTCGTCTGCGGCGACTCCCACACCTCCACCCACGGCGCCTTCGGTGCCCTGGCCATGGGCATTGGCACCTCCGAGGTGGAGCATGTCATGGCCACCCAGACCCTGTCGCTGAAGCCGTTCAAGACCATGGCCATCAATGTTGAAGGGACGCTGCGTCCCGGTGTCACGGCCAAGGACATTATCCTGGCCGTCATTGCGAAGATCGGCACGGGCGGCGGGCAGGGCTACGTCCTGGAATACCGCGGCTCCGCCATCCGCGCCCTGTCCATGGAAGCGCGGATGACCATCTGCAACATGTCCATCGAGGCCGGCGCCCGGGCCGGCATGGTGGCCCCGGATGAAACCACGTATACCTACATGCTGGGCCGCCCGCACGCGCCGGAAGGCGCTGAGTGGGATGCCGCCGTCGAATACTGGAACACGTTGAAGACCGACGACGACGCCACCTTCGACGTCGAGGTGGACCTGGACGCCGACACGCTGGAGCCGTTCGTCACCTGGGGCACCAACCCCGGGCAGGGCGTCTCCCTGTCCCAGGCCGTACCAAACCCGGCAGATTTCGGTGATGAAAATGCCAAGGCGGCCGCCGAACGCGCCCTGCAGTACATGGGCCTGGAAGCCGGGACCCCCATGAAGGACATCCGCGTGGACACCGTCTTCCTGGGCTCCTGCACCAACTCGCGCATCGAGGACCTGCGCGCCGCGGCGGACATCATCCGCGGCCGCGAAAAGGACCCGAAGGTCCGGATGCTGGTGGTTCCGGGTTCGGCCCGTGTCCGGCTCGAAGCCGAGGCCGAGGGCCTGGACCGGGTGTTCAAGGACTTCGGCGCCGAATGGCGGTTTGCCGGCTGCTCCATGTGCCTGGGCATGAACCCGGACCAGCTGGAGCCGGGGGAGCGGTGCGCCTCCACGTCCAACCGCAACTTTGAAGGGCGCCAGGGCAAGGGCGGCCGCACGCACCTGGTCTCCCCGGTGGTGGCGGCGGCCACGGCGGTGCGCGGCACGCTCAGCTCGCCGTCGGACCTTGAACCGGCTCCCGAACCCGCCGCCATCCGCATCGACGCAGCCTAGGACAACACCATGGAAAAGTTCACCAAGCACACCGGCATCGGCGTCCCGCTGCGCCAGAGCAATGTTGACACCGACCAGATCATCCCGGCGGTGTACCTCAAACGCATCACCCGCACCGGCTTCGAAGACGCCCTGTTCTCCGCCTGGCGCAAGGACCCCTCCTTCATCCTGAACCAGGAGCCGTACAACGCCGGTTCAGTACTGGTGGCCGGCCCGGACTTCGGTACCGGTTCCTCCCGCGAGCACGCGGTGTGGGCGCTGAAGGACTACGGCTTCAAGGCTGTCCTGTCCTCCCGCTTCGCCGACATCTTCCGCGGCAACTCGGGCAAGGAGGGCCTGCTGGCCGCCCAGGTGGCCCAGGACGACATCGAGCTCATCTGGAAGGAGCTCGAGAACGCCCCGGGCACCCAGGTGACGGTGGACCTCGAGTCAAAGACCGTGGTGTGCGGCAACATCGTGGCACCCTTCGAGATTGACGACTACACCCGCTGGCGGCTCCTGGAAGGCCTGGACGACATTGGACTGACCCTCCAGCACGAGGCCGACATCACCGCGTACGAGGCGACCCGCCCGGCCTTCAAGCCCAAGACCCTGCCGGCAAAGCTTTCCTAGCCGCCTGGCAGCTGCGTGGCGGGATGCGTCCCGCCACGCCCCGCCGCCGGTGCCCCCTTATTTCGGTTCGGTAACGCGACCTCCTATGCTTGGTTGGAGCCTTTGCAAGGTATTTGGGGGCTAGTGATCGTGAGGAAACCGGTATATGAGTAGTGTTCTGACAATCCGCGGCGGTGTCCCGCTTACAGGCCGCGTCAGCGTCCGTGGGGCAAAGAATCTTGTCCCCAAGGCAATGGTGGCGGCGTTGCTGGGCAACGAACCCTCGGTTTTGCGGAACGTGCCGGAAATCAAGGACGTGGAGGTGGTCACCTCCCTGCTGCAGCTACACGGCGTGACCGTGGAGAAGGATCCGGTCAACGGAGATCTCACCCTCGACCCCAAGGCGGCCAAGACGGCGCCCAGCACGGCCATCGACGCGCACGCCGGAGACTCCCGAATTCCCATCCTGCTGTGCGGGCCGCTGATCCACGCCATCGGTGAGGCCTTCATCCCGGACCTGGGCGGCTGCAAGATCGGCGACCGCCCCATCGACTACCACTTGGACGTCCTGCGCCAGTTCGGCGCCGTGGTGGAGAAACGCCCCGGCGGCATCCACATCTCCGCGCCCAAGGGACTGCACGGGGCCAAGATCTCGCTGCCGTACCCGTCCGTGGGCGCAACCGAGCAGGTCCTGCTGAGCGCCACCCGCGCCGAGGGCATCACCGAACTTTCCGGCGCAGCCACCGAGCCGGAAATCGTTGACCTCATCGCGGTGCTGCAGAAGATGGGCGCCATCATCAGCGTCCAGACGGACCGCACCATCCGCATCGAGGGCGTCCGCGACCTGGGCGGCTACAACCACCGGGCGCTGTCGGACCGCAACGAGTCGGCATCCTGGGCTTCAGCTGCTCTCGTGACCCGCGGCGACATCTTCGTCGAGGGCGCGTCCCAGCGCGACATGATGACGTTCCTGAACACCTACCGCAAGGTGGGCGGCGGAATGGATATCGGCGAGGACGGCATCCGGTTCTACCACAAGGGCGGAAAGCTCAATCCGTTGGTGCTTGAAACGGACGTCCACCCAGGCTTCATGACCGACTGGCAGCAGCCGCTCGTCGTGGCGCTCACCCAGGCCGAGGGCGTCTCGATCGTTCACGAAACCGTGTACGAGAACCGCTTCGGCTTCACAGACGCCCTGATCCGCATGGGCGCCAGCATCCAGGTCCACCGCGAATGCCTGGGCAGCGTCCCGTGCCGGTTCGGACAGCGTAACTTCCTGCACTCAGCCGTCATTTCGGGCCCCACCCAGCTCAAGGGCACCGACATCGATGTTCCGGACCTACGCGGCGGCTTCAGCCACCTCATTGCCGCCCTGGCCGCCACGGGAACCTCCCGGGTCACCGGAATCGACATCATCAACCGCGGTTACGAGCGCTTCACCGAAAAGCTTGCCGGACTCGGTGCCGATTTCGACATCACCACCACGAAGTAGAGCGGACTGTGAAGGAATCTGCCAAGAGCAGGGCCACATTTGTGTTCATTGCCGGCATCGCCCGGCCGCTGCTGAACCTCATGATGTCCAAGACGTGGGAAGGCACCGAAAAACTTCCCGCCAGCGGCTTCATCGCCGCCCCCAACCACTGCACCGAGATCGACCCCCTGGTGGTGGGCCACATGCTCTACAACCAGAAGCGGGCGCCGCACTTCCTGGCCAAGGCCTCGCTGTTCAAAGTCCCCGGCCTGGGCCCGCTCCTGACGGCCACCAAGCAGGTGCCGGTGGAGCGTTCGACGGCGGGAGCGAACCGCTCGCTGCAGGTGGCGCAGGAGATCGTGGCTGAGGGCGGGGCCATCATCATCTACCCTGAGGGCACGCTGACGCGCGACCCGGACCTGTGGCCGATGAAGGGGCACACGGGCGCAGCCCGACTGGCCCTTGAAGGCGGAATTCCGGTAGTGCCCATCGCCCACTGGGGCGCGCATGAAGTCTTCCCCAGGTACGGCAAGACATTCCACCTGTTCCCGCGTAAGCGCTCCCGCGTGGTGGTGGGAGATCCGGTGGACCTCAGCGCTTTCAGCGGCCGTCCCCTGGACAAGGCAACGCTGACGGAAGCCACCGACGTGATCATGGACGCCATCACCACACTTCTGGCCGGCCTGCGCGGCGAGCAGCCGCCGGCCCAACGCTGGGACCCGGCCAAGCAGCAGCAATCCAAGCACGGACGGTTCGTCGAACGCGGACAGCAGCCCGGGACAGGAACGGACGCTCCGTGACCGCTGACGCAAAGCCGGGAGCAGCCCGCACCGTGGCTGTCCTCGGGGCAGGGTCCTGGGGGACCACGTTCGCTAAAATCCTCGCGGACGCAGCCATCGCCAGGGGCACGCCGCGTGCCATCAAGCTGTGGGGCAGGCGCGCCGAAGTGGTGGAGGAGATTAACACCAGCCACCGCAACAGCGACTACCTCAAGGACATCGTCCTGCCGGAGAGCATCACAGCGTCCACCGACATCCGCCAGGTGTTGGCCGGAGCCGAACTTGTGGTGGTTGCCGTTCCGGCCCAGTCCCTGCGCCCGCAACTGCGGGAGTGGAAGGACATGATCGCCCCCGGGGCCGTCGTAGTATCCCTCATGAAGGGCCTGGAGCTCGGAACCGATGCCCGGATGAGCGAGGTTATCAGCCAGGAACTGGGCCTCCCGCCGGAACGCATCGCCGTCGTTTCCGGGCCCAACCTCGCCATGGAGATTGCCCGCGAGGAGCCTACGGCGTCCGTCGTGGCCTGCACGGACTCCGCCACGGCAGGCTGGCTTGCCAGGACGTGCACCGCCCCCTACTTCCGGCCGTACACCACCACGGACGTCGTCGGCGTCGAAATCGGCGGCATCGTCAAGAACGTGATCGCGCTGGCCGTGGGAATCTGTGAGGGCAAGGAGATGGGGGACAACACCAAGGCCTCGGTGATCACCCGGGGGCTCGCGGAAACGTCACGCCTCGCGCTGGCGCTGGGCGGCGAGGCCAAGACCATGGCCGGGCTCGCCGGGCTGGGCGATCTCGTGGCGACCTGTTCGTCCGCGCTGTCCCGGAACCATACCGCCGGCAGGCTGCTGGGCCAGGGCCTGACGCTGGAGGAGGTGGGCCGCAAGATGACCCAGACCGCCGAAGGCATCAAGTCAGGCCAGGCCGTCCATGAACTCGCCGGCAAGCTCGGCGTCGAAATGCCCATTACTGCCGCCGTTGTGGCGGTGCTGGCAGGCAAGCTGTCCGTTGACCAACTGGGGCCGGTTCTGCTGTCCCGGGAATTGAAACCTGAAGGCGATTACTGACCATGTCCCAAGACACAAACACCCACGGGGAAACCGCCTCCAGCCGGAAACCGCGCGTTGCCGTGCTCTTCGGCGGACGATCCAGCGAGCATGCCGTAAGCTGCGTTACCGCCGCCGGTGTCCTGGGCGCGATCAACAAGGACAAGTACGACGTGATCCCCATCGGGATCGCCAAGACCGGCCAGTGGGTCCTTGCCCCGGCGGAAACGGCCCAGTGGTCCCTCGCGGCATCATCCCTCCCGGAGGTCGTGCCGTCGTCGGACACCGTCACCCTGGCCGAGATCGGCGGGGAACACCAGCTGATCGTGGCGTCGCCCAACCAGGTCCCGCAGGAACTGGGCGCCGTGGACGTGGTTTTCCCGCTGCTGCACGGCCCGTTCGGCGAGGACGGCACCATCCAGGGGCTCCTGGAGCTGTCAGATACCCGGTACGTTGGCGCGGGCGTCCTGGCCTCCGCCGTCGGCATGGACAAGCACTACATGAAGGTTGTTTTCGAAGCTGCCGGGCTCCGCGTGGGCCCCTACGTCGCAGTGACGGACAGGCAGTGGCGCCGGGATCCCGAATCCGTCCGCAAGCAGGTGGACCGGCTCGGGTTCCCCGTATTCGTCAAGCCGGCCCGTGCGGGCTCGTCCATGGGCATCTCGAAGGTGGACTCCCTCGAGGAACTGGATGCCGCCATCGAAGAAGCCCGCCGCCACGACCTCAAACTCGTGATCGAAGCCGGGATCGTGGGACGGGAGATCGAATGCGCGGTCCTGGAAGGCAGGGGCACCGACGCGCCGCGGACATCCATGCCGGGGGAAATCGAGGTGTCCGGCGGAACCCACGAGTTTTACGACTTCAATGCCAAGTACGTCGAGGATGATGCCGCGGCGCTGAGCTGCCCAGCGGACATCCCGGCAGAGGCTATCTCCCGGGTCCGCGAACTGGCGGCCACCGCGTTCGACGCCGTGGGAGCCGAGGGCCTGAGCCGCGTGGACTTCTTCTACACGCCCGACGGCGAGTTGATCATCAACGAGATCAACACGATGCCCGGCTTCACGCCCAAGAGCATGTACCCGCAGATGTGGGCAGCCTCCGGCTTGGAATACGCCGACCTGATCGATGAGCTTATCTACTTGGCGCTGAACCGCAAGACTGGCCTCCGCTAGGCCCCACCGGCACCCTAACCTCGCTTCGCTTCGGTCAGGGAACCCTGCCGGCGTGGGCCCACCCACCGGCACCCTAACCTCGCTTCGCTTCGGTCAGGGAACCCTGCCGGCGTGGGCCCACCCACCGGCGGGGGCTGGCTACTGGCTCTTCGGCAGGTTCTGCAGGTCCTCCTGGCCCACGCAGTTCCGGACGGACGGGACCTTCGCGGCTGCTGCTGCAAGGTCCGCCAGCACCGTTGCGGAGCTGATCTTGTCCGGGTCCATCAGGATTTCCGTGGCCGGTTCGCGGCCGTAGGTGGTCAGCGTCCACACCGGGTCGCCTTCCTTGATGACCCAGTCGACGCCGTTGACGGTGACGCACCGGTCGGTGGTGGGCCCTGGAACGTTGACGCCGCAGCGGAGGATGACCAGCGAGGGATCGCCCCACGCCGCGGTGGCCTGGCTGTTGGTCTTCCGCAGCTTTGAATCGCCAATGGAATCGGGCAGCGCCAGCATCATCGGCGCACATGCCGGGTTGGCGGCGTCCTTGGCGGCAGTGACGTCCACCGCGGGAGAGCAGGCTGTCAGGGAAAGAGCGGCGACCGCCCCCACCACCGCCATCCTGGCGGCGCGGGCGGACAGGGGCAGGTGGGGCTGGTGCATGCTTCCAGCCTATCGCCGCCGCCGTCCCCGCCAGGACACAATGTCAGTCCGGCGCGGTAGCGTAGGGGCGTGCCTGAAGACCTCCGTAGCCGCGTTGACCGCCAGCCCTCCGTCGCCGGCCTTTCCGAAGCCGACCTGCTGGCCCGGATCTTTCCGCGCCTTCAAATGGAGGCCGGACACACCGCCAGCACGCTGCTGGGCCCCGGGGATGACGCCGCCGTCGTCGCCGCCCCGGACGGGAAGACGGTTATCAGCATCGACACCCAGGTCCAAGACCAGGATTTCCGGCTCCTGTGGCCCAACGGCTACCGCACCACCGGGTTCGACGTCGGCTGGAAAGCTGCCGCGCAGAACCTCAGCGATATCAATGCCATGGGAGCCCAGGCCACGTCCATGGTGGTCAGCCTCACCCTTCCCGTTGACACGCCCGTGAGCTGGGTGGAGGACCTGGCAGACGGCCTCACAGCCGGCATCCGGGAGCTCGGGGCAGTCCGCTGTTCCGTGGCCGGCGGGGACCTGGGCCGTGGCCGGGAAATTTCGGTGACGGTGGCCGTGTTGGGAACGCTCGACGGCGGGCGGCCGGTCCTCCGCTCCGGCGCCCGCGCGGGGGACATCCTGGCGCTGGCCGGCACAGTGGGCCATGCAGCGGCCGGCCTCGCCCTGCTTGAAGCGGATGTCCCCGCGGACACCCTGGGTCCCGCCGAGCGTGTCTTCCTGGACCTGCAGTGCCGCCCGCGTCCGCCGCTGGGGGCGGGTCCGGCGGCCCGGGCCGCAGGGGCCACGGCAATGCTCGACATCTCGGACGGCCTCCTCCGGGACGGCAGGAGGCTGGCTGCCGCCAGCAATGTCGCCATCGCCCTCGACCCTGCCCGCCTGGCCGAACTCGCGGAGGTCCTGGCCCCTGCTGCCGTCCTTCTGGGTGTCGATCCTGCGCAGTGGGTGCTGGGCGGCGGTGAGGACCACGGGCTGCTGGCCACATTCCCTGACGATGTTCAGCTGCCACCCGGATTCACTGCGCTAGGCTCGATACATGCACTCGGTACCGACGATGGCCCGGGCGTCCTGACAGCGGGCCGGGCCGCGGACACCGGGGGATGGGATCACTTTGCACACTAAGGTTGCCGCCAACGCGCTGGCGATGAAGAGGTGGCTGGGCAAGGCTGAAACTGCCCTGGGCAACCACAGCGACCGCCTGAACGCCATTAACATCTTCCCGGTAGCCGACGGTGATACGGGTACCAACCTGTATCTCACCGTCCGCGCGGCGGCCCGTTCCCTGGTGCTTGGCGAAGACCAGCCCGCCCCGGTCGACGTCGGGGAAGTCCTGGCCACCGCCGGGCAGGCAGCCATGGAGGAGGCGCGCGGAAACTCCGGAACGCTTTTCTCGGTGTTCCTTTGCGCTGCGGCCGAGCCGTTGGCCGGACACACCCGGATGACGTCCACTCTCCTCGCGGCGGCCCTCAACCGTGCCCAGATCCGCGCATGGTCCGCCTTGAGCGACCCCGTTCCTGGAACCATGCTGTCCGTCATGGAAGCGGCGGCCCGCGCGGCAGCCGCCGTCGACGCGGGCCAGGACGGCGATGACAGCAACCATGCCTTGGGGCTCACCCTCGACGCCGCCGTGGAGGGAGCGCTGGCCGCGGTGGTCCACACCGAGGAGCAGCTCGATGCGCTGCAGACCGCCAGGGTGGTGGACGCCGGCGGCGTGGGCATGCTGCTGATCCTCGACTGCCTCCGTTCCGCCGTCATGGGCCAGGAGTTGCAGGACGAGCTCCTCGACGGGCTGCATGGGTACGACGTTTCAGATCCCCACATCCACGCGTCAATGCCGGACGACGACGGCGTGGAAGTCATGTGCACCATCACCCTCTCACCCCTGAACGCGGCCACTCTTCGGCAGCGGCTCGACGAGATCGGCGAGTCCGTGATCATGAGCCAGGTGGGCAGCGGCCCGGACCCGGACGGCAACTACCGGTGGCGGGTCCACGTGCACGTCCCGGACCCGGACCCCGCAGTGGCCATCATCAGGTCCCTCGGCGAGCCGTCCCAGATCAGCATCAGTGAACTGGCGCTTCCCCGGGACCCGGCCGTGGATGCGGTGAATACCGGCGGGCATGAACGCTGAGCTGGACCTGGCCCTTGAACGGCGGATTGGAAAAAGGTCCGCCGCGGTCATCGAGAAACACCTCGGCATCACCAGCGTTGAGGGGCTCCTGAACTACTACCCCCGCCGCTACATGAGCCGCGGCGAGCTGACTCCCATCGCGGAGCTTCCGCTCGACGAGGACGTGACGCTCATAGCCCGGGTCCTTTCCAGCAGCACCCGGCAGATGCAGGCACGCCGCGGGACCATCACCGACGTCATCGTGTCGGACGACGACGGGAAGCAGGGGCTGCGCCTGGTCGGCGGCCGGGATTACACCGGCAAAGTTCCGGGCACCCTGAAAATCAGCTTCTTCAACGGGTTCAAGGCGAAGAACGAGCTCCTGCAGGGACGCCGCGCCTTGTTCTCGGGCAGGGTGACCAGTTTCAAGGGGAAGCTGGGCCTTACCAACCCCGACTTCCAGCTCCTGGACGAAGATCCGTTCAGCGACGCCGGACAAGACCCGGAGAAACTTGCCGCCATGCCAATACCGGTCTATCCGGCCACTGCCAAGCTGCCCAGCTGGAAGATCCAGAAGGTGATCGCCACGCTGCTCGAAACCTCCGACCTTGGCTCGCTGCCCGATCCGGTCCCGCAGGAGGTCGCAGCGAGGGAAGGCTTCCTTCCCGTAGCGGACGCCTACCGGCTCATCCATGCGCCTGAAACAGCCGCCGACTGGAAACGCGCCAGGGACAGGCTCCGCTACCAGGAAGCCCTGGTGCTGCAGTCCGCGCTGGCCCGCCGCCGTGCCCAACTCGCCGCCGAGGAAGCCACCGCACGACGCCCTGTCAACGAAGGGATCCTGTCCGCGTTCGACCAAAACCTGCCGTTCACCCTCACAGCCGGCCAGGCCGCCGTCGGGAAGACCCTGGCAACGGAACTTGCGCAGGACGCGCCCATGAACCGCCTGCTGCAGGGCGAGGTAGGCTCCGGCAAGACTGTCGTGGCGCTGCGGGCCATGCTCCAGGTGGTGGACGCCGGGGGACAGGCCGCGCTGCTGGCCCCCACCGAAGTGCTGGCCGCCCAGCACTACGACTCCATCCGCCGCACCCTGGGGCCGCTGTCCAGCGATGGGCTCCTGGGCGGACTGGCCGGTGGCGGGTCTTCCGTCCAGGTCACGCTGCTGACCGGATCCATGCCCACTGCGGCCCGGAAACAGGCGTTGCTGGATGCGGCATCCGGCACGGCGGGGATCATCATCGGCACGCACGCCCTGCTCAGCGACAACGTATCCTTCTACGACCTCGGCCTGATCGTGGTGGACGAACAGCACCGCTTCGGCGTTGAACAGCGCGACGCCCTCCGGGCCAAGGCCCGGAAGCCGCCGCACCTGCTGGTCATGACCGCCACGCCCATTCCCCGGACCGTGGCCATGACCGTGTTTGGCGACCTGGAAACCTCCACCCTCGATGAACTGCCCAAGGGCAGGGCCCCGATCAGCACCCACCTCGTGGGCCTCGCGGAGAACCCGGCCTGGGCGGCACGGATCTGGGCCCGCGCCCGGGAGGAGATCGACGCCGGCCACCAGGTGTATGTCGTGTGTCCCAAGATTGGAACGGACGACGACGGCGACTTCAGTCCAGGGGAGGCCGCGCCGCCGCGCGTGGAGGCGGAGGAAGGCCGGGAGCTGGCGTCGGTCACCGGCGTCGTGGATTACCTGCTGGCCGAACCCTCGCTGGGAGGGGTTGCCCTGGCCCCGCTCCACGGACGCCAGGATCCGGAGCTGAAAACGGACACCATGGCCGGGTTCACTGCCAACCGCATCAAGCTGCTGGTCTCCACCACGGTGATCGAGGTGGGCGTGGACGTGCACAACGCCACCCTGATGGTCATCCTGGACGCCGACAGGTTCGGGATTTCACAGCTGCACCAGCTCCGAGGCCGGGTTGGCCGCGGCGGCCTGCCCGGTACCTGCCTGCTGGTCACTGCCCTGGAACCCGGCCACCCCAGCAGGCGGCGCCTGGAAGCCGTTGCCGCCACCACAGACGGCTTTGTCCTGTCACAGGAGGACCTCAAGCTCCGGCGTGAAGGCGACATCCTGGGTGCTTCCCAGTCCGGCGGACGGTCAACATTGAAGCTGCTGCGGGTCCTCGACCATGAAGACGTCATTGCCCGGGCCAGGGAAGACGCCCAGGCCATCGTCGGCCGCGATCCGCTGCTGTCCGGCCACCCCGAACTTGCCGATGCCATCGAAAAGTACCTCAACCCCGAGAAGGAGGCGTTCCTTGAACGCGGTTAGCAACCAAAGCCTGCAGGGCGCCGGCGGATCGTGGTGGGCGCGGTGACCCGGATCATCGCCGGTGCCGCAGGGGGCACTCCGCTGACAGCGGTCCCGGGATCCCTGACCAGGCCCACCACGGACCGGGTCAAGGAAGCGCTGTTTTCCCGCCTGGATGCCTTCGACGTGATCGCGGGAGCCCGCGTGCTGGACCTGTACGCCGGCTCCGGTGCCCTGGGCGTGGAAAGCGGCAGCAGGGGAGCGCGGACCGTGGAGCTGGTGGAATCCGATGCCAGGGCCAGCGCCGTGTGCCAGCGCAATGCGGACCTCATCAACGGTGTGCTGGGCCGCAAAGCGGTCACCGTGCACCGCACCAAAGCCGATCCTTTCCTGGACCGCGCCGCAGAAGACGCGGCGTGGGACCTGGTATTCCTTGATCCGCCGTACCCGCTGGAGGAGGCCGGGCTGTCCGCGGTGCTCGGGAAACTTGCCGCGCACCTGGCCCCAGGGGCCGTTGTGGTGGTGGAACGCTCCTCCCGTTCCCCCGAACCGGGGTGGCCGGAGAGCCTGACCAGGTTCGCCGAGAAGAAGTACGGGGAGACGCGGCTATGGTACGCGGAGCCGTTCGTGCCCGACGCCATCGCTTCGGACGACGTGCCTGACGGCGCAGGGGCTGAAGATGCCGTGCCGGGTGCGGAAGGGCCGGGTTCCCTGCGGGGCTAGCCGGAGAAGGGGTCCAGGTCTACTCCCGCCAGGACCCGCGCTGGGTGCGGACCCCGCGCGGTCAGTTCGGCTGTCCAGGCTTCCGGCCAGGGGCCCTGGGTCCCTGCCAGGATGATGTTGCCCGGGTACCGGCCCTCGAACATTCCCGCTTCCGCGAAGGCGCCAACATCGCCCATGGCTTCGCGCATCGCGGCCACCTGGCTCCTGACCAGTGTGAGGGCCGCTTCGTCGCCGACGTTGACGATCAGCAGTCCATCGGGGCGCAAGCGTTCCCGGGCTTCCCGGTAGAAGCCGCTCGTAGCGATGTGCGCCGGGGCTTCCGGACCGGAAAAGATATCCAGGATCAGGACGTCGAACGTGAGGTCCGGGGCAAGCGTGCCGAGTGCCTCGCGGGCGTCGCCGATGATCGTGGTGAGGTCCGTTCCCTCAGGTATGGGAAGGTGCCGGAGGACAAAGTCGAGCAGTTCGCGTTCCAGCTCCACCGCGTACTGGATGGAACCGGGACGGGTGGCCTGGATGTACCGTGCCAGGGTCAGTGCGCCTGCTCCGAGGTGCAGGGCCCTGATGGGTTCTCCGGGCGGTGCTGCGAGATCCACCAGATGCCCGATCCTGCGTAGGTACTCGTAAAAAATCTCCGAGGGGCGGTCCAGGTTCACATGGGACTGTTCGGCTCCGCCGATAGTGAGCACAAAACTGCCATCGGTGAATGCGTCAGGCTCGATTGTGGCATGCTGGCCTGTTGTCCGGAGGAACCGGCTGGCGGCCTTGCCGCTCCCGCCGGACATCAGAGCCTGCCGCGCAGTGTTGCCAGCCGCGCGGCAGCCTCCTCAAGGACTTCCGTCTTCTTGCAGAAGGCAAACCGGAGCAGGCTTCGCGTACGTTCGGCTCCCTCCGGATGGCAGAACACCGGAACGGGGATGGCGGCCACCCCCACCAGCGCAGGCAGCCGCCGGGCGAGGTCCAGCGCGTCGGTGATGCCCAGCGGTGCCGTGTCCACATTGACGAAGTAGGTTCCTTTTGGGGTGAAGACGTCAAAGCCCGCGGCCCGGAGTCCGGCGCTGAGGATGTCGCGCTTCTGTTCCAGCGCGGCTGCGATGCCGGTGTAGAAGTCGTCCGGCAGGGCCAGCCCTGTGGCGATCGCAGCCTGGAAGGGAGTTCCCGAACTGTAGGTGAGGAACTGCTTCACCGTGCGGACGGCCGCGACCAGGTCCTCGGGGCCGCTCAACCAGCCGATTTTCCAACCGGTCAGGGAGAAGGTCTTGCCGGCGGAGGAAATGGTGATGGTCCGGCCGGCGGCCCCCGGTAGTGTCGCCACCGGGGTATGGCGGACGCCGAACGTGAGGTGTTCGTACACCTCGTCGGTGATGATGATGCTGTCGTGCTTTTCCGCAAGGTCCACCACGCGCTGCAGGATCTCCGGAGGAAACATGGCGCCCGTGGGATTGTGCGGATTGTTCAGCAGGACCACCCGCGTCCGCTCGTTGAAGGCAGCCTCGAGTGCCGCGGGGTCGGGCAGGAAGTCCGGGGCGGCCAGGGGCACGGTGGTGTGTGTGGCGCCCGAGAGGCCGATGACGGCGCCGTAGGAGTCGTAGAACGGCTCGAAGGTCAGGACCTCGTCCCCTGGCCCGGCAAATGCCAGGAGGGAGGCGGCGATCCCTTCGGTGGCCCCGGTGGTGATGATGACTTCGGTTGCGGGGTCCGGTGCCAGCCCATAGAAGCGTTCCTGGTGCGCGGCTACCGCCTCCCGGAGTTGGGGCAGTCCCTTGCCGGGCGCGTACTGGTTGGCCCCTGCAGCGATGGCTGCGCGGGCGGCCTCCCTAATCTCCGCCGGCCCGTCCTCATCAGGGAAACCCTGTCCCAGGTTGATGGCGCCGGTCTGGACGGCCAGGGTGGTCATCTCCTCGAAGATGGTGACACCCAGGCCGCCGTCCGGAGCGAGGAGGTTGGCTCCGAGCGCGGTCCGCTGCCAGGGAGCAGGTGCCAGGGGGGTGGAAAGTTCCCGTGGTGGATGCATCCAGTCATGTTATCCCGGCCTTCCCATGGGGTAGGTTCGAACCATGAGACGCGCTGTGTGCCCCGGATCCTTCGACCCCATCCACAACGGCCATCTCGAAGTCATTGCACGGGCTGCCGGTCTTTTCGACGAGGTCATTGTGGCCATCTCCACCAACTACGCCAAGAAGTACATGTTCAGCCTCGAGGAACGGCTGGAGATGGCACGCGAAACCCTCGCATCGCTCAAGGGCATCGTGGTGGAACCGGTGGGTGAGGGCCTCCTGGCGGAATATTGCCGCCAACGGGGTGTGTCCGCCATCGTCAAGGGACTGAGGTCATCGTCGGACTTCGACTACGAGCTTCCGATGGCCACCATGAACCGCCAGCTAAGCGGCGTGGAGACTGTCTTCCTCCCGGCCGAGGCAAGCTACGTCCACTTGTCCTCCACCCTGATCAAAGAGGTGGCAAGCCTGGGCGGCAGCGTCTCGGACTACGTGCCCCGGTCCGTGCACCGCCGCATGGTTGCCGGCGAGCCTTCGCCTGATCAGCAGCCAAGGCGGTAGGCTGGATCGGTACTTCGGCGCTGCCTCCTGCCGGTTTGAGTCGCCATGGCTCTTCAGGCTAAGATGGTACGTCGGTCATATGTTCAACAGGAGTTCTCATTAACAGAGATGCTGGTTCGCCCCTGGCGTTCGACGTCAAGGACCTCGGGCGCAGCCCGGGAAGCATGCGGACGCTGAAGGAACATGTACCCGCACCGGGTGATCTTGGTGTGGCGCTCATTGGTGTTCAGGAAGGCTCGGATGTCGAGCTCGACCTGAGGCTTGAGGCCGTACACGAAGGAATTCTGGTATCAGGAACCGTTGTCGCCGAAGTAACCGGCGAGTGCGGCCGATGCCTGGATCCCCTTGCGTATGACCTTGAGGTCAATGTGCAAGAACTTTTCTTCTACGAGGGCACTGAGTTCTCGGACGGAGAAGAAGATGAAGAGCAACGTCGAGTCGAGCACGATGTAATCGATCTTGAACCGGTGTTGCGGGACGCGGTTGTCACCAACCTGCCGTTCCAGCCGGTGTGCCGGGAAGACTGCCAGGGCCTTTGCTCCGAATGCGGAGTTCGCCTGGAAGACGAGCCGGGGCACCACCACGAGGTCCTGGATCCTCGCTGGGCTGCCCTAGCTGATATGGCTAAGCCTGACCGGCAAAATTGATTTGTACGTGTTTGTCTAGAGAGAAATGAGTTAGCCGTGGCTGTTCCCAAGCGGAAAATGTCTCGCTCGAATACCCGCGCCCGCCGCTCGCAGTGGAAGGCGACCGCCCCCCACCTGGTGAAGACCGTTGAGAACGGCCAGGTCACCTACAGCCTGCCGCACCAGGCAAAGGTCGTTACCGACTCTGCTGGCACCGCGCTGTTCCTTGAGTACAAGGGCCGCAAGGTCGCTGACGTCTAATCGGCCCAACAGGCTGACTGATGTCTTCAACTGAAGAGCTTCTGAAGCGTCTCGGTGTCTCTATTGACGCCGGGACGCTTCGTCTTGCGCTCACCCACCGTTCGTACGCCTACGAGAACGGCGGCATCCCCACCAACGAGCGGCTCGAGTTCCTGGGCGACTCCATCCTGGGATTCTCCGTCACCGACGCCCTCTACCGGGACAACCCGGACCTGCCCGAAGGCGAACTCGCCAAGCGCCGGTCCGCCGTCGTCAGTACCCGGGCACTGGCCGGCATCGGCCGCAGCCTGGGCATTGGGGAATACATCTACCTTGGCCAGGGCGAGAAGCTCACCCATGGCAAGAACAAAGCCTCCATCCTGGCGGACACCATGGAAGCCCTGATCGGGGCCACCTATGTCTCCAACGACATCGAGACGGCGCGGCAACTGGTCATGCGGCTGATCGGTCCGCTGCTGAAGGATGCCGCCGTCCTGGGCGCCGGCACCGACTGGAAGACCAGCATCCAGGAACTCGCAGCCAGCCGGCAGTTGGGCAGCATCCACTACGCAGTGGAGGGGTCCGGCCCCGACCACGCCCGTACCTTCACCGCTGTCCTGAATATCGCCGGAACCGCCTACGGCAAGGGTTCCGGGCACTCCAAGAAGGAAGCGGAACAGGAAGCAGCGGCAGACGCGTGGCGGGTGCTTTCCGGCGCCGGGGCCCAAGAGGCGTCCAGTGCCGGCGCGAGCTCCGTGGCCGGCCAGTAGCGTCCATGCCCGAACTGCCCGAGGTGGAGGTTGTCCGCCGTGGCCTGGTGAACTGGGTCCGCGGCAGGACGATTCGTGCCGTCGAAGTCCTCGATCCGCGTTCCATCCGCCGCCATGCCCTTGGCGTTGAGGACTTCATCGGCAACCTCGAAGGTGCCACCGTGTCCGACGTCGTGCGCCGGGGAAAGTTCCTTTGGCTGCCCCTGGTGGACACCGCTGCTGCCGGATTGGAGAACCCGAAAACCGGTGGCCTGCCCGAAGTTGCCCTGATGGCGCACCTGGGCATGAGCGGGCAGCTGCTGATGCAGGACTCAGCCGTCCCGGATGAGAAGCACCTCAAAGTCCGGTTCCGGCTCAGCCCTCGGGACGGGATGCCGGAGCAACTGCGGTTCGTGGACCAGCGGATTTTCGGCGGCCTCTTCGTCACCACGCTCGTCCCCACGGACGACGGCGCTCCAGGCGGCCTGGCGGAATCGCCCCTTCCCCTGATTGCGGAGGAAGCAGCACACATCGCCCGGGACCCCCTGGATCCTGCCTTCTCCTTCGATCTCTTCTACCAGCGCCTCCGGAAGCGCAAAACGGGGCTGAAGCGGGCGCTGCTGGACCAGGGCCTGGTGTCCGGCATCGGCAACATCTATGCCGACGAAGCACTGTGGCGCGCCCGGCTGCATTTCGCCCGGGCCACCGACACGCTGCGCCGCAGTGAAGCCCAGCGAGTCCTCGACAGCGCCCGCGAGGTGATGCTTGATGCCCTGGCCGCAGGCGGGACCAGCTTCGATTCGCTGTACGTCAACGTCAACGGCGCATCAGGCTACTTTGACCGGTCCCTCAATGCCTACGGCCGGCAGGGGGAGCCGTGCAGGCGGTGCGCCGCAGCGGGTATCAATGCGACCATCCGCCGGGACCAGTTCATGAACCGTTCGTCCCATACCTGCCCCGTGTGCCAACCGCGGCCCCGCAACGGCCGCTGGTAGCGGCCCGTCCGCCTGGCAGCAGGCCCGCTCAACGGGAGCCGTAGTAGTCCGCCAGCCGCGCGAGGCCTTCGTCGATGGATACTGCGGGGGTCCAGGCCAGGAGCGCGTGGGTTTCCCGCTGGTCGAACCAGTGCGCCGTGGACAACTGCTCGGCGAGGAACCTGGTCATGGGCGGCTCGTCCTGCTTACCGAGCCGAAGCCACGCCCGCTCCACCACTGATCCTGCCAGCCGCGCCACAGGGCCCGGCACGGACCAAGCCGGCGCGGGCACGCCGCCGGCAGCACAGATGCCTGCAATGAGTTCGCCCACGGGCCGGGGCTCGGCGTTGGTGACCACCAACGCCCGGCCGTGGATGTGGCCCATGCGCTCGAGCCCGGCAACAATGGCGGCAGCAGCGTTGTCCACATACGTGGTGTCGATCAGTGCAGCGCCGGCATCCAGCAGCGGCAACCGCTTCCGCGCCGCCCGTGCCAGCACGCGTTCCACGAGTTGGGTGTCACCGGGCCCCCACACCACGTGCGGCCGCACCGCGGCGACACGGAAGTCCGGTCCGTCCGTGGCAAGGGCCAGCAGTTCCGCCTCCGCCTTGGTGCGTGAGTAGTCGCCGTGGGCATGCACCGGGTCAGCCTTTTCTGCGCCCAGCCCTGCAATGGCGGCGCCCGAGTTGGCCACCGACGGGGAGGACACGAAAACGAAGTCGCTGACGCCCGCTTCGCGTGCTGTCTGGAGCAGCCGCCGGGTTCCCTGGACGTTCACGTCGTCGAACTCCTGGGCACGGCCGGTAAAGGAAACCTTGGCGGCCAGGTGGATGACACCATCAACGCCCCGGACGGCGGCGGTGACCGCTGCATCATCGGTGAGGGAGCCACTGTGGTCCGTTGCGCCGTCGACCCCCGAGGAACGCCGCTGGAAGGTGGTGACCGCATGTCCCTTCCGTACTAGGAGGCCTGCCACCTCGCGGCCCAGCAGCCCGCTGGCACCGGTGACCAATACCTTCATGGCGTCCCCGGACGGCCGCCGGCCAGCACGGCCGACGCCCATCGGGACAGCCGCGTCCTGTCGATTTTTGCGTTGTGGCGGATGTCGGTGGGCTGCACGGGGACAACAAGGACGGCAGCGACAGACACGCCTGCGCTGCGGGCAGCCGCCCGTACCCTGCCCGCCAACTCCGCCCCGGCAAGACCGGCCTTGGGGGCTGGCGGAACGGTTTCGACGACGGCGGCGACGGCCTGCGTCCCTGCCGGTCCCACACCCACCACGGCTGCCATGCGGACCTCGTCCACGCCTTCGATGGCCTGTTCCGGGCCCACCGGGGTCACCACTCCGCCGGGTGCCGTGACCACGTGTGCCAGCCGGCCTTCCACCCACAGCCGTCCCTGGGCGTCGAAGTGGCCCACGTCCCCGGTGCGGTGCCATCCGGTGGGGCCGCTGCTCAGCTCCTGCGTCAGCCAGAGGCGGTCGTAGGCGTCTTTGACATGCGGCGCACTGACCATGATCTCTCCCGTGATGCCGGCGTCGGTGACCGGCACGGATCCGGCTGCCGTGCCGTCCGCCGCCAGGGGGATGACGGCTACGCGGGCGCCGTGGACGGGCCAGCCTACGCAGACGCCGTTGCCGGCGCCCGTCATCGTTCCGGCAGCGGCATCAGCGGCGGCGGCCTGGATTTGTTCGAGGCTGATGTCGGTGACGGGCAGCGCCTCGGTCATCCCGTACGGGGTGTGCAGGGAGGCGCGGGGCACCAGTTGCTGCACCTCCGCAAGGAGTGCTTCCGGAACGGGTGCGCCGGCGGAGAGGAGCAGGTCAATGCGTCCGAGGGCCGCGGTACCGTCCGGGGTGAGTCCGCCGCGGGTGGCAACGACATTTCGCAGCGCAGCGGGGGACGCGAAGACCACCGTGGCATCGATGGCCGCCGCGGCATCGGCCAGGGCGCGTGCAGTCAGGGTGCGGGGTGCCGTGACATCCATCGCCGGCGTCACCGAGACTGCCCCCAGTGCGGGACCCAGCAGGGCAAAGGGCGCGAAGCCGGCCACCAGGCGCTGCCCGGGACGGATCCCAAAGGTTTGTGCCACGGTGTCCCGCATGGCGGCAAGCTGCCGGTGGGTATAGAGCACGCCCTTGGCGGGGCCGGTGGAACCGGAGGTAAAGAGGACGGCGGCGGGGGAGTCGGGCCCCGGCAGGGACAATGCGGCCTTCCCCGCCGCTCCGGCCCGTGCTGAACCTGCCCTGGCAAGGGCGGCGAGGGAGGTTTCCACCCCGAGGAGCCGGCGGCGCCGCGGGGTGAGCTCGCGGACGCTGATGCGGCGGGCCGCCCATCCGAGGGCCCGGGCGGCGGCCAGGGCCTTGTCAATCCCGACCAGGACATCGGGGGTGGCGCCCTTGACTGCCCGGCTCAGGCCTTTGGTGCCCAGGCCCGCGTCGGCGACCACTACCACGGCCCCGAGCCGCAGGCAGGCGTACAGGGCCACGGTGAGATCCACCCCGGGCGGAACCATCAGGCTCACCCGGCTGCCGGGCCCAACACCCGCCGTCGCCAGGCCCGCGGCCAGGTGGTCAACATCCGCCGCCAGTTGCTTCCACGTCAGGAAGCGGGCCACGGTACCGTCCGTTGCCATTTCGACGACGGCCCTCCCGTCGCCCGTTGGTCCCGCCGCCAGTCCGGCAAGGGGCGCCCACAGGGGCTCAAAGCCGTCAGTGCCTTCCACTGCGGGGGAGTCGGCAGAACCGATCCCGCCGCCGGTGACGCGCCCCGCAAGCCAGTCGAAGACCGGCGCGGCAATGTCCCGGTCCTCGGCCACCAGGTGCCCGGCGCTCTCGTAGCGGTGCACGTCCGCATGCGGAAGCCGGCCGATGAGGTCCTTGAGGTAGCGGTCGGAGAAGATGGGGTCGCGCGGGCCCCACAGCATCAGGGCTGGAACATCCAGCCTGCGTACGCCTTCAGCCACCCCGGTGAGCGCTGCAAAGCTGGGATGGGATGCGTCAACGGGAATGTCCGCAACAAAGTTGCCTACTCCGGCACGCCGGGACGCTCCACGATAGGGGGCCATGTAAGCGTTCCGGATTTCCGCGGGCAGTGGCGGGTGTGCCAACGAATGCGTCACCCGCAGGAAGGCGTCAGAGGTGGTGGTTCCCCACTTGTGGACGGCAGGATGCAGGGCAAGCCGCAGGGCCGCCGGGATGGGGCTGCCTTCAGGCTGGTGCACGGCGGTGTTGGTCAGGACAACGCCGGCCAGCTGGTTTTCATGCGCCAGCGCCCAGCCCAGGCTGATGGCGCCGCCCCAGTCATGGCCCACCGAAACGACAGGCCCCTCCAGGCCCAGCACGTCCGTGAGGTCGCCCAGGTCGTTGATCCGATCGGCCAGCCGCCGGAACGTACCGGTCCGCTCCGAAAAGCCCATGTCCAGCTGGTCCACGGCCACCACACGCCACGGATGCGCGGAGTTGGAACCCGCGGCCAGCAGGCTCCGCCACAGGTAGGACCAGGTGGGGTTGCCGTGCACGCACAGCAGCGTCCCCAAAGGAGTCAATCCGTGGCGGGCCAGTTCCGCGCCGTTATCCAGCAGGTGCCAGCGGCGCACGGTGCCCGGCGCATCAGCGCCGGAGGTGGAGGGGACATCGAGTTCGCGTGACCATTCGGCGTTGACGCCGGGCCAGTCCGCCATCACCAAACGATTTCCAGCATCGCAGTGTTGAGTCCGGACCCAACGCCCATGCACAGGACCCGGTCACCGCTTGCCAGCGACTGCGACTCGGCTGCAAGCGTCATGGGGAGGGAGGCGGGACCCACATTGCCCCAGTGCGGGAACGTGATGGGCACCTTGTCGGCATCCAGGTCGATCGCCTCGATGATGGCCTGAGTGTAGGCATTGCTGACCTGGTGGGTGACGTAGCGGTCCATGGCCGCCCAGTCCCACTCCGGCTGGGCCTCATGCCAGGCGTCGACGACGAGCTGCAGGCCGCCGTCGAGCAGTCCCTTTGTGTCGGTGTGCATGCCGTCGATGCCGCCCACGCACAGCTCGTGGTGCTCGGTGCCGGCTCGCATTACGCCGCCCACCACGCGGTGGGCGCCCGGGTGCTCGTCCGCCGGTCCCAGGACGGCGGCGGCCGCTCCGGAGCCGAGCGTCAGCGTGGCGAACTCCCGGTTAAAGTCGGCACGGGTGGTTTCGGGCCGCTGGAGGCGCTCCAGGGTGGCCTCCTGGGTCAGCTGGGCGTCCTCGCCATTGACAATGACGGCGTACCTGATCTGGCCCGAGTCGATCATGTTGGCGGCCAGGGTCAGGGCGTTGACGAACCCCAGGCAGGCATTGGCAAGGTCAAAGTTCATGGCCGACGACGGCAGGCTGAGTCCGTGATGAATCTTCACCGCTACGGACGGTTCCAGGTTGCGCCTGGTCACCGAGGTGTTGATCAGCAGGCCGATCTCGGATGCTTCGATGCCTGCCTCGGCCAGGGCCTTGGCGCCGGCTTCCACCGCAGCGTCGTCGAACGACGTGCCGGCGGCCCACCAGCGGCGGTGCGTGATGCCTGCGACGCGTTCCAGCAGCCGCGGCGGGAACTTCAGCCGCTGCAGGGTTGACGCCAGGCGCCGGTCAAAGTCGGTGGAGCTCACAATCCTTGGAGCTTCGACGCTGCTGACCGAGAGCAGCGCGGTGTTGCTGTGGCGGAAGGTTGCATTACCTGCCAATTTCAAGCCCCTCTTCGTTTCCGTCCCGCATTCCTGCGGTGACTGTACCCACAAAAACGCAGGCTCAAGAGCTTAACTATGCCTTTGCCTGCCCCGATCATGCATATTCACCCGTGGCGCAGGCGTTGGCTTCCGGGCGCTGCTGCGGGGAAATGTCGGTCCTGCGCAGTAGATTGTAGTGAGCCGGTTCCCGCAATCATGCCCTACCCGCTCCAGGAGACCAGAAAAGCCTTGCACCTCAAAAGCCTCACCGTCCGGGGGTTCAAGTCCTTTGCGTCTGCCACCACCTTCGACTTCGAACCCGGCGTCACCGCCGTGGTGGGTCCCAACGGATCCGGGAAGTCCAACGTGGTGGACGCCCTGGCCTGGGTCATGGGCGAGCAAGGCGCCAAGACCCTCCGCGGCGGCAAGATGGAGGACGTCATTTTCGCCGGGACGTCCGGACGGCCGCCCCTGGGACGGGCCCACGTTTCGCTCACCATCGACAACACCGACGGCGCCCTGCCCATCGAATACAGCGAAGTCACCATTTCCCGGACGCTGTTCCGTACGGGCGGCTCGGAGTACGCCATCAACGGTGCCGGCTGCCGGCTGCTGGATATCCAGGAACTGCTTTCCGACTCAGGGCTGGGCCGGGAGATGCACGTCATCGTGGGGCAGGGCCAGCTGGACCGCGTGCTGCACGCCACCCCCGAGGACCGCCGCGGCTTCATTGAGGAGGCAGCGGGGATCCTCAAGCACCGCCGGCGCAAGGAACGAACGGTCCGGAAACTGGAAGCCATGCAGGCCAACCTCCAGCGCCTCACCGACCTCACCGGGGAAATCCGGCGCCAGCTCACGCCCTTGGGCAAGCAGGCGGAGGTGGCCCGCCGCGCCCAGCGCGTCCAGTTCGACGTCAGGGACGCCCGCGCCCGCCTGCTCGCCGACGACCTCGTCCAGCTGCAGCTGGCGCTGGAGCAGGACGTGGCGGACGAAGCCGCGCTCAAAGCCCGGCGGACCGCCGTCGAACAGGAACTCGAAGCGGGCCGCAGGCAGCAGGCAGCCATGGAGCAACTTGCGGCAGAGGCCACACCGCGCCTGAATGCCGCCCGTGACACCTGGTACCGGCTCTCCACGGCGCGGGAGCGGCTGAGGTCGCTCGGCTCGCTGGCCACTGAACGCAGCCGCCTGCTGGGTTCCGAAGACGCCGCCCCTTCCCCGGGCCGGGACCCCGAACAGCTCGAACGCCAGGCAGCCCGGGTGCGGCAGGAGCTCGCCGAGCTTGAACAGGACATCGAAACAAGGCGCAGTGCCCTGGCGACGGCCAGCGCTGCAAAGGCCGAGGCGGAGCAGGCGGCCCTGGCCGAGGACCAGCGGCTCACCGCCCAGCTCCGTGCTGCAGCCGACCGCCGGGAAGGACTGGCGCGGCTGGCCGGCCAGGTGGCGGCCGCCCGATCCCGGGTGGAGTCCGCGCAGGCGGAACTGGGACGGCTGCGCGAATCCCTTACCGCCGGAACGGAACGCCGCGCCCGTGCCCAGGCCGAGTTCACGGCACTGGAGAACCAGGTGGCGGGCGTGGAGGAGGGGGAAGAATCCCTTGACGCCGACTACGAGGCTGCAAGCGAAGCCTTGGACGCTGTCCTCCAGGAGATCACTGACCTCAAGGCCGCCGTCAACGAAGGGGTCCGCAAACGGGATGCCCTGGCCGCCCGGCTCGACGCCCTCAAGCTGGGCCTTGAGCGGAAGGACGGCGCCCGGCACGTGCTGGAGTCCCGCCTCCCGGGGGTGCAGGGAAGCGTTGCCGCCGCGATCACCGTGCAGGCCGGCTATGAAGCGGCCATTGCCGCCGCGCTCGGGCAGGCATCCGAGGCAGTGCTGGTCCAGGACAAGGACACGGCCGTTGAGGTGCTGCAGCGGCTCAAGGACGACGACGCCGGGCGGGCGTCGTTGCTCCTCGCCTCGGCTGCGGCGGGCCAGCCGGAGGACGGGCCGGACCAGCCGCTGCCTGACGGTGCGCAGTGGGCTGCCGGCCTCGTAAACGGGCCCGCGGAGCACGTCGCCTTGGTCCGGCACCTGCTGGCCCGAACCGCCGTCGTCCCCGGGATCGACGCCGCGGCCACGGTCGTGGACTCGGTGCCCGGACTCACGGTGGTCACCCCTGAGGGGGACGTCTTCACGGCATTAACGGCCACCGGTGGTTCGGCCAAGGCACCGTCATTGCTCGAGGTGCAGGCGGCAGTGGACGACGCCGGCCGCAGCCTTTCTGCGGTCACCGCGGACCTGGAGCGGAACAGGTTCGCCCTGGCCGGCGCCGAGGCACGGCGCGCTGGTGCCCAGGAGGAAGCGGACGCTGCCCTGGACAAGCTGCACGAATCCGACGCCCGCCTCGCCGCGGTCGCTGAGCGCCTGGGCCACCTGAACTCCGTCCTCCGCAGTGCCGTGGGGGAGAGCGAACGGATGGCCGCGTCCTTGGCGCGGGCGGAGGAGAACGTCGCTGCCGAGCAGGAAGCGCTCACGGCCGTCACCGCCCGCCTGGCGGCAGCCCAGGAAGCACCCGTTGAAGAGGAACCCTCAACGGAACAGCGCGATGCCCTGGCGCGTGCCGCATCCGCCGCCCGTGCGGCTGAAGTTGAGGCACGGCTGTCCCTGCGCAGTGCCGAGGAGCAGCTGGCGGCCACCCGCAACCGGGTTGCATCGCTGGAACGCGCCGCCGCCGCCGAGCGCCGTGCCCGGGAGGAAGCCGCGGAGCGCGCCCGGCGCCGCCGGATCCAGGCCAAACGGGCAGCCGCCGTTTCCGCGGGCGTGGAATTGGCACTCGGCTTCGTGGATGTCTCCGTGGACCTGGCCCGGCACGAACGGGACTTGGCCGAGGAGAACCGCGAGCTGCGTGACCGCGGACTGCGTGGCATCCGGGAAGCTAACGAGGCCCTGGCCCGGGAACTGGCCCAGCTCACCGACAATGTGCACCGTGATGAGCTGGCCCGGGCCCAGCAGCGGGCAAGGATCGAAGCGGTGGAAACCCGCTCCGTGGACGAGCTGGGCATCACCCCCGAGGCGCTGGTGGAGGAATTTGGCCCGCACGTCCCCGTTCCCGTTCCGGCGGAGGAATCAGGCGACAAATGGGCCGCCCTCCGCGCCCCCGTTGATGCGGGAGGGCAGGAGATCGTTGAAGGTAAGCCCTACGTCCGGCAGGAACAGGAGAAGCGGCTGCGGAAGGCAGAACGGGACCTGGCCAGCCTGGGCAAGGTCAACCCCCTGGCACTCGAGGAATTCGCGGCGCTGGAGGAGCGGCACCAGTTCCTCAGCTCCCAGCTCGAAGACCTGAAGGCCAGCCGCCGGGACCTGCTGGACATCATCAAGGAAGTGGACGACCGCGTCCAGCGCGTCTTCGCCGAAGCCTTTAAGGACACCCAGGCGCAATTCACCAGGGTGTTCGACCGCCTTTTTCCCGGCGGCGAAGGCCGGCTGGTCCTCACCGACCCCGCGGACATGCTGACCACCGGCATCGAAGTGGAGGCCCGTCCCGCGGGCAAGAAGATCAAGCGGCTGTCGCTGCTCTCCGGCGGCGAGCGGTCCCTGACCGCGGTGGCGCTGCTGGTGGCCATCTTCAAGGCCCGGCCCTCGCCGTTCTACGTTATGGACGAGGTGGAAGCGGCGCTGGATGACACCAACCTGGGCCGGCTGATCACCATCTTCGAAGAACTCCGGGAATCCAGTCAGCTCATCGTGATTACCCACCAGAAGCGCACCATGGAAGTGGCGGATGCGTTGTACGGCGTGACCATGAGGGGCGACGGCGTCTCCACCGTGATCAGCCAGCGCCTCGGCGCGGAGGTGTAGCAGCAGCGCGGGGAACGGTGCGAAGGGGCAGGTCAGGCGCCTGGCAGGCGCCGCAGTGGGGCATGCCGTTTATGAGAAGCTAGGGGAGTGAATGACATCCTTCCCATTGTCCTGTCCATTCTTGCTGCGCTGGTGGTCATCGGCGCTCTGATTCCGGTCCTGCTCAAGACGCGAAGGAACATCACCCGGTACCCCGGAACCCGCGACGCGAACGACCCCGAGATCCGCTCCGGCGGCAGCACGGCGGTGGCGGACCGTGACGGAACCATTGAACGCAAGGCCCCCGAGGGCGTCGACCTCGAGGGCCTGGACACCACAACGGTTCCGGACAATGCGGCCGGACTGGAAACCATTCCCGTCGAAACACCGCTCCCGGTCGCAGGGCGCCTCACGCGCCTGCGCGAACGGCTGGTCCGCTCCAACAACATCATGGGCAAGGGCCTGCTGGCGCTGCTGTCCAGCGACCGGATCGACGAGAGTGTCTGGGACGAGGTGGAGGAAACCCTCCTGCTGGCTGACCTGGGAACAGAACCCACCATGCAGCTCGTGGACGCCCTGCGGGAGCGGGTCAAGGTCCTGGGTACCCGTACCCCGGAACATGTCAAGACCATGCTGCGTGAAGAACTCATCAAGCTCGTCGATCCCACCATGGACCGCAGCCTCAACGTCCAGCGACATGCCGAGAAGCCCGCCGTAATGATGGTGGTGGGCGTGAACGGCGTAGGCAAGACCACCACCGTGGGCAAGCTGGCCCGCGTGCTGGTTGCCGAGGACAAGGACGTCCTGCTCGGCGCCGCGGACACGTTCCGCGCCGCCGCCGCCGAGCAACTGGCCACGTGGGGCCAGCGCGTGGGAGTCCCCACCGTCAAGTCTGACATCGACGGCGCCGACCCCGCCTCGGTTGCCTACGAGGCCGTGAAGGCAGGCATCGAGCAGGAAGTCGACGTTGTGATGATCGACACCGCCGGACGCCTGCAGAACAAGGTGGGCCTGATGGACGAACTGGGCAAGGTCAAGCGCGTGGTGGAGAAGCTGGCAGAAGTGGACGAGGTCCTGCTGGTCCTTGACGCCACCACCGGCCAGAACGGCCTGAACCAGGCCCGGGTTTTCTCCGAGGTGGTCAACATCACCGGCATCGTCCTGACCAAGCTGGACGGAACCGCCAAGGGCGGCATCGTCGTCGCCATCCAGAAGACACTTGGCGTGCCCGTCAAGCTCATCGGACTGGGCGAAGGCGCCGACGACCTGGCCCCGTTCGACACCGAAGGCTTCGTAGACGCCCTGCTGAACTAGCTAACTGCTGAACTGGCTAACCGCTGAGTTGGCCTGGTTCCCGGCCTGCACCGCAAACTACGACCCGGCCGTACGAAGCGTCTCCCGGGTCGGAAGCCAAGTGACGGCGGCCAGGAGCATGATGCCGCCGGTCACCCCGAAGGCCCAGCCGAAGCCCAACCGGTCCGCCAGCAAGCCTGCCACTACGGGCCCAACGATCGCGCCGACGTCGGACATCATCTGGTAGACGGCCAGCACCTTGCCGCCGGAACGGCCGTTGCCGATCACATCTGCCACTGCAGCCTGCTGGGCGGGGCCGAAGAGGCCGGAGCCGACGCCGGCGAGCGTCGACGCCGCAAGGAACCAGGGCAGGTCGGTGGTGATGCCGATCGCCGCGGTGGCCAGGGCCGCCACCAGCAGGCCCGCAATCATCATGGGCTTGCGTCCCACTGAGTCGGCCAGGCGGCCCGAGAACGTAAGCGCGGCGGCGTTGCCGGCAGCGAACACGGCCAGGGCCAGGCCGGCCGCCTGCGGGCCTGCCCCGAAGGCGGCCGCGGCGAACAGCGGCACCGTTGCCATCCGCACGCCAAAGGTGGCCCACCCGTTGGCGAAGCTGGAGGTGAGCGCCGAACGGTAGGTGCCCGTGCCAAGTGCTTCGCCAAAGCGCATGTCCGGGGCCCGCTTTTGGGCATCTCCGCTGTCCCTGCGCTGGTGGCTGAGTTGGGTCTGAACGACGAACGCGGCAACCAGCAGGGCCGCGGCGTAGGCGAGGAACGGCACCCGCAGGCCCAGGCCGGCCAGGAGCCCGCCCACGATCGGCCCGCACACATTCCCGATCAGGAATGCCGACGCGTAGGCTCCGGAAACCCTGCCCCTGCTTTGAGGCGGCGCCAGCCGGACCACCAGGGCCATGGACGCCACGGTGAACATCACCGAGCCTGCCCCGCCAAGGCCGCGGAACAGCAGCAGCTGCCAGTAGTCCTGGGCGAAGGCGCACGCGGCCGTGGACAGTGCCACGATCAACAGCCCCGCGACGTAGATAGGGCGTTCTCCCCGCTTGCCGATCAGGGCGCCGCCGGCAGGAGCAAAAGCCAGGCGCATGAACGCGAAGATCGCCACAATGACGGCAGCCTCGGTGTTGCCCACCCCGAAGGTTGTGGCGAACTGCGGCAATACGGGCGCAACAAGCCCGAATCCAAGCGCGATGAGGAAGGCCGCGGCCAGCATCACCTTGATGTCGCGGGGGAGCTTCTCCCGCTGCGGCCGCAGCCGTGCCAAGAACCTTGAAGTGGCGCCGCTGGCGCGGGGTGGTGCCGTCATGCTGGGGGAGTCCTTGCTGGAAGGGGAGCCGGGTGGCTGCGCGAATGCGGAAACATAACCGTAACAAGGCGGATATGCACCATTTACTTCCTAGAGATTGTTGTAACAGACCGGCAATCTAAATCCTCTGCGGGCGAAACACGCCACCCACAAACTCTTTACAGGACGCAAAAGGCGTTGGAAGGCGGAGTACTTCCGCAAGATTCGATGAGAGAGGACGTGCACCATGGAACTTACCGCAGGTCACGTTTGGGTCATGGTGGCGGCAGCCCTTGTGCTGTTCATGACACCCGGTCTGGCATTCTTCTACGGCGGCATGACCCGCGCCAAGGCAGCCCTGAACATGATGATGATGAGCTTCATCTCCATCGGCATGGTGGGCGTTGTCTGGGTTCTGTGGGGCGCCTCCATGAGCTCCGGGGAAGGGTTCATGGAGATCGTCGGCAACCCGTTCGCCACCTTCGGCCTCGAGGGAATCAACACCCCCGACGGCCTGATCAAGGTGGGCTACGCCGCCACGTTCGCCATCATCACGGTGGCGCTGATCAGCGGCGCCATTGCAGACCGTGCCAAGTTCGGCGCCTGGTCCGTGTTCGTCCCGGTGTGGGTCACCCTGGTGTACTGCCCGCTTGCCTACATGGTGTGGGGCGGCGGCCTCTTCGGCCCCGAAGGCGCCATCGGCAAGGCCCTCGGCCCCGCCATCGACTTCGCCGGCGGCACTGTGGTCCACATCAACGCAGGCGTGGCCGCGCTCATCCTGGTCTTGATCATCGGCAACCGCAAGGGCTTCGGCAAGGACCCGAACCACCGCCCGCACAACATCCCGTTCGTCATGCTCGGGGCGGCCATCCTCTGGTTCGGCTGGTTCGGCTTCAACGGCGGTGCAGCCACCACTGCCGAACAGGGCGGCCTGATCTGGGTCAACACCCTCGCAGCCCCGGCAGCTGCCATGCTCGGCTGGCTTGTCACCGAGCGGATTCGCGACGGTCACCCCACCTCGCTCGGCGCCGCGTCCGGTGTCGTTGCGGGCCTGGTTGCCATCACCCCCGCCTGCGCCAACGTCAGCCCCGTGGGTGCCCTGGGCCTCGGCGTGGTCGCCGGCGTGGCCTCCGCCCTGGCCGTTGGCCTGAAGTTCCGCTGGGGCTTCGATGACTCGCTGGACGTCGTCGGCGTGCACCTGGTCTCCGGCATCATCGGCACCGTGGCCCTGGGCTTCATCGCACTGCCCACCGACGGTGTTGGCGGCGGCCTTTTCTACGGCGGCGGACTCACCCAGCTCTGGGCGCAGCTCGCGGCAGCCGGCATCGCCATCGCCTACTCCGCGATCCTGACCACCATCATCGCCCTGGCCATCCACAAGACCATGGGCTTCCGCGTCTCGCAGGAACAGGAAACGGTGGGTGTGGACCTCAGCCTGCACGCCGAGACCGCCTACGAGTTCGGCCTCAGCGGCCACGGCGGAAGCTTCCAGCCGCTGCACGACCTGATCACCGGCAAGGGCGTATCCCCTGAAGCCGTGCAGGCATCGGAAGCGCAGAAGGCACAGTCAGCAACAGGCAAGGAAAGCGTGGGGGCATGAAACTGATCACTGCAATCGTCAGGCCGGAAAAGCTCGAAGCCATCAGGGAAGGGCTGGAAGCCTACGGCGTCCAGGGCCTCACCGTCAGCGCGGCCAGCGGCTACGGCCGGCAGCGCGGCTACACCGAGGTGTACCGCGGGGCGGAATACAACGTAGACCTCCTGCCCAAGATCCGGGTGGAAGTGCTGGCCACGGACGAACAGGCCGATGACATCCTGGACGTGATCATTGCCAGCTCCAACACCGGCAGGGCCGGGGACGGCAAGGTCTGGACCATGGACGTCCACGAGGCAGTGCGGGTCCGCACAGGGGAACGCGGGGTGGCCGCCATCTAGGGCGGACCACCACCGGCACTGGGGCGGCAACCGAAAACGAAAGCAGGACGGGCAGGAACCGGAAGGTCCCGCCCGTCCTGCTGACGTTTAAGGTGCCGCGCCCACGTTACGGTGGACGGCTCAGTCCTGATGCCGGTTGGTTGGCCATGATGCCGGGCCGGCCGAGCCGGCGTCGTACTCTTCCAGCGGGACCTCCCCGTGCGTCCATGCCAAGAGCACCGGTTCAACAATCCGCCAGCAATCCTCTGCAGTATCGCTCCGGACGGACAGCAGCGGGTCGCCGGACAGCACGCCTTCGAGCACCTCGCCGTAGGGCAGCAGGTCGGAGGCACTCAGTTCCGCTTCCAGGGTGACCCGGCCCAGGCTGAAGATGTTTCCGGGACCGTTGACGTCGACGTCGAACTCCAGCGTGTCCGGGCCAAAACCGATCCGCAGCTGGTTGGGGGAGTCCACCCCGGTGAAGCCCTGGGGGAGGTGGGGCACAGGAAGGAAGGTGACCACGGCCTCCCTGCGCTTGTCGCCCAGGGCCTTGCCCGAGCGCAGGATGAACGGAACGCCGCGCCAGCGCCAGTTGTCGATGCCCACCTGGATCTCGGCAAGTGTCTCCGTCTCCCGGCCGGCATCCACGCCTTCCTCCGCGGCGTAGTCGGGGACCTGCTTTCCCGCTACTGAACCAGCCGTGTAGCGGGCACGGCGGGAGTCAGTGACGGGGTCCTTGACGCTGCTGGCGCGAAGGACGGCGGAGACCGCGTCGCGGAGGTCGCGCTCGCCGATGGTGGCCGGGGGCTCGATGGCCATCACCGCCATGACCTGCAGGAGGTGGCTTTGGATCATGTCCCGCAGGGCGCCGGCGCCGTCGTAGTAGCGGGCACGCCCCTCCAGGGCCAGGTCCTCGTCGAAGAAGATCTCCACCTTTTCCACGTGCTGCCGGTTCCACACCGGCTCCAGGAAGTTGTTCGCGAACCGCAGGCCCAGGATGTTGAGGACCGTGGCCTTGCCCAGGAAGTGGTCCACCCGGTGGATGTGGTCCTCCGGGACAAGCCGCGCCAACGTCTGGTTGAGGGAGCGTGCGGACTCCTCGCTGGAGCCGAAAGGCTTCTCCATCACCAGCCGGGTACCGGCCGGAACCTCCCCGGGCTGAAGCGTTTCGCACGCCAGCTGGCTGATCCGGGGCGGAAGAGCGAAGTACACGGCCACCGGGCCTTCAAGGCCGCCAAGCAGTCCTGCCAGGGCGCCCTTGGCCGTGACATCCACCTGGTGGTACACCGTCTCCTTCTGCAGCAACTCCAGGGCTTCCTTGCCCGGCTCATCCGCTGCCCCGGCTGCCGCCGCGAACGATGACTGGACCCGCTCCCGCCACTGTTCGGGCGTCCATGGGTCTGAACCGGCCCCCACCAGGCTGAGGCCCGCGGCCCGGCCGGCCGCAACCAGCCGCGCCAGGCCCGGCAGGAGGAGGCGGCCGGTGAGGTCGCCCGAGGCGCCGAGGATGAGCAGGGTCTTGACAGTTGTTTGGCTCGTCATTTCGCCAGCATGCCACCTTAGGTGCCTGACTTGATACCCTAGATAGTCGAGTCCCGATCATCTCCTGAAAGAAGTTCACGGCGCGTGTTCAATTCACTCTCTGACCGGTTGACAGCAACCTTCAAGAATCTCCGCGGCAAGGGCCGCCTCACGGAGGCCGATGTTGATGCCACCGTCCGCGAGATCCGCCGTGCCCTCCTGGACGCGGACGTCGCCGTACCGGTGGTCCGTGAATTCACGGGACGGGTCCGCGAACGGGCCCTGGGTGCGGAGGTCTCTGCCGCGCTGAACCCCAGCCAGCAGATCGTCAAGATCGTCAACGAGGAACTCCAGGAGATCCTCGGCGGCGAGACCCGGCGCATCAGGCTGGCCAAGAACGGCCCCACCATCATCATGCTTGCCGGCCTTCAGGGTGCCGGCAAGACCACCCTCGCGGGCAAGCTGTCCAAGTGGCTGAAGGCCCAGGGCCACAGCCCCATGCTGGTGGCCTGCGACCTCCAGCGCCCCAACGCCGTTACCCAGCTCCAGGTGGTGGGCCAGCGCGCCAATGTCCCGGTGTTCGCACCGCACCCGGGCGCCACCTCCACGGAGCTGGACCAGCCTGCCGGTGACCCGGTCGCCGTGGCACGTGCCGGCGTCGAGGAAGCACGCCAGAAGCTGCACGATGTGGTGATCGTCGACACCGCAGGCCGCCTTGGCGTGGACGCCGGCATGATGGAGCAGGCCCGCCAGATCCGCCGCGCCATCGTGCCCAACGAAGTCCTGTTCGTGATCGACTCCATGATCGGCCAGGACGCCGTGAACACGGCCCTCGCCTTCGACGAAGGCGTGAACTTCACCGGCATTGTGTTGTCCAAGCTCGACGGCGATGCCCGCGGTGGTGCCGCGCTGTCAGTCGCGTCGGTCACCGGCAAGCCGGTCATGTTCGCCTCCACCGGCGAAGGCCTGGACGACTTCGAGCTCTTCCACCCGGACCGGATGGCCTCGCGCATCCTGGACATGGGCGACATCCTCACGCTCATCGAACAGGCTGAAAAGGCCTGGGACAAGGATGAAGCCGCCCGGATGGCGAAGAAGTTCGCCGACCAGGAAGACTTCACCCTTGAGGACTTCCTGGCCCAGATGCAGCAGATCCGCAACATGGGCTCCATGAAGAAGATGCTCATGATGATGCCGGGCGCGCAGAACATCCGGCAGCAGCTGGAGCAGTTCGACGAGCGGGAGATCGACCGTGTCGAGGCGATTGTCCGGTCCATGACCCCGCACGAGCGGCTTGCCCCGAAGATCATCAACGGCTCGCGCCGCGCCCGCATCGCCCGTGGTTCGGGCGTCCACGTGTCCGAGGTCAACGGCCTGCTGGAGCGCTTTGCACAGGCCCAGAAGATGATGAAGAAGATGGCCCAGGGCGGCATGCCGGGAATGCCCGGGATGCCCGGCATGCCAGGAGCCGGCGGCGGTGCGCGGAAGAACGCCAAGAATGCGCCCAAGAAGAAGGCAAAGTCCGGCAACCCGGCCAAGGCGGCGCAGGAGCGCAAGGAAGCCGAAGCCCGCCGCGCCAATGCTGCCAAGGCACTGCCCACCGGGGCCGCCTTCGGCCAGCAAAGTGGCGAGTTCGATCCCTCCCAGCTGAACCTCCCCAAGGGCTTCGACAAGTTCCTGGGAAAGTAGCAGTTTCACGCAATCAGGAAGCGCCAGGGGCCGTCTTGACCGTTCAAGGCGACACCTGGCGCTTCTTCGTTGGGATGTCGGCACCGTGGAATAGGGTTGGGACATGTTCAAGCAGAGGGTAGTGTTCGTGCACGGCGCCGGAGCCTTTGGCGCCGCTGCATGGCCCCGCCAGCACGGCATGGCATTGGCCTACGACGCCCTGTTCCTCCGCCGGCATGGCTATGACGCCGTCGCGGAGCCCTTGGAGTCCTCCTTTGCGGAAGATGCCGCCATCATCCTGCGGTCGCTGGCCGACGATGGGCGCGGCGCCGCCGGCGGTCACGTGGTGGCCCACTCCCAAGGGGCCATCGCCGCCATGATCGCCGCTGTCGAACGCCCGGACCTGGTCTTTTCCTTGACCCTGGTGGAACCGGCGTGCCTCTCGCTGACCGCGGAACTGCCGGCCACAGCCGCCCACATCAGCCTGATGCAGCCCCTCTTCGACGTGCGCCACCAGCTCAGCGACGAAGACTTCCAGCGCGAATTCGTGCGGCGGGTCTACGCCACGGACCTCCAGCAGCCCGCCACGACGGAGGAGAAGCGGTCTGCCCGCAGGCTCCGGCTTCAGGCACCGTCGTGGGAAGCACCGCTCCACATCGTTCCCGGCGTACCCACGCTGGTGTTGACCGGGGGATGGGAACCGCTGTACGAGGAAATCGCCGGCTACCTGCGTGAGACCGGTGCCCTGCACCACGTTGCCGCGGGAGGGCACCGGCCCCAGGACTCGCCGGACGGCGACCGGGCCATCCGGCAGTTCATCGCCGGGGTCAGCCGAAGCCAGCCGGCCCGGGCGTCCTAGCTTTCCGCGGGAACCCGAGGCTCCGGCAGGTACACCTTGCCGCCCGCAGCCAGGAACTCCTCGCTCTTCTCCCGCATCCCCGACGCCACACCGGCGAGCGCCGCCTGGGCCTCCGCTGAGCCGAATTCGTCCCGGATGTCCTGGCTGATCCGCATGGAACAGAACTTCGGCCCGCACATGGAACAGAAATGTGCCGTCTTGGCAGGCTCCGCCGGCAGGGTCTCGTCGTGGAAGGCCTCGGCAGTGACGGGATCCAGGGACAGCGCGAACTGGTCGCGCCAGCGGAACTCGAAGCGGGCCTTGGACAGTGCGTCGTCCCGTTCGTGCGCCCCCGGATGGCCCTTGGCGAGGTCTGCCGCGTGAGCGGCGATCTTGTAGGTGATCACGCCGGTCTTCACGTCGTCCTTGTTGGGCAGGCCCAGGTGTTCCTTCGGGGTGACGTAGCAGAGCATTGCGGTCCCGTACCGGGCAATCTCGGTGGCACCGATGGCGGAGGTGATGTGGTCATAGCCGGGGGCAACGTCGGTCACCAGCGGCCCCAGTGTGTAGAACGGAGCGCCCTTGCACAGCTCCTGCTGCCGCTCCACGTTCTCGCGGACCAGGTGGAAGGGAACGTGGCCAGGTCCTTCCACCATCACCTGCACGTCGTACTCCCACGCCCGCTGCGTCAGCTCGGCGAGCGTGTCCAGCTCCGCGAACTGGGCGGCGTCGTTGGCGTCAGCCGTCGAACCGGGGCGGAGGCCGTCGCCCAGCGAGAAGGCGACGTCGTATTTGGCGAAGATTTCGCATAGCTCGTCGAAGTGCGTGTACAGGAAGTTCTCCCGGTGGTGGGCCAGGCACCAGCCGGCCATGATGGAGCCGCCGCGCGAGACGATGCCCGTCACCCGGTTGGCTGTCAGGGGAACGTAGCGCAGCAGCACGCCGGCGTGGATGGTCATGTAGTCCACACCCTGTTCGCACTGTTCGATCACGGTGTCCCGGAAGATTTCCCACGTCAGGGCGTTGGCCTCGCCGTTGACCTTTTCCAGCGCCTGGTAGATGGGCACGGTGCCGATGGGGACAGGGGAGTTGCGGATGATCCATTCCCTCGTGGTGTGGATGTCATCGCCGGTGGACAGATCCATCACAGTGTCGGCGCCCCACTGCGTGGCCCACTGCAGCTTGTCCACCTCCTCAGCGATCGAGCTGGTGACTGCCGAGTTGCCGATGTTGGCGTTGATCTTCACCAGGAACGCCTTGCCGATGATCATCGGCTCGGACTCCGGGTGGTTGATGTTGCTGGGGATAATCGCGCGGCCCGCCGCGAGCTCACTCCGCACCAGTTCCACATCGCAGTTTTCGCGCAGCGCCACGAAGCGCATCTCCTGGGTGATGATTCCCTGCCGGGCGTAGTGCATCTGCGTCACGGTGTGGCCGTCGACGGCGCGGCGGGGCACCGGCTGCCCACCCTGCCACTCCGCGGAGGCGGCACCGCGGCGGACAGCCGAGCGGCCGTCGTCGAGCAGGTTGCGCTGCCTGCCGGTGTACGGCTCGGTGTCCGCGCGTGCCGCGATCCACTCGGAGCGGAAGGGCTGAAGGCCGCGGACGGGGTCGCTGCCCGGTCCCGCCGTCCGGTAGGTCCGGAACGGTTTGTTGGGCCGGCCGTTGGGGGACGGCTCAAGGGAAATCTCCGTGACCGGCACCCGGATTCCGGCGCCGGCATCTTCAATGAAGGCCAACGAATGCGACTTCAGGGATTGGGTCACCTGGAGGGCTGACTGACCGTCCGCCGCTGCTTCGGCCTGGATTTGGGCAGGGTTCAACTGGGTATTTTGCGTACTCAAGGGAATACTCACTTCCTTCGCCGGCATTACCCGGACAGGTTCAACGGTCGCAGGCCGCGTCAGCCCGATCTCAGCCCCTGCAGGGGCACCCGTGTGGTCAGGAACGAAGCTACCACAGGCCGCTGGAACTGCCTTGTCACATTCCCGGGTGTAGCCTGTCCGGGCAGCGAAAGGAAGTCCTTATGCCAGAAGTCATTGAATTCCGCGGTCCGGTCCTTACCGGACCGGACAGCGTCCGGAACGGGCTTTGGTCCGTGGACGGGAGCCTCACCTTCACCCGGCCTGAGACGGAGCCGGGCAGGGTCCTTCATGGCTGGGTACTGCCGGGGTTCGTTGACGCGCACTGCCACATCGGGCTGGGCCCGGCCGGCCCCGTTGACGCCGCCACTGCTGAGGAGCAGGCGCTGGCCGACCTCAACGCCGGAACCCTGCTGGTCCGCGACGCCGGCTCGCCGGCCGATACCCGCTGGATGCAGGGCGGCCGGGACTTCCCCATACTGATCCGTGCCGGGCGCCACGTGGCGCGGACGCGCCGCTATTTGCGCGGCTTCGCTGAGGAGGTGGAGCCGGAGGGCCTCGTGGAGGCCGTCCGCAAGCAGGCGCGCGACGGCGACGGCTGGGTCAAGCTCGTAGGAGACTGGATTGACCGAAGCGCCGGCGACCTGGCGCCTTCCTTTCCCGCCGCCGTCGTACGGGATGCCGTCCAGGCAGCGCATGACGAAGGTGCGCGCGTGACAGCGCACTGTTTCGCCGAGGACACACTGGACCAGATGCTGGACGCGGACATCGACTGCATCGAGCACGCCACCGGGCTCCTGCCGCGGCACCTGCCCCGGTTTGCCGAACAGGGCGTGCCGATCGTGCCCACGCTGGTCAACATCGCCACCTTCCCGGACATCGCCGCACAGGCGGATGCAAAGTTCCCCCGGTACGCCGCCCACATGCGTGCCCTGTGGGAACGCCGGCTGGAACGCGTGGCGGAAGCCTACGCAGCTGGCGTGCGCATCTTCGCCGGCACCGACGCCGGCAGCGTGATCCGGCACGGCAGGATCGCGGACGAGATCCTGGCCCTGCACAGCGCCGGCCTGCCAATGGCAGCAGCACTGGATGCAGGTTGCTGGGCAGCCCGCGCGTGGCTGGGGTCAGACGGCCTGGCCGAAGGGGCGCGGGCCGATGTCGTGGTGTGCCGGGAAGACCCGCGGGCCGTACCGGAAACTATCAAGGGCCTGGAACACGTGGTGCTGGGAGGCCGCGTCGTCCGCTGACCGGAAGGGCCCGGGAACTTGGAATAAATTGAAGCTTCAAGTAATTTTAATATGTGACAGGCCGCCAACGGGACGGCCTCCAACACAAGGAGCCTTCAATGACCTCAGCAGCCACCAGCCGGGATCTGCTTCCTGCCGACCTCGCCATGGGCACTGTGATGCTCAAGGTGGGCGACATGAAGCTCATGACCGACTACTACCAGCGCGCATTGGGACTCGAGGTGGTGGCCGAACAGGACGGCGGGCTCTACCTTGGCCGCCTCGGCACTCCCTTGGTCCACCTGGCGCCGGCGCCCGGGCTGCACCTTCCCGGCAGGGGAGAGGCGGGCCTGTTCCACACGGCGCTGCTGTTCGAGGACCAGGCTTCCCTGGCCGCCACCGTCGCCACGGCCGCCCAGTATGAGCCGCGGTCCTTCACCGGCAGCGCCGACCATCTGGTGAGCGAGGCCTTCTACTTCACCGATCCCGAGGGCAACGGCATCGAGCTGTACTGGGACCGCCCGCGCAGCAACTGGTCCTGGAACGGGACGGACGTGGTCATGGACAGCCTTGCCCTGCCGCCGCAGCGGTACCTGGAGCAGTACCTCACAGAGCAGTCTTTGGAAGGCCAACGGCAGACGTCCGCGGGCGTTGGGCACGTGCACCTGCAGGTGGGCGACGTCCAGACTGCCCGGGACTTCTACGTAGGCACCCTCGGCTTCGAAAAGACGGCGGGCTGGCACGGGCAGGCGTTGTTCGTATCCGCCGGCCGCTACCACCACCACATGGCAATGAACGTCTGGAACAGCCGCGGTGCCGGGCCCCGCAAGGACACGCTGGGGCTCGGGGAAGTGCTGATCGAGGTTCCGTCAGGTGATGACGTCGGGGCGCTGGCCGACCGGCTCAAGGTTTCCGGAGTGGCCTCGCACCACACCGGTGCCGAGCTCCGCTTCGAGGACCCGTGGCGCAACAGGATCCGGGTCGCCGTCCGCTGAGCGGCGGCCTTGGCGGCCGTTTGCGCACAAGGGCGGCAGAAAAGGGCTCCGGCGTGCACCGGCAGCCGGGCAACTACTAGGCTGAACCCGTACGGCCGGGCTGCACCAGCGCCCGGCGCGCTGTTCCGCCAACGGAAGAAGGGCAACCGCCATGGGCTTCACCGAGATCTTTGTCGCCACCCATGACGCCGCGCTGAAACGCGCCGGCATCCTCGATGAAGGAAGCGGCTCCGCAGCGGCCCCCGGCCCTGCCGGCCAGGCAGTGCGGATCCAGGGAATCAGCGACTTCGAGGTCGAGCAGCTGGGTGACCTGGCGGGCACGGCCGTCCACGCAGGCGGGGCCGACTACGAGCTGACCATGGTGGATGTCTCCAGCGATTCGCTCCTCGCCGTTCCGGCGGCCATGGTCCGCGCCCTTGCGGACCTGCTCACGTACGAAACCGAAGGCGAAGGCAACGTCCTCGACGACGTGGCCGAACAGTGGGCCGGCCAGGAGGACATGCCGTTCGACGCCGGCCAGGCCCGGACCTATGTGCAGCAACTGGCACAGCTTGCCGCCGGCATCGACGATTCGGAGCGGACAGGCCTGTACGTCTGGTCCGCCTGAGCTGCCAAGTCGAAATAACGCCGTTCATCTGGCACAATAAACAGGTACTCGATCTGCGTGGCCCCTCTCTCCGCGTCCGGATCCTGTCCTTCGAACCCGCAAGTACGGCCCGCCCCACGGGTGCAGAAAGCCGGGTTCACCCCTTTTTCTGAAACAGGAGTGACCACAAAAGTGGCCGTAAAGATTCGCCTTAAGCGCTTCGGCAAGATGCGCGCCCCGTACTACCGCATCGTCGTCGCGGACTCACGCACCAAGCGTGATGGCCGCGCCATCGAGGAGATCGGCAAGTACCACCCCACCGAAGAGCCCTCATACATCGAGGTCAACTCCGAGCGTGCCCAGTACTGGCTGTCCGTCGGCGCCCAGCCGTCCGAGCAGGTTGCCGCGATCCTGAAGATCACCGGTGACTGGCAGAAGTTCAAGGGCCTGCCGGGCCAGGAAGGCACCCTCAAGACCAAGGTCGAGAAGGAAGCCTTCGTTGCGCCGGAGAAGGGCTCGGTCATCATCCCGGAAGCCATCACCAAGAAGGCATCCAAGTCTGACGCTGCCGAGGCCCCGGCCGACGCCGAAGCTGAGACCACCGAGGCTGAGTAGATTGCTGGCAGAAGCGCTGGAGCACCTGGTCCGCGGAATCGTCGATTCCCCGGATGACGTCAAGGTCAGTTCCAAGAGCAACCGCCGCGGGGACACCCTCGAGGTGCGCGTTCACCAGGACGACCTTGGACGGGTGATCGGCCGCCAGGGCCGCACGGCCCGCGCATTGCGCACCGTGGTGGCAGCACTGGCCGGCGGCGAACCGGTCCGCGTCGACGTCGTCGACACCGACCGCCGCCGCTGAGCGCTCGGCAACATTCAGTTCTTGCTCCGGCCCCTCCACCATCAGGTGGAGGGGCCGGTTTGCTTTCAACAACACAGTTCTTTCAGCAGAAACACCACAACCCGGAACAGAGGAACAGATGCAGCTTCAGGTGGCGCGGATCGGCAAGCCGCACGGCATTCGCGGGGAAGTCACGGTCCAGGTGCTGACGGACGCCCCGGAGGACCGGTTTGTCCCCGGCACAACGTTCGTCGTTGAGCCTGCAGCGTCCGGTCCCCTCACCGTGAGCAGCGCACGCTGGAACAAGGACATCCTCCTGCTCGGCTTCGAGGAAGTGGCCGACCGCAACCGGGCAGAGACCCTCCGCGGCGCCAAGCTGTTCATCGAAACCGAGGAGCTTGACGAGGACGACGACGAGGGCTGGTACGAGCATGAACTCGTCGGCCTTGAGGCACGGGTCGGCTCACAGGTGGTGGGCAAGGTGACGGCGCTGAACACCATGCCCGTCCAGGACCTGCTCATGGTGACCACCCCCGGCGGTGAAGAAATCCTCATCCCGTTCGTGGAGCAAATCGTGCCCGAGGTCAACGTCGGGGAAGGCTACATCCTCCTCACCCCTCCGGACGGACTCTTTGAACTGAACTCCGACGAAGCCGCAGCCCCCGAAACGGAAGACAGGGTCTAGATGCGCATCGACGTCGTCAGCATTTTTCCTGAATACCTTGCCCCGCTGGAACTGTCGCTGATTGGCAAGGCCCGCCAGGATGGAATCCTGGACCTGCACGTCCACGACCTGCGCAGCTTCACCACCGACAAGCACCGTTCCGTGGACGACACGCCGTACGGCGGCGGTGCCGGAATGGTCATGAAGCCCGAACCCTGGGCGCAGGCCCTCACCGCCGTGGCGGAAGGGCGCCCGGACGCCCAGCGCAAGCCCGTGCTCATCGTTCCGTCCCCGGCCGGCGAACGGTTCACGCAGGCCCTCGCCTATGAGCTGGCGGAGGAGCAGCACCTGGCATTTGCCTGCGGGCGTTACGAAGGCATCGATGAACGCGTCATCGAATGGGCGCAGGAACACTTCACCGTCCGGCCCATCAGCCTGGGCGACTACGTGCTCAACGGCGGGGAAGTGGCCGTCCTTGCCATGGTGGAGGCCATCGGCCGCCTGCTTCCCGGCGTTGTCGGCAACCCCGAGTCCCTGGTGGAGGAATCCCACTCCGACGGGCTCCTGGAGTATCCGGTCTACACCAAGCCTTCCGTGTGGCGGGACCGCGAAGTGCCGCCGGTGCTCCTCAGCGGCAACCACGGCAGGATCGCCCAGTGGCGCCGCCACGAACAGTACCGCCGGACGGCGGACCGCCGCCCGGACCTCCTGCGGGAGTTCGACGCCGGCAGCCTCCCGCGTGCCGACCGCACCGAATTGCACAACCTGGGTTACGACGTCGTGGACGGCCGCCTGGTCCGCCGCCCGGAACCGGACGCCGTACAGCAGGACTAACTCCGGCGGAATTGGCGTAACCCTGCTGCTGTGGCAAAATTAACCCTTGTGTCTGCTGGGTCCGCACCTGCCACAGGGGGTAGCGCGGCCAACAGCCTGACAACCGGCCCCATCAACCCTTGAAGCGGCCGGACCACTTTACTTCGGCGGTGATGCCCGTCCCGCTTTTAAGCGGGCCGACTTGCCTGCCGTGACCCAAAGTGAATGACCTGTGGCGTTCACCAGGAGTGCAATCATGCATATTCTCGACTCCGTCGATGCAGCCTCGCTGCGCAACGATGTTCCCGAGTTCCGCGCGGGCGACACCCTCAAGGTGCACGTGAACATCATCGAAGGCAAGAACACGCGTGTCCAGGTTTTCCAGGGCTTCGTCCTGGGCCGCCAGGGCGATGGCGTGCGCGAGACCTTCACCGTCCGCAAGGTTTCCTTCGGTGTCGGCGTGGAGCGTACCTTCCCGGTGCACTCCCCGATCATCGAAAAGATCGAGGTTGTCACCAAGGGTGACGTCCGCCGCGCCAAGCTGTACTACATGCGTGCACTGCGCGGTAAGGCCGCCAAGATCAAGGAAAAGCGCGACTTCAGCTCCGCCAAGTAAGTCCTGCCCGGACTTATTGCCAGGCCGGAGCGCGGCCGTAGCCGGCAAGCGCCGGAGCAATGCACCAGCGCCAGGATACGGACCATGCACCAGACAAAACGCCAGCCCCGCAAAAAGGGCTGGCGTTTTGTCGTTGTGGCGGCGCTCCTCCTTGCCGTTGCCATCAGCGGGCTGGTCCGGTCACTGTGGCTGGACGTCTACTTCATCCCGTCGGAGTCCATGGAGCCGCTCCTGGAAGGCGGGGACCGCATCCTGGTATCGCGCACGGACTTCCAGGCCGAACCCATCCGGCGCGGGGACGTGGTGGTCTTTGACGGCAGGGGCAGCTTCGCTCCCCTGAACAGCGGCAAGGGCCCCCTGGTGGATGCCGCCGCCTCCGCCCTGCAATGGCTCGGCATCGCCGGCAGCGACACCACGTACGTTAAACGGGCCATCGGCGTTCCAGGCGATACCGTGGTCTGCTGCGACGCCGCCGGGAAGGTCAACGTCAACGGCGTGCCCCTTGACGAGCCCTACGTCTTCCCGGGGGATGTGCCCAGCACGCAAAAATTCAGCACCGTGGTTCCGGAAGGAAGGCTGTGGCTAATGGGGGACCACCGCTCCGTCTCCGCTGACTCCCGCAGCCTGCTCGGCGCCCCGGGCGGCGGGCTGGTGCCAATGGACCGGGTGATCGGCCGCCCGGTCCAGATCCTTTGGCCGCTTGATAGATTTGCTCCTGTAGCACGGCCGCCCGCAACGGGGCCAACAACACAGAACGGACGGTAAATGCCCGAGAACCACGCGCGGAAACCTGAACCGCGCCACGACGGCGCTTCAGAAACGCCGGCCGTCCAGGCCCCCTCCACGTCGGCTTCGGGGGAGGGCCCGGAGGAAACCGCACCGGTCCACCGGCGGAACCGCGCGGAGTCGAAGGCTGCCGGCAAGTCCACCGGCAACCCCTTCCTCGGGTGGCTGAAGGAAATCGCCACTGTGGTGGTCATCGCGGTGGTGTTGTCCTTCCTGATCAAGACCTTCCTCTTCCGGGCATTCTTCATCCCCTCCGAATCCATGGTGAACACCCTGGACGTGGATGACCGGATTTTCGTCAACCTGCTGGTCCCGGAACCGTTTGCCCTGAGCCGCGGGGACGTTGTGGTGTTCCGCGACACGAAGGGCTGGCTGCCCCCGGCCCCGCCCAAGGCACAGGGCCCGTTCACCTGGGTCCAGGACGGCCTGACGTTCGTTGGCCTCCTGCCGGACAACACCGACCAGCACCTGGTCAAGCGTGTCATCGGGCTGCCCGGCGACCACGTGGTCTGCTGTGACGCCGGCGGTAAACTGACCATTAACGGAACCTCCATCGACGAGACCTACATCAACCCCGCCGAAGTGCCCCAGGTCCGCAACTTTGACGTCACCGTCCCGGAAGGCAAGGTGTGGGTCATGGGTGACAACCGGAACCACTCCGCTGATTCACGCGCCCATATGGAAACCGACGGCGGCTTTATCGACCTCAAGGACCTGGAAGGCAAGGCTGCAGTGATCGCCTGGCCGCTGAACAGGATCAAAACCTTGGACAACTACCCGGACGTGTTCAAGAGCGTCCCGGCGGCACGCTGACCATGTCCCCGGCAATACAGGCTTCTTCGGCGCTGCCGGCCGCTCCGGCAGTACAGGCTGCTCCGGCGTCGAAGGCGCGCGCAGGCTCGAAGCCGGCGGCACGTGGCGGCAAGGCCCCCACCCTGCGGCATGAGCGGACCTTCAAGGCGCAGGGGGTGCGGTTCCTGGCCGGAGTGGATGAGGTGGGCCGCGGGGCCCTCGCCGGCCCTGTCAGTGTGGGAATCGCCGTCGTTGACCTGGAACGCCAGAAGCCTCTGGCAGGTGTCCGGGACAGCAAACTGCTCAGTCCGGCCGAGCGGGAACGGCTGGATCCCCTGGTGCGCCGGTGGAGCGTCGCCTCGGCGGTGGGGCATGCCAGCGCGAATGAGATCGATTCGCTGGGGATCATTGCCGCCCTGCGGCTGGCCGGAACCCGGGCGTGGGCAACCATTGTGGGTGCCGGAATCATCCCGGACGCGGTTTTGCTGGATGGAAGCCACAACTGGCTTTCCCCGGCGGAGCAGTTGTCCCTGTTCGACCAGCCCGTGCTGGAGGCGGGGTGCGAGGCCCCGGTCCACACCAAGGTCAAGGCGGACATGCAGTGCCTCAGCGTGGCCGCCGCCAGTGTCATCGCCAAGGTGGAGCGGGACCGGATGATGCGGGAACTGCACGTTGAGTATCCCGATTACGGCTGGGACATCAACAAGGGCTACGCCACCGCTGCCCATCGGAACGTGCTCCGCGCTGCCGGCCCCACCCCCTACCACCGCGTCAGCTGGCGGCTGCTCGGCGGGGAGTTGCAGGCTGCGGACGTCCCTGACGGGGAAGAGCCGTACGAAGACTGACTCCTGCGCCCGGCGCCAGGGGTGCCGGACATGGTGCAAGATGGAAGCATGAGTGCTGAAGATCTTGAGAACTATGAAACCGACATGGAGCTTCAGCTCTACCGTGAATACCGCGACGTCGTCGGCCTGTTCAGCTACGTTGTCGAGACCGAGCGCCGCTTCTACCTTGCCAACCACGTGGACCTCCAGGCCCGCAGCGCCGACGGCGAGGTCTACTTCGACCTAACCCTCCAGGATGCCTGGGTATGGGATGTCTACCGCTCGGCCCGGTTCGTCAAAAGCGTCAGGGTCCTGACCTTCAAGGACGTCAACGTCGAGGAACTGCCCCGCAATGAGGAGCTGGCCCTGCCCAAGGACGTGGACCTGGGCAACTAGGACCCAGCGGAGGCGGCACACTTCCCCTCCACACCAGGCCCTGTCCACATACGGCAAGGCCCTTCTGTCCTCCGTATACCTCCGCCGCCAGGCTGGTTGCGGAGGTAGACATGAAATCAAAAGACCTGTTGGGCAGGCGCGGCGAAGACCTCGCCGCCGGCTTCCTGGAAGCTTTGGGCATGCTCGTGGTTGAGCGTAACTGGCGGTGCGCCGAGGGTGAGATCGATATCGTTGCCCTTGACGGCGACGCCCTGGTCATCGCCGAGGTAAAGACCCGCCGCTCCCTGGACTACGGCCACCCCTTTGAGGCGGTGGGCCCGGAAAAGCTGGCACGGCTGCACCGCCTGGGCGGCGCGTGGTGCCGGGACCGGGAACTGCGGATGCCGCTGCGCCGGGTGGACGTTATCGCCGTAGTGGACGACGGCGGCGGCGAACCCGTGGTGGAGCACCTCAAGGGGGTGGGGTGATGGCGCTCGGCCGCACCTACTCCATCGCCCTGGTGGGACTGAATGGCTACATGGTCGAGGTCGAGGCGGACATCGGCCAGACCCTGCCGGCATTTGTCATCCTGGGCCTGCCGGATGCTTCGCTGAATGAGGCCAAGGAGCGTATCCGTTCAGCGGCAAAGAACTCCGGCATCCCGCTCAGCCGCAGGAAGATCACCGCCAACCTCATTCCGGCCTCGCTGCCCAAGCGTGGTTCCGGGTTCGACCTCGCCGTGACCATGGCCGTGCTTCGGGCGGCGAATGACATCAAGCCCACTGGACGCACTGTCTTTGTCGCCGAGCTTGGACTCGATGGAAGGCTGCGCCCCGTCCGGGGCATCCTGCCCGCAGTCATGGCGTCGGTCCGGGCCGGCTACCCGGAGATCGTGGTGGCACAAGCAAATTTTGCCGAGGCTTCCCTTGTCCCGGGCGCCAAGGTGCGCGGCTACCGCACACTTGCCCGGCTGGCCCTCGACTTTGGGGCTGATCCCCAGGAGCTTGCCCTGGATTTCGAACCGGACGACGCCGACGATGACGCGGACGGGGCTCCACAGCCTTGGCCGTGTCCGGACATGGCAGATGTCTCCGGCCAGGGCGATGCCCGCAGGGCATTGGAAGGCGCAGCCGCAGGGGCGCACCATCTGCTTCTCACTGGGCCGCCGGGCGCGGGCAAGACAATGCTGGCGGAGCGGCTGCCCGGACTGCTGCCGGACCTTGGCGACCATGAGTCCATGGAGGTCACGGCCATCCACTCGCTGTGCGGCCTGCCGGCCTCTTCGGTGCAGCTCCTGCGCCGGCCGCCCTTCGAGAACCCCCATCATTCAGCCACCGCTGCAGCCATCATCGGCGGCGGCTCGGGCCTGCCCCGGCCCGGCGCTGCTTCCAGGGCCCACCGCGGCGTGCTCTTCCTTGACGAGGCGCCTGAATACGAACGGCGCGTCCTGGATGCCCTGCGGCAGCCGCTGGAGAGCGGCGAGCTGGTGATCCACCGCTCTGCCGGGACGGCAGCCTATCCGGCACGGTTCCAGCTGGTGCTCGCCGCCAATCCCTGCCCCTGCGGCAAGGCATCGGGCAAGGGCCTGGACTGCACCTGTACGCCCATGATGCGCCGCCGGTACCTGGCCAGGATGTCCGGGCCACTGCTGGACCGGGTAGATATCCAGCTGCAGGTGGAGCGGGTGTCCCTGGCCGAGTTTGGACAGGCCGGCACGGAAGAGGACACCTCATCGATAGCACGACGGGTGCTGGACGCCCGGGCCAGGCAGGCCGAACGCCTGCACGGCTTCGGCCTCGAAACGAATTCGCAGGTGCCGGGGCGGGTCCTTCGCGGCGAACTGCGGCTTCCAGCAGGTGCCACCCGGATCCTGGACCAGTCCCTCGAGCGGGGAGTGCTGACCGCCCGGGGGTATGACAGGGTCCTCCGGCTTGCATGGACGCTGGCGGACCTGGGGCACCGGGACGCGCCGGACACAAACGACATCGGACAGGCGCTGGGCCTGCGGCAGGCTGCGGCGGTTGCGGCATGACAGGCGTGGCAGGACAGAACGGGCTGAAGGTGAAGGAACTGGGCGTGGAAGAGGGGCCGGGCTTGAAAAGGGAATCGGGTTTGGATGCGGAACGACTGGCCCGGGCTGCGCTTTCACGGCTGATGGAGCCCCAGGACACCGCCGGCCTGGCCCTCGTTCAGATTGCAGGGGCAACCGACGCCCTGCGCATCGCCACCGGCCAGGTAGCGGCAGGGCCGGACCTGGAGCGCGAGATCACCCTGCTGCTGGCAGACAGCGGCGCCGGTGAAAGCTGGGCGGGACTGGCCGCCGCGCTGAAGCGCTGGCAGCCGCGGCTTCCCGATCTTGCACCGGAACGTGACCTTGCCACCATGGCCCGCCTTGGTGGCCGCCTCATCATTCCGGGTGATGAGCTGTGGCCCGCCCAACTCGCGGACCTGGGAATCCAGGAGCCCATCTGTCTTTGGTGGCGGGGCGGGCAGCAGCCATTGCCGGCGGTGGACAGGTGCATCGCCCTGGTGGGATCCAGGGACAGCACCAGTTATGGAGCCGCCGTGACGGGGGACCTTGCGTACTCTCTGGCGCAGCGGGGCTTTACGGTGGTTTCGGGCGGGGCCTACGGGATTGATGCCCATGCGCACCGGGCAGCCCTTGCCGGCGGCTCGTCCGCTGTCCCCACCATGGCAGTCATGGCCGGGGGAGTGGACCGGTTCTATCCCTCAGGCAACGATGACCTGCTCCGCATCGTGGCCAACCAGGGCGCGGTGCTGGCTGAGGTGCCGCCGGGGTCGGCGCCCACCCGGTACCGGTTCCTGCAACGGAACCGCCTGATAGCTGCCCTCTCCGCGGTGACTGTGGTGGTGGAGGCACGCTGGCGCTCTGGGGCACTCAATACGGCCCACCACGCTGAGTCCCTGGGACGCGCCGTCGGCGCCGTCCCTGGATCGGTGCACAGCGCCAATTCCGCAGGCTGCCACCGGCTCCTTCGGGACGGGGGTGCCGTCTGTGTGACGGACGCGGCGGAGGTGGCCGAGCTGGCGTCACCCAGCGGAACGGCCCTGCCGGAACAGCGCACGGCGGAAGCAGCAGTACAGGACGGCCTGACCCTGGAGGACCTGATCCTGCTGGACGCGCTGCCGCTGCGTTCCACCACTTCCGTGGAAAAGCTCTCGGCCGTGGCCGGCCTCGGCCAGGACTCGGTGCGGGCAGGACTGGGCCGGCTGGGACTGCTGGGACTCGCGGTGTCCGAACGGGGCGGGTGGAAACGCGGCAAGGGATGACCGTGTCCCCCTGGGGCGGAGGCCAGGCAACTGGGAAAGTAGAGGAGTGGAGAATGACGAACTGCCGATGGAACTCGGCAAGGCCCTGGACGGCTTTGCCGGTTACTTGTCGGGAGAACGTGCGGTGTCGGCCCATACCCGCCGTGCCTACCTGGGCGATCTGCGCAGCCTCCTGTCCCACGCGGCATCGGAAGGCGTGGCAGCGCTGAAGGACCTTGAACTCGGAACGTTCCGCCGCTGGCTCGGCAGCCAAAGTTCATCGGGTGCCTCCCGGGCCACCCTCGCGCGCCGGTCTGCCACGGCCCGGACTTTCACGGCCTGGGCACTTCGTGAGGAACTTATCGACGTGGACCCTGCGCTGCGCTTGAAGGCGCCCAAACGCGAAGGGTCGTTGCCGGGTGTCCTGCAGGCCTCCCAGCTCACGCGCATCCTGGAGCGGCTCGAAGTCTCCGCCATGGAGGGCGAACCCATGGCTGTGCGGAACCGCGCCATGGTCGAACTCCTCTATGCCACAGGCATCCGTGTGGGCGAACTCGTGGGCCTTGACGTTGATGACCTGGACCCGGACCGCCGGGCGCTGAGGGTCATCGGCAAGGGCAACAAGGAACGTACCGTCCCGTTCGGAGTTCCCGCTGCCGTAGCCCTCGACGACTGGCTCCGGCGGGGGCGCACGGCTTTGGCCAAGGACACCAGCGGACCGGCGCTTTTTCTCGGGGCCCGAGGTGCGCGGGTCGACCAGCGCCAGGTCCGCACCCTGGTCAACAAGCTCTTTGAGGCGCTGGGAGATACCTCCGCGACAGGACCCCACGCCCTCCGGCACTCCGCCGCCACCCATCTGCTCGACGGCGGCGCGGACCTTCGCGCCGTCCAGGAGATCCTGGGCCACAGCAGCCTGGCCACCACCCAGATCTACACCCACGTCTCCGTGGACCGCCTGCGGAAGAGTTATCAGCAGGCCCATCCCAGGGCTTGACCACCGCACTAATCGCACTGGCGTAATTCCATGAGGTACGGCACAATAAGAGTCACGTCCGGCAACTTTCAAGTACCGCTTGAAGCCCTTAGGGTTTTGCGCGGCGCGGCAAGCCCGGACACAGCTTAATCTGATACATCTAAATACAGGGAACCACCGCCGCAGTGAAGGGCATGGCAGTTCCATCCGGGCAGAGGTCGTTGGGGAAGACGTACCTAGAGCTATGGAGGATGGAATGTCTGTTGCAATGACCCGCGGTGTGCTGTTTGTTCACTCGGCCCCTACGGCGCTGTGCCCACACGTTGAGTGGGCGGTCGGCGCTGTGGTGGACAAGCGGACGGACCTTGAGTGGACCGCTCAGCCTGCCGCGCCCGGAATGTTCCGGGCCGAGTTGTCCTGGACCGGCGCACCCGGCACGGGATCCAAATTGGCGTCCTGCCTCCGTGGCTGGGCGCATCTTCGGTTTGAGGTGACTGAGGAGCCGAGCCAGGGCGTGGACGGCGGCCGCTGGTCGCACACCCCCGAGCTGGGGATCTTCCATGCCGTCACTGATGTGCACGGCAACATCATGGTGTCGGAGGACCGCATCCGGTACGCCTATGAGTCCGGCGCCGGGGACCCCTCCGCCGTCTATCATGAGCTCTCCCTCGCCCTGGGCGAAGCCTGGGATGAGGAACTGGAGCCGTTCCGGCATGCTGCCGAGGGCGCTCCCGTCCGCTGGCTTCACCAGGTGGGCTGACCGCCGTCGTCCTTTTCCAGGGCGACCCCAGGGTGGCCAAAACTGCACCGACACTTCCATAGCACAAAGGAGGCCCCGCCAAGCCGGCGGGGCCTCCTTTCGTACCCGGGGACAGCTAGCCCACAGCGGCTACACGCTGCGGATAGCCACCACCGCGTTGTGGCCGCCGAAACCGAACGAGTTGCTCAATGCCACGATGCTGCCGGCGGGCAGGTCGCGGGCGGAGGTGACAACGTCGAGCGGGATTTCAGGGTCCTGGTTTTCGAGGTTGATGGTGACCGGCGCCTTGCGCTCGTGGACGGCCAGGACGGTAAGGACAGCCTCCACGGCACCGGAAGCGCCCAGGAGGTGGCCCATCTGCGACTTGGTGGCGGACACGGCCACGTTGTCCACGTGGGTGCCCAGGGCGGCACGCAGCGCAGTGTACTCGGGCTTGTCGCCAACAGGGGTTGAGGTGGCGTGCGCGTTCACGTGCACAACGTCTTCAGCGTGGATCCGGCCATCGAACATGGCAGCCTTCAAGGCGCGGGTTGCGCCGAGCCCTTCGGGGTCCGGTGCAGTGATGTGGTAGGCGTCCGCAGTGACCGACGTTCCGGCGAGCTCGGCGTAGATGCGGGCTCCGCGGGCAAGGGCGTGTTCCTCTGCTTCGAGGACCAGGGCTCCCGCGCCTTCACCCATGACAAAGCCGTCGCGGGCGGTGTCGTACGGACGGGAGGCCCGCTCGGGTTCATCATTCCGGCGGGACAGTGCCTGCATGGAGGCGAACGCTGCCAGCGGCATGGGGTGGATGGCAGCTTCCGCACCGCCGCACATCACCACGTCGGCCTTGCCGGACCGGATGAGCTCCAGGCCAAGGTGCATGGCCTCGGTGCCGGAAGCGCAGGCGGAGACAGGGGTGTGGGCGCCGGCCCGGGCACCAAGGTCAAGGCTGACTGCCGCGGCCACACCGTTGGGCATCAGCATGGGAACGGTCATGGGCAGGACGCGGCGCGGGCCCTTTTCCTTGAGGGTGTCCCAGGCGTCCAGCAGGGTCCAGACGCCGCCGATGCCGGTGGCGAAGGCCACGGCAAGCCGGTCCTGGTCGATTTCCGTGATGCCGGAATCAGCCCAGGCTTCACGGGCGGCGATGACGCCGAACTGGGTGGAAGGGTCCATGCGCTTGGCCTCAACACGGCTCAGCACGTCGAGTGCCGGCGTGCTGCACCGGGCGGCGAAGTGGACCGGAAGCTCGTACTTGGCTACCCAGTCGTCCTCCAGGGTGCGGGCACCGGAGACCCCTTTGAGGGCGTTGTTCCACATGGTGGGTACATCGCCGCCGATGGGCGTGGTGGCACCCAGACCGGTAATGACTACTTTGCGTGTCATGGGATCACTCTTTCGTCGGTGGGGAATCCGGCTGCGTCGGTCGCAGGGTCCCGCACATGTTGATGATCGGCCAGTCCCGGTCGGGGTACTGCGCCGGATAAATGCGGCGGGCTGCCGGCCCGGTCAATCCGGACCGGCAGCCCTGCCAAGCCGTAAGACGGCGAAAAGCCTGTGACTAGGCCTGTGCTCCGGCGATGAAGCTGACAGCGTCGCCGACAGTCTTGAGGTTCTTGACCTCTTCGTCCGGGATGCGGACGCCGAACTTTTCCTCGGCGTTGACCACGATGGTCATCATGGAGATGGAGTCGATGTCCAGGTCCTCGGTGAAGGACTTGTCCAGCTCGACGGCCTCCGGGGCCAGGCCGGTTTCCTCGTTGACGATTTCAGCCAGGCCGGCCAGGATCTCTTCGTTGCTAGCCATTGGTGGCTCCTTTTCTTGTATTGCCGGCAGGGGCTGCCGGAAACGGTCCAGGCCGCGGTTGCGGCCCTTGGGCGTATCTAGGGAAGGACAACTACCTGTGCGCCGAAGACCAGCCCGGCACCGAAACCGATCTGCAGGGCCAGCCCGCCGCTCAGTCCGGGGTTCTCCTGCAGGAGCCGGTGCGTTGCCAGCGGGATGGAGGCAGCGGAGGTGTTGCCGGCCTCGGCGATGTCCCGTGCCACTGTAACCGTCTCGGGCAGCTTCAGCTTCTTCACCATCTCGTCGATGATGCGCATGTTGGCCTGGTGGGGGATGAAGGCCACGAGGTCCTCGGCTTCGATGCCTGCGGCATCGAGTGCCTGCTGGGCCACCTTGGCCATTTCCCACACCGCCCAGCGGAAAACGGTCTGGCCGTCCTGCCGGAGGGTGGGGTACAGCTCCTGGGCTTCTTCCAGCAGTGCAAGGTCGCCCGTGGAGTCGGACTGGCGGGCGGCGAGCCCCAGGTCGCGGACATCCAGCAGGGAGCGGGTCATGCCAATGGCACTCCACTTGCTGCCGTCCGAACCCCACACCGACGGCGCGATGCCCGGGGTGTCGGAGGGGCCGACAACGACTGCGCCGGCACCGTCACCGAGAAGGAAGGAAATAGTGCGTTCACGGTTGTCGATGACGTCCGACAGCTTCTCCGCGCCGACCACCAGGACGTACTTAGCAGCGCCGGAGCGGACCAGGGCGTCGGCCTGGGCAATGCCGTAGCAGTAGCCGGCACACGCTGCGGAGATGTCAAAGGCGGGAGCCGGGGTGGCGCCGATCCGGTCGGCCAGGCTTGCCGCGGCCGACGGTGTGGCGTAGGGGTGGGTCACGGTGGAGACAATCACGGCACCGAGGTCCGAGCCGTCAATGCCGGCCTTCTCCATGGCTTCGCGGGCGGCGCCCTCAGCCATATCGATTACGCTGACATCCGCGGCAGCGCGGTGGCGGGTGATGATGCCCGTACGCTGGCGGATCCACTCATCCGAGGAATCGATCCATTGGCATACGTCCTCGTTGGTGACGATGACGTCCGGCCGGTAGGCCCCCAGGCCAACGATCCGGGTGTGCTCCTGGATGGGAGCCTGCTTCAGCGTGGGAACGCTCATGCGTTGCCCTCCAGTTCTGCGAAGAGTGCCAGCGCGGCGGAAAGGTCGTCGGGGGTCTTGACCGCAACGGTCTTGACGCCGGGCATCCCGCGCTTGGCGAGTCCGGCCAGCGTGCCTGCGGGAGCGAGCTCGATAAGCCCTGTGACGCCGCGCTTCACCATGGTTTCCATGCAGAGGTCCCAGCGCACCGGGCGGGACACCTGGGCGATCAGGCTTTCGACGGCGGCACCTCCGTCGGTGACTTCCCCGCCGTCGTAATTGGACAGCAGGGGCACCTTGGGCGCCACGGGGTTCAGCTTGGGCTCCAGGGCCTTCAGGGCGTCCACGGCAGGCGCCATGTGGCTGGTGTGGAAGGCGCCGGCGACTTTAAGGGAAATGACGCGCGCCTTGGCGGGCGGGTTGTCAGCCAGCGCCTTGAGCTGTTCAAACGTACCTGCGGCAACGGTCTGGCCGGCGCCGTTGACATTCGCCGGGGCAGCGCCGGAAGCCTCGATCGCGGCAAGCACCTCAGCAGGGTCGCCGCCGACGACGGCGCTCATGCCGGTGGGGGTGACGGCTGCCGCGGCAGCCATGCTGTTGGCGCGCTCCCGCACGAACGTCATCGCTTCCTGCTCCGTCAGCACGCCGGCGAGGGCGGCGGCGGTGATCTCACCCACGGAGTGGCCGGCGAGGATCACCGGGAGGGAACTGAGTTCAACATCGAAGAGCGAAGCAGCAGTAACCAGCCCCGC